>JBEKTU010000082.1:0-23751 GCA_049515735.1 Bryobacteraceae bacterium
GTCGGAACGGGCGTCGATCTGGCGGAAGTGCCGCGCATCCGGGCCTCCATCGAGCGGTTTGGCGCGCGGTTCATCGAACGCATTTACACGCCGGCGGAAATCGCATACGTGGAGCGCAAGGCCAACCGCTGGGAGCGCTACGCGGCGCGCTTCGCGGCTAAAGAGGCGGGTATGAAGGCTATCGGCACGGGCTGGAAGCGCGGCGTGAGGTGGCAGGATTTCGAGGTGGCCAACTTGCCTTCGGGAAAGCCCACGCTGCGGCTGCACGGGGTGGCGGCGCGCGTAGCGGATAAACTGGGCGTCCGCAACGTCTCGCTATCGCTCACACATACGGCGGAGCTGGGGATGGCTCACGTGATTCTGGAGGATTAGCCACGGCGCGCAGTTGCGCATCTTCCAGGCGCGTGGCCTCCTGCCAGGTGTAAATCATGCGGTGAATCACGGTGAGGTTGGAGAGCACCGCGATGACCCACAGCACCTGGGCCATGCGGCCGAACAGCGCACCGATGATGATCAGGACGATGCGCTCGGGCCGTTCGAGGAAGCCGACCTTGCATCGCGGAATGGTGTTTTCGGCGCGCGCGCGGGTGTAGCTCACCATCACCGAGCCGGTCATCACTACCGCCGTGAGAACGATATAGAAATGGCGGTTGATGGAGGCGTAGTAGACCAGCAGGCCCATGTAGAGGGCGAGGTCGGAGTAGCGGTCCACCACCGAATCGAAGAAACCGCCGAAGCGCGTCACCCGGCTGGTGGCGCGCGCCACGCGGCCGTCCACCATGTCGAACAGCCCGGCGCCGATGATCACAACTGCCGCCCAGCGGAAGTCCGCCCTCGGGTCCACGGCCGAGCCCGCCCGCGCGAATAGCCACGCGGCCCAGATGTTGATCACCAGCCCGATAAAGGTCAGGACGTTGGGGTGGATCTTGGAAAGCGCCAGCCAGCGGACAATGCGGTCGATGATGGCGCCGCACACCACACCGATGGCGCGGGTGTATGTCATATTTCAGCCGATTGCATCATGGATGGTGGTCAGCTTCAAAATCTCGAGATCCTTCACTCCCCCGGGGCTCTGCACCCGGACCACGTCACCCACTTCCTTGCCCAGCAGCGCGCGGCCAATCGGAGACGTCGTGGAGATCTTGCCATTGGGGGCGTCGGCCTCCTCGGTGGTAACCAGGCTGTAGGTCAACTCTTCGTCGCGCTTGACATCCAGCACGACAACCGTCGAACCGAGTCCCACTTTATCATGGGAAATCCTGGAAAAGTCGATCATGGACATGTCCGCCAGCCGCTGTTTCAACTGGTTGATGCGGGCGTTGACGAGGCCCTGGCGTTCCTTGGCGGCGTGGAACTCGGCGTTTTCACTCAGGTCCCCGTGGGCCCTGGCCTTCAGGATTTCCTTGGGAAGCTCGTTGCGCAGCTCGTACTCCAACGCGGCAACCTCGTCCTGTAATTTCTTCTTGATGTCGGTCATCGAACCGCAACCGCTCCCAGGGTTACATTATATCCCTTACCGCACCGGCAGGACGCCGGCAATCTCAGCCCTCCCTGGCACGGAGAATCTCATCGGCCACTTCGGTGGCGGCCCGCATCTCACGCACGTCGTGAACGCGAACGATGTGGGCTCCGCCCAGCACGCAGGCGGTCACCGCCGCGGCGGTGGCGAACTTGGTTTCTTCCGGGTCGGGGCGGGCCAGGAAATGCTTGCGGGACGGTCCCACCATGATCGGCAGATCCAGGCCGGCCAGCTCCGTGAGCCGGCCCAGGATCAGCGAGTTCTGCTCCTTGCGCTTGCCAAAGCCGATGCCGGGGTCGATCACCAGCTTGGTCTTGTCAATGCCCACCCGGCGGGCGCGGCTAACCGTGGCATCGAGGTCGCGGGCAATGGCGCCCATGGGGTCGGGCATGGGGCCGAGCTTGGCCCAGGTCTCGGGCCGCCCGCGCATGTGGTTGAGGACCAGGCCGGCGTCGTGGTTGGAGACCGTGCGTGCGAGCTGCGGCTCGAAGGTGAGGCCGGAGGGGTCGTTGATGATCTCGACCCCCAGATCGAGCGCGCGCTCGGCCACCTCAGCCTTGTAAGTGTCCACGGAAACCGGGATGCTCAAGCGGTCCTTCAAGCGCTTCAGCACGGGGATAAGCCGACGCATCTCCTCGGCGGCCGAAATGCGCGCCGAGCCGGGCCGCGTGGATTCCGCGCCGATATCGACGATGTCCGCTCCCTGCTCCTCGAGCTCCAAGGCGCGGGCGAAAGCGCGATCAGGATCGGCGTACTTGCCGCCGTCGGAAAAGGAATCCGGCGTGACGTTGAGCACCGCCATCAGGACGGTGCGTTCGCCCAGCTTGATCTCGCGGCGCTTCAGCTTCCAGTAAAAGAGCTTTCTCACCCTATTTTCAATTTCGCACTTTTCCGCGTCACTCGTAGCGCAGGCAGACGATGGGATCGAGGTTGGCGGCGCGGTTCGCTGGGTAATATCCGAAGAACAGGCCCACGCCGACGGCTATGGCCACTCCGAGCACCACCCAGAACAGCGACACCGTTGCGGGAATGTCCGCCAGCGTGCGCACGGCGAACGAAATGGCCGCGCCGGCCAGGATGCCAACCACCCCGCCGATTCCCGAGAGCGTGATGGCCTCCAGCAGAAACTGCGCGCGGATGTCCGCCTTGCGGGCGCCGATGGCTTTGCGGATGCCGATCTCTCCCGTCCGCTCGGTAACCGAAATCAGCATGATGTTCATGACCCCGATGCCGCCCACCAGCAGGCCGATGGAGCTGATGACGCCGGTCAGCAGCACCATGGCGCCGGTGAGCTGGTTCCACAGATCGGCGAAGAAGTCGGCGTCGGCTACGTCAAAGTCGTTTTCGGCGCGGTGCGGCACGTGCCTCCGCCGGCGCATGGCTTCGATCACCTGGTTTCGGACCTCCGCCATGTCGGCGTCTTCGCGCACGGTGACGATCAGAAAAATATCGCGGATGTCCGGAAAGTTCTTGTGAAAGTTGGAGAGCGGGATGCACGCAAACTGATCGACGCCGTAGCCGCCGAACATCCCCGGATCTTTCTCGAAGACGCCGATCACCTCGTAAAGCCGCCCGTTCAGACGCACCTCCTTGCCGATGGGGTCGCTGTTCGGAAACAGCGAATTGGCGATGGCGTCTCCGATCACCACCACGTTGCGCGCGTGCTCTTCGTCGAACTCGGAAATGAAACGGCCGCTGGCGGTGTCGAAGAGCGGGAGCGCGGCGGCGTAGTCCGGCTGCGTGCCGCGGATGACGAGGCGCTCGACGTGCTCGTTGGCGTAGCGCATGGAGTCGGGCGAGTCTCCCAAGTTGAGGCGCTGCGCGAAAGCCGCCGAGATGTCCACCCCCGGCACGTTCTGCTTGATATACAGCGCGTCGGAAATCTCCAGATACTTCCTCATGCGGATGTTCTGCGGCAGACGCCCGATTCCCGTGTATCCGGCGGGGATGCGCGTAAGAAACAGCGTCCGCGACCCGAACGAGCGTATGCGATTCAGAATGTAGCCGTTCAATCCGTCGATGATGGCGGCCACCGAAATCACGCTGGTCACGCCGATGACGATGCCCAGAATGGTCAGCCCGGAGCGGACCTTGCGGGTCCGCAGCGTGTCGAGGGCCACCAGCAGGTTCTCTTTGATTTCAACGCGCGTCATCTCTCAACTCATTCCGTCCGAAGCGCCACCACAGGGTCCAGCTTGGAGGCCTTCACGGCCGGATAAATTCCGAAGAACAATCCAATCATGGAGCTCAAAACCACACCCAGCGCCGCGACCCAAACCTGGACCGCCGCGGGAAACTCGGTAAGCTGGCGAAGCGCCAGCGCGAAGCCGAATCCGGCCCACACCCCGATGGTCCCGCCCGCCAGGCATTGCAGCACGCTCTCGGCCAGGAACTGGTGCAGAATATCCGGCTGGGTCGCACCGACCGCGCGCCGGACACCAATCTCCTTGGTCCGTTCGGTGACGCTGACCAGCATCACGTTCATGATCACGATGCCTCCCACCACGGCCGAAATCGAGCTGATCATCACGAACACGGTGAAGAACGCCGAGCTGATGCTCTGCCACAGAGAAATGTAGGTGTCGGCGGTGCCGATGTAGAAATCGTCGTCCTTTCCGGGCGGCACGTGGCGGCGGGCGCGCAGAATGCGGCGCGCCTCGTCCTGCGCGCGGTCGAAAATCCGTGCGCCGCCTTCCGCTTTGACCTGCAGCGTGAGGCTGTTGCGCTGGCCGTGCAGCTTGAGGTAGGTTCGCAGCGGGACCACCAGGAAATTGTCCTGGTCCTGGCCCAGCACCGATCCGATGCGCTCGAAAGTTCCCACCACGGTGAACTCGTCGGCGCCGGCGCGAATCACGCGGCCGAGGGGATCGGCGTCGGGAAAAAACTCCCGCGCCAGGCGATCGCCGATCACGCAGACTGCCGCGGCATGGCGGTCTTCCACCTCGGTGAAGTAGCGCCCCAGTTGGACTGTTCGGGTGTCGATATCCGCCATGGTGGGCGTGTAGCCGTACATGGTGGTGTCGTCGAGCTCATGGTCCTTGTAGCGCAGCGTGGCGCTGGTGTTGATAGAAGCGCCCACCACCTGGCAACTGGGGCAGCCCTGGGCTAGCGCCTGCATGTCTTCGGGATAAAGATAGCGGTTGCGCTGCGCTTTACTGAGAACCGTGAAATCGGTCACCACAAAGGGCAAGCGCGCAATGCGAAAGACGTTGGTGCCGAGGTTGGCAATTTTCTGTTCGACGTAGACATTGGCGCCTTGCACCAGGGTCATGACGGTGATGAGGGTGGCGACCCCCATGGTCAACCCGAGCACCGTGAGCGCGGCGCGCAGTTTGTGGGCGCGGATGGAGTCCACCGCCAGCACCAGATTGTCGGCCACGCCAATCATGTCATAAGGGTAACTCTTCGCCAGTTCTTGCCTGCCTGGATCACCAGTTCGGCGGCGGGGCTCGAGAGCGCCAGGTCCTTCACCTTCTCGCCGTTGATCTCGACGGCGCCCGCTTTGATCTTGCGCACGGCGTCGCTCACCGATTCCGCCAGCCCGATCTTGGCCAGCAGCTTGTCGACCCGGATGCCGTTGGCCACGCGCACACCCTCGGGCAGAGGCACGGTGGGAATATCCGTGGGCACTTCCTTGCGGCGCACCACTGCGTTGAACACGTCGGCCGCTCGCGCCGCTTCCGCCGCCGAGTGGAAGTCGGTGACAATCAGCCTGGCCAGCGCCAGCTTGGCCTCCATGGGATGCATTTCGGCGCGGATGGCCGCAATTTCGGCCATGCTCTTGTCGGTGAGCAACTCGTAGTAGCGGAACATCAGCTCGTCGCCGATCTGCATCACCTTGCGGAACATGACCTCGGGCGGCTCGGTGATCCCGATGTAGTTCCCCAGCGACTTGGACATCTTGTTGACGCCGTCGAGACCTTCCAGAATGGGCAGGGTGGCGACGATCTGCGGCGGCTGGCCGAAATCCTTCTGGATCTCGCGGCCCACCAGCAGATTGAATTTCTGGTCGGTGCCGCCCATCTCCACGTCGCACTCGAGGGCCACGGAATCGTAGGCCTGCGCCAGCGGGTACATCAACTCGTGCATGGAGATGGGGACGCCTTCCTTGTAACGCTGGGCGAAGTCGTCGCGCTCCAAGATGCGCGCCACCGTGTACTTCGAGAACAGGCGAACCAGGTCCATGTACTTCAGCGGCTCGAGCCAGTCGCTGTTGAAGCGGACTTCGGTCTTGTGGCGATCGAGGATCTTGAAGACCTGCGCCTTGTACGTTTCGGCGTTTTGCGCGATGGCCTCGCGCGTCATGGGCGGGCGCGTCACATTGCGCCCCGAGGGATCGCCGATCATGGCGGTCATATCGCCGATCAGGAAGATGACGGTGTGGCCAAGGTCCTGGAAATGTTTCATCTTGCGCAGGATGACGGTGTGGCCCAGGTGCAGGTCGGGAGCGGTAGGATCGAAACCCACTTTGACGCGCAGCGGCCGCCCCTTTCTGGCGGCCTCGGTCAGCCGCTCGCGCAGATCTTCTTCGCGGATGATCTCCGCCATCCCTTTAAGCAGATAGCTCAGTTGTTGGTCGAGTGTCATGGCAAGAATGCCGCTATGGATAGCGGCACGGAAGGCCGGGTACCGGTTCCACTGCGGAGTTACATCTTATAGCGGCCCAGGTCCTCGTCGTTGAGGCCCTCGAGCCAGCGGCGCATCTCTTCGGTATTGACTTTGTCGGAAACCGTCGACGCCAGCTTGGTGGATTTCAGGACGCCCTCTTCCACGTAAATGGGGCAGTCCAGCCGGAGCGCCAGGGCCAGGGCGTCGCTGGGGCGCGAATCCACGCTGATCAATTCGCCGTCGCGGTCCAGCCAGATCACCGCATAGAAGGTATCGTCCTTCAGCTCGCTCACCACCACTTTGCGCAGGCCCGTGTTCAGACCGAGCAGCAGGCTCTTGATGAGGTCGTGGGTCATGGGCCGGGGCGTCGCCACCTTTTCGATTTCGAGGGCGATGGCGTTGGCCTCATACACGCCCACCCAGATGGGGAGCACCGCGTTGCCATTGAGGTCCTTCAAAATAACGATGGGTGTGTTGGTGACGGGATCCATCATGAGCCCGCGAATTTTCATTTCGACTTCCATGGCGCTCTCTCCCCGTTTACATTACACCACAGATACGCATTCGCCCACCAAGGAGTTCGGGCCGGAGCGTGTGACCCGCACCGGGAGATACTCTCCCACCAGGTCGTGGCCGTTGGAATCGGCTTCGGTGAAGTTGAGGGTACGGTTGTCGGAGGTCCGGCCGATCCACTGGCCGAGCGCCTGGTTTCGGCCTTCCACCAGCACCTCCCGAATGCCGCCGATGAGCAAAGCGTTGCGCCGGATCTGAATGGCGCGCTGCTTCTCCTGGACGATTACCAGCCGCCGCTGCTTCTCCTCGCCGGGAACCTGGTCTCCCATGGCGAGCGCGGCCGTGTTGGGTCGCGGCGAGTACTTGAAGCTGAACAACGAGTCGTACTGCACCTCGTCGAGCAAGTCCAGCGTCTGCTGGAAATCTTCCTCGGTCTCGCCCGGGAAGCCGACGATGATGTCGGTGGTGATGGAGTAGTTGCGCCGGGCGCTCTTGAGCCACTCGATGCGGCGCATGTAGTCGTCGCGGGTGTAGAGGCGGTCCATCGAAGCCAGGACCTTGGTAGAGCCGGACTGTACGGGCAGATGCACGTGGTCGCAGATGGCCGGGTTGGAGTCCATGGCGTCCACGATGCTTCTGGCAAAATCGCGCGGGTGGGACGTGGTGTAGCGGACGCGGCGGATGCCCGGGACCTCAGCCACGCGCGCCAGCAGCGCGGCGAAATCCCAGCCCGCGGGCGACGGATCGCGATAGCTGTTCACGTTCTGGCCCAGCAACTGAATCTCGGCGTAGCCCCGCTCGGCCAGGCCGCGCGCCTCGGCCATCACGCTCTCACTGGTGCGGCTGCGCTCCGGGCCGCGCGTGAAAGGCACCACGCAGTAGGCGCACTGCTTGTCGCAGCCCTCGATAATGGTGATGTACGCGCGGTGCGGATTGTCGCGGCACGTAAAAGGGGTATCGAAGGTCGCGTCCGTGTCGAGGCTCAAACCGGTGACGCGGCGGTTTCCGGATTCGAGCTGGACCAGCATCTCGCCCAGCCGGGTGTAGCTGGCGGAGCCCGCCACCAGGCTCACGTGCGGCGCGCGGTCGAAGATTTTCTCGCCTTCCTGCTGGGCCACGCAGCCCAGCACGCCGAAGATCTTGCCCTTGCCCGCATCGCGCTTGAATTGCTGCAAGCGGTTGAATACCTTCTGCTCGGCCTTGTCGCGAATGCTGCACGTGTTGTAGAGCACCAGTTGGGCGTCCGCCGGCGTCTCCACCTGGGTGTAGCCGCGTGCCATGAGGGTGCCGGCGACCTTTTCGGAATCGTGCACGTTCATTTGGCAGCCGAAGGTTTCGAGATAGAAGGTTTTCCCAGACACTGTGACCATTCTACTGGAACATCGAGATGCCGGCCACTCCGGCGGCCCCGGCCGCCAGACACTCCGCGGCGTTGCGTTCCGTGACGCCGCCCAGCGCAAGGACGGGGATGGCGACGGCGCGGACGGCTTCGCGCAGGCGGTCCAGGCCTTGCGGCGGGCCGTAGCCGGCTTTCGAAGGTGTAGCGAAGACCGGGCCGAAGACCGCGAAGTCGGCGGCCTCGGCCGCGGCGGCGCGCAGTTCGTCGAAGCTGTGCGCCGAAACGCCAATCAGGAAGCCGGGAGGGGTAATCGAGCGCAGAGTCTTCGGCGGAATTGAGTTGCCGGGAAGATGCACGCCGCGGGCGCCGCAGGCCAGGGCGATATCCGCGCGGGAATTCACCAGGATCTCGGTCCCGTGCGGATTGGGAAGCGCCAGCACGCGGCGCACCAGGCGGCACAACTCGCGCGCGGAAAGATCTTTTTCACGAATCTGAATGCGCTCGATGCCGTCTCCAAGAGCGCGGGCAATCAAGGCGAGCAGCGCCTCCGTGCCTCCGGCGGCGTGACGGTCGGTGATGTAATAGCGCAACATCAGGCGCTAAAGAACCCGCAAGGCGTTCGGTGGAAACTCCACCTGCCACTCCTTATTATCCTTCTGGCGGGCGAATTCCTCGCGGGAGACGTCGGCGAAAATCCCGCCGGCGAACTCCAGGCGCACAAACCGCGCGCGGTGGGAAACATGCACCAGTGGCGCGGAGACGAAGTTGGGCTGCGATTCCAGATCGCCGGAATGAACGCGCAGTTCTTCGGGATGGACAGCCACCCAGACGCGATCGCCGCGGAAGTGTCCGGGGATATAGGGACCGGTCAGGGCGAACTGGCCGAAATCCAGGCGGCTGCTGTCGCGAGCGGGATCGAGCGCGGCAATGGCGCCTTGGAAAAGGTTGGGGATTCCCATCAGGCGCGCAATTCCTACGGATGCGGGCCGGTCCAGAACCGCGCGCGGCGCGCCCCGCTGCACGATCCGGCCGGCTTCCAGGACGATCGCTTCATCGGCGATGGCGCAACACAGATCGAGATCGCCGGTGACGAGCAGGATGGGGCCGGCAAAAGCCGTGCGGACCTGTTCGAAGAGCGGGGCATCGAAAGCGCGCTCGTCGATGAGCAGCAACTTCGGCACGGCGATCAGCGCGCGGGCTACCGCGCAACGCAGTCTTTGCGCGGGAGCAGCCTCGTGGGGACGGAGGGCCGCGGAATCCGCCAGTTGGAAGCGCTCGATCATTTCCCCTAAGCGGCGGTGGCGTTCGAGGCGCGGGAAGCGCTTGGCTGGGAACACCAGGTTCTGGCGCAACGTCATGTGCGGAAACAGCGCGTCGTGCTGGGCGATGTACCCGCAGTTTCGGCGGCGGGGCGCGACGCTGACGCGCGATTGGCCGTCGAACAGGATCACGTCATCCAGCAGGATGCGGCCGGAATCGGGCCTCACGAAGCCGGCGATGATCTCCAGGATGAGGGTCTTCCCGGCGCCCGCGGGACCGTAGAGCGCCGTGATACCGGCGGCCAACGGGAATTCGACATCCAGCGAGAAACGGGGCGGAATTTGCTTGACGATGCGCGCGTGTGTCATGGGCGTCGGTCCGCGATCCAGAAGGCGGCGGCCAATTCCCCCAGCAGGCGCGCGAAAGCCAGCGCGATGGCGGCCACAATGGGCCGCAGCGCCAGCGGCAGTTCAATCCGTAAAAACACGCGCCAGCCGGAAGCGCCGAGGCTGCGAGCGGCCTTTCCAAGGTTCGGGTCGAGGGATTCGAACGCGGTGCGGGAGGCCCGAATCAGCAGCGGCGTGGCAGAGAGCACACCGGCGGCCACCAGGTTTATCTCGGTTAAAGACCAGACGCGGCCCAAGACGCAAAGCAGGTAGTAGCAGAGGACGGGCGAAGGCAGAGCGAGGGCCGCCGTGGTGAGCGCGCCGAGCGCACGTTTGCCCGCGAATTCGCGATGCGACAGCGTCCAGGCGAGCCACAGGCCCACCACCACGGAAATGCCCGTGGAGAGACCGGCGACTCGCAGCGCGAGCCGCAGCAAATACCGAGGAACCGTCATGCGGGACTACCAATTATAGCTGCCGGAAACGCGCACTGAAGTGGCGCAGGAAGGGAGGCTCATCGACGATCCCCATACCGCGGATGCCCTCCTTGCGGGCGTTCACTTCGAGAATCGCCTCCACTACGTAGTCGATGTGGCTCTGGGTATAGACACGGCGCGGAATGGCCAGGCGCAGCAGTTCGTGGCGGGCGGGGTGCCCTCCGGGCCCGCCAAACATGACCGAGCCGATTTCCACCGAGCGGATGCCGGCGTGCCGGTAAAGCTCGACCGCCAGGGCCTGGCCCGGAAACTGGTGCGGCGGAATGTGGGGCAACATGCGGGCGGCATCGATGTAAATGGCATGCCCGCCGGGCGGCTCGACGATGGGGACGCCGCGATCGGCGATGTGGCGGCCGAGGTAGCCGGTGGAGACGATGCGGTAACGAAGATAATCGGGGTCGAGCACCTCTTCGAGACCGACGGCGATGGCGTCGAGGTCGCGGCCGGCTAGGCCTCCGTAGGTTGGGAAACCTTCGGTGAGGATAAGCAGGTTGGTCTCCTGCTGGGCGATGCGGTCGTCGTTGGTCGAGAGAAAGCCGCCGATGTTGGCGAAGGCGTCCTTCTTGGCCGAGAAGGTGCAGCCGTCGGCCAGCGAAAACATCTTCTGGGCGATCTGTTTGGGCGACCAATCGGCGTATCCCGGCTCCCGCTCGCGGATGAACCAGGCGTTTTCCGCGAAGCGGCAGGCGTCCAGGTAGAGGGGGACGCCGTGGCGCGCGCAGACGCCCTTGACGGCTTCGAGGTTGGCCATGGAAACGGGCTGGCCGCCGCCGGAGTTGTTGGTGACGGTCATCATCACCAGCGGGATGCTCGGGGCGCCCTCGGAATCGATGAGGGATTCCAGCGCGCCCACGTCCATGTTGCCCTTGAAATCGAGACGGGCTTGCGTGTCGGCGGCTTCGGGGATGGGGAGATCGACGGCGCGCGCGCCGGTGAACTCGATGTTGGCGCGGGTGGTATCGAAGTGGGTGTTGGAGGGGACCACGTGGCCAGGCCTGCACATGACGGTGAAAAGGATGCGCTCGGCGGCGCGGCCCTGGTGCGTGGGGATCATGTGCCGGAAACCGGTAAGGTCGTCGGCCACGCGCTTGAGGCGGAAGAAGCTTTCGCTGCCGGCGTAGGATTCGTCGCCGCGCATCACCGCGGCCCACTGTTCGGTGGACATGGCGCTGGTGCCGGAATCGGTGAGCAGGTCGATCAGAATGTGGCGGGCTTGGACGAGAAAAAGGTTGTAACCGGCCTGTTCGAGGTAGCGCTCGCGCTCCCCCGGGGTGGTGTAGTGCAACGGCTCGACGCTCTTGATGCGGAAAGGTTCGATGATGGTGCGCACGTGGAGATTATCGCACCGGCCGGAGGGGCTGCTAGTGCCTGGTCTGGTGGGCGGCGGCTTCCCACCGGCCGACCATCAGATCCACAAAGCTGAGCCAGGCGCCCTCCGGATGTTCCAGTTTTCGAAACAACGCCACATACTCCGGCTTCTTCAGGCCCATCCCGGCAAAAGCCAGAAAGTACAACCCGCCATTCTGAAATTCGGCCACCTGCTCCTTGCTCCACTTGCGGGGATCGGCAAGATACGGCTCAAGATAATCGATGACCGTGCCAATGCCGGCGCCATTTCTGGCGCGCACCGTCCACAAGTCCGTGCCGTGCGCTTGCGCAATCCGGCAGAGCATGGCGAGAGCCTCCAGGTTGAACGCCGAGTACGAAAGCGAGCGGGTGCGGGCCTCCTCGCGCGGAGCGCTGCCGTCGGCGCGGATCTGGCTGGGGAGGATGCGGTCGCGATAGTAGTTGAAGGCCATCTGTTGGGCGGCGTCGTCTCCGACAAACGTGGCGACGGCAGCCGCTTGCACCGTCCACCAGGAAGCGTGATTGTTGCCGCTTCCCCGTTCGTCGATGCCGTTCCTGCTATGCGTGAGCCACTGGAGGTACTCTTCAAACCACCGGCGCACGGCGGCTTGGTCCTTGGGGTCCCAGGCGCCGGTCTGAGCCAGGAACTCCATGCCCTGAACGGCCCGGACCAACACCCGGCCATCGAGGATCCCGGCGGCCCGGCCGGCGTCCACGTGGGGCACGGCCTGGGCGTGCTCCAGACTGGGGTTCATGCGCGTTTTCGGATTGATGAACCAGGTATTGACCACGCGCGCGGCGCGCTGAGCATAGCGCGTGTCGTCCAGACAAAAAGCGGCGGCGCCGAGCGAGAAAACCGCGTCGCACATGGAATTGAGGGCCGCCCGGTTGGCGGTGAAGCGGTCGGGGTTGATCTCGCCGTCGCGGCGGAGGTAAGGGCCGCTGGGGTTGGCGGGGTCGGGCCACCAGTAGGGGGCTTCGCTGTAGTAGTCGTGGGGATCGAGATCCACGCCTTTCGGCCGTTCGGAGGTCACTGTCCACGGGCCCTCTTTCATGCGCCGGTCGGCATCGGCGCGCAGGCGCCGCACGGCATCCTGCGTCCATGCCTCCTTGCGGACAATGGCGCTGTGGATCGGCTCCGCTTCATCCTCCGAGACCAGCGTCATCGGGACGTCCGCGGCCCGGGCACACGAGGCGGCCAGGATGAGATAAACGGCGGTCCTCACTATTGCGATTGTAGCGGATGCGCGTGGCGGAAACTCGGATGAAAAAGACGCTAAACCTGGGCGGTCACTCCAACCCATCCCCCTCGCCGGCATTCGAACGGCGCATCTCAGCCAACCGTTTCCGATAGCGTTTCTGCAACATCTTTCTATACGCGGCGGGCGCCAGGCCGAACTCGGCCGCGTTCTTTCTGAGGCTATCCTCGGCCAGCTCGATCCCTCGATAGACCCCGGTCTCCGCCAGATGCAGAAAGCCCGGATCGCACTCAAACCCGAAGGCCCATAAGGCCGGCGACGCCCGCGCATAGTTGTCCGGCAACCCCAACTGCGCGAAAGGAAAGCTCGAAGCCCAGTCGGTGTGATAGCCCATTCGCATGTTGGACGGATTCACTGAGACCTGCGCGTGCGTCACACAGTTGGCCGGCAGTATTCCGTACCGGTCGCGGAGCATCTCCGTCAGCATGGCCGCGGCGCGCACCTGGGCCGTAGTGACATCCGCTTCGAATTGCGCCGGCAGCGTCCGCGCCTCAAACGAGACCCCCAGAAAACTCTCGTTCAGATTCAGGTATACCCACTTCTCATCCGACCAGACGGAGTACCCGGCATGGTTGGCGGCGTCGTCCTCGATCACCACTCGATAGACCCGCCCGAACCGATCGATCAGGAAGTTGTAGGCCTGCTTGCGCCGCACGTACTCCAGCAACGATTCTCCGATCCGCTTGAGAACTCCGTTTTGCTGCGCCTTGAACGGGGCTTGCAGGCTCTCCGTGGTATGAAACACGATGCCCACGGGATCGGAGCGCAACGGGCCGGCGTCTCCCTCCGGAAGGTCCGCGGGAAACGCCCGATAGGATCGCCGGTGATTGGAGACGGCAAAGTGGTTGTCGATCCGCAGCCCGTTGCTGTAAGTTTCCGCCTCGGCGCTGTTCTCCACCTGCCACACCTCCGCCGGCCGCTGGCCTTGCGCCGCGGCGGCCGGCTCGATTCGACGCACCGGAGCGCCGGGGGGTTCGACGCGGGCCGCCGCCCGTACCAGAAAGAAGGACACGAGTACCGCTAGCGGGAGCAACAACAGCAGCAGGAGCCGGATAACGCGGCGCAGCTTCCGCGGGGCCGGCGCGGCCGGCGGGTCGGGCGGTGCCTCGGGCGGCGTTACCGCCCTTAGAAACCGCAAGCGCACCACCGGATCACGGATGATCCGCCCCGCAAACCACTCGACCCACGGCCCGGAAGCCGGCTGTAGCGGTTGTTGCATACCCATGTGCGTTGAAGATATCGGCGGATCCGGCAAAACACCTTAGACCTTCGAATCCTCTATCAAGTTCTTCGGCGTTTCCACCGATTATTGGCTCTTGTGAGAGGAAAATGTCCGAACGATCGTTTCCTTTAGGAGATCATTTATGAGCAACGCCGAACAAGACTACACCCAACCGCTGGGCCTCGACGTCGGTTCGAGCCGGATCGTGGCGGCGCGAACCGCGGACAAGAAATATCGTTACGAGGCGCAGCTTAATGCGTTCATCACACTGCCTTACTCGAAACTCGCCGAAAGCCTGCTCGAACGCGAAGGCGTGTTTCACGAGGTCGAGGGCCCGGAGATCGTGGTGGCCGGCGACGACTCGCAGAGGTTCGCGGAAGTGTTTCACGTGGAAACCAGGCGGCCGATGCTAAACGGCCTGTTGAATCCTCACGAGCCCCACAGCCTGGCGGTGGTCCGAAGCATCATCGCCAAGCTCATCGGGAAGGCCACGGCGGAGGGGCAAAAGATTCTCTTCAGCGTGCCCGCGCCGCCCGCCAGCGGGGAGGATGGCATCTCGTATCATGCCGCCTCGATCCGCCAGATTCTGACGGATCTGGGCTATGCGCCCACCTCCATCGAGGAAGGGCTGGCGGTGGTCTTCGGCGAATTGGATGGCTCCAATTACAGCGGCATTGGGATTTCCTGCGGCAGCGGGCTATCGAACGTCTGCCTGGCCGTGCTGTCCGTACCGGTGATGAGCTTCAGCATTCCCAGGGCGGGCGATTTCATCGATATGCAGGCCGCCAGGGTCACCGGGGATTTAGCCACGCGAATGCGCATCCAGAAGGAGCAGTCGTTCCGTCTCAACGGCCTCTCTGGCGACCGGGTCCAGAACGCGCTTACGGTCTACTACCGGGAAATGATCGGGAGCCTGGTGGAAGCGCTGCGCAGCCAGGTCTCATCCGCCAAGCGTCTGCCCAAGCTCGATCAATCGGTTCCCCTGGTTCTCAGCGGCGGCTCGGTCGTGCCCAAGGGCTTTCTCGAACAATTCTCCCATGCGCTGCGATCGGGCGAATTCCCACTTCGGCTTTCCGAAATCCGCGTGTCCGCCGATCCCCTGAATTCAACCGCCAGGGGCGCCCTCATGGCGGCGCTCTGCTAGCGGCGGAGTTTTCGATGAGCCACATTGTGCTTCTGTTGGCCGCCCTCTGCGGTTTGGCATGTGGCAGCCTGGCTATCAGTGCTTTCGTGCTGCTCTGCGGCACCGCCTGGGACCGCGATGCCGGGCAGCGGACGGACGGCAGCCGGCAGCGATGCGAAGTCACGTCTCAAACGTTTAAGGACGCTCTGGACGGATTAGCCGCCAAGATTCAGGCGGTTCAGCAGCAGCCGATGGGGATCGCTCCTTCTCCGCCACGGCTCGGACTGAGCCCGCCCAGACGCACCCAAGCGTTGCGCCTGCATCGCCGGGGCGAATCCCCAGAGCAGATCGCCGCGGCGATGGGAGTTCCTCTCGCGGAAGTCGATTTGCTCCTCAAGGCACACCGTATCGTGATGAGCAACATCTGAGGGCGCCCCTACTTCAACTTACTCAGGATGCGGTCCTCGATCCAATGCTCGTCCCACCACTCGCGTGGGTTTACCTGCACGCCGTCGATCTGCATGCTGAAGTGCACGTGAACGCCGCCCGCCAACCCCGTCGAACCGGCAATGCCCATGGTTTGCGCTTTCTTGACCAGGTCGCCCACTTTCACATCGATGCGGCTCAGGTGCCCGTAAATGGATTCGAGCGCATAACCGTGGTCCACCACGATGCAGTTTCCGTAGATACCCAGGTCCGAGGCCCAAACCACGCGTCCGTCATTGGCGGCATTCACCGGTTCGTTTTGCACGTCGGAGAGATCGAAGCCCAGGTGTACCTGCTGGTCTACCTGCTTGCCATGGTAGATATACTTGCGGACGTCCGCGAACATCGACTCTTCCTTGCCGTAGTGAAGGAACGGCCCGTTCCATAAGACCTTCTCTTCGGTCTTGAAGCGTAGATCGGCAAGCTGCTGATTGTTCTGGCGCCGCATTTCGCCGTTGATCTTGAGGAAGCGCGAGAGCAGGTCCGGTCCGGGAGCCAGCGTGCCCGTGGGGTCGACCGAGTTGACGAGCTTTTCCATAAGGGCGTCGTCGATCGGAAAATCGCGGAGGCGAAACTTCTTGGGGAACAGCTTGAACCAGAAACGCGCGGTGGCTTCCGTGCCCGCCTGGTTGCGCACCGAAACCACCGGCGTCGCGCCGGGCGGCAGGTCCCACGGGTAGGCGAACATGGCAAAGCGCTGGTCCGCGTGTCCGGGCAAAGGGAAGCTGCGAAATTCGTACGGGCCAACCTTCACGCCGGCTTCGCTCCACGAACCGCCGGGGGTGAAGGTCACCAGCTCCATGCCGCCCTGGTTGATGTAGTGCTGCGCGTTGTCGGCCACCACGCGCGGCGCGGTGAGGATCACGCTGACATCGTAGGAAGCCGTGTCGGCGCTGCCGCGGAAGTCGTCGGAGACGGCCTCCACCACCAGCCGCGCCGGGCCTTCCTTCAGATTCGGCGCCTTGTTCTTGCCCGCCTCGAACGCGACGGTTCGGGCCGGCTCATGCCGCCGCCACCACCAGCGGTGCGCAGCGGCGCTCTCGTCGAAGAGCAGATAGCGCTCGCCATTCTGCTCGGCGTAGGCGCTGAAGCGGCGCACGCCGTGAGGGTTGGCCATCCGGACCGCGACCGGCGTGCGGATCCCGATGATTTTGACCGGGGCAGCCAGGCTCAAAACCGTGTGCGTGGACATCGCCAGCAGCGCGGCCGCCGCCGCCACCGCCAGCAGGATTAGCGCCAGAATCGTTTTCACTTTTTGACCCAGGAATCCAGCCAGTCGATGAAGGTCCTGTACCACAGAATGCTGTTCTGCGGCTTGAGAACCCAGTGGCCCTCATCGGGGAAAACCACAAGCTTGGAAGGAATTTTTTGCAATTGCAACGCCGTGAAAAGCTCGAGGCTTTGGGTGTACGGCACGCGGAAGTCCAGCTCGCCCGTGATCACCAGGGTGGGCGTGTGAAAATCCGCGGCGTACTTGCTGGGCGACCACTTCGCGTATGTCTCCGGTTTGTCCCACGGCGTGCCGCCGAATTCCCACAACGGGAACCACAGTTCTTCGGTGGCGCCGAACTCGCTCTCCAGGTCGTACACTCCCGCGTGGGAGATGAGGGCCTTGAATCGCTGCGTATGGCCCAGGATCCAGTCGATCATGTAGCCGCCGTACGATCCGCCGGCCGCCGTCATGCGGCTGGCATCGGCATAAGGCATGTCCGTCACGATGTAGTCGGCCACCGCCATGACGTCGTCGAACACGCGGCCGCCCCAGTCGCCGTTGATTTCGTCGATGAACTTCTGCCCGTAGCCGGTCGAGCCGCGCGGATTGGGCATCACCACCACGTAGCCGGCGGCGGCGAACACCTGCGCGTTCCAGCGATAAGTCCAATTGTGGCCCCAGAATCCCTGGGGACCGCCGTGGATCAGCATCAGCACGGGGTACTTGCGGTCAGGCCGGAAGCCGTATGGCTTCACCACGAAACTTTGCACGCGCGCGCCCTCCGCGCCATCCACCCAGAACTCCTCGAGCGGCGTGAGCTGGTAGGTGTTGAGGGTCTGGTCGTTGAGATGGGTGAGCGCCACCGGCGCGCCGCCCGTGGAGGAAGCGCGATAGATCTCGGTAGGCGAGACGCCGCTCTGCTGGGTGTAGACCATGGTCTTGCCGTCGCGGGTCAACTGCATGTCGTCCAGCTCGTTGTCCCCGCTGGCCACCATGCGCGCGGCGCCGCCCGCCACCGGAATTAACTGGATGGACTGGCGGCCGCGATCGTCGATGGTGAAGAACAACCCAGTGGAGTCCGGCGCCCAGGTAAAGCTATTGACCCATCGGTCCAGGTTGTCGGTGAGGTTGGTGACGTTGCCGGTGCTGCGCTCGAGCACCAGCAGCCGCCAGCGGTCGCTCTCATATCCCGCGCGGAGCTGCGCCCGCCAGGCGATGTACTTGCCGTCGGGCGAATAACGCGGGTTGGTATCGCCGCCGGGAGTGTTGGTGATCTTGCGCGGCTGGCCGCCCGCGATCGAGACCGCGTACACATCCGAGTTGGTGCTGACGGCGGGCACGGCGTCGGCGTTCATCGAATAACAGACTTCCTGGCCATCCGGCGAAATGTCGTAATCGTCGGACCCGCCGAGCGAGAACGGCGGCACGTCGCGCGTGCCCGGCGTCAGGTCGCGGGGCGCGCCCCCCGTCACCCCAACCACCAGCAGGTGGCTGCGCCGCTTCGCTTGCCACGCGGTCCAATGGCGGTAGAGCAGCTCGGTATAGATGCGCGCCTTGACCTGGCTGTTCTTCTCGGCTTCCAGGCTCTTCCTATTGCAGGCGTCGTCGGCGCCGCACTCCGGGTAAACGTCGCTGGTGAAGAGCAGGTTCTTGCCGTCGGGGGAGAAGAGCACGCCGCCGGCTTCGGTGGAAAGATCGGTGGCCTGCCGGGCGTCTCCCCCATCCGTATCCATCAACCAGATCTGCGAAGATCCGCCGCGGTCTGAGATATACGCGATCCGCTTGGAATCGGGCGACCAGCGCGCGCGTTGGTTGGCTTCGCCGTCACGCGTGATCTGGCGCGGGGCGCCGCCAGGGGCGCCCGCTGGGCCCGGCGCGATCCAGATTTGCGACAGCTTCTTGTTGGCCGCCACGTCCACGGTCTGCAAGGTGAACGTCACCCATTTACCATCGGGAGAGATCTGCGGATCGCTCATCCGCTTCAACTCCATCATGGCGGCGGAATCGAAAGGCTTCTTTTGCGCGAAAACGATCGCCGTCGAAGCCAGCGTGAGAATGAGCCAGCGGCGCATACATGACGATTGTAACGCCCCACTCGGCACATGGACCTGGGACCTCGCCGCGATTGCATCCGTGGCGCGGTTGGCGCGTAGACGGTAGGCGTCCAGAGAGGAACCCGATGGCGCATCGTCCGGATTCCGCGCAAACAAGAAGTTGGACTTGCGATAATCGGTGACGGAGGATGCGCCGTGATAGCGCAACGACTTCCTGCACATTTCCTTGAACTCCTGAGTGACGCGCTGCTGAAGGTCTACTGGTATAAGGCCTCTTTCAGGGCGGCGCTGCGACGCTCCGAGATACCTGAGGGCTTGCTCGCAACCTGGGCACCCGAGGAGACCAAGAGGGATTTCTGGGAACGGCTCCTTCCGAGCCTAGAAACCACGGATACGGGGATTCGGGTGTTGGTCCGCCTTGCCGATGCGGTCGGCGAGCAGAAGACATTTCCCGATCTGGAGCGTATGGAGGATTCAGAGTTGCGCATCAAGAGCGCAAGGAAAGCGATCGCCGACCTCAACGACTACCGTCAACGTCAGCGCGAGAAGGCGCAGGAGCAGCGAGAGGACAAGCTTAACCGCGAAAGCATACAGAAGGCCCGCGAGGAGTCGATGGCTCGGCAGCACAATCTGGATAGTCTGAACGCTAGGCTCGATGGACTGGCGACCCAAGTCGGTTCTCAGAAGGTGGGATATGAATTCGAGAAGTGGTTCTACGATTTGATGGACTACTTCGAGGTCGATAACAGGCGGCCTTACAAGATAGACGGAAGGCAGATCGACGGTTCGGTTACTGTTGAAGGTACGACCTATCTTGTCGAACTCAAATTCACATCCAATCAGAGCGACGCTCCGGACATCGATTCCTTCAAGAACAAAGTGGTAACGAAAGCCGATAACACGATGGGCATCATGGTCTCCATCTCAGGTTATAGCAGCACTGCAATTAAGGAAGCATCCCGCGACAAGACGCCATTGCTTTTGCTCGACTTCAAACATCTGTACATGCTGTTCACTGGCTCGCTGCGCTTTGCAGAAATGGTGGCACGCGCCAGACGCCATAGTTCACAGACCGGACAGGCCTATCTCGCAGTCGAAGACTTCGGTGGGTAAGAGGGAGCGGTCACGCTCGTTCGCCACGGACAGAGAATGAGCGCGGGGTCGCGACCGGATCGGCCGGCGCGGCAACCGCCGGTGAGAAAAGCAGAATCGCGAGAACCCGCTTCACGATCCCCTACTTCTCGACCCACGGAAGGTACGCCGCGCCGTAGAGGCCGGCTTCGTTGCCGAGCGTGGCCTGGGCGATGCGCGTTCCGGCCTTGGTGGCGCGGTAGGTGAAGGAACGCTGCTCGACGGTCCGCAGCATTTGCGGCGCAAAGAATTCCCACGCCGGCAACATGCCGCCACTCAGCAGATAGAGCGGAAAATTGAACGCGTTCACCAGCATGGCCAGCGCGATGCCCAGCGATTCACCCATCACGCGCCAGATGGCGCGCGCTTTTTCGCCGGCTTCGTCGTCCTGCCTGGCGATATCGCACACATCCTTGGAGGTAAGCTTCTCGCCGAGGTGGAGCATGTCCGCCATCGCCACCACCGCGGTAGCCGATGCGTGCTTTTCCAGGCAGCCCTGATTGCCGCAGCCGCACGGATTGCCGTTCGGCACGACTGTCATGTGGCCCAGTTCGCCGGCCATTCCCACGTAACCGCGCAACACTCGTCCGCCGGAGATGATGCCGCCGCCGATGCCGGTGCCCAGGGTCAGCAGCACCAGGTCGTCCACCTCGCGTCCGGCCCCCATCCATTTCTCGCCGAGCGCGGCGGCGTTGGCATCGTTTTCCAGAATCACCGGCGTGCCCAGGCGGCTGCTGATCTCGTCGCGAACCGGGAAGTTCTCCAGGTACGGCAGATTATTCGAGCTGGTGATGAAGCCTTCCTGGATGCGGATGAAGCCGGGCACTCCCACGCCGATGCCGGCCAGGCGCGTTGCGCCGTGCCTCACGCGCAACTTCTCGATCGCCGCAACGATATCGGACAGGACGGCTTCGCGTCCTTCCGAGAAGTTGGTGGCGCCCGAGATCTTGTCGAGGATCTTCCCTGAGCGGTCGAAGACCGCCGCGCGGAGATTGGTTCCCCCGAGATCGAGTCCGATGGAGTAGGCGCGCATATGAAACGGCATGATAGCACGACGGTCTTTTTCCGGATTCACCGCCCCGCCCGCTGCGCTTCCGAGTACACCAGATCTCGAATTCGCAGATACCATTCCGCGCCCAGAGTTTTGCGGGAGGGCAAGCCCTTCCAAAACCTCTCCAGCGCTCGGGGTGAACCGGCCAGCGCCATGTCCTGAATGGCGTTTCGACGGATGATATCGCGTACCGTAAGCGGCTGGAGGGGCATGGGGCTGAACGCGCCGGAAATGTAGTCGTTGAGAACCGCGGCCGCCGCAGCGTCCGCGCCCTCCTCGACTCGGGGCAGGGTTACCGCCCGGCCCGCCTCCCGGATGCCGGACCGGTTGGGGACGAGCGCCGGAATGACGCGCACCTCCATGGGCCGGACAATCCAGTAACCCACCTTCAATTGCGCTTCGAGACGGAAGCGGCCGGGGTTAGCCTCGGGCGGAATCCAAACATCCAGCAGATACACGCGCGTGTTCTGTCCGGGGATGTCCTCGTCGGGATCGGGCATGGCGCCGAAGTCGGGAAGGCGGTGCAATTCAGCCAGACTATCGGGTATCCAGCCATCGCCCGCCTTCACGAAATGCTCCTTGTACAAGGCCACGCGGCAGGCGTCCAACGGGTTGGTCACGACGTAAAGGAGGTAATTGGTTTTGGGTGGAACCGACACCACGACATGAAAGGATGCGTAGCCGTTGCGCGGGACAGCCGGCGAGAGAATCTCCCGGGGACGTTCCGCCCGATCGATGGCGACGACGTTCCCAAACGGGTCCACCCGTTGAAACTCGGAATAGATCTCCAGCGATTGCGCGCGCAGCGTGGTGGCGGCGAGCGCGCCGATCAGAACAATAACGGACCTCGCGATGCCCCCCATCACGATCATGATAAACCCGGTGACAGACGGAACGTTTTCCGGTTTTCGGCGCGGGTTAGACTGGATAGTAAGCATAAACCTCATGAAGAGAAGTGCCTGCTGCCTGATTGCCATCCTTGTCACGTGCTGGTGCGCGGCGGCGGCGCCCAGGTTTGAAGTTTCATTTCCCCCATCCGCGCACTCGGAACCCATAACCGGCCGGGTGTTCGTAATCCTTTCCCACAGCGAGACGCCGGAGCCGCGGTTCGAGGCCGGCAACTGGCAATCCGCAGGCCTGCTCTTCGGCGCGGACGTGGATCAGCTCCGGCCCGGACAGCCGGCGGCGATCGGCGAAAGCACCCTGGGCTATCCGGCCAACAGCTTAAAGGACGTTGCCACGGGCGACTACTGTGCGCAGGCGGTGATCAACATCTACACCCGGTTCAGCCGCGCTGACGGCCATACCATTTGGGCGCACATGGACCAGTGGGAAGGGCAGCAGTTCAATTTCTCGCCGGGAAACCTGTACAGCCAGGCGCTGCGCGTGCACTTCGATCCCGCACAAGGCGGCGTCATCAGGCTGGAGCTGACGAAGGTGGTCCCGCCGGTGGAGGCGCCGCCCGACACCCAGTGGGTGAAGCGCGTCAAGATCCAGAGCAAGCTGCTGAGCCAGTTCTGGGGGCGCGCCATGTACCTGGGCGCCACGGTGCTGCTGCCCAAGGGATACGACCAACATCCGACCCAACGGTACCCGGTCATCTACAGCCAGGGTCATTTCGGCCTGATGGCGCCGTTCGGCTTCAGCGATGGCCGGTCTGGAGGCGGCAGGGGGCGGGGCGATGCGGATTTTGCGCGGCAGTGGATGTCGGATGACTTTCCGCGCGTGATCGTGGTAACCTTCCAACACCCCACACCGTACTTCGACGACTCCTACGCGGTGAACTCGGCGAATAACGGTCCGTACGGCGACGCGCTCCTTCAGGAGCTCATCCCTTACCTCGAGGAGCACTTCCGGATGATTCGCGAGCCGCGCGCCCGGACGCTCACGGGTGGGTCCACCGGCGGATGGGAATCGCTGGCGCTACAGGTGTTCCATCCGGACTTCTTCAATGGCACGTGGACATTCTTCCCCGACCCGGTGGACTTCCGCCGCTATCAGCTTGTGAACATCTACGAGGATGACAATGCCTTCCAGCCGCCGGGGTTCGAATATGTGATTCCGGAGCGGCCTATGATGCGCACCGCGGAAGGACAAGTCACGGTAACCATGCGCGGCATGAGCCGGCTCGAGGAAGTGCTGGGCAGCAAGGGACGCTCGTGCCAGCAATTCGAGGCCTGGGAGGCGGTATACGGGCCGATGGGGCCGGATGGTTATCCGCGCCCGCTGTGGGACAAGCGCACCGGCAAGATCGACCGCGAAGTGGCGACTTACATGCGCGACCACGGTTATGACCTGGGCGCTTACCTGAGTAAGAACTGGGACAGCCTTGGCCCGCGGCTCAAGGGCAAACTGCACCTTTACTGCGGGGACATGGATAACTACTATCTCAACCTGGCGGTCTACCTGTTGGAAGACTTCCTGAAGACCACTAATGCAGGCGCCACTTTCGATTACGGCCGCCCGATGAAGGGCCACGGCTGGCATCCCGACAGCAACGCCGACTTAGTGAAGATGATGGCGGCGCAAATGCAGAGCGGGGCAGCGCGGTAGCCGCGTACGGATGCCGAACGTGCGGAGGCGAATCGAATGGCTGGAAAAATTCCCTTTGCCGACCCACGAGAGTCGAACGCCGGCGTGCGCCCTCAGAAGTCATACCTCAGCCTCGCATTCACGCTGCGCGGCGGGGCAATCGCGGTTCCCGAGAAAAGCCCGGCGAAGTCGATCGCGTTCAGCCGGTCGG
>JBEKTU010000083.1:0-23437 GCA_049515735.1 Bryobacteraceae bacterium
GTCTTCGCGACCAACGACCAGATGGCGCTCGGCGCGGTGGAGGCCATCGCCGCTCATAACCTCACCGGGAAAGTGCAGGTGGTCGGTTTCGACGCCACCAGAGAGGCCGTTCGCGCGGTGGTAGCCGGCCGCCTGTCTGGCGACATGGCCGGCCTTCCCGAAGTGATGGGCCGCAAGGCGGTTGAAGAAGCCATCCAAGCCGCCAAAGGCCAGCCGGTAGACAGACAGGCAATCATCACACCGGTTCTGGTGACCAAAGAGAACGCTAGTCAGTTCCTGCAGTGAAGCGCCAGCGCCGAGCAAACCCGCTTACCACACCCGGCAGGCGTTGGCGCTCACCATCGGCTGGCCGGCCTGGCAGGAGTACGCCTTCTGGAACTCGGGCATGTTCTGAACCGTGCCGTTCACGCGGAAACGGCCGGGCGAGTGCGCATCGGTCATGGCCCGCTGGCGCGCTTCCTGCGGCGACATGTTCTCGCACCACACCTGCGCGAATCCCAGGAAGAAGCGCTGTTCGGGAGTGAAGCCCCCGACCTTGTCTTGCTTGCCTTTCAGCGTGTCCTCGAGCGCCATCAGCGCCACCCGCACGCCGCCGTTATCGGCGGTGTTTTCGCCCAGCGTCAGGCGCCCGTTCAGCTTCACATCGTCCACCGCGGTGAAGCCGGAGTGCTCATCGGCGATGCAGGCGGCGCGTTTCTCGAACTCGGCGCCGTCTTGCGGCGTCCACCAGTCGCGCAGGTCGCCGTCGGCGTCGAACTTGCGGCCCTGGTCGTCGAAACCATGAGTCATTTCGTGGCCGATCACTGCACCGATGCCGCCGTAGTTCAGAGCGATATCGCGTTTGGGATCGAAGAACGGCGGTTGCAGAATGCCGGCCGGGAAGTTGATGCTGTTGTTCTGCGAGCTGTAAAAGGCGTTGACGGTGGGGGTGGTCATGTTCCACTCGGTCTTGTCGGTGGGCTGGCCGATCTTCGCGATGCGCTGGTCGTACATGGCTTCCGCGGCGCGCACCGAATTGCCGAGCAAATCGTCGCGCACAATGCTCACCTTGCTGTAGTCGCGCCATTTCTTGGGATAGCCGACATTGTTGGTGATGGCGTGCAGCTTGACGATGGCCGCCTTCTTGGTCGCCTCGGTCATCCACGGAAGCGTCTGGATGTCCTTCTCCAGGGCCTTGTCGAGCGCCTCCACCAGTTGCGTGATCTGGGCCTTGGCGTCGGCGCCGAAGGCCGTCTCGACGTACTTCTGTCCGAGCAAATCGCCGAGTTCGCCGTCCACCATCGCGGCGCAGCGGTTGGCGCGCGGGCGCGGCTCCTTGACGCCCGAGAGGTAGCGCTCCCAGAAATCGAAACTCTCGTTCTCAAACGCTTGCGGCATCTCCGCGGCAGCCGCGCGCAGCAACTGGTAGGAAAAGTATGCCTGAAAAGCGGTCAACGGCTGGGATGGCAGCGTGGCGGCGATCTGCTTGAGATAATCCGGCTGGGCCACGTTCAAAGTCTCAAACGCCGGCGCGCCCACCGCCTTGAGATAACTGTTCCAGTCGAAGCCCGCGGAGAGCGCCGCCAGTTGCTGCCGGGTCATGATGTGGTAGGTCTTGTCGGGATCGCGCAGGGACACGCGGTCCATGGACGCTTTGGCGAGAATGGTCTCCATCTCGAGAACCATGCGCGCTTTGGAGTCAGCCGTGTCGGCGGGGTCGCCGGCAAGCTGGAACATGTTCTTCACGTGTTGTTCGAAGCGCTGGCGGATCTCGACGGACTTGGCGTCGGTCTTCAGGTAATACTCCCGGTCGGGCAGCGAGAGGCCGCCCTGGCGGAGCTCGGCGATGGTGCGGTCGGAATTCTTGGCATCCGGGGCCGCGCCAAACAAGAACAGTACGCCGACGCCCAAACGGTGCAAGTGGGCAATCTCGGCCACCACGTCCGGCTCATCGCTCATCGCCTGAATGCGGTCCAGCTCGCCTTGGATGGGCGCGATGCCCTTCTTATCGATGGTCGCGGTGTCCATGCAACTGGCGAAATAGTCGCCGATCTTCTGGTCCA
The DNA here is from genome assembly GCA_049515735.1 of Bryobacteraceae bacterium. Taxonomy (GTDB): domain Bacteria; phylum Acidobacteriota; class Terriglobia; order Bryobacterales; family Bryobacteraceae; genus Fen-178. The sequence goes on from JBEKTU010000083.1 coordinate 2,043, forward strand.
GCGCGCTGCGGCCGGGCTTGACCACGGCGGCGCTTTCGAGGAGGTCGAGCTCCACTTTTTCGTTGCGGTCTTGCAGTTCGGCGAAACGTCCCCAGCGGGAGCGGTCGGACGGAAGCGGGTTATTGGCGATCCAGTTGCCGCAGGCGTACTGGTAGAAGTCCACGCACGGATCGACGGACTGGTTCATGGCGGCGGTGTCGATGCCTGATGCCGGGCCTTGCGCCATGGCGAGCAAGGGCAGCACAAGGGAACCGATGACCATTCGAAACTTCATAACGTCCAGACCTCGAACGCCGATTTTAGCGCACTACGGACCGTAATCCGTCCGGCAGCTTGCTCCCTTGAAACTTTTGAGACAGAATGGATCGACGGGTTGCTGACTCGAAGAGAGAAGCTTTTATATAGGTAGGAGAGCTTAAATGAAAACACGGATTTTGCTGGTTCTGGCCTTCCTGACGCCCTTGGCTGGCTGGGCGGTCGACCCGGTGCCCATGGACGTCAAACTGGGCCTCTGGGAAACTACCATGACCAACCAGACAGACATTTCGTCGATGGTTCCACCCGAAGTGCTGTCGAAACTGACTCCCGCGCAGCGCGCCCAAATGGAAGCGGCTATGGGCGGGCGCGGAGGCCCTCGGACGAGTACTACCAAGCACTGCATCACCAAGGACACCACGATTGAAGCGCTCGCCTCCGCCGGCAGGGGCAACACCAAGGATGTGAGCTGCACGCGAACCTTCGTCACCTCGACCAGCACCAAGATGGTCATTCACATGGAATGTACCTCGGGAAGCAATAAGACCAGTGGCGACGTTCAGACTGAAGTGATCGACCGCGAGAACACCAAGGGCTCGATGGTCATGAACACCGGGGGCGCCAGCGGCCGGGGCGGGAATATGAAGATGGAATGGACCTCCAAATGGCTCGGCGCGGATTGTGGCGACGTCGGGCAGAAGAAGAACTGAGCGGCGCGCTCACTTGCCCAGTGTCTTCAGCCGCTTCTCGACGTCCGCGCGGAACCGGTCCACGAAGACCAGCACGTAATCCGTCACAGGCAGGCTCGCGTCTTCCACCAGCGGCGTCAGGTCCATGGCGAAGCTGAGGGCGCTCTCTTCGTCGGTCCCGTGCGAGGCGTAGTAGGTGGCGTGCGCCAGGCGCCGGCCGGCGGTGGCCAGGTCGTATCGCTTGCCGCCGCTCACCTGTGAATCGAAGACGCCCACTAGGGCCGCGGCGATGTTGGGGCGCGCGGAAACCGGCAAGGCCTGCTTGCTCTCGTCCGGAAGCCAGTCCAAGTCGCGCCACACCTCGCAGCCCCAGACGCGCCTCGGCTTCACGTCCGGGCGCACCGCGCGCAGCGCCGCAATCGAGCGGAGGGCCACGGCGACGTGCGTATCGTGCTTGTCCGCCAGGTTGTGCAGGTACACGAACTCCGGCCGGGCCGCGCGCAGAATCTGCTGGAGATCTTCGACGACTGCGCTCTCATCCGGATTTTTCACCTGAGAGCTGGTGAAGCCGAGCTGGATCTGGCAGGCGTACTCGCCCACACAGGCGGCTTTGCGCTGCTCCGCCAGGCGCACTTTCTGCATCTCTTCATCCGTGTAATCGCCGTAAATGCCGGATCGCGGGCTGCCCGCGCCATTGGTCGCCACCACACCCGTGAACCATTTGTCTTTCCGGCCAAAACACTCGGCGATGCCGTGGTAGGCCATGATCTCGATGTCGTCCTGGTGCGCGGAGATCGCCAGGTGCGTGGTGCGCGCCAGGGCAGCTTCAAATGGCAAGCCATCGGGAACGGAGAGGTCCGCGCTCAAATTATGAAACCGCATGTTGGGTCTCCTTGACTCGAATGGCGGGCAGGCTGGCGGCCGCAATGGCCTGGCCGTGCCGCTTTTCCTGCTCGCCGGGGATGTGAAAACGGATGCGCTCCTCCACCTCGGGGAACTCCTCTTTGAGTACCTTCTCCGCCACCTGGAGAACCAGGTTTCCTCCTTCGCCCGACATCAGGCGTCCCAGCACCAGGAGGTTACGGAAGTCGTAGAAGTCGGCGTAGTGGGCGATGGCGTAGCCGAACCAGGCGCCGAGGGTCTCGTAGATTTTGCGCGCGCGGCCGTCGCCCGCCGCCACCAGCTTCTGTACCCGCTCGAGCTTGGCGGGAAGCGGCGCGTCCGGTGGAAGGTGAATGCCTGCCGCTTCGAGCAAACGCCCCACGGCCTGCTGCGAGAAGTACTGCACGCCCACACCGCGGTCGCCGGACCACTCATCGGCCGGCGCGTCCTCCCGGTAATCCACGGGCACGAATGCCAGCTCGTTCAGCCACGTGGTAATGGCGCCTTGCGGCGTGACAAACCCGGCGGCCAGGCTGCTGCCCATGGCGATGCCCAGCACGGCGTTGTCGTTGAGCGCCATCGATCCGGCCAGCGCCGTCACCTCGCCATCGTTCACCACTTCGAAGGGGATGCCGCCCCAGGCCGCCTGCAACTCGAAAAACAGGCGTCGCACGCGGCTGTCGAACAGGTCCCGCGGCACTGCGCGGTAGAGCGACCCCACCCGCACCTCGTTATTGACGTACACTCCCGCGGCGCTACCCCCGATGGCGTCGACGCGCGGCAGGTGCGCGGCGGCCCGTTTCAGCGAATCGTGGATGCCGTCGAAATGATATTGCGGATCGGCCTGCGCGCTCGGGTTCCACGCCACCTCATCGCTGAAGATCGCCTTGCCATCGGCGACGGCGGCGCACTTGCGATCGCTGGCGCCCAGGTCGAAGCCGATGCGGAAGCCATCCAGGTGGCGGCCGAGCGGCGCCGTGGTCTCCCTTTCCACCGGAGCGGCGTCAAACGTGGTGTTCTCGATCGCCATCGGCCGCCCGTACACGCGGCCGCCCATGAACTGGTAGTCGAAGGCGCGCGCACCCTCCGGCGCGTACACGGTCCGCAGGTAATCGGCGATGCGCGCATCGCCCCCGATGGTGACGCGGTATCCGCCCTTCTGCCACAACAGGAACTTCAGCAGCCGCTCCACGTACCGGTGATTGACCGCGACGTTTGCGCCGTCATGGGGCAGCACCGCGGTGCGGAACACGGAGACCGAGCCGTCGCTGCGCTCGAGAGCAATGGCCAGGTTGCGTCCGCCGCCGCTCTCTTTGACCCTGGCGCGGTAAGCCCGGTTCCACAGAGAGGCCGGGACAAAATCGGAATCCAAAACGGGCCGGAACTTCATACTGGAAACCACCAATTATGCCACCATAGGCTCTATGTGGTTGGGTATCGACATTGGCACCGGGGGCACGCGCGCGCTCCTGGTAGGTGGGCGCGGCGGCGTCCGCGCGGGCTACACATCGCCCCACGAAGACATGCGGATGGAGCGCCCGCTGTGGGCCGAGCAACGCCCCGAGAACTGGTGGGACGCCTGCGTCGAAGCCATCCGCGGCGTGCTCGCCCAGGCCGGCGTTACGGGTGGCCAGATAAAAGGCATCGGCCTTTCCGGCCAGATGCACGGCCCGGTGATCCTCGACAGCTCCGGCCGCGTGATTCGCCCCTCGCTGATCTGGTGCGACCAGCGCAGCCAGGCGCAGGTGGACGCCGTCAATGCCAAGATCGGCCGTGAGAATGTCCTGAAATTCATCGCCAACCCCGTGCTCACCGGCTTCACCCTGCCCAAGCTGCTGTGGGTCCGCGATAACGAGCCGCGGAACTTCGAGCGCGTGCGCACCATGCTTCTGCCCAAGGACTACGTGCGCTTCAAGCTGACGGGCGATTTCGCCTCCGAAGTTTCCGACGCCTCGGGCACCGCCGTCTTCGACGTGGTCAACCGCCGCTGGTCGTTCGAAATGATGGACGCTCTCGGCCTCGACCGCGGCATCCTGCCGAAATGCTACGAGTCGAGCGAAGTGACGGGCCAAGTCACACCGCAAGTGGCGGAACTCACCGGACTTCAAGCCGGCACTCCGGTGGTAGGCGGCGGCGGAGACCAGGCCTCCAGCGCCGTGGGCAACGGCATTGTGGAGGCGGGCATCGTTTCCTGCACGCTGGGCACCTCCGGCGTGGTGTTTGCTCACATGGAGAAGGTGGCGTACGACGCCGCCGGCCGCGTCCACACCTTTTGCCACGCGGTGCGCGACAAGTGGCACGTGATGGGCGTGACGCAGGGCGCCGGTCTGAGCCTGCAATGGTTCCGCAACCAGCTCGCGCCCGGAACGGAGTACGACGCGCTCACCGCCGAAGCCGCGCAGTCGCCGCCCGGCGCGCAGGGTCTGTTCTGGCTGCCATACCTGATGGGCGAGCGCACCCCCCACCTGGATGCCACTGCGCGTGGCGGCTGGATCGGCCTCACCGCCAGCCACACGCGCGCCGATCTCATCCGCGCGGTGCTCGAAGGCGTTTCCTACAGCCAGCGCGATTGCCTGGACATCATCGAGGCGCTGGGCGTGGCGGCGACCTCCGTGCGAGCCTCCGGCGGCGGCGCCAGGAGCGCCTTCTGGCGCCAGTTGCTGGCCGGCATTTTGAACAAGCGAGTGGTGACGCTAGAAACCCAGGAAGGCTCGGCCTACGGCGCCGCGCTGCTGGCGCTGGCCGGCACGGGCGAATACGCCTCCGTGCCGGAAGTGTGCCGCGCCGCCATCCGCGAGACCGAGTCAGTCTCTCCGAGCGCCGCCGCCGTGGCATTCTACGAAAAGGCGCACCGCGTGTACCAGGCGCTGTACCCCGCGCTGAAGCCCATTTACGGCCAGATCGCGGGGTTGTAAGTGAGCCGGTCCCGCGTTTCGAGTATCCTAATAAGAGGTATGCTCCGTTACCAGGTGGCCTTCTATCTCCCGCGCGCCGGCGAAAGGATGGTGGTGGCGGAAGCTCTCGATTTCCCCGGAGCGGTTACTCAAGGGTTCGATCTGGCAGATGCCCGGCTGATGATTTCGAGCGCCATGGAAGACCTTGGACAATTGTTGTTGGAGGAAGGCAAGCCCCTGCCACGACCGAATCCCGACGCCTTCGCTCCCGACGCCGACCTGATCGAACTGCTCCCGCTTTCCATAGAGGTTGGCACTCCGCGGCCGTGAAGCGCCACGAACTGATCGGCCACTTGCAAGGGCACGGGTGCCGGCTGGAGCGTGAAGGCGCGCGCCATTCCATCTACACCAACACTGTCACGGGCGCCAAGGCGCGGCACTCGGAGATCGATAACCGGCTGGCGTTGAAGATTTGCCGGGAGCTCGGCGCTCGGCCGGTTCGCTGGAGCAGCGAGCGAAAATCTACCACTCGCCGCCATCCGGGATGGTCCGCAGCGTCTGGCTTCTTTGGCGGCCGCCCGTAAGCCAGTGCGCGCAGTCGGCGTCCGGCTTGCCGCTCCCCTTTACTGCTGGGACATGGGTAACTACTATCTCAACCCGGCTGTCTACATGCTGGAAGACTTCCTGAGAACCCCCAGTGCCGGCGCCACTTTCGATTACGGCTGGTCGATGAAGGGCCACGGCTGGCATCCCGGCAGCAACGCCGCCCTGGTGAAGATGATGGCGGCCAGATGGAGAACAGGGCGGCCCGATAGGGGGGCCCGCACGGGTTGAGACAAGATTGCCAAAACCCTCCCTGCCCGGGTGTATGCCCGAGAGCCGGCCTGCTTTCACACAACGTGCGTTTGGCGGCAGAGGGGGAGGAACGACGCCCAAACGTTGGGCATCACCCGCGTGCGAAGCACGACAAGCGCATGCCAATGTTACGTAGCATCCCGAACGTGCCGCGAGTGTGACGGCACTCCGCCAGCGACTTATCCGCCGTTTCGTTCTTGGGCTGGGTGAAGCCAACTCCACAGCATAGGCAAAGGTGTCCCCGAGAGGCCCCCGTACTTAGTTTCGAAAAGAAACGGATTCCGATGGGCCTGATCAGATATCCCGAGCATCCCGTAAGTGTCCAACGCTTTGGGGCCGCGTACGGTCCCTTCCCAGAACCCATTTCGGATATCGCCCTCGCCGTACCATGGTCTGTAGTAGTGGTGTGTCCAGTAATTGTAGAAAAGAGAGCGTTCAGACTCAGTGTTTTCGACAATCAGCGAGAAGTTACGGCTTGCCTCTCTCTCATACGGGTACGGATTCAACAGCATGCTTTCAGTTGACGCGATCATGAAGCAGGTTGGTTCGCCCTTGTAAACACGGATACTGTCAAGCGGAACGCCCCGCCTTTCCAGCCAGTCAACTGCGTGAAGCATCTCCCTGACAAGCGCGCCGCGAGAGCGATCTTCTTGGATTTCACGGAGCTTCGCGTACTCAGGATGCGTCAAGAGAAAACGGATTCTACAACGGCCTTGGCTCTGCTGAATGATCTTGGCCATCTGGTCCGAGTACTGTGGGTTGTTCTCAATCAGACCCTTCAAGGAACTCCCGACGAATACGATTTCCTTTGTGGTAGCGCCGGGTCTGTTGACGTACTCGACGAGGTGAGCCAGAAAAGGCTCCAAGGCCTGATTCCGATTTTCGTACACCATCGAAAGGCCGAGTTCCCTTGACTTGGCAAGAAAGGACGTGGCGATCCGTAGATTACCAAGCGAGGCTTCCAGACTGCCAGTAGACTCCCTAAGGGTCTGCCGCAGTTCGTCACGAATTATGCGGCTCGATGAAATTGAAGTGATGATCGCAATGAGACCAGCTGGAAGCAAAGCAACGCCAAGAGCTAGCGCGACCGCGAAGACCAGAGAGTTCGCGGGCAAGAAGAAGGAGAACGCCAAGCACATCGCACCGGCAACGAGAGAGATGATGGAAAGCGTCTTCCAGAGTGAGGTCATGACAGTCTGACTCCTCCTGCGTTTACATGCTGCCTAACGTAAAGCATACAGATCTTGCGAAACGGTTGGCCGGGTGGGCGTTTGCGGCGTATCCGGGCCGCAGTTCTACCCTTCGAGCCAAACCCGATACAACGCAGCAGTTTAGCACAGAAGGCTGTGGCCGGCGTATACAGGCACGACGTGAGGGCGGTCTCGCTAATGATATAGGAAGGGGCCAGGCGCACTGAACGGTGATATGATACAAGCCAGCGGATCTCCGCGGGGCGATAAGCAGAGGAGGTGGAAGGCCGGCGGGGACCAACGGGACGAGAACGCCCGTCGCGTCGACATCGGACCCGCCACTTCCTGAAGCCCTCCACCCCCGCTCGAGCGTCAGTTGGCGAAGAGCACCACCCGCGCGCGATGGCCTTTGCACAGTTTCGCATCGCAGGTGTACAGGACGGAGTCGGTTGCTTCAGCCAAGGCGATGTAGACGGCATCGTAGGCGGTAAAGTTATGCCGCAGTTCCCAAATCCGGCCCACCAAAGGCGTGTGCGCATAGCGCACCGCGCGGAGCGCCGCCAGCCCCGTGAGAAGCTGTTCGCTCCGATGCGAGTCGATTCGCTGGTCTGCATTCAGGTTTCTGAGAGCGCTAACCACTTCCACGTCGAGTAGATGCGGAACGATGAATGAGTCGGTGCGCCCAGTCAGATCGCGTCTGAGGGATTCGGCCAACGGGCCGTTTGCGAGAAGCTCCACAACCACCGATGCGTCCAGCACAATCATCGCGAATCCCGCAATTCGCGAATGATCTGCGCCGCGCTCCGTTTGGTTGGAATCGGTTTCGCATGCCGCGTGCTCTCCAGCCACTCCCGCATGGTCGGCTGCTCCGCCGAACTCTCCAGTTCCCGCTTGATGAAGTCGGAGAGGCTCATGCCCTCGCCAGCGGCGCGTGCCTTCAGAGTGCTGTGCACCTGGTCTGGAACGTCTCTGACCTGAATCATCTTGGACATGTCTTCAGCATACAAACATGTGCGGCGCATGTCCAGCGGATGGGCAAGCTAAAGCATGCCCCACCTAGCCCTGCACCAGCCAGCGCCGCCGGTTAACTCTCGTCATCACGAATAGCGTCGCAAACCCGGCCAGCAGTCCCAGGGAGGCTCCCAATCCGATCCATCGCGGCTGGTGAGAGTGAATCCCCAGCGTCAGGGCCACGTTGAACAACGGCGGAATCACGGCCGCGATCACCGGGGGCCAGGGACGGTCGAGCGCGAATAGGCTACGCGAGGTGATTTCGATAAGGGTCCAGCCGATCAGGCTCGGCCCGAGGCCCAGAAAGACCGCGGCCACCAGCCGTGTGGATTCCGCCGTGAAGCTGCCTCGCTGGAAGATCAGCGCGATGGCCGGCTCGCGGAAGGCGATGGCGAAAGCGCAGCCGGCCACCACCACCAGCGCGGCCAGTGCAATGGTCCGGTCAATCAGGCGGAAGGCCTCGCGCAAGCGGAACAGGCTTCTCAGGCGGGCGATCTCGGGCAGCAGCGAATTGGAGATGGGGTTCACCAGGATGGCCAGAGGCACGCCCACTCCGCGCATGCAGTACTCCAGCGCCGCGGCCATGCCCGGTCCGGTGTGGGTGGCGTAAGCGCGCGTGAAGGTGATATTGAGCCCGAGGCCGGCGGCATACACCGCAAAGAAGGCGGGCTTGGCGAGGATCTCGCGCCAGTGGACCTGGCAACGCGGCGCGCCGGCGGTGTCCAGGCCGGACCGCGCCGCGAAGCAGACTATCCCCACCTGCGCACATGCGCCCAAGGTGTAGCCGATGGCGAAGGCGTACACGCCCATTAGCTTCCACAGGCTCAGCGCGGCGACGATGGTGAAAACGTTCAAGGCGGCCTGGTAGAAGGCGGTGGGCAAAAATCGGCGGTCCGTGTATAGCAGGGCGCAGTGCACCGCGGCCACGCCGGCGGCCACGGTGGAAAGCGACAAGATGCGCAGGATGGTGACGGCCGTGCCGAAGTAGTGCGGGTCGAGGCCCGGCGCCAGCGCCTTCATCAGCCAGGGCGCGGTGAGCACCACCGCCGCCGCAATGGCCGAGAAGACCCAGGCAAAACAGCGGCTCAGCTTAAGAAACAGCGCGGTGCGCTGCGGGCCGCTGGCAGCCGTGAGCATGGGCACGAAGGCGAAGACGATGCTGTTGATCAGCACCGAATTCAGCGTGTCCAGAGGGCCCATGGCCACCGCCAGAGAGTCGGCCCGGCTGTGGGTGCCGAGCAGGTAGGCGGTCAGCGCCACCCGCACGAAACCCAGAATATTGCCCGTCAGCACGCCGGCGACGAGGGTCAATCCGCCGCGGACCAGGGGACTTTCCACCGCACGGGTGAGAACCCGCTCGGCGCTCAACGGCGGAGATGGTTCGGTGGAACTCAGTCGGAACCTGCTCAGGCCGTCGCCGTTGCGGCGCTCCTTGCGGCCGACAGCGCGGCTTCGTAATTGGGGAAATCGGCCACTTCCTTCACGTATTCCACGTAGCGGATCTGATTTTGGCGGTCCAGCACGAAAATGGCGCGGCTTTCGATCCGCAGCTCCTTGATCAAGGTTCCGTAATTCGAACCGAAAGAGGCGTCCCTGTGATCGGAGAGCGTCCTCACGTTGTCGACGCCGAATGCGCCGCACCAGCGCTTCTGCGCAAACGGCAGGTCCATGCTGACGGCGATGATATCGACACCCTGAAGCTTGGCCACCTCGTCGTTGAATCGCTTGGTCTGCGCGTCGCAGACGGGCGTGTCGAGCGAAGGGACCACGCTGAGGATGCGAACCTGGCTGCCGGTGTCCTTCAGGGTTACGGGCTTCAGGCCGTTGTCCACCAGGGTGAAATCGGGGGCGGCATCGCCGGGCTTGAGCTCGGGGCCGATCAATGTCAAGGGGTTGCCTTTCAGGGTCGTTGCTCCTGGTCTTTCCATATCTCCTCCAGTATTGCTCGGTAAATTCCTCATTATTGTATCAACTCAGCGAGCTTTTCAGATTCGGTTACTGGTAACTGGCAGGTGTAGTTCCGGCAGACGTAGGCGCTGGCGCGGCCCTCCACCTTTTCCATGAATTCAATGGAGGGAATGCAGGCGGCCAAGGCGCGGCGGGCTTCCGGAGAATCCACCAGCATCACAACCCGGTTGGGAACAAAGCGCGAATGGAGCGTGCGTAGAAGCGCCTGGGTGCCGGCGTCGCCCCGGTCGCCAACCAGGATGATCTCGCGCGGCTCGCCGAGCAGCCACTCGCAGGCGGCCAGCATCTGCGGGAGCGCGACCGGCGCCGCCGTCAGGCGCGAGGCGAAGGCGGCCAGCGTCCTTTCCGCCGATTCGCGGAAATCGGAGCGGTTGGTGAACCGTGCCAGCCGCAGCAGGGTCATCGCCGCGACCGAATTACCCGAAGGCTCGGCGCCGTCGTAATCTTCTTTCACACGCATGACCAGGCTGGCATCGTCCGCGGCGGAGGCGAAAAACGCTCCTTGCGCGGGGTCTTCAAACAGCTCCATCTGTTTTTCGGTAAGGCGGATGGCGAGTTCCAAATTCCGCAGGTCGAACTGGGCCTCGTAAAGATCGAGCAGCCCTTGCGCGAAAAGCGCGTAATCGTCCAGAAAAGCTGGGATGGCCGCCTCGCCCTGGCGGTAGCGGCGCAACAGAACGCCGGATTGCGGATGGTACATGCGGGCGATGAGAAACTCCGCCGCGCGGCGCGCCGCGGCGGCGTAACGCGGCTCTTCGAGCGCGGCGCCACCGCGCGCGAAGGCTGAAATCATGAGACCGTTCCAGGCGGTGAGGATCTTGTCGTCCAGGTGCGGCCGCACGCGCTTCGAGCGCGCCTCCAGCAGAATGCGCCCGGCCTCGAGCAGGCCCCCGCCGACTTCATCCAGCGGCCGGCCGAACCGCTGGGCGGTTTCCTCCACCGTGTGGGCCTGGTACAAAATATTCTTTCCGGTGAATTCGCCGTGCGAGTCGTCAGCCACGTTGCCCCCCGCTTCCACTCCGTAGCGATAGCAGAACCAATCGGCGGCCGGATGGCTGGCCCGATCCCGAATCTCGCTGGCGCTCCAGATGTAGAATGCGCCCTCGCCCTTGAGATCGGGGCGCGCGGAGTCGATGGCACTATCGGCGTCCTCCGCCGAAAAGAAACCGCCCTCAGGGCCGGTCATGTCGCGCAGCACGTAATCGAAGATGCGGCGCGCGGTATCGGCGTACTGCGTATCGCCGGTGGCTTGGAAAGCCTCCAAACAGGAAATGGCGAGCTGCGCCTGGTCGTATAGCATCTTCTCGAAGTGCGGAACGAACCAACGCTCGTCGACGGAGTAACGATGAAAGCCGCCGCCGAGCTGGTCATCGATACCGCCCTTGGCCATTTCGCGTAGAGTGAGCAGCGCCATGTCGAGAGCTTCCTGGTTTTTCGTGCGCGCATAGTAGCGCAGGAGGAAGTTGTGGACCGAGGGGCGCGGGAACTTGGGCGCTCCGCCGAAGCCGCCCAGGCGCGGGTCGAAGGTGCGGCGAAACGCGGAGAAGCCGCTGTCCAGGATGGAGCGATCGATGGCCCCTGGCCGTCCGGCCTCGACTGCCACTTGCTGCCGAAGCTGCTCGGCGATGTCGCGCGCGGAATCCGCGATCTGGCCGCGATCGGCGGCCCAGGCCGCGGCGATCTGGGTCAGTATGGAGGCGAAGCCCGGATGACCGTAGCGGTTCTCGGGCGGGAAGTAGGTGCCTCCGAAGAACGGTTCGAGATCGGGAGTGAGCCAGACGGACATGGGCCATCCGCCGCCGCCGGTGGTGGCCTGCACGAAGGTCATGTAGATGCGATCCACGTCCGGGCGCTCTTCGCGATCCACCTTGATGGGAATGTAGTCGCGGTTGAGCAGCGCGGCGATGGTTTCGTTTTCGAAAGACTCGCGCTCCATGACGTGGCACCAATGGCACGTCGAGTAGCCGATGGAAAGGAAGATGGGCTTGTTCTCGCGGCGGGCTTTTTCAAAAGCTTCCGGCCCCCACGGAAACCAGTCCACCGGGTTGTGCGCGTGCTGAAGCAGGTAAGGACTCTTTTGGTCGGCAAGTCGGTTGGTCTGCATATCCCTCTGAGTGGCTTTCGGCTCCCGGGCCGGTGCTTTCATGGTACACCCCAGCGCGATACAATCTACCAGGAGCCATCATGAACTACTTCCAGCAGCACCAGTCCGATTTTCTGGAGGGGCTGAAATCCTTCCTGCGCATTCCGAGCATCAGCGCGCTCTCGGAACACAAGCCCGACATCCGGCGCGCCGCCGAATTCGCCATGAACGAGCTGCGCGCGGCGGGGATGACCGCCGCCGAGCTGATCGAAGGCCAAGGCAATCCGCTGGTCTATGCGGAATGGCTGAATGCGCCGAACAAGCCCACCATTCTTTTTTACGGCCACTACGACGTGCAGCCGCCCGACCCGCTCGACGAGTGGAAATCGCCGCCCTTCGAGCCGGAGATCCGCGGCAACGACATTTTCGCGCGCGGCGCATGTGACGACAAAGGCCAGGTCTTCATCCAGATCAAGGCGGTGGAGGGCCTGCTGAAGTCGACCGGCAAACTGCCCGTCAACGTGAAGTTCCTGCTTGAGGGAGAAGAAGAGACTGGCGGCGAGCACATCGAGGAGTATGTCAAAACCAAGCCGCCGCGCCTGAAGGCCGATGCCGCGGTGGTGTGCGATACGGAGATGTTCGCGCCCGAGATGCCCACCATCTGCGTGGGGCTGCGCGGCTTGGTGTACTACGAGCTGTTCGTGGAGGGAGCCAGCCACGATCTGCATTCGGGCGTGTACGGCGGCGCCGCGCCCAACCCGATGCAGGCGATTGCGGAGATTGTGTGTGCGCTCAAGGACCGCGACGGCCACATCCACATCCCCGGTTTTTACGACCGCGTCGTTCCACCCAGCGCCAAGGAACGCGAAGCCTGGGCGCGGCTGCCGTTCAACGAGAAGGAGTACACCGAAGTGGAAATGGGCGCGCGCGAGCTGGTGGGCGAGCCCGGGATTCCGCTGTTCGAGCGCGTGTGGGCGCGGCCCACGGTGGAAGTGCATGGCATTCGCGGCGGTTTCACCGGCGAAGGCGCCAAGACCGTGATTCCGGCCCGCGCGGTGGCCAAGATCAGCACGCGCCTGGTGGCCGGCCAGCGAGTGGCGGAAGCGATCGAGCAAACCAAGGCGGCGGTGAAGGCCGCGTGCCCCAAGGGCGTGACCGCCGAACTCAAAGTGTTGAGTGCGGGCGAGCCGTCGCTGACCGACCCGGACAACCCGTTTATCCATGCGTCGGCCGAAGCCATGAAGCAGATCTTCGGCAAGGACACGGTGTACATCCGCTCGGGCGGGTCGATTCCGATCGTGGGAGTTTTCGACCGCTACCTGGGCGTCCCCAGCGTCATGATGGGGTTCGGGCTGCCGGACGACAACCTTCACGCGCCCAACGAGAAGTTCCACCTGCCGAACTTCTTCCGCGGGATCGAAGCGGTGGCGCGGTATCTGGAGCTTCTGGGGGGATAGGGTTTTCTTGAAAGGAAAGGAAAGTCATGTGGACACGAAGAGACGTCTTGCGATTGGCGCTGGCTTTGCCCGCTGGGGCGTGGCTGAAGAACTATCAGGCGCTGGCTGCGCCGTTGCTTGGCGCGGTGAAGATCACGGCCGTTAAGGCGTTACAGCTCGATTTCCAGACCGATGGGTGTCTGGTCAGGATCGAAACCGACGCCGGAGTCACGGGATACGGGGAAACCGGCGTGGATGCCAAAATGGCTCGCGCACGCATCCCGCAATTGCGCCTGGTGGGGGGCGACGCCCTGGCCATTGAGCGCCATTTCCAGTCTATGACGGGCGCCATTCATCCGTTCGTGCCGAGCATACCCCTGATCAGCGGTATTGACATTGCGCTGTGGGACATTGCCGGCAAGGTCCTCGGACTGCCGATCTACAGGCTGATGGGAGGGCCGCAGCGGAATGCGGTGGCCATGTACTCGCACGGCGATTTTCTGAAAGACATGACCAGCCCGGCCTCCTGCCGCGAGTGGGCCCAAATGATCCGCGAGCAGCCCGAAGGCTTTACGGCGTACAAGATCGAGCCGAACCAGGCTATCCCCCGCGAGCCCGCGGGCCCGGTGGTGACGACGGCGCAACTGAGGAAGATCGCGCGGGGGTTCGCGAATGTGCGCGAGGCCGTGGGGGACGACATCGATATCGCCGTTCATTCCCACAACCAGTGGGACACGCCCAGTGCCATTGCCATATCCAGAGCCACCGAAGCTATCAATCCCCTGTTCTTCGAAGACCCCTTAAGCAGCGTCGAGTTTTGCGAGGGATGGATGGCCATCAAACGGGCCACGCGGACGCCGGTTCTGACGGGGGAGAAGCTGGAACTCGTTAAACAGTTCAAGCCCTTCGTGGATAGCCAGGCAGTGGACATCATTCATCCCGACATCTCCTATGCGGGTGGCATCACGGGCTGCCGGAAGATCGCCGACTATGCGGCGCTGAACCGTACGCCGGTGGCCCTGCATAACATCGGATCGCTGGTGCGAACTTACGCCGCGGTTCACCTGGCCGCCGGGATTCCGAATTTCTACCGTTCGGAAAGTTGGTTGGGGCGCCCTGGGCGGATCCGCGAGAAAATGGCCGCCAACAAGCCGCCGGTGATCAAGAACTCGCTATTCCAGCTTCCGGATGGGCCGGGACTCGGGCTGGAGATTGATCCGGGCTACATGCGTGAGCATACACCCAAAGGGGAAGACTGGGCCTAGCGGTCAGGGCCGCCCCCAACCCGATTCGCCGCGGCGCTGCCTGGCCCCCTTTTTCAAGAAAGCCGGCGCGAGAAGCGACGGCTGGCGAATACACCGGCTATAAGAGTGCCAAACAGGAACACGGAGGCCGGTTCCGGGACGACGGACGATGATTTAACCACCACGTCGTCGGCATACCACTCGGATGGATTTGTATTGCCTTCGATAGTCAGAACGTCGGAGCCTGTGCCGACAAAACTGAAAGTGTACTGGGTATAGCCATACAGCGTTGTGTCATTCAAGGCGAGGACGGCCGTGCCGTTAATGAGCGCACCGAAGTAAGCGCCTGTATCGCCACCGCCGGCGCCGCCATAGGACACATACAAACTCCCATTGTAAGTGTCCCCCGCAATATCAGTCAGGGTCTGGCTCAGTGCCGGCACCGGCTGGTAGTCGAAGTTTCCAATCGACAGGCCGTAAGAGCCGCTGTTTGCGTAGCCAGTCACATGGTTGAAGCCGGGCTCCAGGTCATACCCAGCGTTGGGCGTCCAAGAGTTCGGCACACTCGTATTCGTGTTCCCGCTGAGCGTGCTGCTGTAAACACCAGCCTCAAAACCGCAATTTGCAACGAGGTTGCCCGCAACCGCATCGCAAATGCTCGGCGGATCTGCAAAACCAGGGATAGCAACACACAGCGAAACGAAAAACGCTAAACTCAATCGGCGCACCATCGGGTACTCCTCCTGCAGGCACTGGTGCAATTGTTCGGCCAAAAGCCGGATCTGCTCTGCAAGATTCCGTAAGTTCAAGAAAACAAGCCCCAATCACGGAGAACACCCGACAAAGCCGCTGTGTCAGAGTCCTCTGTTTCCTGCCTAAACTTAGGGAAGAAGTCCAAATTTTTAGTATCGCCAGTAGCCGCGGCGGAGTGCCCATCCGCGGTGCGTCTGCGACCAATAGCCCGGTACCCAGACGGCTCGCGGGCGGGGCGGGTGAGCCCAGCGGCCGCTCACCCAGAACCAGTTGCCGGCGCGCCAGTCCCAGAATCCGTCGGTCCAGACAAAGCCCGGGCCAGGGGCCACACCGACCATCCCGTATCTCGGCGGCGGAGGCGGGCCGTACCGCATGACATAAGCGCCGTTCACGGCGCAAGCGCTCAGAATTGTGCCCAGCACGACAGAGGCGAGGGGCAGTAGCTTCCGTTTCATCTCGTTCTTACCTCCCTGTGCAGTGGAACGCGGGGTGTGGAATGCGCGTTGCGGGTCTGAATTGAAGTTAATGTTATGGCTTGTTAAGGAGTCTTGGCGCCCGCGGTTGGATGGCACTTCACGCAGTTGCCCTTCATCTCGAACGCGGCGCCGTTGGCGTGGTGGCAAGTTTTGCAGCCATCGCTGGATTTAAGCGGTTCCTGGGAGGATTGCGGCCATAGCTTCGGGTGACAGGTTGCGCATTCGCCCTTCTCGCGGTCGATGTGCGTCGCGTGAGTAAAGATCGCGTCGCCGCCCTTGTTCGGGAACACCAGCTTTTCCGGCGGCTTCTTGTCCTGAGCCGCCGCCATGACGCTGCCAACCAGCGTGACGGCGATGATAGACACGAGCACATGGCGCATATTAGACACCATGAGTGTAGCTTGCCGCGGGGCGCTATGGTTGGAGCGCCAGGGTGACTTTTCCCGCGGGACCGTCGTAAGTCAGCTCGACCGAATGGATGCCCTTGGCCCCGCCGCGGTACGGGAAGAAAACCAGTCCTGCCTGGGGAAGGGGCCGGTCGCCTTCCGGAAGAGTGGCCTTTTGAACGCGCTGCGCCATCGCTCGCTGCACCTCTATCGGGATGTGGACCACTGGGGGCGGCTCGTTGGAATTACCCTGCCCACCGCCGGTGTCCAAGCTGGTCTTCGACTTCGATGCAGCCTTCTCAGGCGGCTCCCACTCGGGATCTTTGACGGACGAGAGTACCATCCCGTATGGCCGGCTGGACAAGGGCGTCTTCTTCCCGTTGATGCGGAGCGAAAAGTCGTCGGCGGATATCCTCAGCCGCGCGTCCGGCGAGCCGAATAACCCCGTTTCGACCACCACGAAATCTTCCGTGGTGAGGGGCCCTTGCAGCGTGGGGACGGAGTGTCCCGCGAATTCGGCCCCAATCGTCACCGTGCCCGCCTGAACGTGGGCCTGATAATCGGCCGGAGTGGCTCGAGGCGGCATGCCCTTGGTTTCGATTTGCGCGCCAGTGCTGGGGGTTGGAGTGTTTTGCCCTTGCCCACACAGGCAGATGGCGGCAATCGGGAAACCGATCGTCAACGCAGCGAAAAGTCGCATTTCAACTATGAAGCTATCATAATCGCGCCCGCCCCTGCGAGCCGGCGGCAACAACACCGGCACTACGGAGGTTACAGGCGCTCGGTGAGGGTGAGGGGCGCTCGCAGGCGGAAGCTGATGCGCGTTTCCGATGGGAGCGTGGCGGGCTTTGGGCGGGTCAGCCATTACATCGCCGGCGCCCGCGCCGATGGCCGCGCCCTTGCCGCCGCCAGCCATGCCTCCAACGGTGGCGCCAATAACGGCTCCGATTACCACCTTTTCAGCATCGTCGCCGCGGGCCGGTTCGGCGTGCCGCTCGAAGCTGTCGGTCTGAATGGCCACGCTCTGCCCGTCGGAGGTGTGCAGTCGCGTCAATTCCACGGCGATTCCCGCGACCCCCTTCATCTTGCCGCCGGGGTCGGAGGCCACCACGCGGCCCTCCACCCGCGCGCCGCGCTCGGCGATCACAAAGCCATCCACTACAAGCTCTTTGTCGAGGGTTGCGAGGAAGGCGTCGCCGGGCGCGTTGCGCTCCGAAGACAGGCCGTCAACAAGGCGCACCGGTAACAGCATCCCGGCGTTCAGCGTGACCTTGTGCGGTTCGGACGGCGGAGGAGGAGGCGGAGTCACGTTCTCCGGTTCGGTGCGTACGGGTGGAACTGGCTGAGATGGCGGCGTGGGCGCTTCCTTGACCGGCTCGACCGCGGGAGCGGCCACCGGCGGCGCGGCCACGGGGGCCGGTTCTTCCTGCGCGACGGCCACGGGTTCGGGGTTGCCCGCCAATGGAGGCACAAACGGCGAAGGACGCGCCTGGGTCAGGACGCCGCCAACAGCCTCATTCGTAATTCTCCTCAAGCTAAAGTGACGGTCGGGCGCGCAGTTCCGTTTCCGGCTGGTAAACCGCTAGAATTAGGTAATCCGTGCGGCCATGAGTTCTTTCCCCACCCACTTATCGATAGGACCGGTGAAGATCGCACCCGCCACGGTGCTGGCTCCGATGGCGGGCGTGACCGACACGATTTTCCGGCGGTTCATACGCAATCTGGGCGGGTGCGGGCTGATCATGACGGAATTCACCAGCGCGCACGGCGTGAGCGCTTCGCTCGGCGCCCGCAAGCCGACCAGGACACTGAAGTACCTGGCTTTCGATCCCGAGGAGCACCCCATTTCGGCGCAGCTTTTCGGCGCCGATCCAGCCGTCATGTCGGATGCCGCGCGTGTCTGCCAGGACCTGGGGTTCGACATTCTCGACATCAACTTCGGCTGCCCGGTCGGCAAGGTGGTGAGATGCAATGGCGGATCGGCGTTGCTGCGCGACTTGCCGCTGGTGGAGCGCCTGCTGCGCGAGGTGCGGAAGGCCATCGCAATTCCGTTCACCATGAAGTATCGCGCCGGTTGGAACGATGACGAACTGGTCGCCGTGCGGATGGCGAAACTGGCGGAGGAGTGCGGCTTAGAGGCCGTGGCGCTGCATCCGCGCACGCGGGAGCAGGGCTTTGCGGGAAAGGCCGACTGGCGGCGCATCGCGGAAGTGAAGGCGGCGGTGAAGATCCCGGTGATCGGCAACGGCGATGTGTTCACGCCGGAAGATGCCGTCCGCATGGTGCGCGAGACCAACTGCGACGCGGTCATGATTGGGCGCGCGGCGTCGGCGAATCCATGGATCTTCCGGCAGATCGGCCAGTACCTGGAGACCGGCGCGTACGTCCAGCCCAGTGAGCACGACCGCTACGACATGATGCGCGGGTATTACGCCATGCTGATGGAACGCAACGAGAAGGACACGGTGGGCAAGATGAAACAGTTCGCCACCTATTTCACGCACGGCGTGCGGCACGGCGCGCAGCTTCGCGCGTCGATCCACCGGGCGCAGGAGGCCTCCGCTATCGTCGGATTGGTGGACGAGTTTTTCCTGGGGGAGCCGGCGCGGGCGCAGTGAAAAAAGTCCGGCTCATCACCGATGGCTCGTGCCTGGGAAATCCCGGCCGCGGCGGCTGGGCGGCCATTCTGCGGTACGACCGGCACAAGAAGGAGATGTGGGGATGTTCGCCCCATACCACCAATAACCGCATGGAGCTGACCGCGGCCATCGAAGGGCTGCGGGCGCTGCGCGAGGATTGCGAGGTGGAAGTGATCACCGATTCCGAGTACGTGAAGAACGGGATCACCATCTGGATTCACGCATGGAAGCGCAAAAACTGGATGACTACCGGCAAGAAGCCGGTGGTGAACCAGGACCTCTGGCAGGAGCTCGACGAACTGGCGGCGCGCCACAAGACCACCTGGACGTGGACCAAGGGTCACGCGACTCACGCGGACAACAACCGCTGCGACGAGCTGGCTACAAGCGCGGCGAAAGAGCAATCGAGCGGGACGAAACCATAGCCATGAAACGCTCCGGATTTGCCGACTTGCCTCTGCACGGCGGCCACGTGCCGGCGTGGCTGGCCGAGCGCATGACCAAGCTGGGCACGGCGATCGCGGAGAGCATTCTCTACCACTACGGGCCCTCGGAGCTGCTCTCCCGCCTCAGCGACCCGTTCTGGTTCCAGGCGCTGGGCTGCGTCATGGGGATGGACTGGCACTCGTCCGGAATCACCACATCCGTGCTGGGCGCTTTGAAGCGCGGATTGAACCCGCGCGCGGGCGAGTTGGGCATCTACGTTTGCGGCGGACGCGGCCGGCATTCGCGCAATACGCCGGATGAACTGCGTACGGTGGCCGATCACCACAGCCTGGATGGCGAGGCACTGGTCCGCGCCAGCCGGCTCACGGCGAAGATCGATAACAACGCCATCGCAGACGGCTTTCAGATCTACCTGCACACGTTCGTTCTCACCGCGGCGGGCGAGTGGGCCGTAGTCCAGCAGGGCATGAACGAGCGGAGCGGGCTGGCGCGCCGCTACCACTGGCATTCGGCGTCGGTCCGGGATTTCACCTCGCAGCCCCATACGGCGATTGTCGGCGAGCACCAGGGCACCATCATGAACCTGGTGGACAGCCATGCGGAAGCGGCGCAGCAGGCGATGCTGGCGATTGTCCGCGAGCAACCGGACGCAACTCTCGGGGAGTTGCGGAAGCTGGTGGTTCCGGCGCACCACGACGTCCGCGCGCCGGACGTGGACCTCAAGCGCCTGGGCGCGGTGCTGGCCTCCGCCTACGAGCGCGAGTTCCGGGATTTCGCTTCGCTGCTGCTGCTGGAGAACCTTGGCCCCCGCACGCTTCAAGCGCTGGCGCTGATCGCCGAGGTGGTTCACGGAACGTCGACGCGGTTCTCGGACCCGGCGCGATTCTCGTTCGCGCTGGGAGGAAAAGACCGGCATCCGTTTCCGGTGCCGCTGAAAACGTATGACGAGTCCATCTCGGTGCTGCGGCGGTCGCTGGACGCGGCCAAGCTGGGCGATGCCGAGAAGCTCGGTGGATTTGCCAGGCTCGACCGCTTCGTCCGGGCAGTGGAACGGAACTGTGCGACCGAAGTGGATTTCGCGGCCGCCATCGCACACGAGAACGCCATTTCACCGGAACTGGGCGGCAGAAGCGTGGTCGACGATCGAAAGCGGGGACCGCGCCAGTTGTCGTTGTTCTGACGCGGTTGGACCCTTGGTGCTTCCGCGCATCGTAGCGTTTCGTATATACAACGTGATAAGATAACGGTGTGGTCATTTCCGGTTTTGAGTGGCCGCCTGGCTTTCGTCGTGTTTCGGCGATTGCCCGGAGGTCTGGTGAGAGTGATCACGGCCCGGGACATGGACGCGAGCGAACGGCGGCTATTTCGCCGCAAGTAGGTGGAGCAAATGAAGAAGAGCCTTTCTGTCGCAAAGCCGCCACTTCCAAAGTTTAAATCCGACCAAGAGGCCGCGGAGTATCTCGAGAGCCATTCCGTGGCTGGCGTATGGGATCGGTTGCCCGAGGCCCCGCAAGCCAAACCGTCGGACGCGTTGGCCAGGAAGATCCGCGACCGGCACGCCCAGGCAAAATCTCCGATTTCACTGCGCTTGGCCCCCGAGCAGATCGTTGCGGCGAAGCGGGTTGCGGCCGCGAAGTCGGTAGGCTACCAAACGCAACTCCGGATGTGGATTGTCGAGGGGATCCGGCGCGAAGCGAGGCGCGCCAGTCCCTGAGGGGGAAAAGGGGCCAAACGTAATTCCGCCAAGTGATGTAGCCTTCCTTTCCCTGACTCGGCCGCACGCTTCCTTGATCGCCGTTTGAACTGAGCCGCTCGCGCGGCGGACGCTACGCGTACGCAAAGTGTGCAGCCGGCTTTTCAACCAGATAATGTGTGGGTCACAAGGAGGTCCCTGTGACCCAACTTCGCAAAAAGGGTGCTCGACGAACTCGAGCGCCGTAATTACTCTCAAGCTACCGTAGATGCGTACGTCAGTGGGATTCGGCGGTTCGCCGAGTACTTCCATCGCTCGCCCGATCAACTTGGCTGCGAGCACGTCCGTGAATATCAACTGCACCTGGTGCAAGAGCGCAAGTTGCACCCCAGGACGGTCATGATCCAGATGGCCGCGCTCCGCTTCTTGTTCCTGAAGGTCCTGAAGCGGCGCTATTCTCGCGACGATCTGCCCCTGCCGAAACTGCTACGGCG
>JBEKTU010000084.1:0-23313 GCA_049515735.1 Bryobacteraceae bacterium
CGGCCCGGTGCCATTCGGATTCGGTTGGCAGCCGGAAGCCGGCCCGCTTGGCATACGCGCTGGCTTCGGCGTGGCTGACATAGACCGGCCAATCGAGCGGCAGCGGGATTTCATCGAACATGGTACGCCAGCGCCACTTGCCGCTGGCCAGTCGCCAGAAGGCCGGGTGTGTGATGTTCCGCTCGGCTTTCCATTGCCAGCCTTCCACCGTCCACAAGCTCGGGTCCCGATAGCCGCCGTCTTCCACGAATTCAAGGTAATCGCGATTGGTGACTTTGTAACGGTCGATGGCGAAAGCGGGAACCTCTACCGGATGCGCGTCGAATTCGTTGTCCCAGCCGAAAGCGGCGTTGCGCGGGAGCCCGAGGGTGGCACAGCCAGCGGGGATCCCGATCATTTCGCGGCGAATTGGTTCACTCAGCGGCAGAGGCGCCTGCGGCTCTGGGTCCTTCCCTTCCAACGGCAGTTGATGGAGCATGTACGCAAGCGTTTCGGCGTGCATCAGGCGATGCTCCACCGCCATGTGGAGGAGCAAGGTATCGTGCTCAGCGTCGTCGAGCCTCTGCCTCACCCGCTGGTTGTAACCGCGAATTTCGGCTACGGAAGGCCAGTCCGACGGAGAGTCCGACGGCAAGCCGCCGTCCACCGGATCGATGCCGAAGGCAAACAGCCGGTCGAAGCTCGCACGAAACGCTTCCCCGTTTCGCATGTGCGGCCGCAGCAGATTCCAGTCGAATGCCTCCAAATGTCCCAGATAAAAGACCAGGCGGTGTCGCTCCGCAATCGGGCGCTCGTACAGCCAATCGGGACGGACCAGCGCGAAGAGCTTATCGGTTTCTTTCCGCGCATCCGACAACATCGTGTATGCGTTCATAGCGGCCTGCTCGCAGTGTGGCAGGGACCTTAGTAGAGGACCACAGCGTGTTTGGCGCCGCGCGACAGGTCATATGTGATCTCGTCGACATAGCACCAGCCCCAGTTTTCGCCAGGCTCGATGGACCTGACCATGGGATGCTGCACCTTGTGGAAATGTTTCGTGGCGTGCTTATTCTTCGACGAATCGCAACATCCCACATGGCCGCAGGTCAGGCAGATTCGCAGATGGACCCAACCGTCGCCCATCTTGATGCACTCTTCACAAACCCGCTCCGATGGCTCCAGGTCCTTTGCCTCTTTTACGTGTTCGCAAATCTTCACATCCCCTCCTTGGGCAATAGCCGCGCTGCCGCCCCGTCCTTTCGACCAGTGCATCACATTCCCATCACCGGCGCAACATTGAGGTGAAGCCGGACACGGGCGATGCGAAAATGGATCATGGCTTCCCCCCTTATACCGAGCGCCCTGGACGCCCGCACTCAGGCGTTTCCACTCCTGACGCCCGCGCAGATCGAGCGCATTCGTCCGATGGGCCGCTCCCGGACTGTCCATAGCGGCGAAATCCTGTTTCAACCCGACGATACGGCTGTCCCGTTCTTTGTGCTGCTCTCCGGACAGATGGAAATCGTGCAGCCAACCCTGGACGGCGAGCGCGTGGTGACCACGCACGGCCCAGGCGGATTCACGGGTGAGATGACCATGATTTCCGGGCAGCGATGTCTGGTGCGCGGACGCGTGACCGAGCCGGGCGAGTTTCTCGAGTTGAGCGGAGACGCGCTGCGGGCGCTGGTGGCGAAGGACGCGGAACTCAGCGAGATCCTGATGCGCGCGTTCATCTTGCGGCGCCTCGAACTCGTCCGTCAGGGCTATGGCAACGCCATCCTGATGGGCTCGCGGCACTCCGCGCAGACGCTGCAGTTGCGCGAGTTCTTCAGCCGGAACGGACACCCTTACACTTATATCGACCTGGACACCGACCGAACCTCGCAGGAACTGTTGGACCGCTTCGAAGTGAAGCTCGCCGAAGTGCCGGTGGTCATCTGCCAGGGCCGCACCATACTGCGAAGCCCGTCGATACAACAAGTGGCCGACTGTTTGGGTTTCAATGTCGGCATCGACAACACGCACCTGCGCGATCTGATCATCGTAGGCGCCGGTCCGGCGGGCCTGGCCGCGGCGGTTTACGCGGCCTCGGAAGGTCTGAACGTGCTGATGATCGAGGCCCAATCTCCCGGCGGCCAGGCGGGATCGAGCTCGAAGATCGAGAACTACCTGGGCTTTCCGACGGGAGTCTCCGGGCTGGAATTGGCTGCGAGGGCCACAACCCAGGCGCAGAAATTCGGCGCGAATATGATGATCGCCCGCAGCGTGGTGCGGCTGCACTGCGACAACCGCCCGTACCAAGTCGAGCTTGACACGGGAGAGTTGCTGTCAACCAGGGCCGTCGTGATCGCAACCGGGGCGCAATACAACAAGCCGCGGCTGGCGAATCTGGACAAGTTCGAAGGTGCGGGGATCTATTATGGTGCCACGTACATCGAGTCGCAGTGGTGCGAAGGCGAACAAGTTGCGGTGGTGGGAGGAGCCAACTCGGCGGGGCAGGCCGCGGTGTTCCTGTCGCAAACCGCACACCACGTGCACATGCTGGTGCGTGCGGAGGAATTGTCGGGCACCATGTCGCGATATCTGATCCAGAGGCTGACTGAGAATCCCTGTATTGAAATACATTTCAACACCGAGATCGTCGCACTCGAGGGTGGACCTTCTCTCGAGCGCGTCGTGTGGCAGGACAAGAAGACGGGAGAAATTTCCACCCACCCCATCCAGCATGTGTTTCTGATGACGGGCGCGTTGCCGCGAACCGAATGGCTGCGGGGATGTGTGGCGCTGGACGACAAAGGTTTCATCCTGACCGGCCGCGATCTGGATGGCGCCGGGCCGGATGAGAACACCAAGTGGCCGCTCGCGCGCGTCCCCCAAATGCTGGAAACCAGTCTGCCCGCCGTGTTTGCGGTGGGGGATGCGCGCGCGGGTAATGTGAAGCGGGTGGCGTCGGCCGTTGGCGAGGGCGCGATCAGTGTTCATATGGTTCACCGGGCGCTGGCCGATCTATAGTTCATGGCCCTGCATACCCGTTCGGCCCAGTCCGATGAGGAGAGCAACCGCTAATCGGTTTGCTTACCGATGGCGGGCTTAGGGCCGGATGACCGCTTTGACGAGTGTGGCCTCAAGACTCCGTTCGAAGGCCTGATGAATACAATCGAGCGGAAAGATCCACTCCGGCCGGATCATTGCTGCGTTGCGGATCTTCCCTCCGCCAATCAACTTCAGCGACACCTCGCAATGCCTTCGCGAATAGGCGTACATGCAGAGCAGTTGCACGTTCCGGCCAATCCATTCGAGCGGGGTCACTGTCACCTGGTCCCAACTGATGCCGACTAGCACCACCCGTCCATTCGCCCGAACGGCTGTAAGGGCTTGGTCGAGGGTCATGGGCGCACCGGCGCAGTCGAAGACGACTTCCGGACCGCTGGCAGTTACCGAGACCAGCGCTTCCACCGCGTCCGTATGCCGCGGATCGAACGCCGCATCGATGCCCAGGTCGAGCGCCGCGCGCCGGCGCACCGGAGACGGATCGACTCCGTACACCTCGAGCGCTCCGGCGGCCTTCGCGACCTGAAGAATGAGCAGACCGATAGGGCCGAGGCCCAGAATGCCCAAACGCTCGCCCAGACCAATCCTCGCGCGCTCCAGGGCATGGACCGCGACCGCGCAGGGTTCGATGAGCGAGGCGGTGAGGTCGTCAATGGAGTCGGGAATGCGCAACGCGTTTGCCGCCCGCATGCGCTTGTATTCGGCGAAGCCTCCCTGCTGCAGAGTTCCGGGCGCTCCGGTGCGCGCAACCATGCGAGGCGTGAAACGCGGCCGCGGCTTCGGCCCCGCGGATTGTGTCGCCGTCTCCTCTTCCGGGTCGCCGCTGGCGCAGACCACACGGTCGCCCTCTTTCCAC
This sequence comes from Bryobacteraceae bacterium, assembly GCA_049515735.1. Taxonomy (GTDB): domain Bacteria; phylum Acidobacteriota; class Terriglobia; order Bryobacterales; family Bryobacteraceae; genus Fen-178. Next base: position 3,887 of record JBEKTU010000084.1, read on the forward strand.
ATTGAGACTGCCGAGCCAACCATGGCGACCCTGCCGCAGTACTCATGGCCGATGACAACGCCCGGTTCGATCTCACCCTGCGTGTAGGCCCTGTGGAGGTCGGTGCCGCAAACGCCACAGTACTCGATTCTTACGACCACTTCCTCCGCAGCCGGCACGGGAGCCGGGGCTTCCTCGATATCGAACCGGCCTTTTTGTTTCCACACGGCTGCTTTCATGGCGTTTGACCTCCTGCGTATTCCACGACATCGGCGATTCAGGAAGTGGAATCATCGCTTGGACTTCCACGATTACACGGCGTGCGGCGCACTGGCAAGCCCGTACGCCAGGGCGTTAGCGGCGGGATCAAGTTCCAACCGCCACCTTCCGCGCGGGGGGTTATGATTGGCTTCGGTGCACTCGAACTGCGAAAGGTTGAGCGCATCGGTTTCGGAAGGCACACTTTGTGCAGATCTGCAAAATCTGTAGGCTATAGGAGATAATCGTGAAACTAGGAACTCTGTTTTGCTTCACTTTAGTGTTCTCTTTCTCCCTCACCGCTGCTTCTTCGGACATCCCCCACTTGCGGAAGCAGGGCACGGCCACCCAACTGATCGTGGACGGCCAGCCCTTCCTGGCGCTGGCGGGGGAACTGAGCAACAGCAGCCCCTCGAGCGTCGAGTATACGAAGCCGATTTGGCCGATGCTCGCGGCGGCAAAACTTAACACGGTCCTTGCGGGCGTTTATTGGTCCCAGGTCGAACCACAGGAAGGGAAGTTCGACTTCAGCATACCGGACGGCCTGATCCGGGAAGCCAGGAGCCAAAACCTGCGCCTCGTGCTTCTATGGTTCGCCAGTTGGAAGAACGGTCTGTCCGGCTACCCGCCCGACTGGGTGAAGAGGGACTTCCAGCGTTTCCCGCGCGCCCAGATAGTAGGGGGGTCCTGGCCCGTGTTCGGATACGGGCAGCCGCGCGTCCAGAGCACAGGGAGTAGGAGCATCGAACTGCTCAGCCCCCTCGGCGATGCGACGCGGGACGCCGATGCTCGCGCCTTTGCGGCCCTCATGCGGCACGTCAAGGAAGTGGATGGCCAGCAGCACACGGTCATCGGGATCCAGGTGGAGAACGAGGTCGGAATGCAGGGGGACACCCGGGACCGGTCGCCCGCGGCCAATAAGGCTTTCGACGGACCGGCGCCGAAGGAACTCATGGACTACCTTCAGCAGCACAAGGATACCGTCATTCCGGAGCTTCGCAAGGTGTGGGAGGCGGCCGGTTTCAAGACGTCCGGAACCTGGGAAGAGGTGTTTGGCAAGGGCAGGCCGACGGATGAGATTTTCATGGCCTGGTACTTTTCGCGCTACGTCGGCCGGGTGGTGGAGGCGGGCAAGGCCGAATACCCGATACCGATGTTCACGAACTGCCCGCAGTCCGGATTTGGGACGAGAGCCAGAGGCGGACAGAGCGGTGGCCCTATGCCCGACGCGATGGACGTCTGGAGAGCCGGGGCGCCGCGAATCGATCTATTTGGGCCCGACACCTACGGCTTCGACTTCCTGAGGTCGACCGCACGGTACACCCAATCCGGGAACCCGCTCTTCGTACCCGAGACGTCCTCCGGGCTGGAAGGCGCGGCCAGAGCGCTCTACGCCTTCGGACGCCATGACGCTATCGGCTTTTCCCCATTCGGTATCGACGGGTCTTTTTGGCCAAACAGAGTGCCCGATAGCGATTTTCAAATCGGCTACGACATACTCGCGCAATTGACGCCCCTGATTGTGGAACACCAAGGCAAAGGCACCATGTCCGCCGTCCTGTTGGAACCGAAGGATCCGCCCAAGCAGATCCAGTTGGGGAATTACACGCTGACGGCCGCCTTCTTGAGCAGCGTAGTTGGAAAGCGCTGGGGGGAAGCGGAAACCCCGACGCTAGGGGGGGCACTATTCATTGCGACGGGGCCTGACGAGTATATCGTTGCTGGCTTCGGCGTAAGCGTCGCCTTTGCTCCCAACACACCGGGGCCCCCGCTCGCCGGACTGGCGACCGTGGAGGAAGGCAACTTTGTGAACGGCCGCTGGCTTCCCGGGCGCTGGCTGGCCGGCGACGAAGCGGCGCAGGGGGATTGCGTGGTGCTACTTTGGCCACCGAAGGGCGTGGTGCCCATACCCCAATTACGCCCGAGCGCGGAGCGCATTCAGCGGGTGACGCTCTACCGCTACCAATGAAAGGCCACCCGGGTGGTGTAACGCAGGATGATTTTCGAGGGTGTGGCAGGGGTCGCTACCTCACCACCGCTGGTGCACGCCCGCGCGGATCTTCGCGTCATAGATGCCGCGGATGGCTTCCATGGCTCGCTCCGATAGCGGCGGCAGGTCCGATGCCGCGCAGTTGTCCGCCACCTGCTCGGGGCGCTTGGCGCCCGGGATGGCGCACGTCACTGCGTCGAACATCAGAATCCAGCGCAAGGCGAACTGCACCATGCTGACGCCCGGCGGCAGCCATTGCCGGATCTCTTCGACGGCTTCCAGCGCGGTCTCGTAATCCACCCCGGAAAAGGTTTCGCCCATGTCGAACGCCTCGCCATGGCGGTTGAAGTTGCGGTGATCGTCGGCGGGGAACTGCGAGTTGCAAGTGAGCTTGCCGGTGAGCATGCCGCTCGCCAGGGGAACCCGCGCCAGAATCCCAACCTGTCTCTTCCTGGCTTGCTCGAAGAACAGGTCCGCGGGCCGGTGGCGGAAACAGTTGAAGATGATCTGCACCGTCTGGACATTGGGAAACTCGATGGCTTTCAGAGCTTCCTCGACGCGCTCCACGCTCACGCCGTAGTAACGGATCTTGCCCGCCTCCACCAGGCGGTCGAGCGCGCCGAACACCTCGGGCATGTAGTAGACGTCGGTGGGCGGACAATGCAACTGCAACAGGTCCAGGCAATCGGTGGCCAGGTTTTTGAGGCTGTCTTCGACGAACGCCGCCAGGTTCTTCCGGTTGTAACCGCCGGCGGTGTGCGGCTCCAGGCGGCGGCCCGCCTTGGTGGCGACGACGATCTCTTCCTTGCGCTCGCGCTTGAGCTGCGCGATGAGGCGCTCGCTGCGGCCCATGCCGTAGACGTCGGCGGTGTCGATGAAGTTCACGCCGCAATCGATGGCCTTCTCGAGGGCGGCGAGAGACTCGGCGTCGTCCACGCTGCCCCAGGCGCTGCCAATGGCCCAAGCGCCAAAACTGACCTCGGAAACCTCCCAGCCGGTACGGCCCAGCGTTCGATAGTGCATCCTTCCCAAAGTACCGCGTTTCAAAGCAACGCGGCGCTCAGGCGAAGGGGCTTTCGTCGGCGCTGGGGCCGTAGATGGATGGCACGGGCACATCCAGCAGGCGCAGGTAGACGCTGAGCTGGCCGCGGTGGTGATAAAGATGGTTGAGCAGGATCGTGCGGTACACGCCGATGCGAGGGATGGTCATGATGGGGCGGGCACCCATGCTAAACGACCAGTCCTTCATCATGGCGGCGTCATCGGTTGCGCCCAGGTTGGTCTTCGCCTGGGCTACGCTTTCGTCAAAGGCGGCGAGGATGGCGGCCGTGCTTTCCAGTTGGGTCGGCTCGGAGAATTTTTCCACGTCATAGCCGTCCAGCTTGGCCATGCCGGAGATGGAACCGGGTATGGTGGCAACGTGCTGGGCGAGCCGGCCCAGGGTCATGGATTTGGTGTGCGGCTTCCAGGTGAGCTTGTCGTCGGGGACGCGGGCCAGCACCCTGCGGGTGATCTCGGCTTCCCGTTCGAGTTCCATAATGAGCGTGTCGGCGATAGTCATGGGCGAACCCTCCTTTCGAAAATGATATCAAACCGGGCGCCATGCTAACTTGAGGATTCATGGCTACCGCAGGCCCATCGGAGCGTCCTGAATGGACGCCGGATTCCTGGCGCCGGCGCCCCATCCTGCAACAGCCGGAGTACCCCGATCCCGCGGCACTCGAGCGGACGCTGGACGAGTTGCGGCGGCTGCCGCCCCTGGTGACGAGCTGGGAAATCTTCGACCTGCGGGAGCAACTGGCGGAAGCCGCCGTGGGGCGCCGCTTCGTTTTGGAAGGCGGCGATTGCGCCGAGCGTTTCGACGGCTGCACTTCCGGGCGCATCACCAACGCGCTGAAGGTCCTCTTGCAGATGAGCCTGGTGCTGGTGGTGGGCGCGAAGAGACCGGTGACGCGCATCGGCCGGTTCGCCGGCCAATATGCCAAACCGCGTTCCGAGGATTACGAGACGCGCTGCGGCGTGCGGCTTCCTTCCTACCGGGGCGACATCGTGAACCGCGCCGAGTTCACGTCCGAGGCGCGCACGCCCGATCCGCAGCTCCTGTTGCGCGGCTATGAGCGCGCGGCGCTGACGCTGAATTTCATTCGCGCGCTGGTCAAGGGCGGTTTCGCCGACTTGCACCATCCCGAGTACTTCGACCTGGACTGGGTGCGGCACTCGCCGCTGGCCGAAGAATATCACCGCATGGCGGCGACTATTAGCGATGCGCTGCGTTTCATGGAGAACGTGCTGGGAATACGGGCGGGCGAGTCGGACCGCATCGACTTCTTCACCGCCCACGAAGCGCTGCACCTGGGCTACGAGTCGGCCCAGACCCGCCGCGTGCCGCGCCGTCCCGGCTGGTTCAATCTTTCGACGCACTTCCCGTGGGCGGGCTTCCGCACCAACCATCCGGATGGCGCGCACATCGAGTACCTGCGCGGCATCGAGAACCCAGTGGGCGTGAAGGTGGGCGCTCCGGTGGCCAGAGATCAAGTGGCGCGGTGGCTCGATATTCTGGATCCGCGGCGGACGCCGGGGCGGTTGTCGCTGATCCATCGCTTCGGCGCGCACCGGATCGCCGTCGAGTTGCCCAGGCTGATCGAGAGCGTGCGTGCCGAAGCCGGCCAAGTGGTGTGGATCTGCGACGCCATGCACGGCAACACGCAGTTGACGGCCGGCGGCATAAAGACGCGCCGTTTCGAGGACATCCGCTCGGAAGTCGAGCAGGCTTTCGACATTCACCGGGCGATGGGCCAGGCATTGGGCGGGGTCCACCTCGAAATGACCGGCGAGAACGTGACCGAATGTATCGGCGGTGCGCGTGGCCTGAGCGAAGAGGACCTGACGCGGGCCTACGACTCCGAGGTGGACCCGCGTCTCAACTACGAGCAATCGCTCGAGCTGGCCTTCCTGATCGCCCGCAAGATGCAGAATGGCGCCGCGGGACGATAACATACGGCTGCTATCCAAAGTCAACTTGTCCCCTTGCGGAAGCGGGCGCTAGGTTCCAATTAACGTTCCTTTCTACTGACCTAGGGCCCGTTCGGCGGCGATTTTCCGGCGGGCCCACCCGAAAGCCGGCAGGTGCGCTTCTGTTTCTGCAAGAAATATGAGATTCTGGAATCAGCCCGGCACCATTTTATTTATGAAGATGGGCGATCGAAGCCGGGCCGGGAAGGAGCACATGTCCCCACAATTCCTACTCCCGGAAACCACGGTTCGCGAAGACGGAGCCGGGCCGGAAATCAGCCTTGGCAATCAGCAGGGTAGGGCGGTGGTCCTCACCCTCGGCATCATGCGGATCATCGAACAGGAGAGCCTCGACCTCTGCATTTGGGGCTCGGCGGACGGGTCGGATTGGGGCGCCAGGCCACTGATGTCGTTTCCGCAGAAGTTTTACTGCGGCACGTACCAGACGGTTGTCGACCTCTCGCAGCATCCGGACGTGAAGTACCTGCAGGCGAAATGGCAGGTGAATCGCTGGGGCAAGGGCGATTCCAAGCCGATGTTTGGCATCTACCTTTTCGTGCAGGCTATGGAACGCGAGATGGCGGCCGTCGGCGCCTGAGATCAATCCAGCGCCTTCTTGTGCATCGTTAACAGCAGGACAACCGCCGTGCGCGCGGCGATTCCGTGCTGAAGCTTGGGCGGCATGTGCACGAAGCACCCCGCGCCGACTTCGCGGGCGTCTTCTCCGAGCGTCAGTTGGGCGTCGCCGCGGACGAAGTAGAGGGACGCGGCCATTGGAGCGGTATGCGCCGAAAGCTCCTGCCCGGGCGCGAAACCGAAGATCACGACCTTGAGGTTATCGTCGTTGTAAAGGGTGCGGCTGAGGATGCCGTTTTCCGGGATTTGCACCTCGGATTCCAAGTTGGGATAGAAGGCGTAGCTCATAATTCCATGATGTCACCGCCGAGACGCAAAGACGCAGAGAAAAGACAATAGCAAGAAGGAGCGCTTGGTCAGTGGGGATGGCGCGTCTTCCCCAGGTTCGCGCGCAGAGGAGGCAGAGAGCGCCGAGGAACGTAAGATCCCGGCGTCTTTGCGCCTCCGGTGGGACACTACTCCCAGCCTGTAATCCGGCGATAGAGAAGTGCCTGTCGTCGTTCCCCCCTTGCCGAAAAGTCCCGAGTTCCGCCCCCTCGGCTCCGTTGTTCTCCGCTTCCTCTGCGCGCCAACCCCGGGAAGCCACGCCGTCCCCATCAAACACGTACTCCTTGTTGCCCTTGTCTTACTCAGCGTCTCGGCGTCTCGGCGGTGGAGAATATCTGGTATCTTGGAATTACCGCCTGGGTTCCGGTATGATCACTCGCCAGGAAGCACTGGAGTTGTTCCGGTCGGATGACCTGATCGGCATCGGCATGGAGGCCGATTCCGTCCGCCGCAAGTGGCATCCCGAGGGCATCGTCTCTTACATCATCGATCGCAACATCAACTACACCAACTTCTGCACCGAGTATTGCAGCTTCTGCGCGTTCTACCGCCCCATGGGGCACGCGGAAGGGTACGTGCTGCCCAAGGAGACGATCTTCGAAAAAATCCAGGAGACGCTCGACCTGGGCGGGACCGGCGTGCTGATGCAGGGCGGCCTGCACCCCGACCTCAAAATCGAGTGGTACGAGGACCTTTTCCGCGGCATCAAGGAGCGCTTTCGCATCCACCTGCACTGCCTCTCCGCGCCGGAAGTCGCCAATATCGCGGAGGTGAGCGGGCTGAGCCTGCGCGAGACCATCCGGCGGCTGATGGCTTCGGGCCTCGATTCCATTCCGGGCGGCGGGGCGGAGATTCTGGATGACGCCGTACGCCATCGCATCAGCCGCCTCAAGTGTTCCACCCAGGAATGGATCGACGTGCACCGCACCGCGCACCAGCTTGGCATGCGCACCACGGCGACGATGATGTTCGGCTGCGGCGAAACGCTGGAGCAACGCATCAACCACCTCGAGCTGGTTCGCAATTTGCAGGAGGAGACGGGCGGGTTCACGGCGTTCATCCCGTGGACGTTCCAGCGCGCCAACACCGCGCTGGGCCACTCTGTGAAAGAAGAAGCCTCGGCGGTCGAATACCTGCAAACGCTGGCCATTTCGCGGATCTATCTGGACAATATCGAGAACGTGCAATCGTCGTGGGTGACGCAGGGGCTGAAGACCTGCCAGTTGGGGCTGCGCTTCGGCGGCAACGATGTGGGCAGCATCATGATCGAGGAAAACGTGGTGGCGGCAGCCGGTGCGCACTATTGCACCACGGAAGAGGAACTGCGGCGCATCATCCGCGACGCAGGGTTCATTCCCAAGCAGCGGGATACGCTCTACCGCACCTATTTCCTGAATTAGAAACGGGCGAGAATTTACGCGTTCGGGTGCGTGTATATCCTGCTTTTTACTTCGCTCCCTGGATCGCGAAATCCCAGGTCTGTATGTTCAGCTTGCCCTCGGTGTATTCGACCACCGCGTATTCGCCCGGCTCGAAGGGCTGCTTGGGCCAGATTTTGTAGAGGCCATCGGCGAGCTGCGTCTGGAAAGTCTCCACCATGGTGGGCTCCTCCACCACCTCCTTGGTGACCGGCACGAAGGTGAGGTTCTCGACGATCCGCACGGCGCCCTTGGAGGTGAGTTTGGCGATGCCGAAGCGCTCGGTCTCGGCAAGCTGGATGTACAACTCCTGCTCGGGGTTGGTGAAGACGTTGGACGAGTGCGCTCCGCTCAGTTCCAGCGTGCCTTTGCCGGCGACCGCCGGAATGGGCGAGAGGGCTTTCAGGACCGAGCGGCGCTTGTCGTTGTGGATGGTGGATTGGGCAACCTTGATGACCCTGGCCTGGTTGCCTTCCAGCCAGTAGACGCCGGGGTCCTGTGGGATGCGGCTGGTTTCCCTGGCCAGATCGCGCTCCACCTTTTCCTCTTCGGCAACCGCTTGAACGTCTTTTTCCGATTGGGTCTGGCGTTCGGCGGCCTCGGCTTGGGTGCGCTTCAGGTCCACCAGATCCAGGGGAACGTCTTCCCACTGGCTTCGCTCGACGCTGTAGAAGTGCACGCGGTCGGACTGCACCTGGTACTCGCGGACAATCTGATAGCTGCCATCCTTCAAGTACAGCTTGAGGTTCGCCGCCCAGGCCGTGAAGACCAGCAACAGAAGCGCCAGCAGGTACTTGCGCATATCTCTAATGACTACTGTAACGCGCGCCCGGTTTCACGGAGCTAATTTCAGGCGCGGCCAGCCGTCATAGAATTTATCGAACGCGCGCCGGGGTTCAGACGTATATCAGCCATAATGGTTTCTTGAGGTTTTTGACGATTATGCCCTTTGCCAGACCAGTGGTCGTTATTCTACTTTGTTGCGCGGTGGCCCTGCCGGGCTTCGCACAGACGCCGGAGGTTTCGAGAGGCCCCAGCCACGGCATCATGGGGTGGTTTGAGGGGAACTACGTGGCCCACCAGGTTCCCAGGATCAGCTTCGAAGATTCACCGCGGATCGAGAAGCTGATGCGCGCCGGCAACATTTACCTGTCGCTGCGCGATGCCATCGCGCTGGCGCTGGAGAACAACCTCGATATCGAATACGCCCGCTACAACCCCAAGCTGGCGGACGCCAACTCGCTGCGCGTCAGCGCCGGCGCGCTGCTGCGCAATGTCTCGAGCACCGTTTCCAGCGGACCGTCCTCGGCCACCCTGGGCGTGGCTGCCCAAGCCACGCTGGGCTCCGCCGGCACCGCTCCCAGCGTTAGCAGCGGCGGCCAGGGCGGCGTGCTCAGCGGGCTGAGCGTCCAGTTGGCCGGCACTACCATTCCCAACCTGGATCCTCTGGTCTACATCGCCGGCCAGTTTTCGCACTCCACCACCATCGAGACCGCCACCAACATCACCGGCACGAACTACCTGGTTTCACAATATAAATCGGCGACTTATGGAATCCAGCAGGGTTTCCTGACCGGTACCACCGCTACGTTGTACATGGGCGACACGCTCGGCGTCACGCAGAACTCACCCTACAATATGTTCAACCCCTACAGCCAGGCCACCCTTCAGTTGGGGGTCACGCAGAACCTGTTGCAGGGATTCCGGCCGTCGGTGAACAACCGCGCCATTCGCGTAGCCAAGAACCAGCGGCACATTTCCGACCTCACTTTCAAGAGCCAGGTGATGACCACCGTCGCCAACGTGGTCGGCCTCTACTGGGACCTGGTCACGTTCAATGATGACCTCAAAGTGAAGCAGCACACCTTCGAACTGAACAAGAAATTGTATGAGGACAACCAGCGCCGCGCGGAGTTGGGGGCCATCGCTCCCATTGACATCATTCAGGCGGAAGCCGAGATGAAGTCCAGCCAGCAGGACGTGGTTACCGCCGAATTACAGGTGTTGCAGCAGGAGATGATCCTCAAGAGCGTGCTCACCCGCAGCGGGATGGACGACCTGGCGGTGGTCGGCGCGCGCATCGTGCCCACCGACCATATCGACGTTCCGGAGCAGGAACCTGTCCGGCCCATCCAGGACCTGGTGGCGGAGGCCCTGGCCGAGCGCCCCGACGTGGAGCAGAGCACCATTGGCCTGGAGGATGCGCGCATCACCACCCTGGGTGTCAAGGACGCCATGCTGCCGCAGCTCCAAGGGTTTGCGACGTTCAGTAACAGCGGCCTGGCGGGCCAGATCAACAGTCAAGGTGTCCCGACCACGCTGGCCAACGGGCAAACCGTACTGGAGACCCGCACCGCCGCGGACGTGAATCCATACTTCCTGGGCGGCTTTGGCACAGCGGTGGGCCAGATACTCGGGCGCAATTTCCCCAACTACAGCGCCGGCGTCTCGCTCACCATCACTCTTCGCAACCGGTCTACACAGGCGGACTTCATCACCGACCAGTTGAATTATCGCCAGCAGCAGCTCCAGGACAAGCAGCTCCACAACAACATCAAGCTGAATGTGATCAACGCCCAAATGGCGGTCCGCCAGGCGCGGGCGGCGTGGGAGACCAGCGTGGAGGCCCGCAGACTGCAAGAGCAGACGCTGGCCGGCACCGAGCGCAAGTACGAGCTGGGCACTTCGACCATTCTCGACGTGGTGATCACGCAGCGCGACACCACCACGCGCCAACTAGCCGAAGTGGATGCGCTCAGCCAGTACAACCGCGCCAGGATCAACCTGCAGAGCGTAATGGGCACGGTGCTGACAGCCTACGACGTGGACATCGAGCAGGCCAAGACCGGCGTGGTGGGACGCGAACCGGACCCCATTCCCGTGGTGACCGGCGCCACCGGCGCAGCGCCGGCCAGCTCCCTGGCCGTCGGGCGCTAGGGCTAGAGCAAGCCCCACCCAGTTGCTACAATCGCAGTGATGGCCAACCACATGTACGCCGCATTCGATACCACGGAAGGCAAGTTCAAGATCGAGCTTTTCGCCGCCCAGGCGCCGCGCACGGTCGAGAACTTCGTCAGTTTGGCGGAAGGAGCCAAGACGGGGAAGCCGTTCTATGACGGCACCATTTTTCATCGTGTGATTCCGGATTTCATGATCCAGGGCGGCGATCCCCAGGGCACCGGACGCGGCGGCCCAGGATACCGTTTTGCGGATGAGTTTCACCCGGAGCTGAAGCACTCGAAGCCGGGCATCCTTTCCATGGCCAACGCCGGGCCGAATACCAACGGGAGCCAGTTCTTTATCACCGTGGCCGCCACTCCGTTCCTGGACAACCGGCACAGTGTCTTCGGGGAAGTGACGGAAGGGTACGACGTAGTGAAGAAGATCTCGCAGGCGCCGCGCAACGCACAGGATCGGCCGCTGAAGGAAGTTCGGGTCAATTCGGTGAAGATCGAGAGGGTGTAGGAAGCGGGCCTGCCGCTGACATGAAACTGGCGATTTTTGGAGGCACGTTCGACCCCATTCACAAGGCCCACCTGGCCGTTGCCAGGAGAGCGGCGGACCGTTTCCAACTGGACCACGTGCTCTTTGTCCCGGCCGCTCATCCACCCCACAAGGCCGGAATCACCCACACCCCTTACGATCACCGCGTGCGCATGGCCGAACTGGCCTGCGAGGGCGAGCCGCGTTTCGAGGTGTCCCGCTTGGAAGAGGGCATCCAGCGCAGCTACTCCATCCGTACCATCGAGAAGGTGCAGGCCCGGATGGCGCCGGCGGACGATCTGTTTTTCATCATTGGCGCGGATGCCTTCGCCGAGGTCCGGACGTGGCGCCGATGGGAGGATGTCGCCCGAAGGGTCTGTTTCATCGTGGTGAGCCGCCCCGGCCATCTCTATGAAGCGCCGCCGGGAGTCCGCCTGGAACGGCTCGATACCATCGAGCTACCGGTCTCTTCCTCGGAGATCCGCCGCGCCCTGGCGGCGGGTGAGCGCCCCGCTGAAGTTCCCGAACCGGTTCTCGAGTACATCTTCAGGCACGGGCTGTACGGCGCGCGAGTGCCCGCCTGAATCGTGGCGCCCAGGCGCAAGTGGCGGTCTCTGTGCAGTAGGGTGCACCACCTGCGGGCGGGTTGGCAGGCGAAAGCGCCTGCCCTACCCCACTACTTCCAGAAACGCTTTAGCGGCATGGCTCAGCGCCCGGCGCGTCGGATAGACCAGGCGGATCTTCCGCTCCACGTGCAGCTCCTTGATCTTCACCTCGCACAATGTCTTCTGCTCGATCTCCTGTTCCACGCACATGCGAGGCAGGAAAGCCACCCCCATATTGTTCTGCACCAGCTTGCGGATGGTCTCGATGGTGGGCATTTCCACGGGCATCTGCAACTGCACTTTGTGGGCTTGAAACTCGCGCAGCACCACTTCGCGATAGGGAGAAACCACGTTGTGGGCGATGAACGTCTCCGCGCCGAGCTCCGTGATCGAAACCGTCTTGCGGTGCGCCAGCCGGTGCTTCGGCGAGACCACGAAGGCCAAAGCATCGGTGTATATGACCTTGGATTTGAGCCGCTCGTCGCCGGGGTCGTAGCTGATCACGCCCAGTTCCAGGTTGCCATCCAACAACTCGTTGGGGATCTTGCTCGAGAGGCTGCGGCGAACCTGTATTTTCAATTTCGGGTGGAGCTCGCGGTAGCGCTCGATGTGGCGCAGCAGGTAGAGGCTGGTGGATTCGTTGGCGCCGATGATGAGGCGGCCGGCGGAGTTGTCGCGCAGCTCGGCGAGCGCATTGTCGAGCTCCTGCCGAAGGCTCTGAAAGCGGCGGGCGTAGTCCAGCACGGTGCGCCCGGCGTCGGTCAGCAATAGGTCTTTGCCCGTGCGGTCCAGGAGCTTCTCTCCCAGCTCCTGTTCCAGACGCTGCAACCCCAGCGACACCGCGGGCTGCGTGCGCAGCAGCTTCTCCGCCGCGCGCGAGAAGCTCTTTTCCGTGGCTACCGTCAGAAACACCTGAAGCGAATAGAGTTCCATGCCGAAGTCGATTATAACATCTGTTAATGCAGACCGCGAAAATTATAAATTTGCCAAATCGAACACCGGACCGGCATAATGCTTGTATTGGTGATGACCATGAGCGACCGCGTATTGATTTTCGACACGACGCTGCGCGACGGGGAGCAGTCCCCCGGCTGCAGCATGACGGTTCCGGAGAAGCTGCGCATGGCGCGGAAACTGGTGGACCTGGGCGTCGACATTCTGGAAGCGGGTTTTCCCATCGCTTCCGAGGGCGATTTCGAGGCCGTGGATGCCGTGAGCCGCGAGTTCCCGGAGGCCCGGGTGGCGGCGCTGGCGCGCTGTTGCACGCTGGACGTCGAGCGCGCCGCCAGGTCTCTGGCCCACGCCCAACAGCCGCGCATTCATACCTTCATCGCCACCAGCGAGATTCACCTGAAGTACAAGCTGAAGAAGTCCGAGGAGCAGGTGCTGGAGGAAGCCATGGCCGCCGTCGAGCTGGCGCGGCGATACGTGGACGACGTGGAGTTCTCGGCCGAGGACGGCGCGCGCACCGCGCCCGGGTACCTGGACAGGATCTCGAAGGCCGTGGTCGAGGCCGGGGCCCGCACGGTGAACATTCCGGATACCGTGGGATACTCGGTGCCGCATGAATACGGCGCCCTGATCGGCCATGTGGCGCAGACGCTGGGCGACTCCGCCATTGTCAGCGTGCATTGCCACGACGACCTGGGGCTGGCGGTGGCCAATTCGATCGTGGCCATCGAAGCGGGCGCACGGCAGGTGGAGTGCACCATCAACGGCATCGGCGAGCGCGCCGGCAACTGCTCGCTCGAAGAGGTCGTCATGATTCTGAAGACCCGCTCCGATTTCTACCGCTGCCACACCGGAATTCACACCGAGCATCTGTTTTCGGCCAGCGAGCTGCTGAGCTCCATCATCACGTTTGGCCCGCAGCCCAACAAGGCCATCGTGGGCCTCAACGCGTTCGCGCACGAGGCCGGCATCCACCAGGATGGCTACCTCAAGGAGAAGTCCACTTACGAGATCATCGATCCGCGCTCGGTGGGAGTGCCCGAAGGCCGGTTGGTGCTGGGCAAGCACAGCGGCCGGCACGCGCTCAACCAGCGCGCCAAGGATCTGGGTTACAATCTCACGAAGCAGGAGCTGGATGGCCTCTATCATCGTTTCATCGCGGTGGCGGACCATCGCAAGAAGGGCCTGATGGATAAGGAGATTGTGGCGCTGATCCGCGACGGCGAGGTGGCCTTGCGGGCGGCAGCGGATTAAGCGCATGGATCTGCCAGTGCATGGCTCGGCGCCCGACATCGCCGGGCAGAACGTGGAAGCAGCCATAGAAGCGGTGCTTCAGAGCGGCAAGGTTACCGCGGATCTGCGGCCTTCGGGCGCACCCGTCACTACCGAACAGGTGAGGGAATCGGTGTGCGCCGCGATCGGTTGAGCGAGGGGCCTACCAGCCCCCGCTCAACCAAAATGAATTAAAGTGAAATATAGCCTGAACGTGCCACGGTCCGGCCTCTAATCCCCGGCCTCTGGCCCCGATTTCTTGTGCCTCGTACCATCATCGAAAAACTCTGGGACTCCCACGTCGTCCACCAACAGCCCGGCGCTCCGGGGCTGCTGTTTATCGATCTGCATCTGGTTCATGAAGTCACGTCGCCGCAGGCGTTTCAAGGCTTGCGCGAGCGCGGTCTGAAGGTCCGGCGTCCCGATCTCACCATCGCTACGGCCGATCACAGCATCCCCACTACCGATCGCTCGCTGCCTATCGCCGACGAGATCGCCGCCAAACAGCTCGCGCAACTGGAAGCCAACTGCGCCGAATTCGGCCTTCGCTGTCTCGGCGTTCGCAGCGACTGGCAGGGCGTGGTCCATGTGATCGGGCCGGAGCTGGGCTTGACGCAGCCAGGCATGACGGTGGTCTGCGGCGACAGCCATACCGCCACGCACGGCGCTTTTGGCGCGCTGGCTTTTGGAATCGGCACGAGTGAAGTGGAACATGTGCTGGCCACCGAATGCCTGCTGCAGCGCGAGTCGAAGACCTATCAGGTGCGCGTGGATGGGCGGTTGAAGCCCGGTGTTTCGGCCAAGGACATCATCCTGGCGCTGATTGCGAAGATCGGCGTCGGCGGCGGCACGGGTAGCGTCCTGGAGTACACCGGCAGCGCCATCCGCGCCCTGGACATGGAAGAGCGCATGACAGTGTGCAACATGTCCATCGAGGCGGGCGCGCGTGCCGGTCTGGTGGCGCCCGACGACACCACCTTCCAGTATCTCTGCGGGCGCCCGCACGCGCCAAAAGGAGCGGATTGGGACGCGGCTGTCGCGCGTTGGAAAGAACTCCCCACAGACGAGGGCGCCGCGTATGACCGCGGCGTAGCTCTCGATGCCGGCGCGCTCGAGCCCATGATCACCTACGGAACCAGCCCCGGCATGGGCGTGCCGATCACGGCGCCCATTCCCGATCCAGCACAGGTGACTGACCCGATGGCCCGGGATTCCATAACCAAGGCGCTGAAGTACATGGGTCTCGAAGGCGGAAAGCCGCTGCTGGGGCGGCCTATCGACGTGGTCTTTATCGGAAGCTGCACCAACGGGCGCATCTCCGACTTGCGCGCGGCCGCATCTGTGTTTAAAGGACGCAAGGTCAACCCCAGGGTGCGCGTCCTGGTGGTGCCTGGTTCCCAGGAGGTGAAGCGCCAGGCCATCGCCGAGGGGCTGCCGGAGATCTTTCGCTCCTCCGGTTGCGAATGGCGCGAGCCGGGCTGCTCCATGTGCATCGGCATGAACCCCGACCAGCTCACGCCCGGCCAATACAGTGTTTCCACCAGCAACCGCAACTTTGAAGGACGGCAGGGAAAGGGCGGGCGCACGTTCCTGGCCAGCCCGCTGACCGCCGCGGCCAGCGCCATCACGGGCGTGGTCACCGATGTGAGGACGATGCTATGAAGCCATTCTCCAATTTCGAAAGCCGGATGGCGCCGCTCGCCATCAACAACATCGATACCGACCAGATCATTCCGGCGCGTTTTCTGAAGACGACCACCAAGCAGGGCCTCGACCGGCAGCTTTTTTGCGATTGGCGCTATGACGCCCAGGGCAATCCCAAGCCCGACTTCATTCTGAACCAGCCGCGGGCTCAGGGCGCGCAGGTGCTGCTGGCGGGTGATAATTTCGGTTGCGGCAGCTCGCGCGAGCATGCACCGTGGGCGCTGACACAGTTCGGCTTCCGCGCCGTGATCAGCACATCCTTTGCCGACATCTTTAAGCAGAACTCGCTGAAGAATGCGCTCCTGCCCATCGTGGTTCCGCCTGACGTCCATGCGGAGTTGTTTGCGGCGGCAGACGACCCGGAAGCCACCGTTAAGGTCGATCTCGCCAGCCAGACCCTCACCACGCCCGGCGGGCGGAAAGTGGAATTCCCCATCGATTCTTTTTCCAAGCACTGCCTGCTGGAAGGCGTCGACGAACTCGGCTACATTCTCCAGCACGAGGCGCAAATCGCCGCCTATGAGGCTCGCCGCGTGGGGTCCATCAACACGCTGGGCTAGCCCGTAGGGCAGACCATCGCTCTTGGTGGTCTGCCAATCTTGGGATCTTGACAGACGACAGGGCCCAGAGGGCGCCCCGATCGTCCGTCCTACTTGGAGGCACGATATGAAGACTCACCCACTGGGATCGGCAGGGCCGCCGGTTTCCGCCCTTGCGCCGGGCTGCATGGGTATGTCCGACTGGTACGGGCTTGCCGATGAAGCAGAGAGCATCGCCACCATCCACGCAGCCATCGACGCTGGAGCCGCAGGTTTAACACACGGAGGCGCCCGCCGCGTGCGCCAGCAGCGCGGCAGCGGTCGAGGGTCATGTTGAAAGCGCTGCAGGCCAACCGGGTCGTTCTTACCAAGCGCCGACGGGCCGGGCACTCGAACGCTAGAGCGACGGGTCTTTACGTCCGGCACAACGATGACATCAGCGTGAGGGAAGTCGAGCGGATCGGGATTTGAAAGGTCTTGCTATCATCGTTGTTGATAACATGGCGACAAAGCCGAAGGAGAGGCTGATCGAAGAACGAACACTTGAACCAGGCGAGTCAACACAGTTTGGGGCACCGTTCAACGCCATCACGCAGCGACCGCGACTTGACGTCAGAATTGAGGTTCCGGGTCATGTCAAAAACCAAGTCGAACTTGAAGACACACTCCTCGGAAAGCAGGAGGAACCAGCGAAGGCGTATCGGGTGTTCCGCGTAAAGAACAAGAGTAGCTGGCGGGCATACGTAAGGTTCGTCGAGTATATTGAGGGCTAAAACGCCGCGTGCGGTTCTACTTTCCCATCGGTCCCAAGCGCTCCAATCAGCCGGATGCTCAGCCCTGATACGCGTCAGTTCCGGTCAGCCGCCCAAGTTTCGAATTCAATAGTCGGGTTCGGCCTGACGTCCCGGAAGCCACGACTACTGAATTCATTGGCAACGCGCTCGCTGTGCCCTTTGCTGAAAACATGTACTGGACTCCGGTGGTTGATATTGTCCAGGAGGAGCATTCGCGCGCGGTCGTCCGCCAAGGGCATGCTATACCCATGAATGAATACTTCCTCAGCGCTGCGAAGCCTCTCACCAGCACAGCGCCACAAATGCTCCCACAGGGGCTCCCAGGAAAAACGCTTGTTAGGACTTGGGAGAATCAGCGTGCTGCCGTCCACCGCGACGCCGTCGTTTGGGATTCGTCCATCGCTTAGGTCCCGGTATCCGAGCAAATCCAAGTCGCGTTTGAACACGAGCGGAGGCAGGACTTTCTGCATTGGCTCTCTGAACCAGTTGACGCTTCCATGCAACTTCAGCACTGTGACTGGCGTTCTGGGCCTGTTCGGGAAGAGCTCGAAGCCGTACCCTGAGGCGATGTCCCACCCCCGGTTTCGTCTTAAGGCCCGCTCCACCGAAACATCAAAGTTGAACGTGATCACCGTGTCTCCGTTGCGAGCACGGTGCTCGGCAAAGTTGTCATATGCGCCCTCAAACCCGCCGGACGCAATTTCGTAAAAGAACTCCCGAACAGCACTTGCCAGGTCATCGCGTAGATATTGGGGATAAAAACCGCGTACTTCGCCATCCGGCTCTTGTTGGCCCGAATCGAGGCTACGACTGGCGTCCTCAAGAAGATCTCGGGCACACTGCACATCAGCTCCCACCGACGCGATGCCGATTCTGTCCTGTCCGCAGAAATCCAGGTTTCGCAGAACTTCCTCGAAATCGTCGACCCCTGGGAACTCAGCTCGAAGTTGCTGGATACGAGTCCGAAAATCGGAGATCCCAGGCTCGTCGGGGCATTTCCCGTCGAGCCATCCAGCAACAGCGCTCAAGAGGTCGGGTGCTAGTGGGTACCGCGCGTGCGCGGAAGCGCCTGCGCCGAGAACGTAAGCAATCATTTACGAGCCGTATAGTGCGGCTAATCCCCAATCTTTCCAGGCCATGCGCCAAGCGATCATTCCTTCGCCCTGCCAATCGGTTTCCAAGTACGGGCAAGGCGCTGCGCCTCAGCAATCTCCAGGGGAGTCATCCGCTCGGCAACTGTGCTCCGGCCTCGGGAACCTCCAGTTTCACCCGCAGCGGCGGCTAGGTTGAACCACATATGCGCCTGAACATAGTCCTGCTCGACCCCGTGGCCCTCGGCATACATTTCGCCGAGATGGCATTGCGCGCCGGAGTGCCCGTGCTCGGCGGCCAGGCGGAACCACTTCACCGCCTCGGCGTAGTCTAGCGTCACCCCTTGGCCTGCGCCGTACAGGGCTCCGAGGATGGCCTGGGCGTCAGCGTTCCCCTGGTCAGCGGCTTTGCGATACCACCGGGCGGCCTCAGGGCAGTCCTGCGATACCCCCTGGCCCCCGTGGTAACTGACGCCGAGATTGAACTGAGCGCAGGCGTTCCCCTGGTCCGCTGCTTTTCGGTACCAGCGGGCGGCCTCGGCGTAGTCCTGCGTCACCCCTTGGCCGTGGTCGTACATGACGCCGAGGCTGAGCTGGGCGTCAACGTTTCCCTGGTCGGCAGCTTCGCGGTACCAGTGCGCAGCCTCGGCGTAGTCCTGCGGCACCCCTTGGCCTTTGTAGTACATGTAAGCCAAGTGAGCCTGGGCGTTAGCGTGCCCCTGGTCGGCGGCCTTGCGGTACCAACAGACGGCCTCGGCGTAGTCCTGCGGCACCCCTTTGCCCTCGTCGTACACGATGCCGAGGTTGTACTGGGCGCTCGCGTGCCCTTGCCCGGCGGCTTTGCGATACCAGCGGGCAGCCTGGGTGGAGTCCTGCGGCACCCCTTCGCCGTTGTAGTACATGACGCCGAGGTTGTACTCCGCGCTAGCGATTCCCTGGCCGGCAGCTTCGCGGTACCAGCGGACGGCCTCGGCGTAGTCCTGCGGCACCCCTTGGCCTGTGTAGTACATGTAGGCGAGATGTTCCTGGGCGTCGGCTTTCCCCTGGTCTGCGGCTTTGCGATACCAGCGGGCGGCCTCGGCGTAGTCCTGCGGCACCCCTTGGCCTGTGTAGAACATGCCGCCTAGTTTGAACTGGGCACCGGCATGCCTTTCCTCGGCGGCTCTACGATACCAGCGGGCGGCCTCGGCGTGGTCCTGCGGCACCCCTTCGCCATTGCCGTAACTGACGGCGAGGTTGAACTGGGCGCTAGCGCATGTTTGCGGGTTTTCGAGCCTCAGCGTCCGCAAGTGACTGAAAACACAAGAGCGAGTTGTCGTTTTAGAGAATTTGTGGTGACACACTTTTTGCGGCAAGCCCGCTTATTTT
>JBEKTU010000085.1:0-24168 GCA_049515735.1 Bryobacteraceae bacterium
CCCCACATTGGACCCTTCGGAAACGACCAAAACCGAGAAATCGCCTATGTGGTGACCAAAGTCAAAATCCACCTTCGTGTTTTCAACGGGTTACCGCCGCAAAACGCAAACATGCGCTAGCCGCGCCGGGACATACCAACTCTCCGGCACACATATACCGACTTCCCATTACAAACCGGGCACCCCCTTGCTCCATCTCTATACATGGAGGCTATATGAAAACGCAATGGATTTGGGGTCGACCGAAAACGGCAGCCGCGACGATGGTGCTGGTGCTGGGATTGGGCGGCCTCGCAATCGCGGCTGTTGACCACTTGGTCAATCCGCCCGCCACATTCAAGTTTGCAAGTGCGGACGAGCCGGCCAGCCGCAACAGTTTCGCCCCGGTGGTGAAGAAGGTGTTGCCCTCGGTGGTAACCATCACTTCGTCCCGTATGGTGAAGACCGGCTTTCCGGGAGGGGACGACGGAATCCCTCCGATGTTTCGCCAGTTCTTTGGCGATCGGGACAACGGCGGCGGGCAGTTCCGCATGCCTCGCCAACAAAGGGAAGAGGGCCTGGGCTCGGGCGTGATTGTCAGCCCGAACGGCTACATTCTGACCAATAACCACGTGGTGGATCACGCCACCACCGTGACCGTGATCATGCCCGACAAACACGAATACAAAGCTCGCGTGGTGGGCAGCGACCCCAAGACCGACATTGCCGTACTCAAGGTGGACGCCGGCTCCCTGGAACCGATCACCATTGGCGATTCCGACAAGGTGCAAGTGGGCGACTACGTGCTGGCCGTCGGCAATCCTTTTGGGGTCGGCAAGACTGTCACCATGGGCATCGTCAGCGCTACCGGCCGCGCCAATCTGGGCATCGAAGACTACGAAGACTTCATTCAAACCGACGCGTCGATCAACCCCGGCAACTCGGGCGGCGCGCTGGTGAATGACCGCGGCGAGCTGATCGGAATCAACACCGCCATCCTGGCCAATGGATCGGAAGGCAACCAAGGTATCGGTTTCGCCGTTCCCGTCAGTGTGGCGCGCAGTGTGATGGACCAGATCATCGACAACGGCAAGGTGACCCGCGCCTACCTGGGCGTGATGGCTCAAGAAGTGACGCCCTCCATCGCCCAGGCCTTCCATGAACCGGAAGTGCGCGGCGCGCTGATCGGCGATGTGACCCCCAACAGCCCGGCCCAGAAGGCGGGCTTGGAAAAGGGCGACATCATCCTTGATGGCCCCTGGAACCAAGGTAAACGTTACGGTGTTCCGCGACGGTGCGGAGAAGACCCTCCCGCTGACCCTGGCGGAAATGCCCACGGAAACCGCCAAGAACGAGCAGCCGGAGAACACCACCAAAGATGCCCTGCAAGGGATCACGGTGGAGAATGTCACCGCCCAGACGGCCCGGCAGCTAGGATTGCCGGCTGACGCTACCGGCGTGGTGGTAACCAACGTGGACCCGGCCAGCAAAGCCGCCGATTCCGGCTTGAAGCGCGGCGACGTGATTCAGGAAGTGAACCACAAACCGGTGCGCAACACCTCGGATTTCGAATCTGCTATGCGTGACACGAAAGACGCCACTCTCCTGCTGGTGAATCGGCAGGGCAGCACGATGTATCTGGCTGTCTGACCGGTTATCACTTATTCAGGAAAGGGCCGACCCCAGCCTCCTCCGGCGGGACCGGCCCTTGTTTCTTTCCTTTCGATTGGCCGGCGTGCCGCGAAGTCTCGCCGAAATATCGGACAATAGAATCAGTGCGTCGCACTCCGCACTGCGCCCGATGTCGATCTTCTCAACCTTCTTCCTGATCTTCGGAGTGAGCCAGCTCTATTGGGCCTGGCGCGGCTATTCGTTCGCCGCCGCGCGCATCCGATCGCGCGCCCGGCTGTGGGCCGTGTGCGGGGCGGTTCTGGCAGCCTACCTGGCCGAATACCAGTTCAACTTCAGCTCCTGGCGCAACCCCGCAACGCCAGTGCGCCTGACGCTCCGCGATGCGTTGCTGGCCGCGCCGTTTTTTTGGTGGGCCGCCAGCTCGCTCTTCGCGTTTGTGGTGGTGATCCTGTTCGCCATCCCGAGGGGAATCGTGGGCGGCGTGCGTCGGCTGCTCGCCAGGCGGCACGCAGCGGGTCCGGAGATTCAATCGCCGGCGCGGCGGCAGTTTCTGGAACGAACCGCCGCCGTGGCCACCGGCGTGCCTTTCGTGGCCGCAACATACGGCCTGCTTTACGGGCGGCTGAACCTCCAGGTCACGGCGCAGACCATCCGCTTGCCACGCCTGCCGCGCGCCTTCGAGGGATTCCGCATCTGCCAGCTTTCCGACATTCACATCGGCCCGTTCATGCCCGCCGAGGAGATCCGGAAGTACGTCGCCATCGCCAACGCGCAAAGGCCCGACATGATCGTGCTCACCGGCGACTTCGTCACCTTCGACCCAAATACACAGGAGGCCGTCGTAGACGCTCTGCGCGGCCTGCGCGCGCCTTTCGGCGTCTACGGCAGTTTGGGCAACCACGATGCATGGGCGGGCGTCGAGGATTCGATTACCGAGTTGTTCCGGCAGACGGGCGTGCGGATTCTCCGCGGAGCCAACGTGCCCATCGCCGTTCACGGCGAGTCCTTTAACCTGATCGGGGTGGATTTCCAGAGCCCGCGAGGCTTTGGGCCGTCCCCACCTGTGAAGCGTCTTCTGGGAAATATCGAGGGTCTCATCGACCGGGATCGTGTCAACATTCTGCTCAGCCACAATCCCGATACGTTCGACCGTGCCGCCGAGCTCGGGATCGATCTCAGCCTGGCGGGACACACACACGGCGGACAGGCCGCCCTGGAATTCATCAGTCCGGAGATCGCTCCCAGCCGCTTGGTGACGCCGTACGTCGCGGGTTGGTTCCACAAGCCGGGTGGTCACCTGTACGTCAATCGCGGCATCGGCACCATCTTCGTTCCGATCCGCATCGGCGCGCCGCCGGAGATCACCATCTACTCCCTTTCGCGGAGTTGAAGTCTTCACAGTCCTTCCGGATACCTTCGACCAAAGACCGTGCCGCGTTGTTCAGCAGGACCGCGTCGGAGCCGGACGCGATGAAGCGGTATCCGAGCGCGTAATGCTTCTTGAAATCCTTGGGACTGGGCAAAAGGATTCCGCACTGCTTGCCATGCGACGACGCGGCTGCCGCGGTGCGCTGGACAGCGGCGACAAAGTCCGGGTGCTCGAAATTGCCGAGCATGCCCATCGCATGCGACAGGTCGGACGGGCCGATGAACAACACGTCCACGCCGTCAACAGCCGCGATGGCGTCCGCGTCTTCAACCGCCGCCGGCGACTCGATCTGGACGATGGTCATCAACGACTCCGACCCCGCCATGTAGGGACGGAAGTTGGAGCCGTATCCGCCGGCGCGGTTCGAAAACGCCACGCCACGCACGCCCGCCGGCGGATAGCGCATGGCCGCGACGGCGGCCTTGGCCTCCGCCGCCGAATCGATGCGCGGGAACATGATTCCGTGCGCGCCGAAATCGAGAACCCGATGGACTCGCTGCCGCGCCGTCGATTCCACCCGTACAATGGCGATCGAGCCACCGGCTGCCAGGGCTTGAATCTGGGGCAGCGCGTCGCGCTCATCGCCCGCGCCGTGTTCGAGATCGATAAGCGCCCAGTCATAACCGGCGTTGGCCATCAATTCGGCGGTCGCCTGAGATCCCAGCGAAAGAAAACAGCCCAGTACCGCCTCGCCGCGCGCAAGTACTTCGCGAAACAGGGCCGCCGCGTCCTGAGGCGCGGGCGCTTTTGGAAGTCTCGTCATTTGGTTCAACTCCAGTAGTTCCGGTCCAGGCTGCGATACTGCACCGCTTCCGCCACGTGTTTGGCCAAGACGCCTTCCAATCCTCCCAAATCGGCGATGGTGCGCGCCACCTTGAGTATGCGGTCGTGTGCGCGGGCGGAAAGGCCCATGCGGCGGACAGCCATCTCCAGAGTTCGCTCGCCGGCATCGTCGAGGGCGCAAAGTTTGCGGATCATGCGCGCGGGAATGCGGGAATTATAGTAGCCGCGCGCCTGTTGCACCGATCGGGCCCTCTCCACGCGGGCGGAGATTTCGGCCGAGCATTCGCCCGTTGAGTTGCCACGCAGTTCCTGGTAGGGTACCGCGGGAACTTCCACGTGAATGTCGATCCGGTCCAGAAGCGGACCGCTGATCTTGCCCAGATATTGCTGGATCTGTCCGGGCGTGCAGCGGCATTCTCTGGTGGCGTCTCCCCAAAAGCCGCAGCGGCAGGGGTTCATCGCCGAAACCAGCATGAAACGCGAGGGGAAGCGCAGCGTCATGCTGGAGCGCGCAATCGTCACCGAGCCGTCTTCGAGCGGCTGGCGGAGCATTTCCAGCACATCCCTGGGGAACTCCGGGAACTCGTCCAGGAACAACACTCCGTTGTGCGCCAGGCTGACTTCGCCGGGACGCGGCACGCCTGCGCCCCCGCCAATCAGACCGGCATCGGAAATGGTGTGATGCGGAGCGCGGAAGGGCCGTTCGCGCAACAGTCCGGTGTTGCTGCCCAACTGACCCGCGACGCTGTGGACCTTGGTGGTCTCAATGGCCTCCGGGAAGGTGAGAGGCGGCAGGATGCCTGCCAGCCGCCGGGCCAGCATGGTCTTGCCGGAGCCCGGCGGGCCGATCAGCAGCACGTTGTGCGAACCCGCGGCGGCTACTTCGAGCGCTCGCTTGGCCATGGTCTGTCCGCGGACATCGCGGAAGTCCGGCGCGGCGGCAGGCGCCGCTTCATGGCCGGCGCCGTTGGGCGTGGCGGGCGTGAATTCCTCGGGGCGCGCGAGCAGGGCGACGACTTCGGCGAGATGGCGCATACCGTACACGGCGACGCCTTCGACGACGGCTGCTTCGGCGGCATTCTCCGCCGGCAGGATCAGGTTCAGGATGCCTTCCTCGCGCGCGCAGACCGCGATCGAGAGGGCCCCGCGCACCGGACGGATGGTGCCGTCAAGCGAGAGTTCGCCCACCAGGATATGCCGGTCGAGTCCCCGAACCACGCCCATCGCGCCCAGGATGCCGAGCGCCACCGGCAAGTCGAAACCACCGCCTTCCTTGCGGACATTGGCGGGCGCGAGGTTAATCGTGATCTGTTTATTGGGATAGCCGAAACCGGAATTGATGAGGGCGGATTTGATGCGCTCACGGCTTTCCCGTACCGCGGTATCGGGCATACCGACCATCACGGAATCGCGCGCCGAGCCTGACGAGAACATGTCGACTTCGACATCGATCAGATGAGCATCGATGCCGTAAACGGCGGCGCTGCGCGTTTTGAACAGCGCCATTGATGTGGGCTCTTAGTCTGTAGTATAGGCGATTGCGGCGCGTCCCGGCTGCCTGCTAGAATCCAAGTCACCCAGTAGTTGGAGGACCGATGAGAAACATATTGTTTACGCTGCTGCTTTCAGTTGTGGCGCGGCCGCTGCTCGCCCAGGGTGCGCCGCCACAAGGGGCGCCCGATCAGCCTTACGCAATGGAGTATTACTACAAAGTGCAATGGGGGCACCAGCAGGAATTCCTGCAACTGTTCCTGAAGAACCACTACCCATTGCTCCAGAAGCAGGCCGCGAGCGGCCGCATCCTCTCGCTGAAGATCGAGCAGCCGGCCAATCACACGACCGAGGACGGGCGCTGGGACTTTCGCGTTACGATCCGGTTCAAGAATTCGACCCTGGCGACGACGGCTGATCCCAACGAAGAGCGTCTCATCAAGCAGCTCTGGCCCGACCAGCGGACTTACCAACGCGAGGAACAACGGCGCTTCGAGATCTTGCTGGCCCACTGGGATCTTCCGGTGACCGATATCACACCGGCGAAGAAATAGCCCGGCGCCGCCCGTGCCAGCCTTCAATGTTGAGCGGACCGGATGTTACTTTACTCCCTGACCATTTTTCTTTCAGCGTTCCTTCTTTTTCAAGTACAGCCGATCGTCGCCAAGATGATCCTGCCATGGTTTGGCGGCTCTTCGGCGGTGTGGAGCACCTGCATGTTGTTCTTTCAGGTGGCGCTCCTGCTGGGCTACCTTTATGCTCACTGGCTGCATGAAAAACTGGCGCCGCGCCAGCAAGCCGTCGCTCACATCGCCGCCCTGGCGGTGAGCTTCGCCGCGCTGCCCATCCTGCCCAATCCGGGTTGGAAGAGCGCCGGTGTGGCGCATCCCTCTCTCACCATCCTGGCGCTGCTCTCGCTCACCGTGGGGCTGCCTTACTTCCTGCTCTCCTCCACCAGTCCGCTATTGCAGGCGTGGTACGCGCGGACCCACCGCGAGGGGATGCCGTATCGCCTGTTTGCGCTTTCCAACTTCGCCTCCATGCTGGCGCTGCTGAGCTATCCATTCCTGGTCGAGCCGAACCTGCCGGTGCGCATCCAGGGGTTGGTGTGGTCCGCCGCATACATCTGTTTCGCGGCGCTCTGCGGAACCACCGCGTGGCGATCGTCCGCGCACGCCACCGCGCCCCATGCGGCGGCTCAGGAGGGCGCCCCAGCCACGGATGGCAACCCCGGCTGGACGCTGCGTCTCCTGTGGCTGGGCCTGGCCGCCAGCGCTTCGGTTCTGCTGCTGGCCGTCACCAATCATCTCACCCAGGATGTCGCCGCCATCCCGTTTCTGTGGATCCTACCGCTCAGCGTCTACCTGTTGAGCTTCATCGTCTGTTTCGAATCTCCCGGGTTCTACCGGCGCGCCGTCTTTCTTCCGCTGCTGGCGCTGGCTTTGGCTTTCATGGCATACCGGCTCTGGCCGTACCGCACCGACTTCGATCCCCGCTGGCTTAGCTTCCTCACGCACATGCCGATTCGTTGGATCATCGTTTCCTTCGCCGCCGGGTTGTTCGCGTGCTGCATGGTCTGTCATGGCGAGTTGGCCCGCCTCAAACCGCACCCGCGCTATCTCACGGGCTTCTATGTCACGGTTTCGCTCGGCGGCGCCATGGGCGGCCTGTTCGTCGGGCTGGTGGCTCCCAACCTCTTTCGCGCGTACTACGAATTCCCTATCGGACTCGGGTTGTGCGCGGCCGTCGCCTTCCTGGTGCTGGCGCGGGGACTGTGGCGCCTCGCCGGGGGCGCCCTTTGGGCCCGCCCGCGATGGGGTGCCGTCGCGCTGGCACTCGTGCTGTGTGGCTACCTCGCGTGTCTGGGAGTGGTGATGCGGGAGATGGTGCATGGATACCGGGTGGTGGCCCGCAACTTCTACGGTCTGCTCCGCGTCGAGGATGAAGGCAATCCCAAGATGGATGAAGATGCCTGCCGGGAGCTCATCCACGGGACCATCAACCACGGCCAGCAATTCCTGCGCGCGCCTTACCGGCGCTGGCCGGTCACCTACTTCTGCCCGCAATCCGGCATCGGCCGGGCCATGCAGGCGCAAGAAGGCCCGCCGCGGCGCATCGGAATCCTGGGCTTGGGCTGCGGCACTCTGGCCGCTTACGGGCGGCCGGGCGATACCCTACGGATCTACGAAATCAACCCTCTGGTGCTCGACATCGCGCGGAGGGAATTCACGTACCTTCGCGACACGCCCGCGCGAGTCGAGGTCGCGTTGGGAGACGGCCGCCTGCTCTTGGAGTCGGAGCCCAGCCAGCAGTTCGATCTTCTGGTAATGGATGCGTTCTCCGGCGATTCCGTGCCGGTCCACCTCATCACGCGTGAAGCATTCCGCACCTATTTTCGCCATTTGAAGCCCGGCGGCATCGTCGCGGTCAACATCACCAACACGTATCTGGATCTCGAACCGGTTGTGGAACGGGCAGCCGCCGCTCTTGGCAAGGTCGCTCTGGTATACGACTACACGCCCGATCCCAACGACTTCCTGTGCTTTTCATGCTCCTGGACCTTAATCATGGATCGAGCCACGGTAGCGGCACATCCAGACCTTCAGCATGAAGGCAAAGTGCTGCGGCAGGAGCGGCCATTCCGCGCGTGGACCGACGACTTCTCCAACATGTTCGGCATCCTGCGGTAGCGGCCGAATTGACTTTGGTCAATCGCTGGCGGCGTCCACCCTCTTGGCGAAGTACAGCCCCACTGCGCGGTCGATGTCGGCTCGCGTCAGCCACACCGGCCGGCCTTCATATTCGCTGATGGCCTCTACCAGCCGGTAAATATCCAGCGGATAGCAGGCCCGCAGGCACTTCGAGCCTGCCGCCAGGCAGCGCTCGCGAATGTACTCCGCGCAGCCCGGTTCGCAGGGAACGCCCTGGGTCTCCACCACCCGCTGGAAGATCTGGTCGAACAGTTCGGCGCTCACGTCTTCCACCAGCACTTTAGTCTGGATGCGCCGCAGGAACGCCTCATCGGCCAGGTCGTGCGGATTCAGGTTGGTCGAGAACACCACCATCAGCTCGAATGGCACCTGGAACTTCATGCCCGAGGCCAGTGTCAGGTAGTCGACCCGCCGGTCCAGCGGAACCACCCACCGGTTCAGCAGGTCGCGTGGCGAAAGCATCTGCCGCCCGAAGTCGTCGATGATCAGAATGCCGTTGTTGGCCTTCATCTGGCAGGGCGAAATGAAAACCCGAGTGGAGTCGTCCAGCCGCAGCTCCAGCATGGACGCCGAAAGCTCGCCGCCCACCGTGATGCAGGGCCGCTCACAAACCACCCAGCGCGGATCCAGCATCTCGTCGCCGTCTGGCGCTTGCCGGTGAACCACGGGGTCGAACAGCGTGATGATATGGCCGTCCACCGCCACCGCGTACGGCACCACTATGGTGTCGTGATAGATCCGCAGAATCCGCTCCGCGATGCTGGTCTTTCCATTGCCCGTGCCGCCGTACAGAAACAGCGATTGATGCCCGATCAGCGCCGGCCCAAGCTGGTCCAGGAACCCATCCGCCAGCACCAGGTCGTGGAACGCGTGCCGCAGGCTTTCGCGGCTCAGTTTCACGTGGGCCGCCTGAGCCTTCACTACCCGGTGATATTGCTGAATGGAGACCGGCGCCGGACCCACATACTGGCACACGTCATTCCGCGACGTCGCCAGCGCCCGCCCCGCGCTGGTCAGGGTGAACGAGTAGTCGTTTCCCAGCATCCCCTTCACTTCCAGCAGTTGCTGTTGCCGGAACTGGTGGAACAGAGTTTCGAGCACCGGAAAGGAAAGCTTCAAGGCCGCGTTGAGGGTCGCCAGCGTGCCCGCGCCATGCAGCCACAAGTACCGCAGAATCAGATCGGTAACCAAGCTGCGTGGAATATCCAGGTCCTCTACACGGTCGGGAATCACGGGCCAGGAATCCGGCCTGGTGATCGGCGTCGCTACGTCTCTCGCGGTCTTTATCATGTTGGATGCTCGTCGCCCCGGCCTTAACCGGCACGCGCTTGGACTATACAACAGGCTGGACTGAAGGACCAGTACTCCATTGGTTAATTGAAGCTATCAGCTATCAGCTATCAGCTAAAGGCAGCGCCAGGTGTAGCTGAAAGCTGATGGCTGATCGCTGAGAGCTTCAGTGCCCCTCGTGGCTTTCCATGTGCACGGGAATGGCGCAGCCGTTCTCTGAGATCGCGCAACTGGCTTGCTCAAACTGAACGGTGGTGTGCGAAATGTGGAAACGCTCGGCGAGCATGGCATTCAGCCTTTGCAGGGTAGCGTCGCTCGCCGAGGGCGGAACGTCCGCGATCAGTACGTGGCAACTCAGCGCGTGAGTGCTCGAACCCAGGCTCCAGATGTGCAGATCGTGAACATCGAGCACGCCCTCGATAGCTCGCATGGCGGAAGTCACGTCCTGAAGGTGGATGCCCCGCGGCAAACCCTCGAGCAGAATATTCAGAGCCTCGCGGATGATGTCCCAGGCCGTCCACACGATCAGGATGCCGATCAGAATGGAGAGCGCGGGGTCCACCTGCTCCCACCCGGTGTAGCGGATGACGATGGCGCCGGCGATGATGCCGAGCGACCCCAGCGCGTCGCCCAGCATGTGGACGAAGGCGCTGCGGACGTTGAGGTCATGGCGGCTGGCGGACTGCAAGGCCCACATGATGCCACCGTTCAAAACCAGTCCCAGTGCCGCCACCGCCATCATCACGCCTTCGTGAACCGCCCGCGGGTGGCGCAGGAGAAGCGCGCTTTCGTAGAAGATCCAGGCCGAGAGAGCCAGCAGTGTCAGCGCATTCACAAATGCCGACAGGACGCCGGCACGGTGATACCCGTAGGTCTTGATTTCGTCCGCGGGCTTGGCTTCCAGGTAAAAACCGAACCAGGCCAGCAGCAGCGCCAGTGCGTCCGTGAAGTTGTGGCCGGCATCGGAAATCAGGGCCAGCGAGTGAGCCTGGATTCCCGCGAATATCTCGGCGGCCACGAACCCGAACTTAGCGGCCAGAGACCACCCCAGGATGCTCCCCGTGGCTCCGCGATGGCTGTGGACGTGCGAATGCACTCCGCTCCTCCTCTCTCCAGTTTACCCGCCGGCGGGCTATTTCACTTCCACCCAATACGGCATGATGCGCAGGAACCCGCCCTTCATCCATGCGTGGAATGGCGTGCTGCCGAAGGCCTGCGCCAGCTTCGACTCCAGCATGTCGTCCTGCGGCCGGCGCATGACGATATCGAGCAGGCTGCGCTGCGGCGGATACATCACCAGGCTCACCTTCTCGCCGGCTGGAATATGGGCCTTCTTCCTCACCAGCTCGATGGCGCTGTCGAGGCCGCCCAGTTCGTCCACCAACCCCCGCGCCTTGGCCTGCGATCCCAGCCATACGCGCCCCTGCGCCAGCGGCTCGATGTCGTTGAAGCCGCGCCGCCGCGCCGCCGCCACCTTGCCGACGAAATCCCGATAGCTCTCGTCGATTCCGTCCCGCAGTATCCGCCGCTCATCCGGCGTCAGCGAGGCGTAGTCGGAATCGATGCCGGCGTGCTTCCCGCGTTGGACCGCATCCTTGGTGATGCCGAGCTTGTCGTAAAGCCCGTGCAGATTGGGCTTGCCGAACACCACCCCGATGGACCCGGTCAGCGTCTCCGCATACGCCACGATGGGGTCGCCCGTCATGGCGATGTAGTATCCGCCGGATGCCGCCAGGTCCGACATCGAATACACCAGCGGCTTCTTCTTGCTCAGCAGGTTCATCTGCCGCCAGATCTCGTCGGAAGCCACCTGCTCGCCGCCGGGCGAATCGATTCGCACCACCACGCCCTTGATCGTGGAGTCTTCGGCTACCTCCCGCAGCAGCTTGTCGAATCCGTACGACGTGAGACTGTTCCCGGTCGAGCCGTCGTCGGCGGCCTCGCCGCGGGTGATATCGCCTTCGCCGATCACCAGGGCGATGCGGCTCCTGCCCTGAAGGCCCACCGCCTCCATGGGCACCTTCATGTATTCGCCGGCCGCCACTTTCTTCAATTCGCCCGAATGCAGCCGGTCCTTCAGCTCGCCCCACACCTGGTCTTCGAACCGAAGTTCGTCCACCAGCCCGGCCTTGCGCGCCTGGGCCGCCGTGAACGGCCCCTGGTCGATGATGTCCCGCACTTCCTCGGGCGATTTCTTCCGTCCCTCCGCGATTCGCGCCACCAGGCTTCCGTACAGGTCATCCACCATGCTGGTCATCACCTCGCGGGTTTCCGGACTCATGTCGCTGCGGGTGAACATGTCGCCGTAGTCTTTGTACTTGCCGGCGTGCTCCACATCGACGCTGACGCCCAGCTTGTCCAGCGTCTTCTTGAAGTACATCATTTCCGCCCGCACCCCCTTCAGCATCAGGGGATCTTGAGGGCCGAGATAGATGCGGTCGGCAGCCAGGGCCACGTAATAGTCGCCCGTGTGCGGCGCCCGCAGGAACGCATAGACCGGCTTGCCGGACTTGCGGAACCGCTCCAGGTCGGCGCGGATCTCCTCGATCTTGGCCCACCCTGCAGAGAGCCCTTCCGGCTCCAGTACGATGGCCTTGATATGAGAATCGGCGGCGGCTTTCTGCAACGTCATCCAGACGTGCGCCACCGTCAGCCCCGGTCCGCCGGCGCCCAGGAAGGCAGGCAGCTCGAGGGGAGGCTTTTCCGGTATGTTGCCCTCCAGCCGCAGCACCAGGACGGAGTTCGCCGCGATCTGCGGCGGCTTCTCCCGAAACTGGAACAGGATGAAAACCAGGAAAATGAATGCCAGAAACACGAGCAGGACGCCGGTAATCAGGCCGATGAGAAACTTGACCATGGCTACTCTGAAATTAGCACAGGCCACCGATAGCGCTGCAGTTCCTGGATGGCCTCCGGTTCGAAGGTCTTGGGTCTCCAGCCGTTCTGCTCGGCAACCTCCGCCGCGAAATGCGCCACCAGCGGCGGGATGTCTTCCCCGCGCTCGCGCAACGGGGGCAGCACGAGCGGGAACACATAGACGCGATGGTACAGGTCCGGCCGGAATCCGCCGGCGGTCACCAATTTGTCCAGGTCGCGGTGCGTGGCCACGATCACCCGCACGTCGACCTGGCGCTCCTCCAGGACGCGCAGCAGCTTGGCCTGCATGACCATCGGCATGTCGCCGATTTCGTCCAGGAAGAGGGTTCCGCGATGGGCCTGCTCGAACTTGCCGATGTGCCGCGAGGCCGCGCCGGTGAACGATCCCTTTTCGTGCCCGAACAGCTCCGATTCAATCAGCTCGCCCGGGACCGCGGCGCAGTTCAGCGTGACGAACGGCCCGCCGCGCCGCGGGCTGCGCTGGTGCAGTGCGCGCGCAATCAGTTCCTTCCCCGTGCCCGTCTCGCCCATGATGCAGACCCGCGCTTCGCTAGCCGCCACGCGTCCACCTGCGCCATCACGCGCCGCATGGCCTCGCCCGAGTAGACGATCGCATACTGGCCCACGCGCTGCCGCAGCTCGCGGTTCTCGTCCTCCAGCCGCTTCAACTTGAGGACGTTGTCCACGGTGAGGAGAAGTTTGTCCGTGGAAAGCGGCTTTTCGAGGAAATCGACGGCGCCAAGCATGTCGAACGGCTGCGACTTCAGCAGCTCCAGTGCGCGCGCGGCGTTATCGCACACGGTAGCCTCATGGCCCGCCAGGCGGAAGGCCCGCGCCAGGGACGCCAAGGTGCTGGCGTCGTCGTCGACAATCAGCAGGTGCGCCAAGTTTGAGGGTACCCTATTTGTATGAGCACCACCGCCGGCAAACTCGCAACTTTCGCCGCACTTTCCGTGTCTTGTTTCATGCTGCCGAAAACGGCCGGCGCCGCTCCGGCGTGCGGAGGCCACGGAACCCGAGACAGCATGCTGGTCTCTACCGCCTGGCTTGCCGGCCACCTGCAAGATCCCAACCTGGTGATTCTCTCAGTCGGTCAGAGGGCCGAATACGTCCAGGGCCACATCCCCGGCGCGCTTTACCTGGAATACGCGGATACGCGGCTCGCCAAGAGCGCCGCGAATCTCACCTTCGAGCTTCCTCCCGTGGCGGATGTGGTCGAGGTCTTTGGAAAACTCGGCGTGACCAACGATTCCCACATCATTCTCTACTTCAGCAAGGATATGGTGTCGCCTACCACGCGAGTCTTCCTGACCTTGGACGCTATTGGTCTGGGATCGCAGACATCCATCCTGGATGGCGGATTCCCGGTTTGGCAGAGCGAAGGCAGACCAGTTTCGACGGAACGCCGCCTGGTAATCAGGGGCAAGCTGGAGCCGTGCCCCCAGAATGACGTCATCACCGGCGTCGATTACGTGCGGGCGAACCTGCATCACTCCGGCGTGGCCATCGTGGACGCGCGCGACCTGGAGTATTACACCGGCGCCAGCCACGCCGACGGTAAGCGCGCCGGCCACATTCCGGGAGCACGCGGCCTGACTTACAGCACCTTGCTCGACGACAGCGGCAAATTCAGGCCGCCCGATGTACTGGCCGCCATGTTCCACGACGCCGGCATCCAGCCCGGCGATCGCGTGGTGTCCTACTGCCACGTCGGTCAGCAAGCCACCGTGGTCTACTTTGTGGCGCGCTACCTGGGGTACGACGCCAGGCTCTACGACGGCTCCTGGGAGGATTGGAGCGCGCACACCGAGCTGCCCGTGGAGACTTCGCCCGGCAAGGAATGAAGGGCAAGACAAGCTACCCCAACTCAATTCGAAACGTGGTGCCCTTGCCGGGCGCGCTTTCGACCGAAACGCGGCCGTGGTGGTCGCTCACCACCGATTGCACAATCGCCAGGCCGAGACCGGTGCCGTGGGTCTTGGTGGTGTAGTACGGCGTGAACAACCGGCTGCACTCCTCCGGAACTAGTCGCCGATTGCTTCAGAATCGCGGATTGCACCGATGTGCTCCTCGTCCAGTGGTTTGCATCGCTTCAGGGAACTGGCGATATATTGGGACCAAGGGTTTCTACATGGGAGGCAAGCAGTTTGAAGCCGACGAGCGTGGCAAAGCAATCTTCGGAGAGTTTATTCGAGCGGCGCGGCCGGACGCCCAGTTGTCTTGGGGTCATGAAGCAGCCCGCCAAATCCACATCGCATTCATCCAGCGTCCGGGGAAGAAGCGCATCTACATAGAAATCAGCCAGGAGGCCTTTGACGAAGCTACAGTGGATCGGGAAAGCCGACTGAGGCTGGAACGTGAAGTAGAGCGGCAGTTACGGTTGTCGGAATCGGGGAAGGGTATGGGACTCGTTAAGGAAGGGCGGTAGCCTGGGCCAGGCGTCTGATCATCCGAGATACATCAATGTGCGTGCAATATCTGAATGCATGGGCGTCGTCATGTTGACTATGCCCGAAACGAAGATCTGCCAGATGTGCGGGCAGGCGTTTCCCGCAACCACGGAGTTCTGGCACCGGAGGGGTCGGGGCCTCCAGCCCAGATGTGGGGAATGCGCCTGCGCCTATTCGCGGGAGTGGTACAAGTCCCATCCAGAGCGCGCCCGCATCAATCACCAGAACAGCAGTTCAAGGCGCTCCGCCCAGCGCGCTGAACGCAGGAGCCAACGCGAAGCAGCCTACGTAGCGCCAACCCACCGCGTATGCAACGTTTGCCGCGGGGAGTTTCCGCTCATTTCGGAGTTCTGGCCGCAGTCCCGCGGGAAGCTCGATTACACCTGCAGGGCATGCGCGAAGAAACGCGCAAGAGACTGGTACCTCGCCAATCTCGAACGGGCGCGGGCAGCAAATCGCAAGAATCGCGAGGAGCATCCGGAAAAGGTGGTCGCACGAAGGATTCGCTATCGGGATGAGAATCCGGAGAAGATACGGTCTTCCCACGCAGACTTCTACCGGCGCAATCGGGAAAAACGGATCGCCTACTCTGCCCAATGGAGGCTGGACAACCCGGAAAAGGCCGCGGCTTCGCGAAAGCGCGAGTACGAGAACAACAAGGAGCTCGCCAAGCAGCGGGCTCGCGACTGGGTGCAAGCCAACCCTGAGCGCGTCAAACTTCGGACGGCACGAAGACGCGCAGCGCAGAAAGACGCTCCCGGTCATTTCACTGAGGCCGACCTCGTACGACAGTTTGAAAAGCAGCAGGGTAGGTGCTTCTACTGTCACGAGGACCTTCAGGGGGCCGGGACCATCGATCACTATATCCCTCTTTCCAAGGGCGGCACGAACTACCCGAGCAACATCGTTCTTGCCTGCTGGCCCTGCAATAATCGCAAGCGGGCGAAGCTCCCTTCCGAATTTCGACCCCGTCTTGAAGCGGTGGCGCCAGCAGATCTGTTTGGTAAAGCGTGAGGGCTGGCTCACGGTTGCTGCGCAGCTCGGCTCAAGGTCCAAGTCACTCGGCCGAAGAACGCCTGTTGCTGATATGTGGCAGGTCAATCGATAGATCCACCCTGACGCCGCAAGCGATTAGGAGGCGGAACCGTCGCGAAACCTCCTTCACACCAGCACAAGCGTCCAGGATGTCCGCTTCTTGGAGACAGGTCCTTCAACGAACCCGCTCCCGGAATCCGGCTGGCAGGCTACGGGGCTATGCCAGCGCTACGCCCCATTCAATGCGCTAAGTGGACGGCAAGCTACCCCAACTCAATTCGAAAGGTGGTGCCCTTGCCGGGCGCGCTTTCGACCGAAACGCGGCCGTGGTGGTCGCTCACCACCGATTGCACAATCGCCAGGCCGAGACCGGTGCCGTGCGTCTTGGTGGTGTAGTACGGCGTGAATAGCCGGCTACACTCCCCGGGAGTGAGGCCCTGGCCCGTATCGGAAACTTCCAGGCGCACGCCGCTCTCGAGGACGCTCGTCCGCACCCGCGCTTGGGCGAGCTGCGGCTCGAACAGCTTCAGGGCGTCGCTCACCAGCTCGTTGAAGCTCACCGGCCGCATTTCGGGCGCCGGCATCCTGGCGAAATCGCTGAACCGCCTGATAATCTGCTTCAGGTTGGCCAGCTCGGCCAGCAGGGTGGCGGCGCCTTCGCGGAAAACTTCGTCGAACTGTTCGGTCGCCCCCCAGTCTCCAGCCGCCACCCGCGCCGCGCTCTCCGCCAGCCGCAAATTACCATTTCGGGAGGGTCGGTGTACAATCGATGGTGGCTTTGAAGTGACAACGGAGATCCCGCCGAGCGATTGGCGATCCGCTCCCGTGGGAGATGGTTGACGGGCGTTAAGCCGAACTTCCGGCCGCTTGGTTGCGCCAGAATGTGGAGGGTGCAAACGTGGCACTGAACAAAGGCAGGGCTTTCGGGCTCCTGGATACCGTAGTTGTCCTATTCATCTCGTCGGCACTCGTTTTGTTCGTCCTGTGGCTGGGTGCCACGTTTGCCGGCAAGTCGATTCTGGACAAGTTTCCCGACTGGTTGTCGAAAGGCATCTCAAGCGTGTGGACCTGGCTGACCACGGGCGCGGCTGCCGGGGCAGCCCTGCGCTACCGCCTGCGCCAGGGAGCCCAGTCGCGCGAGAAGCTGCCTAACTATCCACTCGCGATCGCCGGGACGACGGTGGGGATGATTTGTCTTGTCCTGATCGTGATGAAGTCCGTCTCCGATGGCGTTGTCCTACCGAATTCTCCCTTCTTGCTGAAGTTTCGGGTTGCATTTGCGGATCCCCAGAAGCATCCGCCGCTATCGTTCATTCAGCGAAAGCCGAGTTGGATGGAGCCTCAGGGCCTGGCGGCGCTGCCAGATGGGAACCTGTATCAGGTCAGAGTCGATCTTCCGCCGCCGGCCGGGGAATTCAGGGCCGCGGTTCAACCGCTCAACGAGGAAGGGGCGATCTATACCGGCGACTTGCATCCGCGGCCCTTGGATATGTGTTTCATGCGCGCAGCAGTCAATCCCGCAAACGGAACCTCTCACTACTACGCCAGAATCGACTGCCGGCTGGATCAAGGCTGTTCGGTCCACCCTCAGGAAGATCCTGGCTGGGCGACGGACTGCCCGCGCGATGCCTCCAGGCGGCCGCAGCCGCTGTGCTGTATTCCAGCCGCCTACGCGCAGGCCCCGCCGGCTAAGACCCAGGCCGAAGCCGGCTGGCTGGTGCCCTCGCTCCCCGCACTCGTCAAGTTGCGGGAAACGAAGAATATCGGCTACACCGAATTCCTGATTCAGAGCGGCCCTCTAGCCGGTCTAGCCGGGTCCAGCTACTTCACATACGACATCAAGGTGAACGGGACCCCGGTCTCCATCGACGGCTGGCGCAGCAGCGACCTGCGGGTGCCGATGGAGCCATCAAAGGGCATCGCACTGCGATTTGGCCTGGAGAATCTGAATTTCTCGGGCGCAGAGGGCGGTTGCGAAACCATCGACGTGCGAATCGCTGCGTTTCAACAGGACAAGAGGATCAAGAGCTACGACCTCTACCGCCAGTACGCGGCTCTCAGAGACGCCGGGCTGGCGACCATCGCAGCGGAGGATGGCCAGAGCTTTCAGTGGAGCGGTAAGTACTTGAATCCCAAAGTCGGCGAGCGGAACGAGGTGTTCGTCAACTCCACTTCCGATGTTCAATATGCCGGAAAGGTGAAAGCGCGCATCGACCGGGCGGGGCTGAAGTACGGGGAGCAGGACCTGGTGGGCGTCCTTCGCCCTCCTTTGAACAACCCCACTTACGGCGTGATCGTGGGATTGCGCCAGCCCAGCGGCCAGGTGAAGTTCATGTTCGACAACACAGGTGCGCAAGCGCTGGCGAAATGGATTCAAAGCAGCGAGGGCGTTGCAGCCGTGCGGTCGGCCTTCCCCAGGCCTGTGTTTATCTACAGGGCTCGCGCCGACGAGGGGATGCCGCGGTTCAAGCCTTGCATGGCGGCCGGATCGCGCCACTGATCTACGGTATGGACATCTTCGTGATCCTGGGCGCCGCCGTGCTGGCGGATGGAGAGCCAAGCGGAGCCATGCGGCGGAGGGTCGAAGGCGCCTTCGAGCTTTCCAGGAACTCACGCGACGCCGCATTCCTGGTCACCGGAGGAGGCGGCTCAAACCTCCCGACGGAAGCGGCAGCGATGAGTGCGCTGCTCGAGGCCAAATCGGTAGCGCCGGAGCGTATCCTCCAAGATCCTGTTTCCACGGACACCCTGTCCTCGGTCGTTCAATGCGCCAGGATCATCAAGAGCCAGAACTGCGTGCATTCGGTGGTGGTCTGCTCGGACCGGTATCATATTCCCCGCTGCCGCTGGCTGTTTCATCTCCTGGGAGTGCCTACTCTTGCGGGCGATATGCCCAGTGGCCTGCCGGCCAATGGATACCTGCGCTGGGCGTGTTACTACGTGCGGGAAGCAGCAGCGCTCGTCCCGGACACGGTGGTGCTGCTGTTCGGGAGGCTGCGCCGCGCGAAACCGTGAAACACGCGTGGCCCCGCGGACCCATTACGTCATCACCAGTTCGGGAAGCCGGATGATTTTTTTCTGAATGGCATACTGCACAAGATGGGCCTTGTTGTGAATGTCGAGCTTACGCATCAGGTTGAATTTGTGAGCTTCGACCGTCTTGACGCTCAACTCGAAGCCGGAGGCGATCTCCTTGACGGACTGGCCTTCCGCCAGCATCTTGAGAATCTCGCGCTCGCGCTTGGTCAGGGTGCCGAACCGCGGCTGGCGCGCCGGCCCGCCGCGGCCGTGAGCGCGGAAATCGTCCACCAGGCGGGTGAGGAGCCGCGGGCTGAGATAACTGCCACCGCGCGAAACTTCGCGAATGGCGGTGACCAACTGATCGGCGGGACTCTCCTTCAAGATGTAGCCGCTGGCGCCCATTTCCACGCACTCAGCCAGGTAATCCTCGTCGTCGTACATGGAAAGAAACACGACACGGGTTTCGGGGCGCTCCTTGCGAATGAGGCGCGTGGCTTCAAAGCTGCTCATGCCGGTCATTCCGATGTCCATGAGGACCACATCGGGACGGACCTGCCGGGCTATGGCGACCGCATCGGAGGCGTTGGCCGCTTCGCCGACCACCTCAAGATCGAGTTCCGCCGAGAGCAGCGTTCGGATTCCCTGCCGGAACAAGGTGTGATCGTCAGTCAAGAGTACGCGAGTTTTTGCCATTTCGAGTCACTGGTGCGGAGCTTCGCGGCAACTGGAGGGTGATTCTGACTCCCTCTCCGGGTGCGGTTCGTATAGTGAGCGTTCCACCAAGGAGCGCGGCCCGCTCCCGCATGCCCGCCAAGCCGAATGACATCGGCTGATTCCGTGCCGTTTCCGCACAATAGCCGGCGCCGTTATCCGCTACGCTCAGCCTGATACTCTTATCGGCCCTGCCGAGCGAAATGTTTACTTGAGTGGCGCGGGAATGTTTGGCAATGTTCTGGAGGCACTCTTGCGCCACGCGGTAAATCACCTCCTGGGTCGGCATGGGGAGGTGCTCGCAGGAGGGCGAAATCCGCAAGCGCAGGCCGGCGGGGTGCGTCTTTCGGAACCGCGCGGCCAGTTGGCGGAGCGCCGATTTCAGGCCCAGGCGCTCCAGCACCGCGGGGCTAAGCGCCGCGACCAGGCGGCGCAACTCGGCTACCGCTCGTTCGGCAATGGCGCGCGTCTCCGCCAGGCGCGGGCGCAAGGGCGCGGGAGCGTCGCGCTCGATCATCTCCAGTTGCAGGCGCAGCAGCAGCATGGATTGGCCGGCTTCGTCGTGCAGTTCGCGGCCGATGCGGCGGCGCTCTTCTTCCTCCGCGCGCCGCGCCTCGGCCTCCAGGCGCCGGATTTCACGCTCCATGCGGGCCCGTTCGAGAGCCTCGTGGCAACGCTCGCCCGCGGCCACGAGCAGCGCCAGTTCGCGCGGCAGCCACGGATAGCGCACCCGAAAACCAAACTGAACCAGCGCCGCCGAGCCCTTGGCAGGGCGGCATGGCGCCTCTGGCGCAGCGGCGGTGCTCCATGGGGGCGAAGGGCCAATCGGGTACGACCAATAGGAAGCGTAGCGGCCGCGCATCTCCGGATCGGCGATGAGCCGCTCATCGGGCTGGCCGCGCTCGATGTAGAGCGGGCGCGCGAGTTTTCCAGCCGCCGGCCGGTCGAGCAGGAAGAGACGGCCGGCGCTCGCCCGGAATGCCGGCGTGAGGATGCGGACGATACGGCGGAGCAGGTCATCGAGACCGGCAGCCTCGGTTTCGGCGTGGTAAAGGCCGAAGAAGGCCTGGCTCTCGGCCTCGCGGACCTGGTAGAAGGCGTCGTTCAAGATCAGGACGGTGGCCAACTGAAGCTGCTCGCGCGCCGGCTCGTACTGGCCCGCGAGCACCCGGTCCAGCAGGCCGCCGAACTCCCGCAGAACTTCGTTCACCGCGGCCGGCGGGACATTCAGCTTGGCCAGGCGGCGGCCGTTGTATTCCACCTGCTCCAGGAATTGTGGTAGCGAGCGGAGGCGTGAAGCCGCCGCGGGGGTAATGGCCAGGAAGGCTCGGATTTGCGCGGCATCATAGCGGCGCTGGCGAAGCAGAGCGGCAAAGCGGCGATCCAGGCGGCCGGCGGCGGGAGCGATGGCGCGGACCATGCGCGCCACGTGACGGCGGGCCGCGGCGGTGAGGAGCCGGCTGGTGAGAGGCATGTTGGCCAATCACAACATCGGCAACCGCGGCGGGTCACTTTAGGCTGGAGCAGAAACTCTCCTGTCTCCGAATGGCTGCACTGTCTTGCCCAGTTTTTGGGTAGCAGTGCTAATTCTTGGGAATCCTTGAGAGGACCTAGTGGCCGAGCAGATAAAGCGCTCTCTCACCAATTTTGGTAACAAGTGCCCCAAGTTACTCATACTGAAGGGGATCCTAGCATCGCCGCCGGGCCTCAGTCGTTCCTGCCAAACCGGTAGATTGCCGGGTTGCGAGCGGCCCCAAAATTGCCTGTTTAAGCCCTAAGCTGCGCCAAGTTAATTGAGTACTGGAGGTTTCATATGAAGAGAATTGTGTGCGTTGTATCCTTCGCTTTGATGTTTGCGCTGATGGCAAGTGCGGATTCCGTCGTGCCGTTCCCGACCGCAGGTGACGCGTATTGCAGCGCCACGAACGGGTGTGGAACCATTCCAGCAGGTGGCTCGACGGGTTTCCAGTGGACAACGGGCGACTACGTGGATTCGGCCATTTTTGTACTACCCACCAACTCCGTCACGGATCTCACCGCCGACTGGACTTATCAGGACTTCCTGGGCGGCGGGAACACCGAAACATGGAATGTGTATGTCAACGGTGTGAATGTTGCATCTACGATTCTGCCCGATTGCGGCCACTGTGGCACTGATCTAACCGTGACCGGCACGGTCTCCTTCTCCGACATCGCACCGGTGTCGGGCGGTTACCAGGTCAGCTTAGTCCTGCAAAACACCGTACCGTTCGCTGGAGGGTCGGTTGCATGGTTGGATGGCGGGACCACCACGCTGTCGTACACCTCCGTTCCCGAGCCCGGTTCGATTCTGCTGCTCGGTACGATGCTCGTGGGCGTTGCGGGAGCCTTGAAGCGAAGACTTGCGTAGTCAAGCAGTGTGTGGAGAGGCAGGCCGCAGCCTATCCCACGTACTGCACCTCTTCTTCGAGATCCATGCCGAAACGCGCGCGCACGCGTGCTTTCAGGTCCTGGATGATCGCGCAGAGGTCGGCAGCGGTTCCCGCGCCGGCGTTATAGATCAGGTTGGCGTGATAGCCGGCAACGTGCATGTCGCCGCGCTGAACGCCTTTTGCGCCCACCTGCTCCAGAAACCACGCGGCGGGGACCTTGCCCTCGCGCACCGCGGAGGCCGGGACTTCGGCAGCCACCGCCGGGGGCAGATCTTTGAGCAGCAGGTTCTTGAAGATACTGCCGGCGCACTTCATGGCGACCGGAAACTTCTCGCTGCGGATCTTGCGAATGCCGTCGGCGGTCTCGCGCAGTTGGGCGGCGTCGGCAGGCTCCAGCAGCAGCTCCGTCGAGAAAATAATCCAGTCTTTGTGGCGCTTGAAAGTGCTTTCCCGATAGTGAAACCGGCACTCTTCGTTGCTGAAGACGCGGATTTCGCGGCCGTCGTGGAAACGGACATTGACCACCCGCTCGGAGAGGGAGTGGCCATACGCGCCGGCATTGCCGTAGACCGCCGCGCCCACGGAGCCGGGAATGCCAGCGAAGGTCTCCAGGCCCTGGAGGCCGCGCTCGATGGCGAAATCCACCAGGTCCTCGAAGACCGCGCCGGCGTCCGCCAGGACGCGCCGGCCGGCGGCCATGAGGCGGTCGCCGCGGTAGCGCAGCACGATGCCACGGAAGCCGCGGTCGGAAACCACGAGGTTGGTGCCTCCGCCGATCACCATGGTGGGAATGCCGCTCGAGCGCGCGGCGGCGAGCGCGGCGATGAAGGCCTCCACATCGCCGGTCTCGGCGTAGAGATCGGCAGGCCCCCCAATCCCGAAGCGCGTGTAACGGGAGAGCGGAACGCCCATGGAAACAGTTAAATTGGGAATTTCGGCGAGGCGCACCCGCGTCTCTTCCGTAGTGGGCATCACCTCAATTATAAGGGAGGCATTCCATGCGTTCCGCATTTCCGGGCTTTCCGCGCGAGGCCATTCAATTTTTCCGCGGTCTGGCGCGTAACAACGACCGCGAGTGGTTCCTGCCGCGCAAGACGATTTTCGAAGACCAGGTAAAGCAGCCGATGCG
This sequence comes from Bryobacteraceae bacterium, assembly GCA_049515735.1. GTDB lineage: Bacteria > Acidobacteriota > Terriglobia > Bryobacterales > Bryobacteraceae > Fen-178. Next base: position 22,950 of record JBEKTU010000085.1, read on the forward strand.
CCAACTGGTGTCGGATCTGAACGAGGCCATCGTGGAGTTCGCCCCGGAATACGTCACCGATCCCGACAAGGCCATTTACCGGATCTATCGCGACACGCGTTTCAGCAAGGACAAGACACCGTACAAGGACCACATCGCGGCCAGCTTTCACCGCCGCGGCACGGTGGCGCACTCAGACGCCGGCTACTACTTCGCCGTGTCGCACAAGGAGGTCGGAATTGGCGGCGGTGTGTACATGCCCGCGCCGCAAACCCTGCTGGCCATCCGCAATCACATCGCCGCGCGGCACCAGGAGTTTCGCAGGATTGTTGGGGCACGCGCGGTACGGCAATTGTTCGGCGAGTTGCAGGGTGAGCAGCTTTTGCGCGTGCCGAAGGGCTTTTGCGCGGAGCATCCCGCGGCAGACCTGCTGCGGTTCAAGCAATTCATCCTGTACGTCGAGCTTCCGCCGGATCTCGCCACCACACGCGAGCTTTATGGGGAAATCGTGAAGCGTTTTCGGGCGATGGCGCCATTTCTGGGATTCCTGACCGCTCCGCTGAAAGGCCGGCGAAACGAGATTGAGGCGCGGGATCTGTTGCCGTGAAGGGCCGCCGGGGCGGCTAAGCCTCGCCCTCTTCCGGCGGCTCGAATGTATCCAGCAGGTCCGGGTTCTTGGCGAAGCGCTTGAGCACGCGGATGATCTCGCCCGAGCGGAAACCGGCGCGCAGCAACCGGCGATAGGCGGCGGCAATGTCCTTGTTCTCCCGAAAAAGCCCTTCCCGCGGCGCCAGGCGGTACTTGCGGCGGATGAAATCTTCGATCAGGGCTTCCTCGTCAACGTCCTGGTAGAGCCTTTGCACCGTGCGTTCGGCCAGGGACGGCGCCACGCGGCGTTGGCGCAGGTCCTCGATCACGCGCGTCCGGCCGAGTTTCTCGTTGGCCAGACGCGCGGAGGCGAATCCCTCGGCGTAGCGGCGGTCGTCCAGGTAGCCCACCTCCTTCAGCCGGGCCAGCACTTCATCCACGTCGGCGGCGCGCTCGGCCCGGCGGCGCAGTTTTTCCCGCATTTCGCCGGTGGAATGGGCCCGCCCCGCGAGCACCTTGACGGCGTATGTCCATAACGCGCCGCTATCCAGCCGGCGTACCTTGCGTTCCTCCATGATAAGTATTCTCATGGGGAGTATACTGGAAAATGGTTCAAGCTGTCGGCTTGAACAAGGAGGAAATGTGGATAAGA
>JBEKTU010000086.1:0-22984 GCA_049515735.1 Bryobacteraceae bacterium
TCGAATCGCAGGGGATACAGAAGCATTTGACTCATGGTCTATGGGTCTCCGCTAATTCCCGACGGCGGCAGGCGGCGGACGGTGCATTTGGCCGAAGAACGACAAGTCATTGCTCATGACATAGATCGTGATAGCCCCGAGCATAAAAAACAAACCGACCCAAACGCGCCAATCATGATGCGCACGTTTCCAGTAAGGACGATGGTCATGATGCACTCGGTCGCGCTCCGGCCCTTCGTTTCCGGGGTGACCATAGTTACTCTCACTCATTGGTTCTCCTTTTCCATCGTGGCATTGTATTCGCCGCGCCGCGCATGATCGACACCGGGCCGAACCATACTCCTCGAACAGCGCAAAGATGGCCCGCACGCGTTCGCCAGCAGCGACTCCACTTCCCTGCGAAGCGGCTCGTCTCCGGCGCAGACCTGGTCCAGGAAGGCCGAGCACGCCTCGGGCGCAAGCTCGACGGCCTGGTGGAAGATCTCCTCAACGCGCTGCCAGCGGCTGTCGCTCATACCGCCCGCCAGTCCCAGGGACCTCGGCTTCAGTGCTCAAGCGTATTGTGCCACAACCCGGACCGCTCAGTCGGCTCCGCCGCCCAGAAACCTCCGCAACCGGGCCGCCCCGAGCCGCAGGTCGCGCTTCACCGTGGGAACGCTCAGGCCGAGGGCGGCGGCCACCTCTTCCCGGTCCATGCCCCCGAAATCGCGGAGTTCGATCACCTTGGCCTTGCGTTCATCGACTGCCGCCAGCCGGTCGAGAGCTTCGTCGATTTCCAGCACATCCGGAGGGCGGCTGGGGAGAGACCGCCATGCAATCATCCAGGGTGACCGGGGCCCCGGTGCCACCCCGCTTGGCGGCATGATGCGCGCGGGCGTAATCCACCAGGATCATGCGCATCAGGCGCGCGATCCGGGGCCACGCCTCTGTGTCCAACTTGAAACTCAGACGTCGTGGTGGCCCGCGCAAAGGTGCCATCCAGATGTTCCCATCGGGGGCGCAGCGGTACGTGCACCTTTCCGTACCCAGCCAGGTGGGGAACGCACAGTTCACGCCCGTGGGCGAGATGCTCTGGGCGCCGGAACCATCTGCGTTGGCCACCAACACAGCCGCCTTCTCTCCCTGGCGAAGCGAGGCATACGCAATCATCGATCCATCCTGGGAGAAATCCGGCTCCATGTTCCGTACGCTGAAATCCTGCACCAGCGCTTTCGGCTCCCCGCGCGGCGCGCCGGAAAGGTCGATGGGCACGCTCCAGATCCCATCCTGCCGGATCTGCTGACTGAAGGCCAGGCGTGAACCAGATGCCGAAATGGCAACGCCGGTGGTCAGCGGTCCGGCAACCGGCATCAGCAGTTCTATTCTCTGTGCGCGCCAGTTCCCATCGATTTGCGTTCGCCACAGCCCGCGGCGCGAACTCCTCGGGCGTGGTGAAGTATAACGCCTGCCCATCGGGAGATGGAACAAAGAACTCCATGCGGTAGTCCCCATGTCGATCATCCTTGTCTGACCGGCCCGCAGATCCATCACCCAGGGCTCTTGGTTCACTCCAAACAGCAGGTGCCGTCCATTGCCGAGCCAGCGGGGTTTGAGTGTGCGGCCAGGGGGTAGCCGGGGTAAGTCAACTCGGATCATCCGGGACCAGAAGCCCCTGATCGAGTCGCGGCTGCGGGACGTCCGGCAGAACGGAATGACTCCGCGTGATCGGTATACCCTACTGAACCGGAAAACCTTCTTCTGGGTTTCGGAGAAGCGCTTTGAGACGCTCCGCAACCCGCGCGCGTATCAGGGTCTGTGACAGCGTCACGGAGCCACCTCGATCAACGCCAGGGCGTGCGGAGCTAGGTGGATCTCAATTGCGTCTCCGTCGATTGGTCGGGCTTCCGGAGGAGGCATTTTGGCGGCATCCTGCAACTGCCGGATCTGATCGCGCGTGGGAAATGCCGGCCGTCCCATCGCTTCCCACGCCGGCAATGGCGAACCGTGCTCGCCATCCACGATCTGAACGCGCGCGTGGCGTCCGTGTACGCCCACCAGCGCGATCCGTCCATTCACCGCCCGGCCTGCGTCCTCCGGAGCCGCATAGTTCCAGGCCGCGATCACCAGGGCGCCATCGCCGCGCTTTGTCGCCAGGATCCAGGGGGCATCCACAAGCAGGCGCTCGGTACCGAGTTGGTGCAGCAGTTCGAAGGCATGGAATGCGGGCTTAGGAATGCCGCGCTCCGCTATCAGGCCGAAGCCACCGTAGAACGGCGTCTTCACCACTCCCTGCTCCTCGAAAACGTCGGAGAACGTCCAGTAGGACATGAGGGTCTGCATGCCGTCGCAGAGCCGGATGTTATTAGCAAGCCACGGACCCATAAATGCCGAATCCGTGACCGCAAACTCGCTCGAGTAGCTCGCATTGAATTCCGACCAGACGATGGGCACGTCCGGACGCGCCGAATGCTTCACCTGCTCGTAGACTGTCTTCACCGAGCGCGCCACCATGTCGAACCGATCGATGGGGCATGGCGTTCCAAAAACGTTTTTCGGGTCGTCGTTGCCATAGACGTGGGTGGAAACAAAATCCAGCGGAATCTGCTTCTGCGCGGCACGGGCAATCATGGCGCCCACCCAGGCCGCCTGCGCCGTGGCCGGTCCGCCTACCCGCAATCGGGGACTGGCCCGTTTCACCGCCTTTGCTGCCGCATCGTACAGCTCAAAGTAGGTGGCCTGGCTCGGCTGTCCGGTCCAGAAATCGATATTGGGCTCGTTCCACACCTCGAAATACCATTGCGAGACCTCTTCGATTCCATACCGCTCCACCAAGTGCCGAGCGAAGTTGTATACCAGATCGCCCCATGCGTCGTAAGAGACCGGCGGGTTCGGCAAGGGCTTGTACCAGAACCCGTGAGGCGTCTGCGAATTGGCCAGCGCCTTCGGCATGAAGCTCAACTCAACGAACGGACGCGCACCGTTTTCCAGGAGGCCATCGTAGATCTGATCCACGTACGAAAAGTTGTAGACCGGCCGGCCCTGGGGATCTTTTTGGTAAACACCCACATCCTCATCGAAGATTCCGTGGAAGCGGATGTAACGAAAGCTGGTAATCTCACGCACCATGCGGAGGTCGCGCCGGTACTCGTCGCGCAACGACAGGACCGCCCGGCCACTGCCGAACATCTGCTCCCAAAAATGCGGAAACGACCGCGCTTCGGCCTGCGTGTTTACGGTGGCGAAGAGGTCTCCAGAGGCGGGGGACTGCTGGCTGCGAAGCGCACCCGCCAACAGGCCGAACGACAGGATTACAGCAATAGCGCCATATCTTCTCATCATGGATACGTCCATTGAGATTCTATCGCCAAGCGGGCCGGGACTAATTCGAGGCCGCGAAGGCAATCCAGAATATCCGTCTTGGCATCCTGGACAATAGCGATTATACGTCCAGATTCAAAATTCGGCGGGAAGTCGCATTGGGATTTTCTTTCCGGCCCGAACACTCCTGTGCGAACCGGTCTCTCTCGAAGAAATTCCGCGACATGCTGACCTTCCGACCTTGGGTACCGAACGCTCCAAGACGCAGTGATGTGATATGCTGGTGCCGGCCGCAAAGCGAGGAAAGGATTGTGGCCAGAAAGGAGTTTTGTGTCAAGATTCCAACTATCGCGACGCGGCTTCTTTAGCGCTTCGGCCGCGGCCGGAGCTGCGGTCATTGCCCACCCGGTCAACTTGGCCGCGCAGGCAGCTGGAGTTAAGGCCGGCGACTTGCCGGACCTCACCATCAAGGAGGCAAAAATCTACGTCACCGATGCTAGCAGTTGGCGGAACTCCGGGGCAGGTCTGAGCGGCGGAGCGGAAATCGCCTCTCTGGTGACGGCTAGCGGGATTGAGGGCAACTTCACCCTCGGCAACCGGGGAAACCCTCCGGGGTGGGTAGACTTCGCCAAGTCCGCCTGCGTTGGCAAGAACCTGTACGATATCCTTCCCACCGTCGCCTACATACCCAACCAGACGCGGCCAGGTGGAGGCGCGGGAGCACCCATGCCCGGTGCGGCTGCCGGAGCCCGAGGCGGAGCCGGAGCAGCGGCCGGAGCCAGAGGAGGAGGTGGCGGCGGCAGAGGGCGAGCCTTTATCGGCGGCTTCAACCCGGGCTTTGCCAGCCGGCCGCGTGGAACCGGAACCCCGGGGCCGAATGTGCACGCCGCGGCCTGCGACTTCTGCCTGTGGGACATTCTGGGCAAGGCGGTGAACCGTCCCATCTACAGGATTTTGGGAGGGACCAAGGACAGGGTACTGGCCTACGCCAGCTCACAACACCTGGCCGCTGTGGAGGACTTCGGTCCGGACGCCCTGAAGGCCAAGGCGGCGGGACTCAAAGCCTATAAGATCCACCCTGGTGAAGGCCAGCGCAGGAGCGGCTCGCCGATCCCTGCCTACCTGGGCCACATCGAGGAGATCAAAGAGGTCCGCAAGGCCGTAGGAGACGATTACACCCTGCTGTTCGACGCCGTGCAGCGCTACAACTACTACGAGGCCCTGAGGGTCGGCCGGGCGCTCGACGAGAATGGGTACGTATCCTTCGAGGACCCCATGCCAACAACCGACCTCGATGGACTGGTGGAGCTGCGGAAGCACCTGGACGTGCCTACCGAGGTGGGGGAGTTCATCCTAAACATTTACGACTACGGCGAGTACATTCGCCGGGACGCGATGGGCATCGCACGGCTGATCGCGGACAACCTCGGCGGCATCACCGGGTCGTTCCGGGTGGGTCAGTTGGCCGACACCTTCTCCATGCCGTGCACACCGCACAACTGGGGCAGCTTCTTCGACATGGCGGCGGCTTTCCAGTTGGAGCTGGCGCTGCCCAACTGTTACTGGTTCGAGATGCCATGGCCGTGGGAGTACCCCGACCGGCCGTACGTGCAGCACAAGTTCCGGACCGACGCCGATGGCTACGTTCTGGCGCCCACCGAGCCGGGCATGGGATATCCGCTCGACCGTGCCGCTCTCGACAAGATCATGATTCGCATTGACCGCTGACGCAGGCCGCTCCCCCTTCTCCCGGGGCGTTTGGCCGAAAGCATGGCAGCGCGGATGGCGGCCGCGCGGCAGGAACGGTGACGGATGCGGCCATGGCCCAATATCCTACGCAGTCGGCTGGCGGAGAACTGTACACCGTCCTGAGTATGGACGGGATCAACAAGGCTGTCCAGAAGGCCCCCACGGTTTCGACTGGAGCCAGTTAATCGCGGATTTCGACTCGATGGGCGGCAATGCGTCGGCCCTATTGGACAGATTAGGGCTTCAATGACGGGATGACGGTCGCGCCTGCCGCCGAGGCCTCCGCGATCACCCACACGTGACCCGGTGGCCCACGTAGGCAAGGCACACGCCCGTGACGGTGCCGACATAGCCGGTTCCAATTACTGTGACTCGCATGGTGTGAGAGTGCCCTGTCCCCTATGACTGTTAAGTATATCAAGCGTCGGAACCGCCAGTTCAGGGTGGGGGACCTCACCGCCAGTTAACCAAACGCGCGCCCTCATCGGAGACTCTGAGACGCGCACCCGAAAAGGCCCGGGAGAGGGGCCTTGGGCAAGGTGGTGGGCACTCCGGGCAGTCTCTGAGAGAACGGCTTTCCCCGCAGTATTGGCCATTTCCCGCAAGTCCACGCCGTCCGGCCGTTGACCGGAAGGACAGAGAGTTCGTCGTTGGGATATTTGGCTCCCCAAATGGGACTCGAGATCACAACCCTTCGGTTAACAGCGTCTGACGCCGTGTAGGCCGTCACTGGCACCAGAAACTTGGCTACAGGGTGGGCCATTTGAGATCCTGGTGCAGGACGAGGTTCGGCAGCTAAAGGCCGAGACGTTGCTTGGCGCTTCATGCCCGATTCACAGCACTCCGGTGTTGGCGATCACTGGCATGATAGCGACTGGTGTCGGGTAAAGGAATGCAATATTACGAGGAACGGCACCGCCACCAACAAGTCGAACACCTCAAGAAAACGGCTGCCAAACTTGGACTTCAAATCGTCGAGGCGTAAACCGCGGGGGCGTAGAAGTTCCTGGAGAGCAGTCATCGAAAAAGGTAAGATGACTGAAATATGGCGAGTGATGCGATCCGATTAGGAGCTAAGGCTCAGCCGTTCCAAAAAACTGTTGCATGTAACACATCCGTTGTCCAAAGAAGGTATTTTTTTGCAAATACGGTGGACGCATTGCAACAAACCACGACGAACTCTCTGTCCTTCTGGTTAACGGCTTGACGGCGTGGACTTGCGGGAAATGGCCAATACTGCGGGGAAAGCCGTTCTCTCAGAGACTGGCCGGAGTGCCCGCCATCTTGCCCAAGGCCCCTCTTCCGGGCCTTTTCGGGTGCGCGTCTCAGAGTCTCCGATGTGGGCGTGCACTTGGCTAACTGGCGGTCAGGCGCGAGTTTCGCCGGACAGGCCCGCGAGCTGTTTTGCCCGATCAATCGCGTAGGCGCGGTGGACCTGTACATGACCGCCAATCACGGCACCGACAACGCCAACTCGCCGATAATGGAGCATGCGCTGCGCCCGCGGGTGGCGATCGCGGACAATGGACCGAGAAAGGGCGCCTCGGCGGAGGTGTTCCAGACCGTCGAATCGTCGCCAGGGCTGGAGGATTACTGGCAGGCGCACTATTTGATCGCGGGCGGAGAGAAAGGCAATGTCGCACCGGACTACATCGCCAACATAGAGGGCAGCCCGGATGGGAAGTGGATCAAAGTCTCCGTCGAGCGAAATGGCACGTCTACCATTACGAATGCGCGCAACAACTTCAGCAAGATTTATAAGCCGCGGAAGTAGGCCCGGAGCGGTCAAGAGGCTAGTCGAGATCGCGCAGATTACACAACCAGCAATTCCAGTCGGCGACTGGAGGTCCTCTTGCTCGGCCACATGGCCTCGAGCGCCTGGATGTGTCGTTCAACAGACTTCATCGTTCTTCCTTTCCGGTCTGGCCTCGGCTGCCGGCCGTTCGCCCCATCGAGCTAGACGGCTATCAAAATTTTACTGCCGCACACGCGATGGCGACCATTTTCCGTTTGCGCCTGCACGAATGCGGCCGAAGTGTTCCCGGCATCTGGAAGCTTCTAAGAAGCTTCTATTGCTGAGCTTTCCGGCCCGGTGGCGGGAAGTTGTTGTCCACGTCGTCAAGCACCAGAACCCAGTCGTTTCCGGGGCCGCTTGACGGCGGCGTGAATTCCCGGCTGATATCGTTGCGCCGCACATCGGCCGGCCTGTCGCCGGCCTCCGTCCTCGGAAACTGGCCGATCAGAGTGGACGTCCCTTGCCGGGGATCGTACCAATAGGCCCTGTAAGCCTTGCCTGATAGCTTGTCGTGTATCTTGTCTCTAAGTTGGACACGCACCGGCTTGCCGGTAGAGGTATAGATGAAAATGTAACTTCCGTCCGACGACCGGCAGGCCTGGATTCGATCCGTGGTGCTCAGAGGGTCGTTGACGATCAGCCATTGGTCCGGAACCCGCGTGAGCATTGGCCTCGATTCGATCAGCGCGCGCAGGTACTGCATCTGAGTACCGGCCGGCCGCTGCATGGCTTCCTGGAAAGAAATTGGCGGCAGGCCATATCCCGAACCTTTCCTGCCCGCCGGGGCTGGGGCGCCGGGAGTCGGACTGGAGTAACTCCACACGCCCTGGCTTCCGTATGTGTATCCTGCACCCCCGGCGAACACCGAACAGTAAGCGGCCCTCCGCACGTCCTGGGCCTGGATGATCGGCACTCCAGGTTGATAGGCAATCAGGTTATCGACAATGCCTTCGTAAACCGATTCGCCGTCGACCACCGGTTTCGTAGGTGTCCGTTCCCAATCCCTCGCGATCACATCGTACCCCCGGTTCAGGACCATATGGCGGGACTGAATCATGTTGAAGCTCAGCCAGGCATCGCTCTGAAACCAGTTGCCCGAGCTTTGTATCCCCGTCGGATGGTAGGTTATCAGGTGCGTCCCACCGTCGCCCGCGGCAATACCGGCCGCCAGCGCCCTCCAGATGTCTTCCGTTTTGTCCGGGTACCAGTCGCCGCCCAGAATAAACATCACGCGTTTGTCGCGGTACCGGCTGCCCAGGAACTTACCGTAGTTATACCCGGTTGTCTTGTCCAGCACGGACTGCTTCTCGTTGACGTACTCCTTCCCCCATATGGCCACTATAGCGACGTACAGCCCCAGCGAATTGGCTTTGTTGACCGCATAGTCGACGTTCTTGAAGTACTCCTCATTGGGTTCCGCCTTAGTGTCTTTGACGAATGTCGTCGCTCCGTACGGATTGGGCCTGTCCAGACCGCCCATGTTGCCGGCCACGGCTTGGATGACGTTGAACTTCTTTCCCGCCCGATCTTTTAAATAGAGATCGATATCCTCGCGAGTCATATGGAACATTGCCCACTCGGTATCGGCCAGGTAGAAGAACGGCGTTCCGTCCTGGGTGACAAAGAACCGGTGGTTGTCGGAAACTCGAATCGGTGGCGGCGCCTGTGCGTAAGCCGGACCAAAGCTAACACCCAGCAATATAAGACCTGCGAGCAGCAGGCCCCTTCTCGTTATTTGCATCTGATCCATCCTCCTAACCAACTACTGCCCTTCGTTAGTGCGCCTATCGCCAAACCTTCGTGCCCGGCGGCGGGAAGTTCTTGGCCGCGTCATCGAGCACCAGTACCCAGTCGTTTCCCGGGCCGCTGGACGGCGGCGTGAATTCCTTGCTGATGTCCGCACGCCGCACATCCGCCGGCCGGTCACCCGCCTCCGTCCTCGGAAACTCTCCGATCAGAGTGGATGTCCCTGTCCGCGGATCGTACCAATAGGCCTTGTATGCCGTGCCGCTCAGCTTGTCGCGTATCTTGTCTCGAACCTGGACACGCACCGGTTTGCCGGAAGAGGTATAGATGAAAATGTAGCTTCCGTCCGACGACCGGCAGGCTTGAATGCGGTCCGTGGTGCTCAGAGGGTCGTTGACGATCAGCCATTGGTCCGGAACCCTTGTCAGCATCGGCCTCGACTCAATCAGCGCCCGCAAGTACTGCATCTGAGTACCCGCCGGCCGCTGCATGGCTTCCTGGAAGGAAATGGCGGGAAGGCCGTATTCCGAACCCTTTCTGCCCGCCTTGGTTGGGGCTGGGGCGCCGGGTCTCGGACTAGAGTAACTCCACACGCCCTGGCTCCCGTAGGTGTACCCGGCACCCCCGGCAAACACCGAACAGTAAGCGGCCCTACGCACGTCCTGGGCCTGGATGATCGGCACTCCCGGTTCATAGGCAACCAGGTTATCGACAATGCCTTCGTAAACCGATTCGCCATCCACCACCGGTTTCGTAGGCGTCCGTTCCCAATCCCTGGCGATCATATCGTAGGTCCGGTTCAGGACCATGTGGCGGGATTGAACCATGTTGAAGCTCAGCCAGGCGTCGTTCTGAAACCAGTTGCCCGAACTTTGTATCCCGGTCGGATGGTATGTTATCAAGTGCACTCCGCCGTCGCCCGCGGCAATGCCGGCCGCCATCGCCCTCCAGATATCCTCCGTTTTGTCCGGGTACCAGTCGCCGCCCAGAATAAACATCACGCGCTTGTCGCGGTACCGGCCGCCCAGAAACTTGCCGTAATTGAACGCACTGGTCTTGTCGAAGACGGAGAGCTTCTCGTTGACGTATCCTTTCCCCCATATAGGCACAATGGCGATGTAAAGTCCGAGCGAGTTGGCTTTGTTCACGGCATAGTCGACAGTCTTAAAGTACTCGTCATTGGGGCGGGTGAAATCGCCATTCACGAACACCGTCTGGCCGTAAGCATTCGGCGTGTCCAGCTTAGGGCCGCCCCAGAACGTGGCCACGGCTTGGATGACGTTGAACTTCTTTGCCGCCCGGTCTTTCAAATAAAGATCGACATCTTCGCGGGTCATATGAAACATGGCCCACTCGGTATCGGCTAGGTAGAAGAACGGCGTCCCGTCCTGGGCAACAAAAAACCGGTGGTTGCCGGAAACTCGAATTCGTGGCGGCGCCTGTGCGTAAGCCGGACCAAAACCGGCGCCCAGCAATATAAAACCTGCGAGGAGCAGGCCCCTTCTCGCCATGTGCATCCGAAACATCCTTCCCGGGATTCCCATGTCGCTACACCAGCGATTATACTCCCCGCCGCCCATATTGGAACTGCTTGTCTCATTTTTCTACCCCAATCGCGAGAATCCAGAACAACGATAGGTCCTACACCATTAGGTCCTGATCTCTCCAAAATGATCTCTCCAAAATGACTTGACACTGGCATTCGGTTCATGCATACTCCCTCCAGGGTCTCGCTGCCGAACGATACCCATGTCTGGGGTCCGTTCAAAGGGGGGGGACTCCTATGGAAAAAGGGGGTTGTATGCAAGCAAACAAGCTCTCAAGTCTCTGGGCCACAGTGTCTTTGGTGGCCTTGCTTCTATTGGTCTCGGGCCTGCTTTTCGGCCAGAGCGACCGTGGAGCCATCACCGGCACCGTCTCCGATCCGGCCGGCGCCGTGGTTCCGGGTGCTAAAGTGACCGCGAAAAGCCCCGAAAACGGCTCCGTTTTTGAAACCGTAACCACGGCAACCGGCAATTACACGTTGCCCTCGATTCCCGGGGGCGCATACGACCTGACTGTCGAGGCGGCCGGCTTCACCAAGTACATTCAAGAGGGTATTCACCTCCAGGTCGTTCAGACGGCCCGCATCGACGTCGTCCTGCAAGTCGGTTCGACTTCTCAATCGATGACCGTGACGGCGGATGCGACGTTGCTGAGGACGGAAACCGCGGAGCAGAGCGCCACCGTTAACGGGGACACGGTCAACGACCTTCCCATGGGCTTCGGGAACAATCCGCGCAGCCCCATCGGCTTCGCCGGAATTACACCGGGAGCCACGAACATCGTCGGCAGCAACCTCCAGATGCACGTCAACGGCCTCCCCGACAACACCTTTAAGACTTTGGTCGACGGCCAGGATATCACCAGCAGCATCGATCCTACCCATCTTTCCGAAACCCAGCCCTCCATGGAGTCGCTCCAGCAGGTGTCGCTGCAAAGCAGCAATTTCGACGCCGAGTTCGGGCAGGTCAGCGGGGGGTTGGTCAACCTCACCTCGCGTTCCGGAACGGACCAATTCCACGGCAGCGGGTACGAGTACTTCATCAATAGGGTGCTCAATGCAGGGCAGGCGTTCACCAACAACGGCAGCGGGGGGCATGTCAACCCGTTCATCAGGAATAACGACTGGGGCGGCACGATCGGTGGCCCGGTCTTGATTCCCAAGGTCTACAACGGAAAGAACAAGACTTTCTTCTTTTTCAATTTCGAACAGTACAAAACCTTTGGCTTTCTGAACGGGTCGCCGCTCGAGACCATGCCTACGACGGCTTTCCGCCAGGGTAATTTCGCCGCGGCGAAGACTGGCCGCACACTCGGCACCGACCCGACGGGGGCGGCCATCATGGAAAACGTGATTTACGACCCGACCACAAATTTTGCCGCATCCAACGGCAGCATCGTTCGCACCCCGTTCCCGGGCAACATCATTCCCGCAAGCCGGATCGACCCGGTCGCGGCGAAGATCCAAGCCATGATACCGCTTCCCACCAGCTCTGGCCTGGTAAACAACTTCGCGCCCCAAGATACGACTGACCGGGGGAAAACGATGCCTAGCGTGAAGATAGACGAGTACATCAGCCCAAAGTCCAAACTGTCCTTCTACTGGGGGGATTGGATTCAGAATATGAACAAGAACGCCGGCGATGGGCTGACGTGGCCGATCTCCAACGGCCGGATCTACAGGGACCGGAACCAAACCGCTCGATTGACGTTGGATCAGACGGTCACGCCCACTTTCCTGGTTCACCTGGGACTGGGAGAAATGCGCTACAACCATTCCGACTCGACGCCCCAAAGCAACCTGACCTACAACTCCGCCAGCCTGCTTGGAATTGGCGGCGACGCTACTGTGGGCTTTCCGGAGATCACGGGTCTCACCTCCACCCAGGGTGGCTTCTTGTCGAACATCTCATCTACCATCGGGACGACCAACGCCGGCCATTATTACAACGATAAGCCGACCGGGGTGGCCAGCGCCACCTGGGTGCGCGGCAATCACACCTACAAGACCGGCATGGAATGGCGCAAGGACATCTGGACCGATGTTGAGAACGTAGGTATCGGGGGTGTCTACAACGTCAGTGCCGCCGAGACGGGCCTGCCCTACCTGCAATCGACGACCCTCGGCGGCGGAAATGTCGGGTTCCCCTACGCCAGCTTCCTGCTTGGCGCCATCGATAATGCCACCGTCAGGAATACCCAGGATCCGCAGCTTCGGAAAACCGCCTGGGGGCTGTTCGTGCAGGATACCTGGAAGGTCACCCACAAGCTCACGGTCGATTACGGCCTGCGCTGGGACTTGCAGAGCGCTGCCCACGAGATGGACAACCGTTTAGGCATGTTCGGGCCCTCGGTTCCGAACCCGTCGGCGGGAGGGTTGCTGGGGGGCATGATTTACGAAGGCTCCGGGCCGGGAGGCTGCGGCTGCACCTTCACCGACACCTATCCCTACGCCGTCGGCCCGCGGCTCGGGGTGGCCTACCAGTTGGATTCCAAGACGGTTCTGCGGGGCGGATGGGGCTTCATTTACGGCACCACGCCAACCACCAATTACCTCACCGGCACGGCCATCAGCGGGGTGGGATGGAACATACTCAGCTTCACCACCGGAAACTATGGCACACCGGCGGTCCAGTTGCAGAATGGCTTGACTTACAACCCGGCCTCCTTGACGGTCGCCACGCGCTCACCCGGCATTTTTCCCTCGGCCGGCCAGATCAACTCGCCTCCCTACTACATCGACCGCAGCGGCGGCCGGCCTCCCAGAATAGACCAGTGGAACATTTCTTTGCAGCGCCAGCTCACCGGTAACCTGGCGTTGGAAGCCGCCTTCGTGGGCAACCGGGGCGTCTGGCTTCGAGCCGATGGAATGGAGAGCCTGAATCAACTGACCCCGCAACGGATCGCTTCGTTCGGTCTGAACATCAACAGTGCCAGCGACTATACGTTGCTGACCTCGCCTTGGAACTCGGCCGCAGTCGCGGCGCGCGGGTTCACGGCCCCCTATGCCGGTTATCCCACCGGACTCACGCTGGCGCAAACGTTGCGGCCCTTCCCGCAGTTCGGGACCATCTCGACCGACTGGGCGGCCAGGGGCAACAGTTGGTATGACGCGTTGCAGACCAAGCTCACCAAGCGCATGTCGCACGGCCTCAGCGTCAACGTGGCGTTCACCTGGTCGCAGGAGATGCAACTGGGTGCCAGCCCCGGCACCGGTGGGAGCTCAGCCGTCAACGACATCTTCAACCGCGACCAGAACAAGTACATTTCGGCGGACTCCCAGCCGTTTATCCTGGCGACCGGATACAGTTACCGCGTGCCTGCGCTCGGGACGTCGAACCGCCTGGTGCGCGACGTGCTCCGCGACTGGACTTACAGCGGTCTGTTGCGATACGCCAGCGGCCTCCCGATCGAGTCTCCTCTGGCGACCAACAACCTCAGTACGGCTCTGTTTGCGGGTACCTTCGCCAACCGGGTGCCCGGCGTTCCGCTGTTCACCGCCAACCTCAACTGCCATTGCATCGACCCCAACAGTCAATTCGTGCTGAATCCGGCCGCGTGGACGGAACCGGCTGCCGGGCAGTGGGGCACCGGCGCCGCGTACTATAACGACTATCGCTATCAACGCCGTCCCGCCGAGGGGATGAGCTTCGGCAGGACGTTCCAACTTCGGGAAGGCATGACCTTGCAGTTCCGCGCCGAGTTCTACAACGTGTTCAACCGCCTCGAGATGAACAACCCGACCTCTACTAACGCCTTGGCCACCCAAACGAGAAATGCCCAAGGCGTTCCCACCGGGGGCTTCGGCTGGATCAACACAGGGTCGCTCTTTACGTTGACGACCGGGTCCGGCGGCGCCGAAAGCTCTCGGCAGGGTCAGCTTGCCGCCCGATTCGTGTTTTAGCCACGCTCGCGCGGACCGGCGCAAGCCGGTCCGCGCGTCTTGATAGCGATAGGGGGATCTATGAAGAATGCGGTGAGAACGCTTCCCCGGTTCCTTGCCCTTTTCCTGGTTTCATTCGCGGCCCTGGCGCAAAGGCCCTGGCAACAGTTGACGGTGCCATCCGTCAGTGAGGCAGCTAGCAACTTCAAAACCCCGCCGCGGGAGTATGGTGCCATCCAGCCGTTTCTCAGTTGGAACGGTGGGGACGCCAAGGATAGGATGGCGAGGATCGTCCAGGATCTCGACCGGCTCGCCGCCAACGGCGTCTTCATAGTCAACGTCTCGCCGGGACGCGGCGTGCCGTGGTATCTTACGCCGGAGCACATGGACCAGATGAAGTTCGTGGTCCAGGAGGCGAAGAAGCGGGGGATGAAGATTTGGATCCAGGACGAATCCGACTACCCCAGCGGCTTTGCCGGAGGCTTTATCGGCCAGAAGTATCCGCAACTCGCCATGCAGGGAATCGTGGCCGACATGCGCGTCTCGCTAACCGCCGGCCAGACCATCTCCATCCCCCTCCCGCCGGACACCCTGGGAATGTACGTTGAGAATGGCTCGGACCACAGCACCACGGTGCTCCCCATGCCGAAGGACGGCCACCTCACCTGGACCGCGCCCAATACCGGCTCGGACCCGTATACCCCGAACTGGCTCTGGGACGTGGTGTTCGTGCGCCACGTCTACCGCAGTTCCCCCACTCGCATGTTCAACCGCGAGGACGGAACCCGTGAAAAGGATGCCCGGTATCCCTTGATCGATTACTTGGATCCGAACGCCACGCGCGCCTTCATGACAATCACCCACGAGACTTACAAGCAGGCGATCGGCGCCGAATTCGGCAATACCGTGCTGGGTTTCTTCGGCGATGAACCGGATTACGCCAGCTCCTACCCCTGGACCCCCAAGTTGCTCGATGAGTTTCGCAAGCAGAAGGGCTACGACCTCCAGCCCTACCTGCCCCTCTTCTTCACCGGCAAGTTGACCGAAGAGCAACGCCGCGCCAATCTTTTACGGCAGATGGCCACGTTGGATATGGGCCAGTTGACCGAAGAGGCGCAACGCGCCAAAGCCGACTACTACGACGTCTGGAGCAACATTTTCAAAGACAGCTTCTTCGGTGTCCAGGCCGAGTGGTGCGCCCAGAACAACATAGAATACCTGGTGCACCTGATCGGTGAAGAGGTCGGCATGCACCAGGCGCGTACCGAGGGCGACTACTTCCGCGACGAGCAGTACGTGCAGGTGCCTGGGATCGATAACCTTGGCCAGTTGCTGCCACTCACCGTACACATACCGGACGGGACGTGGGACGTTAACAACAACTTTCCCAAACTGGCCTCGTCGGCCGCGCATCTGTTCGGTAAGCCGAAGGTCTGGGCCGAAGAGGGCGGCGGAACGGGCATCGACGGCAAGTTCCAGTTGGATTTTCAACTGGTGAGGGGCGTAAACGCGCTCCAGATCCGCGTCCCCATCCGCGGCGGCCGCGGCGGGGAGGCAGCCTCGTCCGCAGTGCCGCCACAGGCTGCGATGATCGCGTGGTACGCCAACCGGGGCGGCTATCTGATGGCCGTTGGCCGCCCGGCGGCGCAGGTGGGTCTCTACCATCCCGTCCATAGCATGTGGATGGGCGACGAAGAGGCCGACCGCAGCACAACCAAGCTCGGCTGGCAATTGTACGAACACCAGATTGAGTGGGATTACTTCGACGAGCAATCGCTGCGTTCGGTGGCGAGCATCGCGGATGGTGGCTTCAAGGATCTCAGCGGGCAGGTTTTCCGGGCCATCGTGGTTCCCGCCTCGACGGTCATCACTCGGACCGGGCTGGAGCGTTTTCAGGCGTTCGTCAAAGCGGGCGGCAAGGTGATTTTCGTCGGCAAGACTCCCACGCTGGTGGTGGACAAGACCTTCTTGAATGCCAAGGGCCCACCCGACCTGAGCTTCGCCACGCTGATCGAGCCCTCTGGCGACATCACGGCGCGCGTGCTCGCGGCGCTGCCCAAACCGGATGTGGTGTTGGATAGCGCCTGGCAGCGGCTGACGTACACGCACCGGAACTGGCGCGACGGCGACATGTACTTTTTCTTCAATGAGAGCGACAAAGAGGAATCGCGGATGGCAACTATCGCCGGGCGCGGGCAGGCGCAGGTGTGGGACCTGGGCACCGGAGAGATTCATCCCATGTCCGGCGCGACTGCCGAGAGTGGTTCCGTGCGCTTTCCGCTGGTGCTCGAACCCTACGAAGCGAAACTCGTCGTGGTGGGGCCGCTTCCCAGCGGAGTCGCCGCTCCGGAGCCGTCCTTAGTATCCGGCAACACGCTGGCGGAATTGGGCGGAGATTGGGCCTTGAACCTGAATGGCAAACAGGTGGCCACTCCCCTGAAATCGTGGGAGGATTTGGGCACGAGATCTTTTGCCGGCCCGGCCACGTATCGCAAGCAGTTCACCGCTCCCGCGGCGCCTGCCGGTAGACGGGTGTTTTTGGAAATCGCCGATGTGCGTGAGTGCGCCAAGGTCAAGTTGAACGGGAAGGAACTCGAAGCACACGCCTGGCAGCCGTATCGCTGGGACATCACCAGCGCTCTGAAAGCCGGCTCCAACGATCTGGAGATCGATGTATGGGCGACCCCCTCGGGCCGCGGAGGCGGGGGTGCGCCGCCAGCCGGCGCCGCGTCGGCTGCAACGGGCGGGCGTGGGGCTGCCAGCGTCGAGTCGCGGCCGGAGATGAGGGCCCGGAACGTATTCTCGCCGGCGGTTTCCGGCTTACTGGGTCCGGTACGGTTGGTGGCGCGATAGTCGCACGGGGCTCGCACAGCCCTGTGGAAGGTGGTGCCAACGTCTTTGATATATAGTGATAATCGGATTCTTGTATGAAGCAAACAACCGGAACTCTCCTAATGTTTGGCCTTCTCTTCCTGGTTTCGTTCGCGGCGATGGCGCAACGGCCCTGGCAGCAGATGACGGTGCCGACCGTCCGGGAGGCGGCCGCCGACTTCAGAGACCCGCCGCGCGAATACGGCGCCATTCATTGGGCCATTTGGGGCGGCGCGCTGACCCGCGAAAGGATTGTGCAAGAGTTCGATTCGCTCGTGGCCAACGGCGTTTTCGTAGTGAACTTCGGCCCCGCGCGCGGCATGACACCCAAGTATCTCTCGCCGGAGTATTTTGCCCTCACGAAGTTCGCCGTCGATGAAGCCCGCAAGCGCGGCATGAAGGTCTGGATTGCCGACGAAGGCACCTACCCCAGCGGCTTTGCCGGAGGCCTGATCAAAGAGAAATTTCCGCAGCTCGCCATGCAGGGGATCGTCGCCGATATGCGCGTCTCGCTAACCGCCGGCCAGACCATCTCCATTCCCCTCCCGCCGGACACCCTGGGAATGTACATCGAGAATGGCTCGGACCACAGCACCACGGTGCTCCCCATGCCGAAGGACGGCCACCTCACCTGGACCGCGCCCAATACAGGTTCGGACCCGTATACCCCGAACTGGCTCTGGGACGTCGTGTTCGTGCGCCACGTCTACCGCAGTTCCCCCACCCGCCACATCAATCGGGAAGACGGGACCTACAACAAAGATGCCCTATATCCCATGATCGATTACCTGGATCCGAACGCCACGCGCGCGTTTATGTCGACCACCCACGAGGTCTACAAGCAGCTCTTCGGCGCGGACTTCGGCACCACCGTCCTGGGTTTCTTCGGCGATGAACCGGACTACGCCAGCGCCATCCCCTGGACTCCCGCGCTGCTCGATGAGTTTCGCAAACAGAAAGGCTATGACCTCCAGCCCTACCTGCCCCTGTTCTTCGCCCGCGAGCTGACCGAACAGGCGCGGCGTGTCAAAGCCGACTACTACGACGTGTGGAGCGGGATCTTCCGCGACAGCTTCTACGGTGTCCAGGCCGACTGGTGCGCCAAGAACAATATGGAGTACCTGGTGCATCTGGTCGGCGAAGAAGTCATGATGCATCTGACTCGCACCGAGGGCGACTACTTCCGCGACGAGCGGTATGTGCAGGTGCCGGGGATCGATAACCTGAGCCAGTTACTGCCGCTCACGGTACACATGCCGGACGGAAGGTGGGACGTGAACAACAACTTTCCCAAGCTGGCCTCCTCAGCCGCACACCTGTTCGGTAAGCCGAAGGTCTGGGCCGAGGAAGGCGGCGGTCTCGGCATCGATGGCAAGTTCCAGTTGGATTATCAACTGGTGAGGGGCGTGAACGCGATGCAGATCCGCATCCCCGTGGTGCGCGACGGAATGAGTTATCAGGCGGGCGCATCCCAGGCCGGTCAAGTCAACGCGCCGCCGCAGGCCCCCATGCTGGCGTGGTACGCCAACCGGGCCGGCTATTTGATGGCCATCGGCCGCCCGGCGGCGCAGGTGGGTCTGTACCATCCCGCTAACAGCATGTGGATGGGCGACGCGGAGGCCGACCGCAGCACCACCATTCTCGGTTGGCAGTTGCTGGAGCACCAGGTGGATTGGGACTACTTCGACGAGCAGTCGCTCAGCTCGGTGGCCACCATCGCGGACGGCGGCTTCAAGAATCTCAGCGGGCAGGTGTACCGGGCCATTGTGGTTCCGTCCTCGACGGTGATCACGCAGACTGGCCTCGAGCGTTTTCAGGCGTTCGTCAAAGCGGGCGGCAAGGTAATTTTCGTGGGCAAGACTCCCACGCTGGTGGTGGACAAGACCTTCTTGAATGCCAAGGGCCCACCCGACCTGAGCTTCGCCACGCTGATCGAACCCTCCGGCGAAATCACGCCTCGCGTGCTCGCGGCGCTTCCGAAACCGGATGTGGCGCTGGATCGCGCCTGGCAGCGGCTGACGTACACGCACCGGAGCTGGCGCGACGGCGACATGTACTTTTTCTTCAATGAGAGCGACAAGCGGGAATCGCGCATGGCGACTATCGCCGGCCACGGCCAGGCGCAGGTGTGGAACCTGGGAGCGGGCCAGATTCATGCACTCCCCGATGCCACTGCCGAGGGCGATTCCGTGCGCTTTCCGCTGGTGCTCGAACCCTACGAAGCGAAAGTCATCGTGGTGGGGCCTCCTGCCGGTCAGGGTGGTCCCGGTTCGGAACCTTCCTTGGTGTCCGGCACTACTCTGGCGGAACTGGACGGAGACTGGACGTTGGACCTGAACGGCAAACACCTTACCACTCCTCTGAAGTCTTGGCAGGACCTGGGCACGCAATCCTTCGTCGGCCCGGCCATATATCACAAGCAGTTCACGGCTCCCACGGTGCCCGCCGGGAAGCACGTGTATCTGGAAATCGGGGATGTGCGTGAATACGCCTATCTCAGGGTAAACGGGGCGATCATGGAGGCGCACGCCTGGCAGCCCTATCGATGGGACATTACCAACTTTTTGCAACCCGGCAACAATGATGTGCAGATAAACGTGTTCGCCACCCCTGCGGGCCGCGGAGACTCCGGGGGCGTGGCATCGGTCGCCGCTGGCGCCGCACCGGCAGCGGCCGGTGGGCGAGGAGGCCAAATCCAGGTGGTCGACGCTCCGGGTTCGGCTACCTCTCTCAACGCCCCGGTGGGTGGTGTTCAGCGGGCGGAGCTGAGGGCGCGGGGAGTGTTCTCGCCGCCAGTTTCCGGCGTAATGGGTCCAGTACGCTTAGTGGCGCGATGATGCGGACCGGCGGCGCAATTCTGCTTCTGGCCTTGGCCGCAAGCCTCGCGCAGGCCGCGCCGCCGCCCCGGGTGCGCGTTTCGAAAGACGGCCATTTCTTCGTCAAGGAGGATGGTTCGCCATTCTCCTACTTGGGGGACACCTCGTGGAGCCTGTTCCACCTGACAAGGGAGGACGTGGACCTCTATCTGAAAGACCGGGCTGCCAAGAAGTTCACGGTGATTCAGGCGATTGTCGCGCACTATGGTGGTCTGGAGAAGCCCAACCCTTACGGACAGACCGTATTCGTCGATAACGATCCCAGGCAGCCCAACGAAAAGTACTTTCAGCACGTGGACTACGCTGTGAACGAGGCGGAATCTCTGGGACTCTACGTTGCCCTGGTTCCCATTTGGTCCAAGGAGTACGTCACGCCGGAAAAAAGCGTGCTCGACAAGGCCAGCGCATTCAGCTACGGCAAGTTCCTGGGCACCCGGTATCGGAACAAGCCCGTCTTCTGGATTCTGGGCGGGGACTGGGTCCCGGACGGCATCGAGGACATCTGGCGCTCCATGGCGGCCGGAATCACCGAGGGCGATGGCGGCACGCATCTCAAGACATACCATCCGAGGGGTGTAAGAAGCTCCTCTATGTACTTTCACCAGGATGCATGGCTGGACTTCAACATGCTTCAGTCCGGCCACAGTCTCTTCAACCGGAATTACGAGCTGATCGCTGGCGATTACGCGCGGGTCCCGGCTAAGCCGGTGATCGATGGCGAGTCGGCCTACGAAGGCATCGCCAACAATCTGGAGCCGTATAAACCCGGCGTCAGGTTGATCCAGGCCGAGGATGTCCGCCGGATAGCCTACTGCGCTATGTTCGCGGGTGCGGCCGGCTACACCTATGGGAGTAACGGCGCCTATAGTTATCTGAGCGACTCCAGGCCGAGGGGTGCCGGCGGCTGGGGTCCCGGTATTACGTTCCGGGAAGCGCTGGACAGGCCGGCGGGCAAACAGATGCAGTACCTCCGCAACCTGATCGAGTCCCGGCCCATGCTCGACCGGGTTCCCGATCAGTGGCTGATCGTCGAGGATCCGATGAGTACCACCGAACGCATCCAGGCGTGCCGGGCGTCGGATCGAAGTTATGCGTACGTGTACACGGCCATGGGCAAGCCCGTGAGGATACGGCTGCGGGACACGGTAGTCCAGACTGTGGCGGGCAAGGTGACCAGAGCCTACTGGTACGATCCACGTCGCGGGACTGCGGTCCACATTGAGGACTTTACAAAGCCAGCGGCCGGAGATAACGAGCGCTCGCAAGCGCTGACTACGCCCCCTTCCAGTGGGCCCGGCAACGATTGGGTCCTGGTGGTTGAAGACGCGTCGCGGAACTTCCCGGCTCCCGGCAAGCCGATTCAGTGAGAGGTGAGATGATGAGGACGATTGCTTTTTTAGTGTTGAGTACCTGTTTGGCGCAGGCGGCCGTGCTGCCGCGATTACGCATCTCGGAAAACGGTAGGTATTTCGTCAAGGAGGGCGGCGCGCCGTTCCTTTATCTTGGCGACACCGACTGGACGCTGCTCCAATGCACCCGGGACGATGTAGACACTTACCTGGCGGACCGGGCGGCCAAGAAGTTCACCGTCGTCCAAATCAGTGTGGCGGGCTTCGACGCATTGAACAAGATGTTTATCGATGGCGATCCCGCCCGGCCCAATGAGGAGTACTTCAAGTTCCTCGATTACGTGGTCCAGAAAGCCGAGTCGATGGGGCTTTACGTTTCCCTCGCCACGATGTGGTCTAACGGTTACGTGAACCCGACGCTCAACGTGCTCAATAACGACACGGCCTTCAGCTACGGCAAATACCTCGGGACCCGCTATAAGAACACCTCGGTGATCTGGATTCTTGGGGGCGATTGGTTCGCCACGGGGTTCGAGGACATTTGGCGGCGGATGGCCGCCGGCATCACCGAGGGTGATGGCGGCGTTCACCTCAAGACTTACCACCCCAAGTCGCCGCGCAGCTCGGCGATGTGGTTCCACGCCGAGAAGTGGCTCGATTTCAACATGCTCCAAACCGGGCACACCACTCTCAACCGCAATTACGACCTGGTCGCCGAGGACTGGGCTCGCATTCCGGTCAAGCCCGTGGTGGATGGCGAGGGCGGCTACGAAGGCATCGCCGATGGCTTGGTGCCGGAGCTTACCATCCAGACCCACGACGTGCGCCGCATCGCCTACAGCGCGCTGTTCGCAGGGGCGGCGGGCTACACCTACGGCGGGCACGGCGTGTGGGGCTACCGCAGTCCGGGCACCGCCGGGACGCCACTGCCGGCTGCAAAGAAGAAGGCCGGTACGCCCGTGCGGCACGGCCCCGCGCCGCCCTGGAAACAAGCGCTGCAACTGCCCGGCGCGAGCCAGATGCAGTATCTGCGGGCGCTCATCGAATCGCGGCCGATGCTGGAGCGCATCCCCGATCAATGGCTCATCGCCAACGACCCCCTGGGGACCACGGAACGCATGCAGGCCTGCCGGGGGTCGGACGGCAGTTACGCGTTCATTTACACGGCCACCGGCAGAAAGCTGAAGATCCGGCTAATAGACGGACCGTACCCCAAGCTGTCGGGCAAGACCATACGCGCCTGGTGGTATGATCCGCGGCAAGGGACATCCACCGCCACTGGGGAATTCGAGAAGACCGGCTTCCGGGATTTCACGCCGCCATCCAGCGGGCCGGGCAACGACTGGGTGCTGGTGCTGGACGACGCCTCGAAGAATTTCCCCGCTCCGGGGAAGGGCGTGGTGGCTCGCTAACTTCACACGTCAGGACCTTGCCGAACTCCTCGCCAAGCTCGGCACACCGGGCTGATCCGCCACCCCAAAATACGTTAGTGAACTTCTGAAGTGACGTACTGGCCAAAGCGCAGGAGCCGGCAGCACCCACGCTGACTTACTCAGAGACGCAGGCGGGAACGATTTTGGGGACGGCGGGCTACATGAGCCCGGAGCAGGCCAGCGGCAAACCGGTACTGAAGGCCACGAAATCAACTACCGCATGGACGAGTTCGGACCTTACACCTTGAATCCTTCGCGGGGGCCGCTGGAACTCTCGGCGTCGGCTGGAACATCCTGACGTTCGCCTCGCCCGCGTACGGTATAGCGCATGTTTGCGGGTTTTCGAGCCTCAGCGTCCGCAAGTGACTGAAAACACAAGAGCGAGTTGTCGTTTTAGAGAATTTGTGGTGACACACTTTTTGCGGCAAGCCCGCTTATTTTTC
>JBEKTU010000087.1:0-22896 GCA_049515735.1 Bryobacteraceae bacterium
TCCCCACATTGGACCCTTCGGAAACGACCAAAACCGAGAAATCGCCTATGTGGTGACCAAAGTCAAAATCCACCTTCGTGTTTTCAACGGGTTACCGCCGCAAAACGCAAACATGCGATAGCGAAGCGGCGCGGGCGTATTGTGATCCAGCAGGATGCGCATCAGGCAGTCACGCGGCGTCTGGCGTGGCCAGGCTGTGGGCAGCGTGTTCGAGTACGCCGTTCACCTGTTCGCGCGAGACGCCTGGGAACCACTCCAGAAATTCCTCTACGGTAGCCCCGCCCTCGAGATTCGCGAACAGCGCGGATACAGGGACACGGGTCCCGCGAAACACCCAAGCGCCGCTCACCCTCCCGGTGTGTCGTTCCACTACTTCGCAAGTAGTCCAATCGAGCATGCCTTGCTTCCTTGACCGATTATCGCGCATGTGCGCCGCAGTTGCGAGTGGTGGACGCATTTCGGAACGTGAACCGGAACTTTGAACCAGGTACCCGAACGAAGAAGACGCACTGAATCTCCAGGGTTTCGGAGCCTGCCCCTGAAATGGGCCGATTACAGAGTAGTGAGGGTGATTCTCGGCTCAAGGCATCAGCGTCAGTTCTCCGCCGTAATCCGGGAACTGGCCGCGAAAGCGATCGGCATACGCAGCCGGGAGAATGATCCGGGCCACATCGCGCACTGCGAAGGGAAGGTCGCCATAAACCCGCCACTCGCGCTCCATGTAAGAATTGTTCACTGAATCTTCCGGCTCAGATGAGTCGAATGGCTTGACGAACGCGAGTGCCGTTTTATACACCAGCCAGAGGAGCGGATCGACTCGAAACAGGTAATCGCGAAACTCTTGGTCACAGGATTCGCGAAGCATAACTTCATAAGTCTTCGTCGATAGAGACGAGGCTTCCGTGTGGATTCGATCCATGGTTTCCGCTCGTGTGATGTCTTGGCTCACCTCCAAGGAACCGGATCCTGTCGGGAGCATCTGGCCACCCGGCAGTATCGAATCCTTGACGACGTAGAATGCCGGGTTCGCCCCTCTCGTCACCAGGAACGGCTTGCGAAAGGCGATTCCAAAGCAGCCGTACTTCTTCATATGCAGTTCCAGTCCGGATAGAGGAATGTCGCAGAAGCAAACGATCTATCCCCGGACAGCGGTCTCGTCGGAAATCTTGCCTGGACCCGTGATGGACAACATCGGGCCCGAGGCCGCTTCGCCGTCGGCGCCCGGAATGCCACTGGCCTTCAGTCGGCCGTCCTGAAGGATTTTGAGCAGCAGGTTGTAGCAGCGTTCGTCATCGGTGGGACACCGCTTCCCAACGAAATGGGTCAGTTCATCAGAGGTGTATGGTTCGTAGCTCACCGCCGGCCTCACTGCGGATTTTTCGCGCAGCGGAAGCCGATGTCCGGGGCGGAGAAACGCGCCGGGATGGAGGTCCACTCGTAGACCACGCCGTCCGTCAGCGGACGTTTGAAGCTGCCGCCGCGGATCACATACCAGGGCTCGGTGGCGGTCGGCGGAGGTTTCAGGATGGCGGCGAAGCTGCGCACCGCTTGCTCACTCGGCGTTTTCAAATCGTCCACGAACTCCCAGACGTTGCCGGTCATGTTGCGAGCCCGGAAGGGGCTCTCCCCGACTGAGAAGGCGGAGACCGGCATCAGCCCGGGGAGTTTGGTATCGGCCACATTCGCCCGGCTCGGATCGGCTTCATTTCCCCATGGATAGCTGCGGCCGTCGGTGCCGCGCGCGGCTTTCTCCCATTCGAGCGCGGTGGGAAGGCGCTTGCCTGCCCATTTGGCGAATTCCTGCGCGTCGACGAAGGTGATCCCGACCACCGGGTAGTCCGGATGATCGGGCGGTAAGCCCGGCGGGAGCGGGCGCCCCTTGGCTTGGCAGAAGCGCTCATAGGCGCTATTGGGAACTTCGGTCCGGTCGATGTAGAACGACGGCAGCGTTTCGGAATGCCGGTCCTGGCCGGCCAGAAATGGGCCCGCGGCCACCAGCACCATCTGGCCGGTCTCGGTGTCGAGCACGGCGGGTAGCTCCTTCCTGACGGGCGCGGTGGCCGTAATGGGGGCCGGCGGTTTCGTCGATCCCCTGGTGACGAAGTAGACCGCGGCTGCGCCCGCCACTAACACAACCGCTATCACGACGCCGATAAGTGCCACGGGCCGGCGCGCCACCGGGGAAACCGATGGAGGCGGCGCCGCGACTGATTCTTTGCGGGTGACCCTTTCGAGTTCGGCGATGACCTCGGCGAAGCTGCGCGGCCGGCCTTCCGGTTTCTTCGCGGTGCATCGTAGGACCAGATCGACAATTGGCGCCGGAGCGCCGGCCTGCAACATCGGCTCGGGCTTCAGGGTCTCGTTCAAAATGGCGAAAAACAGCCTCTCCAGCGTGTCGCCCTCGACGGGTTTCTGGCCGGTCAGCAATTCGTAAAGGAGAATGCCGAAGGCGTAAATGTCCATCGACTCGGTGGCCGGTTCTCCGCGCACCTGCTCCGGCGACATGTAGTACGGAGTGCCGACGGCGAATCCGGTGCGGGTGAGGTGCAGACCCTCGGCCTTGGCGATGCCGAAATCCATCAGCTTGACCTTGCCCGAGGTGTCGATGTGCACGTTGTCGGGCTTGATGTCGCGGTGGATGATCTTCTGGGAGTGAATGTATGCGAGCGCGCGGGCAATATCGAGCGCGATGCGGAGGCGGTTCGAGACATCGCCGGCATGGTTATCGCGGATGGCGTGGCGCAGGTCCTCGCCAACCAGGAACTCCATCACGATGAACGGGCGGCCCTGCTCTTCGCCGTAATCGTGAATGCGGATGATGCTGTCGTGCTCGATGTTGCCGGCCATGCGCGCTTCCTGGAGAAAACGCGCTTTGGCTTCGGAATCCTGACAGGCCTCGGGAGTGAGGATCTTTATGGCCACCTGCCGGCCGATGGCAGTATCCCGCGCGCGATAGACATGGGACATGCCGCCGCCCAGGAATTCCAGCAACTCGTACTTGCCGATGTTCGCAGGAAGTTCCATGGCTCTTCTAACGGGCCGCCTGCGAGACGCACCGCAAACTATTCAGAAAATCTTTCTGGAACACGGGCGCCGCGCCGCCGGTATCCACCAGGAACTGGTAGGTGAGTGCTTTGCCGCCCACCATCACGGGGCGGCCTTCCCGGCCCTGCCGCACCACCCACTCGAGCATGCTTCCGCCGCCGGAGGGGCTGTAGCGGTCGGCATCGGCGAAGAAACGGAACAGCGACCACAGCCCATCGCGGTTCTCGAATTCGAAATCCGAACCGCCGGTGAGCTTGGCGCTGATGCGAATGTTGCGCGTGGCCGCGCCCGGCCAGACGTACTGGTGCGCCGCGCCCTGCCCGGACGGTGGGACAGTCTGCCCGTCGATGGTTACGGTCATCTCGCTGATCTGGTCGGAGCGCTGCGGCGTCAGCGAATAGCGCAGGCTGGGCTCCGCTGCGCCCGCCGGGTACAGGGCATCGGAGAAGCGCGCGGCGTTGTTGAAGAAGGTCACGAAGGCGGGGTTCAACTGCACGCCGCCGGCGGGATTGGGGGTGTACTGAGCGCCTTGCTTTTGCAGGAAGTTCTGCAAAGCCTCGGTATAGAAGGTCCACAATTTGCCTTCGCGCGGGCGGAAGATGGCGTCCAACTCCTGCAAACTCGCCTCCGCGGAGGCCGTGGAGTTGAACGGGAATTTGGCGGAGATGGGGGAGAAGACGGCGCAGAACTGCTTCGCCTGGGCATTGATCTCGCCGGCCCCGATTCCTTTGGTGAGCGCATCGGCGTAATCGATGGGGGCCTGCAACAGCTTGAGAGTGGTGGTTTCGAGGTGGGCTTCCGGGTCGATCTTGAAGGTATAGCCCATCTTCTTGACCACGTTGCCGGCTGCGTCGGCGCTGGAGCGGACCGGCGCGGCGCGATTCGGGTCGGGCGGTCCCGACGCATCGGCCACCTGGCTGATGGCGGTTTCGAGCGCGGCCAGCGAAGTCATGTATTCCTGGTTGGTGGGCCACACATACTGGACCGTGGTAGCCGGCGGGGGCACCACCTTTTGCACCGCGTCGAAGGCCTCGGTCACCTTGGGCGAATCCACCGCGGTATTCTGGGTGGCTATCCAGAACAACGCCAGCAGCGGCGTCTGTGCGCCGGAAAGCACGTTCAGCTTCTTGGCGGCGTCCTTCAAGTTGCTATAGCGGACCACCACCGTGCTGCGCAGGAAGTCGCGCCAGCGCGCGATGTAATCCGACGTGTAGCGGTTTTGGAGTTCCTGGGAGAGTTGCGCGGCGTCCGGTTTGGCGGCGGCGTAATCGCCCAAGACCCAGCGCTCGCCGCCGAAGAACTTGTCGGCCTTGCGCAGGTTATCCTGCATGGCGGCCCAACCCGGCTTGGTGAACGCGCCCAGGACGTCGCGGTTGTTGACCACCACCTCGGCCGAGCCGGGGAACTGCTCGTTGAAGTTGATCTTTTTCGCGCGGCGGCTGGCGTCGGAGAGCATGAACTGATAGATCTGCTCGGTGCCGGAAAACTTCGACAGGTGCAGGCGGGCGCGGTCGATGGCCGCGGCGTCGTTCTGTTCGCTGAAGGGATTGCCCCGGGCCAGATCCTCGCTGTAGAAATCGAACTGCTTGCGCGCCAGCGGCAGCAGATTATCCACCGACCGGCCCGCGGACCAACGCGCGACCAGAACCGGAGAGAGCCAGTTGGTGCTTCGCTTCCATTCGGAGGTGGTCACTAAATACGCCTTCAACGTGTCGTAGGTGTTTCCGTAGTCGTCCGTGGGAGCGGGCGGCAGCGCCACGCTCTGGAGCGAGGCCAGCATGGCCCCTTGCGTCTGGGCGAAGAGCAACTGGTGAAAGCGCGCGTAGTAGAGGCGCCGCGCCTCGGGGTACATGGCGCTGCCGCTATATAGAAACCAGCGGAGGCCAAGCGGGGCGCCCTGGTCTTCATATTGGGTGAGCCGAACCAGGGCTTCCCGCAAAGTGTCGAGCCTTTGCAGGGCTTCGGGCGTGGGCAGGTTCAAGCCGCTGGCTTCCCCTGGGGGAATGGCGCGAGCGGCATCCAGTACCTGGTTTTCGAGCGCGCGATTGCCAAAGAAGGAGACCGTGAATCCAATGGCGAACAGCAGGCAGAGCGCCGCCGCGGAGGCCAGCAGAATGCGGCGGAGCATGCTGGTCTTGGTGCTGCTGCCGCTCGCGCCGAGGGCGGCTTCATCGCGCAGAATGAGGTCGCTAAACAGGTGGCCCAGAAAAACCCATTGCGGCACCTTGCGGCCGCCGGGCCCAGAGGGCACCCCGGCTTGCGCCAGCGGTGCGGCGGCGGCCGGCGCCGAAACGCCCGTCCGAAAGATGCCCGTAGCGCCGCCGGCGGCATCGAAAGGCGACCGCTGCGCCGATGGCCGGGGAGCCTCCACCGGAGTGTCATGCACGATCACGGCCCGCACGCCGGAGAAATAAAACCCGCGCAGGAAAGGACTGGCGCGCAATTGGCTGGGGCGGCAGACATCCACCAGGAACTGCACCAGGCCGTTGCGCAGCTTGCGGAATTCACGCGGAAACTCGTAGGCCACGGGCACTTTTTGCGGATCGTTTTCGCGCGGCAGGAAAACGATACGGCGATCGGCCAGAGAATAGAAGAGGCCGTCGAAGGCCGCGCTCAGCCGCCGCGTCTCCACCTCGGCGTAGATGCCGGTTGCGCCCGGCTGGACCATGGGCAAAGTGGCACCGAGAACCTGGGTGGCCTCCTCGTTGCTGAGATTGCGGACGAAGTCCTCGAAAAACGCCACGCGGTTCATCTTGGTGAAGAGAACATACACCGGAAAACTGATTCCGAAGCGCTGTGAAACCTCGCCCAAGCGGGCCTGCAAGGTCCGCGCGGCCGCGGTGAGCGAGTCTGCGGAACCGGCGCGCGTGAAGGTTTCGGCATCGAAGCAGAGCAGCGCGGCGCGCGGCGCCTGGCCGCCGCCGGCTACCGATCGGAGCCTGCCGGGTTGGAGATGGTGGAGCAGGCGCGCCCAGCGTCTTGGTTCGGAGAGCAGCGTGCCGCCGGCTTCCACAAACACCATGCCGCGCGCGAACCAGATGTTGGCCACGCGGGTGGGGGCCACCGCATTGTCCTGGTAGACGTTGCCGGCCAGCAACTCCGGATCGAGACCGGAATTGAGAAGCGTGCTGGTCTTTGTGGAACCCGGCTCGCCGATGACGAACACCACCGGCAGGTTGCTCAACTTGGCCCCTTGCGCCAGGTTGGATGAAGCCAGGCGCCCTTCCGCGTCGCGCACCAGCGAATCGATTTCGTCGTCGGGCCCGATGGGCGCCCCGCCACCACCGGATTGGGGCCGGACCTTCGACCAGAACCAGATGAAGACCACCGCGCCGGCGATGCCCAAGGCGGCGAGGATTGCGAAGAGAAGGAAGAAACGGCTGGTATCCAGGTGCAGGGCACTGCCGGCCAGCCAAGCCAGAGCCAGATAAACCAACAAAGCTGCGCCCGTTCCCAAGTAGAGTCTCATGATCACTCCTACCCTATAACCTGCCCGCGAGATCCCCGAGGCTGGAGACGCCGGAGCCGAGAATCACCTTGTAGACCACCAACAGAATCACCGCCAGCAGACCGCAAGCTGCGGCGGCAATGCCGAACGTCTTGACCAGCGGATCGGTCCCGGTGCGGCGAACCGCTTCCGGCGGCAGCGCCCACGCCGGAGAGATCTCTGCGGCGCTCCCGCGAATGCGCCGGATCTTCTCGGCGACCGCCTCGCCGACGGCGCGCAGTTCGCCACGGCCGCCCAGGCTGTAGCGGCCGGCGAAACCCAGCAGGAGACACAACTGGTAGACCTCGAGCAGGTCGGCGAGATCGGGCGAGTCGGTTTTCCCCAGTAGATCCTGGAGGTTTTTGAAAAAGACTTCGCCCGCCACGTGATGGCCGAAGAGTTCTTCCTGCAAGGGACGGCGGGGCCAATCCGCAAAAGCCGGACTGCGCAGGTTGAGCACGGATTCGTCCACAAACGCGACCACGGCGAAGATGGCGAGCTTGATGTCGTCGGCGTGATAGCCGTGCGTGCGGGCCTGCTGGTCGGCGGCCTTCAGACCTTCCAGAATTTGATACCGGAAAGCGGCGGCATCGGTAATCGACTGGCGGCCGGTTCGCAGGCGCTCGGCGGCGGTGAGGATCTCCTGAAACGCGAGCGCGAGATTCTCATTTCGCCGCGCGGGCGTTGAAGAACCTGGTTGGGGTGCCATGGTTGAAACTCCTCCGATTACGATTCGAGAATGATCGACAGCTCCAGTTCGGGTTCCGGCAGCTCGCCTGGCACGTACACGCCCACCAGGCGGCTCTGCACGATGTGGTCCCAGCAGGGGCCGGACCTGCTGACGCCGAAATACTGCGCGTCCACCCGGGCGGAGATGGATGCGGGAGGCGTGGGGAGGTGGGTGAGCGTCATGCCGGGCAGCGCGCGTTCCACCAGTTTGGGCACGAAGGCTTTCGAGCAGACCTTGACCAGTTGCGGGGTCTTGGCGATGAGGTCGACCTCGCCCACGGGGGCGCGAATGGAGAACACCCAGCGCGCGCGGTCGAGGCATCGCTGGTCGGTGATTTCACCCTCATAGAGGTAGTCGGCCATCCTGCGCAACGGCACGGAAACCACGTTGGTGGGGACAACGGTCTCCAGGTGGACGCGGATGTGATGGTCGAGCGCTCCGAACGAGAGGTCCAGATTGCGGTGATCGTAAAGCGGCAGCTCGCGGGGATGGGATTCGATGGCGAAAGTGCACAGCGCGCCACCCAGTTGCAGCATTTGCACGAAAAGCTGCTCCGGGTGGATGTGCCGAGCCGAGTACAGTTGCCGCAAGGGAGCGAGCGCGGAGTTGACCGTGTGGAGGAGCCAGAACTGGGCGATGTCGCGCGTGGAGTACTCCGACCAGGAGCGCGCCGCCGACCCCACCGGGGCGGAAAGCGCGCCGCTCTTTTCGTCGAGGATCTCGATCAGCCGCTGGAGAATCTGCATCAAACGTTCGCTGGCCGAGATGACGGTCGAAGGCGGGATGAAGTCGGGATCGAAAATGAAATGGCCGGAGCCGTCGCGCATCACGCGCGCCACGGGCATGCCGAGGACTCCCGCTTGCGCCTCGGTATCGAGCAGCAACGAAAAGTTCTTCCGCCCCAACTGGACGGGCTTCTCGTCGCGCCCGGTGGTTTCGTCGGAGAGCGGCTGCGCTTCGGCCACGTAGCGGGCGCGCGAGCTGTCGAGCGAACCGGCGGCCACGCAGTTGGCCCCGTTGGCTTTTCGCTCGGGGATAGCCAGCAGCACGGTGAGCTTGTCGCGGGTGGGCGGAAACAGGTCGGAAATGTTGCGCGCCGGCGGAAGCGGGTCGCATTCGGGCATGTGGAACGCCAGCCCGTCGGGGAGGATGCCGCGGGCATGAAGCAGCGACAGGGTGCCGTTGCGCAGGGCTTCGGCGTCCAATCCAAAGCCCACAAAGCCGTACGCCTCAAAGCGCAGCGCCGAAGCGGCGAATTGGATGGAGTCTTCGAAATAGCGGCTCTGGACCTGGAAATGGTGCGGCCCCAGGTACATGCCTTCGAACCAAACAACCCTTGAGAGCTGCTTCACGGCGCCCATCCTTGAGGAAGTCCCTCATGGTAGAGGTTACTCCACACGGGTGCCGCAAAGCTAGTGCTCGCGCGTGGATACTACCGCTGGTTCCTACGAGGAAGCTTTCGCCGGAGCGCGGCTAAGACCCCGAACAGACCAGCCTCGATGGCGGCCAACGCCAGAGATCCGGGCTCGGGAACAGCAGCTTGCGTCTGCGCGCCATACGAGGCGTTTGTGCTGTCGTACAAAAAGAAGGCGACGGTCGACTGGCCGGCCGGCCCGTTGAGCGCTTGCAATACGGAGGTGTAATCGCCGGGGTTGCCAATTGTCCACGACTCGTCGAAGCCGCAGACGTTGGTGACGTAACAGCCGAATCCCGAGGGCTGAAAACCAAACGAATCGATCCAGCCAACAGGGTTGTCGGGGGTAGTCGTAAAGTTGCTTTCGGGAAGGTCGGTAACAGCCGAGTTAAAGCCGAAACCGTAAATTGTATTGTAGTACGTCATCAGAGATGCCGCGATGGTGCCATTCGCGTTGAGCGTGAAAGTGACCTCTCCTTGAGAGGGGACAGCGCTTAAGCTCGTATCGAGGTTGAAGTTGCCGGAAACCGAGTCCGCAAAGGAAACGCTGACGGCGGCAAGAGATAGCGACAAGACCAGCAGAATCTGACGTTTCACGAATATTCCTCCTGTAGGACCAAGTACACTGATACCCAGCACATCGGAGCAATTCTACTTCCAATCGCGCGACTTTCGCCCGCCGATCGACAGGCGCCATATAAACCTTTGGCTTACGAACATCATGGCATTCGCTTGATGGGAATCTGAAAGAAACTTTTTGGGACTGACAGATCCACTAATTGGGATCAGTGGGTCGCGCCTTCAGGCTAGAATGGGAGAAATGCCCCGGAAAATCCCGCGCCTGCTGTGGATTGTTCTGCCGCTGGCATATCTTCTCTACTTCTATCACCTGGGCGCGGTGGGCCTGGTCGGGCCGGACGAGCCGCGCTACGCTTCCATCGCGCGCGAGATGGCGCGCTCCGGCGATTGGATTACGCCCAGGTTGTGGGGCCAGCCGTGGTTTGAAAAGCCCGCACTGCTGTATTGGATGACGGGCGCGGCTTTCCGCGTGGGCATCGGGCCCGACCTGGCGCCGCGGCTCCCGGTGGCCTTGATGGCCGCCGGCTTCCTGGTGTTTTACGGGTGGATTCTCGGCCGGGAATTCGGAGCGCGCGCCGCGTGGTTTGCCACCCTCATCCTGGGCGCCTGCGGCGGGTGGCTCCTGTCCAGCCAGGTGGGGGTCCCCGACATGCCGATGACCGCTACGCTTTCCGCCGCGATGCTGCTGGCGCTGGGGTGGATCGGCCGGCGCGACACGCGGCATTTGCCGGTTGCCGCGGCTCTACTGGGACTGGCGGTGCTGGCCAAAGGACCGGTCGCGCTGGTCCTGGCGGCGCCCCTATGCCTGCGCTTCCGCAGCGCGCGCGACCTGGTCCAGCCGCGGGTGGTGGCGCCCTTCCTGGCGGTGGCGCTTCCGTGGTACCTGCTCTGCTATCTCCGCAATGGGAAGATTTTTTGGCACGATTTCTTCGTCGTGCATAATCTCGAGCGGTTCACATCGAATTCCCTGATGCACGTGCAGCCCTGGTGGTTCTACCTGCCGGTGTTGGCCGGTTTGCTGCTGCCCTGGTTCCCTCTTCTGTTTCTGGTGGGGCGGCGCGCAGCCTACCGCGACCCGCGGCGGCTGTTCCTGCTGGCATGGGTGGTGTGGGGGATGGTTTTCTTCACGGCCGCCACCAACAAGTTGCCGGGCTATCTGCTGCCGCTGTTGCCGGCAGCCGCGGCGCTGATGGGGCTGGCGCTCGATGAAGCCAAAGCCGAAGCCGCCTACGTGGGCCCCTTGCTGGCGGGCTGCGCCTTGCTGTTGGTGGCGTTCCCCATGGCCGGCCGGATGCTTCCCGCGGCGCTGGCGACGGGCCTTTTGAAAGCGCCGCTTCCCGCGTTTCAGGCCACTTGGCTGCTGGCCGGCGGAGTGGCCGCCGCGGCGTGGCTGCTGGAGAGCCGCGCGCGCCGGTTGGCCGCGGTCCTGTCGATCGCCGCCGGCGCCACCGCGGGAACCGTCTATCTGAAACGCGTGGCGGCGCCGGAGCTGGACCGCATGGTTTCCGCCCGGCCGTTGTGGCGCGAGGTTTCCGGCCGCGCGGATGAAGTCTGCGTTGACCAAATCGAGCGAAACTGGCGTTACGGGCTCAATTACTACTCCGGCACGCCGTTGCCGGAATGCTCCGACCAGCCCAGGCCGGTGTGGGTGCGCCAGTCTCCCGGCCAGCCGCCCCATCTCGCCCCGTCGTCGGTTCCTATCCCTCCGGTTGACCTGCAAACCCCCGGCATTGTAACCTTCCCTTTCCGGAAGTGATCCATGATTCTTCCACAGACACACGCCGCAGTTCTGTTTCTGATGATCCTCAGCCTGTTTTGCTGGGGATCGTGGGCGAACAGTTACAAACTCGCCGGGAAGTGGCGCTATGAGCTCTACTATTTCGATTTCGCACTGGGGATGACAATCGCCGCCTTTCTCTATGCCTTCACAGTGGGCAACCTGGGCTTCGATGGCTTCTCCTTTATAGACGACCTGATGCACGCCGGTAAGCGCCAGTGGCTGTACGGGTTCATGGGCGGAGTGATCTTCAACCTGGGCAACATGATTCTGATGTCGGCCATCTCCGTCGCGGGCATGGCGGTGGCGTTCCCGGTGGGAGTAGGGGTCGCAATCATCGTGGGGACTATCCTGGCCTACGCGGTCAGGTCGGCGGAGAACCCCGGGCTGCTGCTCGCCGGCTGCGTGCTGATTGCGGCAGCCATTGTCGCCGCCGCGTCGGCCTATCGCTATTACGCCGTTCTGAGGCACGAAGCACTCGCGCGGGCCGGAAAAGCCGCCAGCACGCGCCGCCCGAGTTCGATCAAGGGGATCGTCCTGGCGCTGGTGAGCGGACTGCTCATGGGTTCGTTCGTCCCGCTGGTGGACAATGCCAGAGCGAGCGATATCGGCCTCGGTCCTTATGCTGTGACCGCGGTCTTCTCCATAGGCGTTTTCGTCTCCACATTCGTCTTCAACGTGTTTCTGATGAACCTTCCCGTGGAGGGCGAACCGCTGGAGGTGCTGGATATCTTCAAGAGCACCCCCAAGCAACATCTGCTGGGGTTGGCGGGCGGCGCATTGTGGTGCACCGGCATGGTGGCGAGTCTCGCTGCCGAAAGCGCTGCCGCCG
Source organism: Bryobacteraceae bacterium (assembly GCA_049515735.1). GTDB lineage: Bacteria > Acidobacteriota > Terriglobia > Bryobacterales > Bryobacteraceae > Fen-178. The sequence continues at coordinate 11,865 of JBEKTU010000087.1, forward strand.
AAACGCACGTGGGTGCGGTGGCTGCTTATTTCCTGGCGCAGGGATTCGCGCTCATCGCCGCGCTGTGGGGCATTCTGCTGTGGAAGGAGTTCAAAGGGGCCGACCTGCGCGTCAAGACGCTGGCGATCTTCATGTTTCTCCTCTTTGCGGGCGGGCTGCTGGTGATCTCCCAGGCGTCGCTGTACGTGCGCGCGGCCTGATCTCGCCTGCAGACGGCGGCGACCGCGCGGAACCTCCGGTTACTTGAGGTATACTGGCCAATCAGAGGACGTTGAAGTAAGGAGGATTATGCCCAGCCAGACTAAAACTGCGCCGGAGGCCCGGGGCAGGCGCGATTTCTTGAAGGCTCTGAGCGGGGGTGCATTGGCTTCCGCACTGGCCTTCAATCAACTCTCCGCGGCTGCCAAGCCCGGTTCCAAACCGATGCGGGGACTGTTTCCAATTGGGTCGACGCCATTCACCGATTCCAACCAACTGGACCTGGAGTGTCTGGCGGCCGAAATCAAGTTTCTGAATCGCGGAGGCGTGCACGGAGTCATCTGGCCGCAAATCGCCAGTGAGTGGACCACCCTCTCGAAACAGGAGCGTCTGGATGGGGCCGAAGCCATGGTTGCAGCCGGCAAAGGCGGGAAGACGGCCATCACCATTGGGGTGCAGGGACCGGATATGGCTACGGTGCTCGAATACACCAAACACGCGGACAAGATCGGAGCGGACGCAATCTGTTCGCTGCCTCCGGAAGGCGTGACCGACGAGAACGCCGTGTTCGACTATTACAAGCAGATCGGCATGGCCACCGATCTTCCGCTCTTCGTGCAGAGCCAGCCCTTCCCCATGAGCATGGACCTGATCTTCCGCATGTACAAGGAGATTCCCTCCTTCCGGCAGATCAAGGACGAAGCCGGGGACACTTTGGCGCGAATCACGGAGATCCGCAATCGGACCGATGACGGAATCAAGGTTTTCACCGGCAACGGCGTGCGGAACATGATCACCGAGTTGTTGTTGGGAGCGCAAGGCTTCTGCCCGACGGTCGACCTGGGCGACATATACGCTCAGACGTACGATTTGTGGTCCGCGGGCAAGCATAGCGAGGCCTTCGATATGTTCGGCCGGGTGCTGTGTTTCGGCGCCATCACGCAGACGGTGGGGGCGCCTGCGAAGTACGTGCTGGTGGCGCGCGGAGTTTTCAAGAACACACGCTCGCGCCGTGGCATGATGGCCGGGGCCGCTCCCGGCGCGGCAGCGCGTGGTGGAGAAGCGTCTCCGGAAGGGCGGGGCGGTGGCGGCCGCCGCGGCCCCAGCAAGCCATTCGACGCGGAAGGCGAGAAGACCGTCCGGGCGGCGCTGGACCTGCTGAAGCCATACATGAGGGCGTAAGAGCCTAACGATCGATCCTTTTCGTCATCTTATCCAGAGCGTCGCGATCGAGGGGATAGCCCAAGCCGGGCTCCGCGGACGCGATCACATACGAATCCTTGTCGATGCGGAACTTGTCCTTGTGATACGGCCGGTCGACGTAGCTGGAGGGGTGCGGCATCTCGAACCAGTAGGCGTTGGGGAGCGCCAGCTCGAGCTGAAAATGCACGGCCAGGTCCATGGGATTGCCCCAGTTGTGGGGGGTGCATTCCATGTTGAAGGCATCCGCCAGCATGCCGACCCGCATGGAGCCGCTGATGCCGCCCACGTTGTCGGCGATGAGGCGGGCCACGTCGAGCGCGCCGGCCTTGATGTACTCCGCGAAATCGGCGATGGAGAACAAGAACTCGCCCACGTGCAGCGGCGTGGTGACGGACTTCTTCAACTGGACGAGGCCCTCCATATCGATGGTGCGGATAGGATCTTCGAACCAGGCGTAATCCAGTTCATCGAGCAAGCGGCCCACCTTGAGCGCTTCGTAGAGGTTATAGTTCTGCACGGGATCGTGCGCCAGCATGAAGCCGTCGCCCACGGCCTTGCGGCATTCCCTGATTTCCTCCATGTGGCCGACGTAGCGCGGAATGGGGCGGCCGTCCCGGTGCTGCCCGTTGCCGGGATGGATCTTGTATCCCACGTAACCCTCTTCCTTGGCCTTGAGGATATCGGGGACGTAGTCCTCCACCGCGGCCAGGTGCTGCGAGCTGGCGTAGGCCATAATGCGATCCTTGGTGCCGCCCAGGATCTTATAAATGGGGCGATCGACGGCCTTGCCCAGAAGGTCCCACATAGCGATCTCAGCCGCGGCGGTGTAATAGTTGGGCCAAGTGCCGCCGCCGCGGTTGACGAAACCGCCGTTGAAAGCGGACATGGCACCGGCCCCAGCACCGCGCCCGCCGCCTCCCGCACCGCCGCGCCCGCCGCCCCGGGCGCCCGCGCCAAACCCGTAGGTGGCTTTGAGACCCGAGGTAGCGGTGATGGTGGGCAACAGGTCGATGACGTTCTTGCCCGGCAGCACCGGCTTGGCCCATGCGAGCCATCCGGTAGTCACGCTCCGGTTGCCGATGGTGTAGTTGCCTTCATGGCCGCTGTTGGTGACGATGGAGATGATTTCTCCGGTCTCGGTCCCGTTGAGACGGCGAACGTTCCCCAAGTCGGTGACATAGACTTTCACTTCCTTGATGGTGAGGTCGGGCAGATCTCCGCGCTTGACCCCGACCGCCTGCGCCGCCGCCCGAGGCGGATCGGCCAGCGCCGCCGCGATTCCAGCCATGCTGAATGCGGAGGCTCCCAGAAAACCACGCCTGGATTGCCGCTGATTAGACATTACTTCCTCCCTGGTCCTGAATTGAACTGCCCGATGCCGTTTGTCCGCTCATGGTCTTTCGGGCAGGGCAAACGACAGAATATTGGCCCCCGACGCAATCGCCACGAATTGGCGGCCGTTGACCATGTAAGTCATGGGCGAAGCCTTAGGAGACTGGCCCGTTTCGAAATGCCAGAGCGAACTTCCGGTCTGGGCATCCACCGCTGCAAAGGCACCACTGGATTCGCTGTAGAATAGCACCCCTCCCGCGGTGGAGAGGACTCCGCCATAGTTGGGCGAGGGGACCTTCTGGTCCACTTCCCAAATCACTTTGCCGGTCTGAATGTCGAGGGCTCGCAGGTACCGCCTGGGCGGATCGCCGCCGGGTGCGCCGAACGGGCCTCCGGGCCCAAAGGGCGCCCCTCCGCGGCCCATTCCACCGCCGCCTGGCCCAGGGGGCGCCCCGCCGCGTCCCCCACCGGCTCTGGCGGCCGCATTGGCAGCCTGAGCGGCGGGACCAAACTGCGTGCTGCGGTAGACGCCGCAGTTTTCGATGGTCATGACGTAGTAGAGGCCGGTTGCCGGGTTAAATGCGGTGGCCATCCAATTGGCCGCCCCGCGGATATCCGGGCAGGTGCGCGTTCCTTCGGGCGTGGGGACATTGCCGGGCAGCTCGATGGGCCGGCCTTTGGCATCGATCCCGCTGGCCCAGGAGATCTTCTGCGCGAAGGCCTTGGCGAGAAGCAGTTCGCCGTTGGTGCGGTCGAGCACGTAGAAGAACCCGTTGCGGTCGGCGTGCAGGAGCAGCTTGCGCTGGCGGCCCTGGTAGGGCGCGTCTACCAGCACCATGGGCTGAACGGCGTCCCAATCGTGCAGGTCGTGCGGGGTGAATTGAAAATACCAGAGCTGCTTTCCGGTCTGCAGATCGAGCGCCAGAATGCAATTGGTGAACAGGTTATCGCCCAGGCGATCGCTGCCATCGGTATCCGGGTAGGGGTTGCCCACCGCCCAGTACAGCACTTTGCTTTCCGGATCGTAGCTGCCGGTGAGCCACGTCGAGCCGCCGCCGAATTCGACCGCGCTGCCGCGCCAGGTGTCCCATCCAGGCTCGCCCTGGCGCGGTACGGTCCAGTGCCGCCACGCGAGCTGACCGGTGGAGGCCTTGTAGGCAGCGACGAAGCCGCGGATGCCGTCATCGGCCCCAGACACGCCACCGATGACCAGGTCGCCGGCCACCAGCGGCGCCGCGGTCGCGCCATAGTGCTGCGGCTCGTCGGGCATGTAGACGTCCCAGCGAAGCGCGCCGGTGAGGCGGTCGAGCGCGATCATGTGAGCGTCATCGGTGGTGAAGAAAACGCGGTCGCCCAAAAGCGCCACGCCGCGGTTGGCGCCCCTGGCGGCATCGGAGGCGATATTCGGGCTGGTGGAGCGGGGCCGCGAGTAGCGCCAGATTTCCGCGCCGCTGCGCGCATCCAGCGCCGAGACCTGATTGGGGCCGCTCGCGTACATGACCCCATCGCTCACCACTGGCGTAGTTTCCAGGCCGAAATACGGAAGGGTGTACATCCACTGCAAAGAGAGCCGGCTGACGTTGCGTTTGTCGATCTGATCGAGAGAGCTATGGCGATTGGCGCTGACCAGCCCGTCATAGGTAGGCCAGTCGCCGGGCTTGGGATGGAGGACCTGCTCGATGGCGGCGGCATCGCTGGGATCGCCGGGGCCCGGCAGCGGACCGGGTTTCAAGCCACCCAGCCGGCTCAAGAAGGCCACCAGATCTTTATGCTCTTCCGCCGCCGCGTCGAGCGCCGGCATGGCCGACCCCTTGTCGCGCGAAACGATCTGGTATTCGCCGTCCCCGAGCAGTAACAGGCGGCCATCGGTGGTCTGCAACTGGAGTCCGTGCAGCGTCTCCCTGCGCGCAAAACCGCGGACCGAAGGCCCGGCCGCAAGCCGTACCGTAACCAGCGCGTAGCCGTCCGAAACCTGCGCGCCGGGATTGGCGAGCTTGCGTTCCAGGTCGGCGACGGTCACCTGGCGGCCGATGCTGGTGAGGTCGGGGCCAACCGATTTTCCACGGCCCAGGGCGGTGTGACACGAAGCGCACTGGCCCTTGCCGAAGAAGAAGCGCTCGCCGGCGGCGGCGTCGCCTGCGGGCTGGGCGTCGAAAGCCGTGGCGTTCATCGAGCGAATGAACGCCGCCAGCGCCTGTAATTGGGGTTCGGGCAGATCGAATGGAGGCATGCCGCCGGGCGTGCCATTGTGGATGATATCGTGAATCTCGGCCGCGGAGCGGGTGCGCAGGCGCCGGCTCCGCGCTAAGGGCAGGCCGCGGTCGGTGCCGGTAGCGTCGTCGCCGTGACAGGGGGCGCAATGCTCGGAGAAGAGCTGTTCCGGGCTGGCCTGGCCAGCCGCGGGGCGGGGCGCGTCTTGCGCCACCGCTCGACCCAGAACTCCGATCAACGCCAGGGGAATCAGCCAATTGACCCGCATCACACCTCTCGCAACATCCGCCGTGCGAATATGATATCACTGGTTGGCGCTGGTCAATATCGGTTGGTTACCTCAGAAAAACACCTTCCATTCCACATCTTTGCCCGTAGAAGACGTACAGTCCACGGTCAGCAGGCTGCCGTCAATCGCCACTTTCGGCGCTAGGCCGTCGGACAGTTCCACTCGTTTGGCGGCGAAGCCGTCCGGAACGTAGATGCGCAATTGATACGGATCGCCGGCCACCGCGCGCGCGACGCCCCGCAGCACGCGTTGCTGGCCGTCATAGGCGAGGTCCTTGATGTCAAACGCCATCTGCCGTACATGCCGGCTGGTCGAGATCAGCACCGGACGGTCCAACTTCTCGACGATGCTGTATATGTCGCAGTCATAGGGACTCAGCGGACGCGTGACAAACTTCCCCTTGAACGTCCCGATGAGTTGTCTCGACCAGAACTCATAGGCGATGTACTCTTTGTTCGGGTCGAGACGGAGGTCCTTCGCCGCATCCAACGTCGCAGTGAACTTGCGATCCCCCTTCCCGGTGAAATTGAAAACCGCCAGCACGGACCAGCTTCCAAATGGCCGTTCGACAGGCATGTTCCAGATGCGAGCAGGCTTGCGGACGAATAAGTCCACGGGATAGGCCGTGTCCATGGTGGGCGGGCTGATCCGTTTCAGCAGTTCAATCCGGTCGGGGGGATAGGGCACATTGAAGGCTTCCGACACGAAGAGTGTGCTTCCGGCGATGGCGTGGAAATTGGCGTCGACTTTGGCCTCCTGGGCGGTGAAGTCTCTTTTATCGGAGGCATTGTACTTGTAGATATGGAAACCGTCGGCATCGTTCCAGAAAACGCGGCCGTTGTAAAAGAACCGATTCGCCGAGCCTAACACCGTTTCGGTGAATAATCCTGTAAACTCCGTTTGCGCCAGGGTCGAGTCTCCCGTTTCGTAACCGTGATCGGCATCTTCCGAAACCCGGCAGATGTCGACAATTCCATAGGAATGATCGACGGGCTGCATGTTGGAGCGGATGACCATTCGCGGGGCCTTCTGGTCTATGATCTCGCGCCACGGGAGGCCGGCCGCGTGATAAGTCTCCAGCGGGCTCATAAAGGGATCGTACTGGCCGGGCCACTTATCCCACCAATCAGCGAAATCCATCTCCGCGCGGCCGGTGTCTTTCTCCTGACCGGTCACCCATTGCAGAATACGCTCGCGCTCAAGCTTCACACTCAGAGGGTTGGAGTAATCGATAACCCTTTCGCCGCCGTACTTGACGGTGCGCACCGGAAGATAACATTCAGCCGGATAATTGACTCGGGAAGGGCGTCCCTGAGTGCTTCCGCCCATACCATATATGCCAAAGCTCCCCTGCCGGCCGGGTCCTCCCATCCCCCAGTAGAAATCGACCAGCCCATTATCCTCGAAGAACTTCTTGGCGTTGGCGTCATTGCCGCCGGACATCCATCCGTGGAAGCGGCTATAGTCGTTCGCGACCCATTCGCGGTCGTCCAGGTTGATCGGCCGCCGCTGTTTGAGACGAATGTCGTGCGCGATGGCGATCAGGTCCGCCTGGTGTTGCATGGCGCGCAGCGCGTCGGTATTGAAGTCGATGAGGAGCTTTTCTCCAGGGAAGCTCTTACCTGGAGGCATAGCGACTTTGTAACTGCAGTATCCCCGAACCTGCATCCGGTCGGAAGTTTTCCCTGTCCAGCCGGACCTTACATCGAACCTCGACGCTCCCTTCAGGGTCGTCACATGTCCCATCAGCAGGCTGTTGCCGGTGTCACTATCCCGGACCACGTGATTCACCGCGTACGTCTTAGGCGCGACCAAATTGACCACCGACCAAAGCTCGTAGTAATCGCGATTGCGGGACTGGGTTCCCAGGGTGACCCACTTGTCGGTTGTGCCACCCAGCCGCGCATCACGCGACACAAAGTAATCCATGTCGTCGACGTCAACCTCCTTGCCGGTGTTATTCGAGCGGCCCAGACTGACAAGAATGTCGTTGCCGGTCTTGCTGGCCGAAATCCGATAGTCGAAATCGAGCTGTCCGGGTTTCGTTCCGTGTAGCGTCACCGTGACGAACGATCCGAGATTATTGGAGTCGTTGTTATCGACGGAAGAAGTCACCGTCCAACCTGAAGGGTCGTCACCCGGGAGAAAGTAGACGTCGTTCAGCCGCATGGGCGTGGCTTTGACTTCCGCCGACCAGCGGCAGGCGTCTGCGTCGACGGTGACGAGAAGGTTGTTGGTGTCGATCTTGAGTGGTGTTGCCGCGTTGGCCGGCAGGAATTGCAGAAGACCGATGGTGACGAACAGACCAATAGCGTGAAGGTCAGCTTTGCTACGCATGATTCCCTTTCTATTCGTAGCGGTAGACTGTGACGCGCAAAACCGTATTGGGGCGCAGCGACAAAATCTCGCCCTGACCGGTATCGTCGCCGCCCAACTGCCGGACGACCCTCCATTTGCCGCCCACGAACTTGCCTTCCTGCACGTCGCCGAGCCCGACGATCCGCGGCCCTGCCGTGTTCGGCGTGAAGCCGATGCGCAATCCCCCGGCGCCGGCGCCGAAGTAGAATTCGTCCGGCCCGGCCGCAATCAGGATGGCCGCCGCCTGCACCGGTGGCGGGCCTTGCGCCGCGGCTCCCGGCGGACGCTGCTGGCCCGCCGCAGTGGGTTCCGGCGCGATGGGAACGCGTCCCGCGCCGATATACGAAAGGTTCAGCGTGTAGTCTCCTAACTTGACGTTCAGCGGAGCATCGCCCCGATTCAGGCGAACCGCGGTAATGGTTCCTTTTCCTTGCTGCGCAACAATCGCCGGAGCCAATTGTGAGATGACGCGATAGGCGGCGGCAAGCTCGGTGTCCGGTCCCACCGACCGCTCGATGCCGAATGGCGAGAACCCAATGGCGTTGTACTTCCCGAACGCGGACATGACATTGGCCGCGTTGGCACTGGTTTCGGGAATGAACAACGGGTTTCCGTTGCGCGTGAACCGCTCACAGACTTCGTCGAAGTACTGCAGGTAGAGATCCGGCGCCAGCACGTCCGCCGCGGGCGCTCCGGCCCGCCAGATATCGTGCACCTGGGGCAACGGTCCGCCGCTGGGATACGTGCCGGGCCAGGCCATATTGGGCTGTTGCAGCCACGCGTTCACGTACATGGGAATGTTGTATTCCGCCTTGCCCTCCTCAATCACCTTGCCCACGAACCGGGCGTAGTTCCAGGCCATGAAGATCTCGTCCACCGGCCAGTGCAGCTTCCGCCACCCGGTCTGGTATTCTTCCTGGCTCAACGGCGGGCTGTTGGTCTGAATGGGCATATCGACGCTATCGGGCTTGCCGGGGCCGAAGACCTCTTCCCATGTGCCGGAGGTCTTAGAACCGTTGGCGGTCCACACCTCGCGCAACTCCGGGCTGAGCGTGTCCTTGTGCTGCTGAAGGTAGGTCATCAGCTCCCGCGGCACGGCCCCCGCAAAGGCCCGGTTGGCGGGCGCGGACCTGTCGCGCGAGTCCCGCAGAACGCCCACTTCGTTTTCCACCTGCATCATAAGCACGGTATGCCGCTGGCCGTCCACCTCTTTGATGTGGCGCATCAAGGCCCTGTAGGCCCGCGCATCGGCGTCCCGCGTAGCATCGCCGAGCGTGCTGAGTAACTCGATGCTCTTCCCGCCTTTGATCTGAATTCGCGGGAAGCGCTTATAGTCTTTCTTGACCCAGTAGGGGACGTAGCTGGAAAGGCCGTTCTTCCAACTTCCGAACCACAGAAACACCAGCTTCAGGTTATTGCGCCGGGCCTCCTGGATGAGACCATCCACCAGGGCAAACTCGTACTGGCCCTCAATCGGTTCCAGTTGCGCCCAGTGTACGGCCGCCAGTACGCAGTTGAGATTGCCCGCCACCAGTTTGGACCATATCGGCTGCATATTCTCCAGGCTGGTAGCGGTGTTATTCCCCATTTCTCCCGTGACGGCCAGAAACGGCTTTCCATCCACAATCAACTGAGTGGCGGTCCCTTGCTTTTGTAAGTGCGGGATGTCCGAGGCTGCTTGTCCGTAGCAGTGGGCTGCGAACAGCGCCGCACATGAGAACGCAAAGCCAATCCGAATGCCCCGTGTCATCTTTCTTTCCCCTTTCACTGTGTTACCGAAATGGTTTTTTCGAGTCGCGCGTCCGCGGAAGATGCGCCCAACATGATACTGACGCTGCCAGGTTCTACGACAAAGCTGTGCTTGCCCGCGTCCCAGTAAGTCAGATCGGTCCCTTTCAACGGCAGCCGGACGGTCCGCGTCTCGTTCGGCCGGAGCGTGATGCGCTCAAATCCGCGCAGTTCCCTTATGGGCCGCTCCACCGCGGAATTGAGGTGCCTGACGTATAGTTGCACCACCTCATCGCCGGCGCGGGTCCCCGTATTCTTGACATCCACGGTGACAACCACCTCGCCCGCGGCGTTGACCGAATCGACCGAGGTGCGCAGGTTGGAATACTCGAACGTGGTGTAACTCAGGCCGAAACCGAAAGGATACAGCGGCTGCCCTTTGAAGTACATATACGTCCGACCTTTGCGAACGTCATAGTCCATCATGGGTGGCAAATCGTCCAGCGACTTGACCCAAGTGGCCACCAGCCGGCCGGCCGGATTGTAGTCGCCGAACAGCACATCCGCCAAAGCGTTGCCTTCCTCCTGACTGGAGTGCGCGAGGTGGAGAATCGCCGGGGCGGTCTGTTGAACCGCACTCATGGCGTACGGAAAGCTGGAAATCAACACCACGATGGTCTTGGAATTCGCCTGCTTCACGCGCTCGACCAGTTGGGTCTGCGCTTGCTCCAGTTCGATGGCCTTCCGGTCCACTGACTCTTTGCCTTCGCTCGGCGGGCATCCCCGGCCGAACGGCCCGTTGCAGGTTGGGTTGTTCCCCACGAAGACAATGGCTACGTCGGATTCCGCCGCCAGGTTGGCTGCGCTGTTGTTGTTGCTGTTATCCGCCAGGTACCGCACCCGGACGCCGGGTCCCACCTTATTCCGGATGCCTTCGAGCGGCGTCACCGTGTAAGGTGGTATTCCCGCGTACCAGTCGATGAAGACGTCGTTAGCCGCCGGCCCGATCAGCGCGATGGATTTCACGTTGGCCTTGTCGAGCGGCAGCAGACCGTCGCTGTTCTTGAGCAGGACGATGGATTCCTGAGTGACTTTTCGGGCCAGCGCCTTGTTCTTCTCGCCATACCAGGGCTCCTCGGTCCCCGCGATGTTACTGTAGGGCACCATCTCGGGAGGATCGAACTCGCCCAGCCGCATACGCATCCGTATGTTGCCCCGGATGTTACGCTCGATGTCAGCTTCGGTGAGTAGCTTCTTTTCGAGAGCATCTTTCAGCGGCGCTGTGTATTGATCGAGAAACACGGTAATGCCCGCTTTGACGCTCCCGACCACCGCGGCTGTGGGATCTTCATAATAGTGGAACTGACGTGTGAGGTTGGGGAGAGAGCCGGCATCCGTGCACACCATTCCGTCGAACTTCCATTCCTTCTCCACGATGTCTCTGATAAACGGGGATACCGTGTCGGGGATTTTGTTGACCGCGTTGTACGACGCCATGAACGATTGCGCATTACCTTCGAGAATGCCCATCTGGAACGGAACCAGGTAGTATTCGCGGAGGTTCCGCTCGTCGAAATCTGAGGAAGAGTGAGTCCGGCCATCCTCATTGCTGTTGGCCAGGAAGTGTTTCATGGTCGACGCCGAGAGCAGGTACTTGGGGTTGTCGCCCTGAAGCCCCTTGATCAGACCAACCGACATTTTCCCGACGAAGTA
>JBEKTU010000088.1:0-22750 GCA_049515735.1 Bryobacteraceae bacterium
CCGGGGCGAAAAAATCGCCGTTGCTCGTCGCCAGTCCCGAGCCGGTTTGACTCCACGTAGCCCCGCCGTCCGTGCTCTTGAACAGCGTTCCGACAATCCGCCCCGCCAAATTTCCCGCGCTCGCCGCGTACAGCGTGCCGGCATTCTGCGGGTCGATCGCCAAGTCGACAAATGTATAATTCACGGGCAGCAGGCCGGCCGTGAGCCAGCTCGCACCTCCGTCGGTGCTCGTCAGTAGTTCGCGCTGGTTATAACCTGCCGCGTAGAGCGTGCCCTGCGCGTCGAGGGTAAAGACCGCGCAGCATGGACTTGGTGGGCTGCCAGTCTGGTTCCAGGTCGTGCCGCCGTCGGTGCTCTGGAACGCCTGGATGATAGGATTATCTCCATTCGGCAGTCCGGTCGTCAGCGCGTAGACCATCGACGAATCTTGGCGGTCGACCAGTACGTGGTTCACGACCCATCCGCTCAAGCCGGCGCTCTCCCATGTGACGCCGGCGTCAACGCTCTTAAACACACCGACGTAGGTTCCAACGTAAAAAACGCCGGGATTCTGCGGATCGGCGGTCAGGACCAGAATGGCGCCGCCTTGCGGTCCCACGTTGGTCCATGCCTGATCCGCCCAAACGCCGTCCGCCGCGATGATAGCCGGCAAAGCGAGCCCGAAAAACGCTCGCGCCGCTACGAGGATTCTCATCCCCCCTCCTCCTATCCCTTCCTATAATCTTTATATACCATGCAAGGAGAGTTTTGTGAAGTTTTTCTTGGACGTTTCTATTTTGGCTTGACACGGTCTTTCTCGGCCCGCCCGGCCCGCTTCGCATCCGCAAGAATCGCGTCAGCCGCCTTCTCGCCAATCATGTAAATCGAACTGGCGATGAAGAAGCCTGGAATCCGGGGAAACACCGAGGCATCTACCACGCGCAGGCCGAGAGTGTTGTGCACGCAAAAATCGCTGGTCAATACGCCGTTCTGTTCCGGCGGCCCTATGGCGCAAGTGCAGGAAGCATGATGCCCCCAGCAGTTGTAACGGACAAAATCCTTCAGTTCCTGGTCGCTCTGCAGATCCTCGCCGGGCAACTCCTCTTTGTCGATCAGGCCCTCTCGCTTGAGACCGGCCGCCAAACGGCGAACGAATCGTATCCCATCCACCACCGCGTCCAGATCCTTTTCGCCGCTCTCCTGAAAGTACTGGAAATCGATCAGCGGTGTGTCGCAAGGATCGTTGGAGCGCAGCGTCACCTGGCCGGCCCGGTTCCCTGTGTGCGCCTTCAGCACCACCCAGGTCAGATAGTTCAAATGATCGGCAATTTCCCGGGAATACTGGGGAAAATACCCGCGGAATGGGGCCAGCAGCGACATGCAGAACAAATCAGGCAGTTCACCGGCATTTTTCGAGCGCCGGAACACCGTCAGCACGGCCCCGTTGGTGGCATACACGCCCGTGCCTCGACTCTTCCATTCGTCAAATTGCGGGTCGCCGGCGCTGAAGCTTGCGCCTTTGTAAGCGTCCCAAGCGGGAAACTTCATCCGATTCACCACACCGATTTCGTAGCGGTCCTGCAAGTTCGTCCCCACGCCCGGCAGTGCCACGCGCACCTGGATGCCCTGCCGCTCGAGCACCTCGGGCGGCCCGATGCCGGAGAGCATCAACAGTTGCGGTGAGTTGAAAGCGCCACCGGACAAAATGACTTCGCGCGACGCATAGACCGTGCGGCGCTCGCCGGCGGCATGGCTTGGCCTGGCATGAGCCCTGTACAAGCGTTCCCCCTTCAGGTACTCCACGCCCACGGCGCGGTTATTCGCATCGAGAATCACTTTGGAGGCCAGCGCATTCATCACGATCCTGAGGCGGTTGGGAAAGCGGCGCGCCACGTCCAATACGCGTTCGCGTACACCAAAGCGCCGGTGCCCGTGCGTCGTCAGTGGGACATAACGGGTACCGACCGCGTTCTGCCTGACCAGCCGCCAGTCATTCGGATCCAGCCCCCCTTCCATGGCCCACCACGCGCGCTCCTCCTGGCGGCCGTCCTGCAGAAGCGCTTCCAACGCAGACGTGACAATGGTCTCGGCCAAATCCCGGTCGCGCAGGACCGCCATGGGAATCGATTTCTCGGTGTGCAGCCATCCCTTCCATCCATGCCTGGTGAGGTTAATGCCGATCCTGGACAGCCAGCGATGCGCCGGGCGGTAGTGGCAGTTTTCCAGGCGCTCGAAGTACCGGCGCATTTTCCCGGAGCCCCAACTGGGGTCGCCGGTGAGCTGCGCAATGAAGTCCCAGTCCGCATTGTGGGGATAAACCAGGATCATTGCGTTGTGCGCCGTGCATCCGCCGAGCGTGCCTGCGCGAGGATAGAGCACACCATCCACCGGCTTGCCGTCCCACGTTTCGTAATACTTCGGATCGCGCCGCTGAAGGCTCCGGTCAGCCAGGTGGCGAACGAAGAAGTCCCACTTCATAGCGTTATTTTCGGAGGCGAAAGCGTGGAAAGCCGGAACGTCGTAATCTTGCGGCAGGCGGTTCACGCCCGGATGCAAGGCATTGCCGCCCGTCAACTCTCGCGGATCGCCGCCCGCCTCCAGCAGCACCACCCGCCTGCCGGCTTCAGCCAGGCGCGCCGCTACCGTGCCGCCGCCTGCGCCCGAACCCACCACCACGTACTCGCAATCGACGCTCATCTTTTGCGCGCTACTCAAAAACTTCATCTCCCGTCGGTTCGTAAAGGGGCACGCCGTTCATGGCATGCCGCAACTTCGAGAGCGTGTCGTACATCCGGCGCCGGGCGCGGCTCTGGTTGCCCAACGGGCGATGCTCGGCAATACAGTGCCACGGATTGTACGAGAGCAATTTGGCGAAATCCATCTGTGCCGGGGAATCGAATTTCTGCCGTGGTATGCGAAGCGTGGCCACCGATACGCGGGGCGAAAGCTTTTCGGGCCAGAGCACCGCATTGTTCTCGATGGGCATCAGGTGCGGATCGGTTTGCCTTTGCAGGCGAATATCGAATTCGACATCTTCCTTCGCAAGTGTGGCGACCATTGCATCTCTAAGATAGTCGTCGGGAGGGCGCAGAGGGAGCCGCGGAATCGGCGTCCGGCGCGGCGATCGCGGCCACACCGAGTACTGCATCGCCTGGCCCTCTCCCAGCAGATACGGGACGCAACTGAAATAGGGGGCTTCAAAGGGACTGCTCTGAGTCTTGATCCACAGCCCCTGCATAATGAAGTCCAGTATGTGCGACCGATGGAAGTTGAGGAAATAGTATATCTGCGCGTTCCTCAGGCTCTCGACTTGCAACTGCGCGTTGGCTGGGGTATCGGGGGTCACAAAGGTCGGCGTGGAAACCCCGAACATATCCTGCGTGAATTTCTCCTCCTCCATCAACTTCGGCCCGGGTACACCCATCAGCTTGATGCTGATACTCATGAAGCCGACATCGTCGATATCCGGTGTAATGTAAGGGCCCGGTCCGGAAAAACGGACCCATGCCCGGTACGTGCGCGGCTGCGCATAGATGCCGTGTCGAAACTCCGCGGGCAGATTGTCGTGAACGATAAACTCCCCGCGCACGATGCCGTGCGTCTTCGTGTTACCCCCTCGCTCGAACCGGCCGGGCTTCCAGAGCAACCGCATTTGCTTCTCGAAGCTCTCGATGATCGAGTCGAGGTACGCCTCTTCATCCGGCAGCGGCCTTTCCTCGGCGATTTTCAAGCCTTCGCTCGGGCGCTTACGGTTGATCAAGGCCGTTACCAGACTCGCGATCGGATCGCGAAACACCGCATCGAACGCCGGCCGGAAGAACGGATCGAACCGGCGCTCCAGATGCACAAGAGCGGTCGACGCATCGGCCAGCCAGTTCAAGAACGCCGAGCCGGTATTTGCTTTCGGTATGGGTTGATCCGTGTTTAAACTCACTGTCTTCCCCTCCAAAGCCGTTTGCCGCTTGTGAGGTGTGTTGTACATGCCGCAGCGGTATTGAAGAATGATGACACATCTTCATGTGCAACGGAACCTAGGCGTGAAAAGTGGCAGCGGAAACGGAACGTACGCCCCCGGCGGCCGGTCGTGCCCGCACACAACCCAAGCACAACCCAAGCTAGTTCGCCGGTGAGCTAAGGAAGAGCTATAATAAGACCCGAAAGAACCGAAAGATAGGGTCTTCGACCGCTGGAAACCGGCCGTGGCTCCCGGCAATTGGGAGGATGGAGTATGGCGCGAGGAGTAGTACAGCGGACAATCACGATTTGCCAGGTGCGATTCCAATTCTAGGCAGATCACCGGGCTGGACTGGGTGTTCTAATGGGTGTTCTAATGAGCAGACTCAACACGATTGGAGGTTCCATAGATGGCTGACAACGGGATCAAGCGACGCGATTTTGTGGGTGGGGGTGCGCTGCTAGCGGGCGCCCTTGCCGGCGGCCTCGGCGAGGCCCAGGTCAGAACCCCTTCCAACGCTCCTGCAAAAAAAGCTCCCGCAGGGAGAATTCTCAACTACAACGAGAACATGGAGTACCGCAGGCTGGGAAAGACCGGCCTGATGGTCTCGGCGGTGTGCCTCGGCGGACACTGGAAACGGATCAGCACCACCGGCGTCAAGAACATTACGCCCTTCGATTCCTGGGACTACCTCAAGGCGCCCGGCTTTTTTGAAAGCCGGGACAAGGTCATGAGCCACTGCATCGAGGTCGGAATCAACTACGTGGACGCTATGGCCGCGGTGGAGGTAGTGGCCTACGGCCAACTCCTCAAGGGCCGCCGGGACAAGTTCTACCTTGGCTATGGCTGGTGGGCCAGGGAGCCCCGCATCCCGGAGTACCGCGACCCCAAGCGGCTGATGCAGGCCTTTGATGAAAACCTCAAGCAGGCCGGGCTGGACTACGTGGATGTGTGGCGAATCACCCTGCCCATGGAAGGAGTCCCGGACTTGGGCGAACTCCAGCGGGTGGAGGACGCCGCCATCGAGGGCCTGACGCGGGCCAAGAAGCAGGGCAAAGCGCGATTCACGGGCGTATCCACTCACAATCGTGTCTGGCTCAAGGCGCTGATCGAGCAGTATCCGGAGCAGATCGAGGTGGCCTTATTCCCATACACCGCGAACTCAAAACAACTGCCGACCGACAGTGTCTTCGACAGCATCAAAGAGTATGACGTTGGCGTGTTCGGGATCAAGCCTTTCTCCGATCAAGCCATTTTTTCGGGGGACAGCTCGCTCACCAGCCCTACCGCGGAAGAGGACGACCGGCGCGCGCGCCTGACTCTTCGCTACATCCTCGGCAACCCAGGCATCACCGCCCCGATACCGGGCATGGTCAACACGCACCAGGTGGACAACGCGGTGCTGGCGGTCCGCGAGCGGCGGACCCTGGATGCCAAGGAGAAGGCGGAACTAAACGACATCGGCCGCGGCATGTGGGCCCGGCTGCGTCCGGACCACCAGTGGCTCCGGGATTGGGAATACGTGTAGGAGATCGGCGGCAATTATCTGGGCAAATCGACACGGATCGGGTCCAGCGATATTTCGTGAAACGGTTACAAAGACTCGGGCTCAAGGGAACGGTGAAACCGCTAACCGTAGCGGCCTGAGAGTTCCTTTTCGGAAGGAGGGCAACATGAGAACGCATCCAATGGTGGTGGTCGCGTGCTTGGTCCTGTGTCCCTTACTGTCCTACGCCGCTGATATCAGCGGACAGTGGAAGGGACAGTACCGCGGCGATCATGGACCTGCCGAGATTCTATTTCAGTTCAAGCAGGATGGAGAACAGCTCACCGGCAAGGCAGGAGAGGTGCCGATCCAGGAGGGGAAGGTCACCGGCGATGACGTCTCGTTTGCCGTGGTTGGCAAGGTCGGCAAGCGAGAAGTCAGGATCACCTACACCGGCAAGCTCAATAACGATGTCCTGGAGTTGGAGGTGGTTTTCCCTGGCGCGAATCCAGACTCCAAGCTCGGCGGCAACCGCTTCACCAAGGTGACCGCCCAGCGGCTGCCCTGAAAGCCGGCCGTCCGGCCACTCAGCCACGGCCGGCGCGGATGGGCCGCTGAACGGCGGGTAGCCTCCAACCTCCATCTTGCACGCCATCGCGAGGGGGTTGGAGTGGCGGGCGGTGTCAGTGTGCCCTTTCGCGAGCCGGCGCTGGTAACCATCTCACCTGGGAAACCGGCCCGCCGATGTAGCTTGCCGCGTTCACCACGCTCCTGATTGGGGAGACCCTCAAGCCCGATAGCAAGATCGAAGCCGCCTGCCACAAGGCCGATCACGCGTTTCAGCTCGTCTTCGATCTGCTCCCGCCCGAAGATTCTTACCCGCATCCGCCGCCTTGCGATACCAGCTCACCGCCTGGGGCATCGTCTTGCCTCTGTTGTACACCACGCCCAGTATGGAGGCGGCTTCTGTTCGGCTGCCTGGCCAGCCCACTTTCGCCGCTGGCTTTTCGGTTCCGGAATGTTCAGCCGCAGATAGAAAGGATGACCGGGGCCGGTGGCCAGTTCGGTATGGTTGATCCACAGTTGCTCTTGCCGCTGCCGGTGCTTGCGCGCGCCCATCGCCATAAAGACATTCTACGGCCGTTATGTTTCAGGCTCCAGCACAATCGCCCCTCCAGACCGGATTTTCACCACGGGCTGTCAGCCCGGTGGCGAATTCTTCGGTCTGTTGCGCCTTGCCGTCACTGCTCACGCCCCGAAAGACAAGGATCTTGCTAGGCTCGCTGTCGGCCAGAAAAAGGTCTCCGTTGGGCGCCGTTCGCAGCAGACGGGGATTTCCCAGGTCCGTCGCATACAGTTCTACCCTGAATCCTTGGGGAGCTTGAGGCCACGCGTCCTTGGGCCTCGCAATCATGCTCGTCGTGCCTCTCGGGCCATTGTCCACAGAGGGAGTCGCGTATGGCTCTGGCAGGTCGGCCACGGTGAGATTGCGCCGGGTTCCTGGCCTCTCCTAGGAATAGTCGGTGAAGGCGGCCTTCCCGGCGAGGGTAGGTCCGTGCGACGGGACATCGGCCCAAATCGCGGCGCCAGCCAGGATGAGCGTCGCTAGGGCAACAGTTGCTTTAGGGGATTTCAGGAAGGAGTCGCGGGCTGCTTCACCGCCCGCGACGCGTGGTACGAACTGCGCACCAGCGGTCCCGATTCCACGTGTGCAAAGCCCATCTCGTATCCCGCGCGGCGCAATTCCTCAAACTCCTCCGGCGTCGCGTAACGGACGATGGGCAGGTGCCTCGCGGAAGGCCGCAAATATTGGCCCACCGTCAGAATATCGACGCCCCGCGCGCCCAGATCGCGCATCACCTCCAGCACCTCCGCCGCAGTCTCGCCCAGCCCCAGCATCAAGCCGGATTTCGTCGGCGTACCGGGCGCCACGCGCTTGGCGTGAGCCAGCACGTCGAGCGAACGCTCGTAGCGCGCGCCCAGCCGCACCTGGCGGTAGAGCCTCGGCACGGTTTCGGTGTTGTGGTTGAACACGTCCGGCGCGGCTTCCATCACAATCTCGACAGCGTCGCGCTTGCCTTGGAAATCCGGCGTCAGCACCTCAATGCCGCAGCCGGGAACACGCTCGCGGATGGCGCGGATGGTCAGAGCGAACAGCTCCGCGCCGCCGTCCGCGCGGTCGTCGCGGTCTACGCTGGTGATCACCGCGAATTTCAACCCCATGGCTTCTACCGCCGCGGCCACGCGCTGCGGCTCGTCGTAATCCACGGGCAGCGGCGCGCCCTTTTCCACCGCGCAGAACCCGCAGCGCCGCGTGCACACGTTCCCCAGGATCATGAACGTGGCGGTTCGGTGGTTCCAGCATTCGCCCACGTTGGGGCAAGCCGCGCTTTCGCAAACCGTGTGCAGCCGCAGCCGCCCGATGAGTTCCTTCAGATCGCGATAGTTCTCGCCTCCCGGCGCCGGCGCGCGCAGCCACTGCGGGCGCGGAAGCCCGCTTGTTCCGTGGCCCGGCTTGGGAGAGATGGAGACCAGCACCTGCTTTCTATTTTAGCGGACCGGCGCCGCCACGTTCACCCGCGCCGCCGTCTTGCACAACCCTTCCCAATTCCCCTCTGCGATGGGAATGCCGTGCCGGCGCCGCTCGGCCTCGGTGCGCCACTCCGGATCGCCCGCCACCAGCACCTCGTCGTAGCCCGGCGCGGCGGCCGCCGTCTTGATGAGGTTCACCAGCATTTCCATGCGCGCGGTGAATTCCTCCAGCGGCATGAAACGCGCCACTTCAATCGCTATGTAAGCCTGGCTCACCCGCGCCGTCTTGTTGTGGGAGCGAATGCCGCTCACTTGGTTGGGCAGGGCGCCGCCGCTCAGCACTGAGCACAGGATCTCCACCATC
This sequence comes from Bryobacteraceae bacterium, assembly GCA_049515735.1. Taxonomy (GTDB): domain Bacteria; phylum Acidobacteriota; class Terriglobia; order Bryobacterales; family Bryobacteraceae; genus Fen-178. Next base: position 8,317 of record JBEKTU010000088.1, read on the forward strand.
ATGGCCAGGCCGCTGCCCTTGTAGCCGCCCAGCGGCATGAGCATTCCCTTGTACGCCTCGGCCGTGTCGGTGGTGGGCAGACCTTGGGAGTCGAGCGCCCATCCCGCCGGAATCTCCGGCTGCCCGTTGAGGAACGCTTTGAAGACGCGGCCCGCCGCCACCGTGGTGGTCGCCATATCCAGCAGCCACGGCCCCGGCACCGACATCGAGATCGGGTTGGTGCCCACTTGCCCCTGCTTCCCCTGCCACGGTGGCACGATGGGCGAGGCGTTGCACATCACGATTCCGATCTGCCCCGCCGCCCGCATCTTCTGCGCCCACCACGCCGCCGCGCCGAAGTGATTCGACTCGCGCGCCACCACCAGCGCCATCCCCTGCTGCCCGGCGATGCGCACCGCGTGGCCGCAGCAAGTCTCCGCGATCCACTGTCCGATCCCGTTCTGCCCGTCGAACACCAGGCACGCGCCGCTTTCCGAAATCACCCGGCCGTCTGTGTGCGGGTCCATTTCCCCGGCCAGTAACTTGTCCACGTAAAACGGCACCAGTTGGATGCCGTGTGAATCCACGCCGCGCAGGTTGGAGGCCACCACGGAAGCGGCTGTAATGGCGGCCTTGTGCGACGGCACTCCCGCGGCCGCCAGGATCTCTTCCGTGAATCGCGTAAGCTCGGGCGCGTATATGACGGGCATGAACCCCCAGGTTACCGTAAGGGCCGCGCTGGCGCGCTCCGGGAACTATTTGACCCCCACGGGTGTCTACCTCTTTGCAAGGCCAGTCGATTCCTGTTAGTTTGAAGTCAGGCTGAATGTGAGGCTATTGGTGGCCGCTTCAATCGTGGACCTGAGCCCGGAACAGACGGCGGAAGACGCGGAGTCGGATGATCTCCGCCTGGTGGAATCCCTGCGCGAGGGGTCTGAATGGGCCTACGAGGAATTGCTCACGAGGTTCCAGCAACCCGTCTACACGCTGGCTTTGCGGCTGCTGAACGACCCTGCCGAGGCGTGTGACGTGGTCCAGGAGGTTTTCCTGAAGGTTTTCCGCAATATCGAGAACTTCCGCCAACAGAGCACCCTGAAGACGTGGATCTACCGCATCACCGTGAACGAAGCCCATAATGCCAGGCGATGGTTTTTTCGGCACCGCCACCGCGAAGTGGATCCGGACGCAAATCCGAAAGAAACCCGCGACTGGGAGGAGATTATACCGGACAAAAGCCGCTCGCCGTTTGACGTAACCTTCGATCGCGAACAGCACGTCATGATTGAAGCGGCGCTCGAACGAATTAATCCCGTTTTCCGCGAATCCGTGGTGCTCAGGGACATCGCAGACCTCAGTTATGAGGAAATCGCGGGAATCCTTGGTGTCTCCCTGGGGACCGTCAAGTCTCGAATCCTGCGCGGCCGCGAGGCCCTGCGGGAAGAACTCGCGGGAAGCCTGAATTCCAGGCCGGCCTTGCGATTGGTGCCGAAGACGGCAGAGTGAGGAAGCTATGAGCTGTGACAAGATGCATGAAATGGTCTCTTCACTCCTCGACCGGAGGGTTACGGCCAGAGAGGAGGAGAGTGTTTTGGCGCACCTCGAATCGTGCCGCCAGTGCGGCGCGGAATTCGAATCCATGCGAGAGCTGCGCGGGGCGCTCCGCCGGCTCGATAGACCTGAATTACCCGCCCGCCTGTTGGAGGGATTGCGCACGCTCGCTCTCAACGAGCGCCTGCGGCGGCTTTCGCACGTGGGTCTTTCCGCCCGCGCCCACCGCTGGGCCGGGCGCATGCAGTTGGTCTTCGAAAACCTCATGCGGCCCATGGCCCTCCCCTTCGCCGGCGGCGTGCTTTCCGCTCTGGTGATGTTCGCCATGCTCGTCCCCAGCCTCGCGTTTCCGCACAACTTCCGCAACGACGTGCCCCTGTGGAGGCTTTACACCGACCCCGCTCTCGAGGAGATGTACCCGGTGGACGCGGGCGATGAAACCATGGTCGAGGTGACCATCGACGAACGCGGCCGGGTCCAGGGTTGTGTCGTCACCAAGGGCCAGATGCCCCCGGAAATCGAGAACAACCTGGTCCTGTTTTCGCGCTTCGCTCCGGCTACTGTTTTTGGCCGGCCCACCTGGGGCAAGGTGCTGGTTTCTTTCCGCCGCAGCCAGATCAGCGTGCGCGGCTGACGGCGCTCGCGTGCCCCCTCGGAAACTCGGGCAACATTTTCTCATTCGCGGATCCATCCTCGAGCGCATCGCCGCCGCGGCCTGTCCCGCGCGCCAGGATCTGGTAGTCGAAATCGGCCCCGGCCGCGGTGCTTTAACCGAAAAACTGTTGAAGCGCGCCGCGCGCGTAGTGGCCGTCGAGGTGGACCCGCGCCTGGCCGAGCGCCTCCATCTCAAATTCGCGGTCCAGCCGCGCCTCGAAATCGTCTGCGCCGACGTGCTCCAAACCGACCTCGCCCAATGGGGCCGCGCCACCATCGCCGGCAACCTGCCCTACTACATCGCCTCGCCGATTCTCGAGAAGGTGCTTCTCCTCAACCCGCCCCGCGCCGTCTTTCTGATTCAGAAGGAGGTCGCGGAACGGCTGGTGGCGCGCCCCGGCGACCGCGAATATGGATACCTAACCGTCAGGACCGCGCTCTACGCCCGCCCCCGCCTGCTCTTCGAGGTGAAGCCCGCGGCTTTCTACCCGCCGCCCAAAGTCGATTCCGCCGTCGTGCTGCTCGAGCCGCGCAGCCCCGACCCCGGCTTGCCCGACCGCGACGCCTTTCTCCGCTTCGTCGCCCAATGTTTCCGCCAAAAGCGTAAGACGCTCCGCAACAACCTCGCCGGCCTCTACGGAAAGGAAGTGGTGGATGCCTGGCCCGAAGCCTCCCTCCGCGCCGAGCAAATCCCGCTCGAAGGATTCGCGGAAATGTTCCGCCGCGTCGCCACGCTATCATGAACTCGTAATACCCGGAGATCATTCGAACGGATGAGCGAACCGCCTTCGCGCCGCAAAATGCCTTCCTGGCTGCCCCATTTGCTGGGCTATGGTCTTTCCATCGGTTGCCTGCTGTGGGTGCTCCACGGCTACCCCATCAACGACCTCATGCCCGCCATCCGCTCCCTCGATTGGAGGTGGGTGAGCGTCGCCATCCTGGCCGACTTCGCTGTTTACGTCGCGCACGGCTGGCGTTGGAACACTCTTCTTGCCCCCGTGGTCCGGCTGCGGCTCTGGCGCACCGTGCAGGCCATTTATGTCGGCCTGTTCGCCAATGAAGTGCTCCCCCTGCGCGCCGGCGAGCTGATCCGCTGCTACCTGTTGGCTCACTGGAACGACCTGCGGCTCTCGCTCGGCTTCGCTTCCGCCGCCGTCGAGCGTCTGATCGATGGTGTCTGGATGTTGCTCGCCTTCTTCATCACCGCCGGCTTCGTCAGAGGAATGCCCAAGGACCTCATCATCCTGGTGCAGATCCTGGGCGCGCTCATCGTCCTCAGCGCCGGCGGCCTGTTCTGGATCGTGTCCAGCAGGCGCCAGGCCCACGCCGTAACCAGCGAGAGCCGTTGGTCCGCAACCGTGCGCCATGTCGTCGAGGGCCTTCAGCTCATGGGGAATCCACGCACCCTCGTCATGACCTCCCTCATCAGCCTGCTGTACCTGTTGCTGCAAGTCATCACGGTCTATGCCCTCATGAAATCCTACGGACTGGACCTTTCCTTCTGGGTGGCGGCGGGCGTGCTCGCCATTATCCGCGTCGGAACCGTGGTGCCCAATGCTCCCGGCAACGTCGGCCTGCTGAATGTCGCCTGCGTCGTGGCGCTCCGGCTTTTCGAGGTTGAAACCAACGATGCCAAGACGTTTTCGCTCATCCTGCTGGGTGCGCTCACCTTCCCGCTGCTCCTCGGCGGCACCATTGCCACCGCTCTCACCGGCTCCAACATCGGAGAAATCCACGCCCGCGCCAAACGCGGCGTCCGCTCGAATCCCCGAAGCCCTACGCTATAATTGACGCATGTTAACGCCCACTGAGAAGATCTGGCATAACGGCCGATTCATTCGATGGGACGAGGCCACCATCCACGTCCTCTCGCACGTGGTGAGCTACGGCAGCTCCGTCTTCGAAGGAATCCGCTGCTACTCCACGCCCGCCGGACCCGCCGTCTTCCGCCTGCGCGAGCACATCCGCCGCATGGTGGATTCGGCCCGGATTTACCGCATGGAGAACCTCGGCTTCTCCCCCGAACAGCTCGCCGAAGCCATGCTTGAACTCGTCCGCGTCAACCAGATGGATGCCTGTTACATCCGCCCCATCGTGCTGCGCGGATACGGGGAGGTGGGCGTCAACCCGCTCAAGAATCCGATTGACATCTATATCGCCTGCTGGGAGTGGGGCAAGTACCTGGGAGAAGAAGCTCTCGCCGAAGGCGTCGACGTCTGCATCTCGAGCTGGACGCGCCTCGCCCCCAACACTCTGCCGGCTCTCGCCAAGGCCGGCGCCAACTACATGAACTCTCAGCTCATCAAGATGGAAGCCCTGGCCAACGGCTACTCCGAGGGCATCGCGCTCGACGCCGCCGGCTATGTTAGCGAAGGCTCCGGCGAGAACATCTTCGTGGTGCGCGACGGCAAAATCCACACCCCGCCGCTGGGAGCTTCCGTGCTGCCCGGAATCACCCGCGACGCCATCCTGACGCTGGCCCGCGACCTCGGCATTCCGCTGGTTGAAACCATCGTCCCGCGCGAGATGCTGTACATCGCCGATGAAGTCTTCTTCTCCGGCACTGCCGCCGAAATCACCCCCATTCGTTCCGTCGATCGCATTCCGGTTGGTAAGGGCCGCCGCGGCCCGGTGGCGGAGAAGTTGCAGAAGGAATTCTTCGGAATCATCACCGGCGCCAAGCCCGACCGTTACGCCTGGCTCTCGCCCGTCCACGCCCAACAGGGCGCAGGCACGCGCGCCTGATGCGCCGGCCGAGAGTCCGCGCCACGCCGGCGCTCGAATAACGTATTCTGTTGGCATGAGAAAGCTGTTCGCCGCACTTGTCCTCTCCTGTCTCCTGTGGGCGCAGGAAACCGCGGACCAAAACGTAAACGCCAGAATCCGTTCGGAAGAGGCCGAGCATTCGCAGATCATGCGCACCCTGCACATGCTCACGGACCGTTATGGGCCGAGGCTCGCGGGATCGCCCAATTATGAGGCCGCCGCCAAATGGGCCGCGGCGACGCTCACCGAATGGGGCCTGAAGAACGCGCACCTCGAGCCGTGGGATTTCGGCCATCCCGGCTGGCTCAATGAGCGCGCCGCGGGCTACCTGGTTGCGCCGGTCGAGGGCGCTCTCACATTCAAAGTGCTGGGCTGGACGCCATCGACCAACGGCACGGCAGCCGCCGGCGCCGTCGAAGTGACGCCGCCCGAAGGGCCGCCGGCCGCGGGGCGCGGCGCCCGCGTGCCGGTTACAATCACGCCGGCGCAGGGGCAATGGCCTACCAGGGAAGAAATGACCCAGTGGCTGGAGGCCAACAAGGGCGAGGTCAAAGGCAAGATTGTGCTGGTGGGCAAAGCGGCCGCCATTCCGGTGGATTTCAACCCGCCGGCGAAGCGCCGCGACGACGCCCAGGTCCGCGCTCAGTTCGATCCCAACAATCCCAACGCCGGCTTCGGCCGGGGCGGGGTGCCCGCTGGGCGCGGCCAGCCCTCCGCGCCGGACCCCAGCCGGCTCACCGCGGCCCAGGTCAGCGAGATGGTGGACGCGTGGCTGGTGGCCAACGGCGCGCTGGTGCGCGTCAACGACGCCGCGCGCGAGCACGGCCAGATCCGCGCGTTCCAGAACCGCACGTACGACGTGGCCAAGGCGGTGCCCACGGTGGTCCTCCGCAACGAAGACTACGGCCGCATCGAGCGCCTGCTCAATGACGGCGAGGAGGTGCGGCTGGAATTCAACATCGTCAACCACGTGTACCCGGAGGGCAAGACCGCCTATAACGTGGTGGCCGAAATCCCCGGCACGGACAAGGCCGATGAAATCGTGATGCTCGGCGGGCACCTGGATTCCTGGCACGCCGCCACCGGAGCCACCGATAATGCCATCGGCGCGACCATGATGATGGAGGCTGTGCGGCTGATCCAGACGCTCGGGCAGAAGCCGCGCCGGACCATACGCATCGCGTTGTGGGACGCCGAAGAGGAGGGACTGCTGGGATCGCTAGCCTACGTCAAACAGCACTTCGGAACGTTCGAGGACCCTCAGCCGGAGTACTCCAAGCTGGTGGCCTACTTCAACATCGATTCGGGAACCGGACGCGTGCGCGGCGCCACCGTTTTTGGGCCGCCGGAAGCCGCCGCCGTAGTGCGCGCGGCGCTGGCGCCGTTTCAGGATCTGGGCGTGGCGGGAGCGGTGCCCTCCACGAGCCGGGCCGTGGGCGGCACCGACAGCACCTCTTTCAACAACGCGGGGCTGGCCGGGATCGGGCTGCAACAGGACCCCATCGAATACCAGAGCCACACGTGGCACACCAACCTCGATACTTACGAGCGCATCGTCCCGGAGGACGCCCGGCAGGCCGCCACTGTGATTGCGGCCGCGGTTTGGCACGTGGCCAATCGCGAGGAGATGCTGCCGCGATTCACCAAAGAGCAGATGCCGCCGCCGGTTGCTCAAGCGGCGCGTTAGCTCCTGGCCGCCTCGACACTCTCCTCGACAATCCGCCCGTCGAACAGATGAATGGTCCGGTCGGCGAACTCCGAGTAGCGCGGGTCGTGGGTCACCATGCAGATGGTCGATCCCGCCTGGTGCAGCTCGCGCAGGAGGTTCATGACCGCTTCGCCATTCGCCGAATCCAGGTTTCCGGTGGGCTCGTCCGCGAGCAGGATCAGCGGATCGCCGCTCAGGGCGCGCGCCACCGCCACGCGCTGCTGCTGGCCGCCGGAAAGCTGCGATGGGTAATGCTTCATGCGGTGCGACATCCCCACGCGCTCGAGCGCCTCCTGCACGCGCCGCTTGCGCTCGGCCGACGGCATGCCGCGGTAGGTCAGCGGCAGCTCCACGTTTTCATAAACGGTGAGGTCGCCGATCAAGTTGAACGCCTGGAAAATAAAACCGATCTCGCGGTTGCGGATGCGCGCCCGCTGGGAGAGCTTCAGCCCCGTCACCGGCTCGCCATTCAGGTAGTACATGCCGTCGGTGGGCGTGTCCAATAACCCCAGGATGGCGAGCAGCGTCGATTTGCCGCAGCCGGAAGGCCCCGCGATCGACAGGTACTCTCCTTTCGCGACATCGATGTGGACGCCCGATAGCGCGTGCGTCTCCACCTCATCCGTCACAAAAACCTTGCTCACCTTCTCCAGTCGAATCAGCGGTTGTGAGCCATTGTCCATCGTCTATACCCCTCTTACCTACGAAAACCGCGAGAACTTAGTTCAAACGAATCCGGTCGTAATTATCGTACTGTGACATGTCTGAAAGAATCACCTGGTCGCCAACCTTCAGGCCATCCTTGATCTCTATGGTATTGACGGAGCTGCGGCCAAGCTGTACCTTCACTTTGCCAGCATATTTCCCGTCCGGCTCGAGTTTGAAGAGCTGCACGGTGCTGTCCTGCTGCCCGAATACCGGCCGTCCGACATACACCACGTCGTCGAGCTTGGCCAGTTGGATGGTGCCGTCCACGCTCAGATCGGGACGCGCGCCGGGGGGAAGCGTGCCCTTTAGAGCCACATCCACCGTCACCGTGCCGTTCAAAATGGAGGGATCGATGCGCGACACGCGGCCCTCGATCAGCCCGTTCGATCCGCCTCCAGCCAGCCGTGTGTCGATCACGGCGGGCTGCCCATAAGCGATATCTTTAACTTGTGTTTCAGCGATTTTCAGCTCGGCCTTCAGCTTGGAGGGCTGCGCCACTTTCCCCAGCGGCGTGCCGGCAGTGACCTTCTGGCCTACCTCCACCGGAGTGGGAAGCTGTTGCAGCATGCCGTCGAAGCCGGCCCGCACCTTCAACTGGTCCACCTGGCTCTTCTTCAGGTTGTACTGCCCGCGAAGCTGCTCGACTTTCACTTGCTGGGCCGCCAGTTGCGCTTCTTCAGCGTCGCCGTTGATGGCCAGGCGCTTCTGCTCGAGTTCCACCCGGCCACCCAGCTCCTGCGCCTTCACCGCCGAGATTTTGGCATCCACTTCCGAGAACAGGCCCTCTTTGGCAAGCGCCTGGTCGCGGTCCGCCTGGAGCTTCGAGGTGTTGAAGTCCGCGCCCACCTGCGCCACCGTGGACTGCATATCGAGCTTGGCCTTCTCCAGCGTGACCTTCAGGTTGGCGTAATCCGCCTCGGCGGCTTTCAGGCCGTATTCGGCGTCCAGCAACTGCGTCTCGAGCTCCGGGCTGGTCAGAATCATCACCACCGAATCGGCCTTGACGGGCGTGCCCGGGTAGATCAGGATGCGCTGCACCCGGCCGTCGGTGGTGGCCGGAATGAGCATGGTCTCCTCGGGCACCAGCGTGCCTAGGCCGCGCACCTCGAGCACTATGGGACCACGCTTCACGGCGTCGATCCAGACCGTGGACCGGTCGACCCCCGGCGCCGCCGGCTTCAAGCGCGAGAGGCCGATGGTAATCGCGGGAATCGCCGCCAGCACCACCACTCCGATCAGGATCCGGCGGATCAGTCTCTTCCGGGCAGCGTCTTTTCGGGGTATGTCCATTTCGATGTCCGCAGATGATGGGGCACGGCGCCTGCCACTCCGCGCCTGACTTAACATTATGACGTTTCAGAAGATAAATGGGATAGCCGCCGGATGCGACTGTCCGCTAATGGGACACCCTGTGCCGGTGTGGGACGCTGTGGGGCCTCAGTCTCCAACACACCTGAACCCCATGTCGCGGTGGGCGGTATCGGGCGTGGCCCAAAGACGGTCTGAAACGCGCACGTGTGGGGCGAGGTTATAAAACGAGTCGCCCCGCAGGATTCTCTTGTCTGGCGCCTTCTCATACGCGTCTTCGACCCACTCCCACACGTTGCCCAGAGTATCGTAAAGTCCAAAAGCATTCGGGCGCTTGCTGCCGACTTCGTGAGTGCTGTCGGCGCTGTTGCCTGCGTACCAGGCGATTTCTTCCAGCGGCCCGTACCGCGCCGCGACAGTGCGGCCTCGGGCGGCATATTCCCACTCAGCCTCGGACGGCAGGCGCATGGCGACCGCCTGACAGTACTTTCTTGCGTCATGCCAGCTAACGCGGTCCACTGGCAGACGATCGCCCCTGTAGAGGCTTGGGTCGCTTCCTGTCACGCGCCTGTATGCGTCCTGAGTCACCTCCGTGGCACCAATCCAGAATCCTCTGTTAATGGTGACGGAGCGGCCCGGCAGCTCCCAGGCAAAACAAGCGTTATCGCCCGCGGAGCAGCCCATGCGAAACTTCCCGGCTGGTATCCAGACATAGAGGAGACCGTCTTTCGGATTGATCCTCGTGGAATGTCCAAGCGCCGGTGCCATTTGAACGCTGTCCAACACCGCCGCCAGCAGAACAAGGCATGTCACTGCCAAAGCGGCCGCGATGTCTGTTCGTCTCCTGCCCCTTTCGGCATCTCCGGCCATTCAGATAACATTGTAGGAGTCGCGAGCGGGGGATGCGACCGGCCGGCAAGAAAAGCCGGACCTGGGGGCCGGCGCGGACGAGGGCATCCGCCCCACGTTGTGAAAATTCACTGCCCCGTCATCTTCCTGAAACCGTTATGACGTGATTCTGAAGTGTAGTGAAAGCCAAAATCGCAATCCCGCTGGTATCGATCTTCTGGGCGGCGTCCCTGGGCTGGGCACAGCAAACTCCCGCTGAACGGCTGATCGAAGCGGGCCATTGGAAGCGCGCGCGCACCATCGTCGAGGCGCGAATTCGGGAGGCCCCCGATGACCCGCTCGCGCATTTCCTCCTCTCGCAGATTCGCAATGCCTTCGGTGACCATACCGCTCCTTTGCAACTCGCCGAGAGGGCCGTCGCATTGGATGGCCGCACCGCCAGGTACCACCGGCAGCTCGCCGAGGTGCTGGGAGTCACGGCGCAACATGCCAACGTGGTCCAGCAGTTGTTTCTGGCGCGCAGGTTCCAAAAAGAGATCGACACGGCGCTGGCGCTCGACCCGCGGGATGTCCAGGCGCTGCGGGACTTGCTGGAATTCTACCTGCTGGCGCCAGGCATCGCCGGCGGCGATCCGCGAAAGGCGATTTCCACCGCGGAGCGGATCGCGGCAGTCGACGCCCCGGAAGGTTTTTTGGCGAGAGCCCGGGTTGCCCCGCCGGCGGAGATTGAGGCCCTGCTACGGCAGGCAGCGCAAGCGCAGCCGTCTAGTTACCGGGCGCGGATTGCGTTGGCGCAGTTCTACCTGGCTCCCGCGCACTCCAACCCAGGCGCAGCCGAATCTGCGGCGAAGCAGGCGATGGACCTGGACGGCGGCCGTGCGGAGGCCTACGCCATTCTGGCGGGAATCTACGCCGATGGCACCGGCGGAAGCGATCTCGACGGGTTCCTGACGGGTGCGCGCCGCGGCGTGCCAGACGATCTGGCGCCATACTACCGCGCGGCCGAGCATCTCATCGGAGCGGGGCGAGACGCCGCCAGGGCGGAGCGATATCTCCGCGCGTACCTGGCACAAGAACCCGAGGGCAACGAACCGACGGCGGCGGACGCCGCGCGGCTGCTCGACCGCCTCCGGCACGGCGGCACGGAAACGTCCGCGGTGCGGCAAAGGAGCGCCCATTGAACCGTAAGATCGCTCTCATCTACATCGATGCCGGCGGAGGGCACCGGGCCGCGGCCACGGCTTTGTGTGAAGTCATCCGGGAGCAGCGCCGGCCCTGGCAGGTGGAAATGTTCTCGATCCAGGATCTGCTGGATTCCATCGACTTCATCCGGAAGTGCACGGGCATTCCCTTTCAGGACGTCTACAACATCATGCTCCGGCGCGGTTGGACGCTGGGCACGGCGCAGACGATTCCACTGATGCACTTGCTCATCCGGCTGTCCCACGCCTCCCAGGTGCGGGTGCTGGAGCGCCATTGGGCGCAGTACCGGCCCGACCTGGTGGTGTCGCTGATTCCGCATTACAATCGCGCGCTCAAGGCGGCGCTGGACCGCGCGTGGCCGCACAGCCGGTTCGTGACCGTGCTCACCGACATTGCCGACTACCCGCCGCACTTCTGGATCGAGCGTCAGGAGCAATACGTCATCTGCGGATCTAACCGCGCAGCCGGGCAAGCGCGACAGCTCGGAATTCCCGATCATCGCGTCCTGCGCACCTCCGGCATGATCCTCAATCCGAAGTTCTACGCGCCGGGGATGGGCGATCGCCAGGGCGAGAGAATGCGGCTGGGCCTGGAAACGGGTTTGCCCACCGGACTGGTGCTCTTCGGCGGCGAAGGTTCCCGCGAGATGCTGAGGATTGCCAAAGCGCTCAACCGCCCCGATAGCGGGGTTCAGCTCATTCTGCTGTGCGGGAAGAACGAGCCGGTCGCCGGCGCGCTGAGGGCCATGAAAAAGCGGATTCCCATGTTCGTGGTGGGGTTCACCCGGGAAGTTCCGGCTTTCATGGATTTGGCCGATTTCTTCATCGGCAAACCGGGGCCGGGATCGATCAGCGAAGCGCTGGCGAAGCGGCTGCCGGTCATCGTAGAGCGCAACGCCTGGACCATGGCGCATGAGCGCTATAACGCGGAATGGATCGAGGAACAGGGCGTCGGAGTGGTGGTCCGGAACTTCTCCTCCGATATTCGCGATGCCGTCCGGACGTTGCTGGCGCCCGAAAATTATGCACGATTCCGACAGCGTGCCGCCGCAATTCGCACCTCCGCGGTCTACGAGATCCCAGACCTGCTTGAACGCATTCTTACGGATGGGCAAGCGCCGGCCGGCCTGTGCTATGACGCAGCGCGTATCCCAGCGTGAAATAGAGCAGCACTCCCATGGGGACCGACATGCAGGCCCACCCGGCCACGGCGTTCCAGACGGCGCCGCCGAATCCGGCGCGGGATCCGAATATCCACGATCCCGCTCGCGCCAGCGGAACCAGCAGCACGATTTGCACGGGAGTCGCCATCTGATTCACCAATAGAAGCGCCGGCAGGTTCAGCCGGAGCACGATGGCGGCAAGGCCGCACAGGATGGTGGGACAACCGTAGACGGGGAAGGCGCCGAGCACCAATCCGAGCGCGACGATCAGGGCGATCTTGTCCGCAGAGAGTCCTTGGGTAGCGGCTGCCAGCTTCGAGGCAATCTCGCTCACGTCAGCACCTCGGCCTGCCGCGACAGCAGCCGCCGCAGCGCCAGCCGCACTCCGTTGGTTGCCGGGAGTTGCAGCATTCCGGCTGCCGGTCTGACGACCCACGGCAAGCGATTTTTCCAAAGGGCCGAGAGCCGCCTGGCGATCCCATCCTCGCCGCGGTAGAACAGGCGGTCGGTCCACCGCTCCCGGCCTGGATACTCGGGGTAGGGCCGCAGAATGTCCCAGATCGCTTCCAACATGCGGACCGGCATCGACTCCCGGTAGTGCGGCATGAACAGCACCACACTGTGGCCGGAACGGACCTCGCCGGCAAATTCGGCGAACGACGTTGCGTTAGTCAGGTTGAGGCACGCCGCGGGCTCGCACGCATGCCGGTCGCCGCCCGAAATGACCGGCCGCGACCATTCCCGTGCGAGCTCCACAACGGCCCGGTTCTCGCTCCAGCGCCGCGTCCCATTCAGCTCGAAGGCATGAAACAGGTGGTTGCACGCCCGCAGAACCCGGTCGAGCGCACGCTGGTGATCGGTTCTCTCGACGCCTTCTTCCAGCCAGAACGGGTGGTTCAGAACGATCAGGACGCCCGGAATCCGGCCCAACTCGCTCAGAATCCTTGGTAGCCGGCTTTCGACCGGAGCCGACGTATGAGCGGCCATCACGGACATCCACAAACGCGCCGAGTCCGGTGGCAGATTGTGAATCCCAAGGTGCAGGATGGAACGCTCGTACGGCACGGTCCATTCGACCGAAATTGGCTCATTCCCGCCGGCGGCCGCTTGGAGCGCCAGCCCGGCGTCGATATTGTCGTGGTCGGTCAGCGAGACCAGCGGGCGCAAGGCCAGATTCGCGATCTGCGTCCGCTCCAGGTGCACGGCGGAAGCGGGCGTCAGCGGCGGTGTCCAATAGGCCCGCGAGAAATCGACCGCCGGCTGTGGACCGCGCTGGTATCTCGCGACGATCTGCGAAATGCCCGGCAGTTTGTGCAGGTAGCGCGGCAGGAAAGACAGGCATTCCTCGGAATGCATGGTGTGGCCGTGAAGGCAGACCGCCGTGGCGAATCCGCCAACCGCCCCTGGTTGGTCCCAGAACAGCGACACTCTTGAGTGGTCCATACTCCGCAACTTAGTACGGAGGCGGTTACAGTACGATCTCAAACGTGCGCTGTTTCTGCAAAACATTTCGTCAAGGAAATGTTTCGATCCCGTTGTTGAAACGCTTGCGCTTCCAGGCGTCCCACCGAGCGCTCCAGCAACGGTAGAGGAACGCTGTCAGTTCCTGAATTCCACGACAATCGCTTCGAACGGTTTGTCGTTCAGATTGTCTAGCTTCAGTTTGCGGGGGCTGCCCTCCCAAACCCAATTCCCCGCCCTGTGCCGCCTGACCTCGGCCTTTCCCTCGGGCGAGGTCTCGCGCACGTTCTGATCCGTGTAGTAATAGACTATGCGATTGAGGACGTACTCGTGCATCGGCACGCTCTGCCGTGGACCCATCTTCAAGCGGAGAACCCGAACCTGGGGGTTCTCGAATTCCAACTTGAAATCTTGGGGATCAACCCGCAACGGGTCGAGAGCGGTGCTCACCACCTTGCTGGGATTTCCCGGCTTCTTGATTCCGATATCGAGGCCGGGTGGCCCTTGGGGCGCCTCGTTAGTGGTCGGAATCTCCGAGTAGTGCATCGCGCTTGCCGGACTCCATTTGACCTCGCCCGCCTCCCACCTCAGGTCCACCGTGGTGCCGTCCAGTGAATGGAGCAGTTCCCCGCCGCGAGAACCGTAGATCATCACGCGATTATACCTGTGGACGTGCATCTGGGCGTGCGGCTCATGGATGATCACCTGTTCGTTCTCGAGGGGCGATTGCCTCATTGCGGGCCTTTGTGACTCCTCGGGGATCACGTCTGGCCCCCGGACGCCTGTTCCCAGATACTCCATGTGAGCGAATGTACCTAACCGCGGGTTGTAACCGAGATACCAGCCGACATGGACAGGGTCCTCGTAGATCGCGATTCGATCGCCGGCCCACTTCCAGCGCGCATGGGTGTAGAGATCGGACGGGGCCATATACCAGTAGAAATGGTCAAAGCAGGTGCGTCCCGATACTGCCGAAAGCCATTCGGCGGTTCCAAGATCGACCTTGTCCCACGCAAGCACGAACACATGTTGCGGTCCAAAGCCACCGGTGAAGCGTCCGTGTGCCCACGGGTGATCGAGGTGGTAAC
>JBEKTU010000089.1:0-22632 GCA_049515735.1 Bryobacteraceae bacterium
CCAAGCATCGGCTGGTGGTGCTGGCCATGGGCGAACTGGGGTTTCCCACGCGCGTGCTTTCCCCGTTGTTCGGCGGCCTCTTCACCTACGCCGCGCCCATGGTCGCCGAGGGGACCGCGGCCGGGCAGGTCAGCGCGCGGCAGTTGCGCCATCTGTACCGCGTCGAGAAGCTCGGGAAAGCTGCCAAGATCTACGGCGTGATTGCCGACCCCATCCGGCATTCGATTTCGCCGGCCGTGCATAACCGGGCGTTTCAATCGCGCCGCGTGGACGCGGTGTACCTGCCGTTCCTGGTTTCGCCCGTGTACTTGCGCGATTTCTTTACCATGGCCGCCAAGCTGCCGCTGGCGGGCTTCAGCGTCACCATTCCCCACAAGCAGAAGATCATCCGCTACCTGGACGTGGTGGACCCGTTGGCGCGGCGCATCGGCGCGGTCAACACCGTATGGCGCAAGGCCGGCAAGTGGCGCGGCACCAACACCGACGCCGCCGGAGTCACCGGCCCGCTTTCCCGCCTGCTGCGTCTGGGGAAATCGTCCATCCTGATCGTGGGCAACGGCGGTGCCGCTCGTGGCGCGGCCTACGCGCTGGCGGACGCGGGCGCGAAAATTACCTTAGTGGGACGCAGCATCGACCGCGTGCGCACGCTGGCCAAGGTTTGCGGGGCCGAGGCGCTGACGCGCGAGCAGCTCGCTACGCGGCGTTTCGATGCCGTGGTCCACGCCACGCCGCTAGGCATGTTCCCGCAAGTCGATGAGTGCTTCTTCAACGGGTCGATTCCCGCCGACGTGGTCTTCGACATGGTGTACAACCCCATCGAGACCGTGCTCATCAAGCGCGCCCGGGAACAGGGCAAGACGGTGGTTCCGGGACTGGATATGTTCATCGAGCAGGCCGTGCAGCAGTTCGAAATCTGGACCGGCGAATCGGCGCCCCGGCCGGCCATGGAGAAGGCGGCGACCGAAGCCCTGGAACACGATTATAGGTGAATATGAAGCTCACGCGACGCCAACTGGCAACGGCGCTGACTTCGGCGGCAGCGCTGGCGCAAACCCCGTCCGGGCCTCCCGCCGCTCCCGGCGAAGAATTGAAAGCGGCCAGGGACCGGGTCGCGGCCAACGGCGCGGCGCTGGCCAAACAGGAAGTGCCCGTGGCTACCGAGCCCGCCTTCCAGTTCAAAGCTTGAGGCACGCTATGGCCGGCATCGGCAACGACTTGTTCTTCGCCACCATCCCGGAACTGAATGCTCGCCTCAAGTCCAAGGAATTTTCCGCCCAGGAGCTGGCGCGGGCCTTTGCCGGCCGCCTGGAGCAGCTCGGACCGGGCTACAACGCGCTGGCCCTTCCCCTGCCCCAACAGGCTATCCGACAGGCACGGGAGGTGGATCAAGATATCAAGCGCGAGCGCCTGCGCGGGCCGCTGCAAGGGATTCCCTACGGCGTGAAGGACCTCCTCAGCCTGGCCGGCCAGCCCACCACCTGGGGCGCGAAACCCTATGCCGGCCAGGTGTTCGACTACAACGCCACGGTGATCGACAAACTGGCGGGCGTGGGCGCGGTGCTCGCGGGCAAGCTTTCCATGGTCGAGCTGGCCGGCGGAGGCGGATACCGGTATGCTTCGGCATCGCTCACCGGCCCGGGGCTGAATCCGTGGGACCGCACGCGCTGGTCGGGCGGATCTTCCAGCGGGCCGGCAGCCGCGGTAGCCGCCGGGCTGGTCACCTTCGCCATCGGATCGGAGACCTCGGGATCCATTGTGACGCCGGCATCCTACTGCGGCGTGACCGCGCTGCGGCCCACCTACGGGCTGGTGAGCCGCTACGGCGCGATGGCGCTTTCCTGGACCCTGGATAAGCTCGGCCCGTTTGCGCGCAGCGCCGAAGATTGCGGGCTGATCCTGCAGGTGATCGCGGGCAGCGACGCGAAAGACCCGGGTTCCGCCGGCAAGAGCTTCTACTACACACCCCAATACGCGCGGCCTTTGAAGGATCTCAGGATGGGCTATGCGCCCGCGGATTTCACCGAGTGGGCCGAGCCGGCGGCCCGTCCCGCTTTCCAAGCCGCGTTGGCTGTGCTCCAGCAAACCGGCATGCGGCTGGTCGAGACCAAGATGCCGCCATTTCCCTACGGCGCGGTGCTGTCCACCATCCTCGCGGCCGAGCAAGCCTCCGTTTTCGAGCCGCTCATCGCCAGTGGGAAGGTCGATGAGCTGGCCGACGCCGCGCAGATCGCCGGGCTCAAAGCCAGCCTCGAAGTCCCGGCCAAAGATTACCTGAAGGCCATGCGCGTGCGCCGGCTGATCCAGGAGGCGTTCTCCACGCTCTTCCAGGAAGTGGATGTGTTGCTGGCGCCGGGGCGGCCCGGTCCCGCCACCAGCATCGATCAGCCGCTGGACCGCGCGGGAACGGCTCCCGCCACAGCGCCTCAAGATCCCGGATTCCGGTCCATCGTTCCAGCCGGGAATCTGGCCGGTCTGCCCGCTCTGGTGCTGCCATGCGGCTTCGCGGAGAATCTGCCGCTGGCGCTGCAAGTGGTGGGAGTGCCGTTTTCCGAGAACCTGCTGCTGGCCGTCGGCAAGGAGTTTCAGGCCCGCACGGACTGGCATAAGCGGCGCCCGCCGGGGGTTTAGCCGAAAGCTGAAAGCTGATTGCTGCGAGCTTGCGCCATTGCAGCCGATAAGTCATGCAGAGTGTCTCCTGTGTCAGGCTCGGCTGTCGGCTCGGCGCTGGCGGCAGCGCAACCTGCGGGCTTCACGCGTCCCCCTGCCGGTAGCTCTGCCGCCTTGTCTAAACTCTCTGCCGGGCAACAGGCCGAGGTGGCTCAACTGGCGGTTACCGACCGCCACGTTCGGGCGCACGAGGAGGCTCACCTGGCAGCCGCGGGACCCTACGCCACCAGCGGCCCTTCCTACGGCTACACCGTGGGACCGGACGGCAGGAGTTATGCCACCAGCGGAGACGTCACCCTGGATGTTGGCCCCGATCCGTCCGGCCCTCAAGCGACCATCGAGAAAGCTCGCGTTATCGAAGCGGCCGCCAACGCTCCCGTGGACCCGTCCACCCAGGATCGCATGGTGGCCGCCGCAGCCGCCGGCATGGAACAGCAGGCCGAACAGGCGCTCGCAGCGCAACATGAGAAGGCCGCTTCCGGCTACAATCAGCCCGACCCGGTGGACACCGGAGCGCTGCTGTCGGAGTTGTTATAGGAGGGGCCGGCCGGCGTGGTATCCTCTCCAACGGAATGGCTGCGAAAGGGAATTCAGCGCGGCGATGGATCGTCCGCGGGCGCGTGCAGGGCGTCGGGTTCCGCTATTTCGCGCAACGCGCGGCGGCCGAGCTCGGTCTGACCGGCTACGTGCGCAACCTGGACGATGGCCGCGTGGAAGTCTACGCCGCGGGGTCCGAGGAGAAGCTCTCGCAGATGGCCGGCCTGCTCCATCGCGGCCCGCGCTGGGCCGATGTGCGCGGCGTCGAGGAGCAGGACGCCGCCGTGCACCAGTACGGCGGCTTTCGCATCGAGTGACCATCCACTTGAACCCGTCGCGCCGCGCGTGCAACAATACGGGTCGTTCACCATGGATCTTAGAAAGCTCATCCGCGAGGTGCCCGACTTCCCTAAAGCCGGCATCCTCTTCTACGACATCACCACGCTCCTCAAGGACCCCTCGGGCCTGCGCGCCGTCATCGACGGCCTCAAGCAGCATTATCGCCACACACCGGTGGACCTGGTGCTGGGCATCGAGGCGCGCGGGTTTATCTTTGCGCCGGCGCTGGCCTATGCGCTGAACGCGGGCTTTGTGCCGGTGCGCAAGCCCAGGAAACTGCCCGCCGAGGTGGTCAGTGTCACCTATGACCTGGAATACGGTACCGACACGCTCGAGATGCACAAGGATGCCGTCGGAAGCGGCAGCCGCGTGCTGATTGTGGATGACCTGCTGGCCACCGGCGGCACCGCCGCGGCCGCGGCGCGCATGGTGCGGGACTCCGGCGGCACGGTGGCGGGCATCGCGTTCGTGGTCGAGCTGACTTTTCTCAACGGGCGCCGGAAGCTCGCGGGGTACGACGTCTTCTCGCTGCTCGAATACGACCGCTAATCACGGCGTCATAACTAATTTGGTAAATTGCATGGAGTGAGGTCTCGCACCCTTTATCGGGTTCTGGAAGAAGCCGCCCGCGCGTACGGTGATGCGCCTGCGCTTATCCAGCCTGGCGCGCCGCCCTTCTCGTGGAACCAGTACCGGCAGGCGGTGGACGAAATCGCCGCCGGACTGCGCACTCTGGGAATCGGTAAAGGCGACATCGTGGCGCTGAGTTCCGAGACGCGCCTGGAGTTCTACCTGGCCGACCTGGGCATCATCGCCAATGGCTCGATCGCGGCGGCCCTGTACCCCAGCTATCCGCCCAAGGACCTGGTGCGCACCATGGAATCCGCGGGGGCGTGCGCGGCTTTCATCGAAAACCCGGAGGTGCTCGAATCGCTGCGGCCGGCGCCGGTCCGCCACTGGATTCTGCTTACCGGACGGGCCGCGGGCGCACTCGCATTGGCGGACCTCCGCGAAATGGGCCGCAATGCGCTCCAGCTCGATCCGGGCTCGATCGAGCGGCTATCGTCGGAATTGCAACCCTCCGACCCCGCCGTCTTGTATCTCACTTCCGGCGCCACCGGAGAGCCCAAAATGGCGCTGGTGACGCATCATGCCATCGTGTCCAACATCGACATGGGTCCGGCGGTGCTGCCGCTGGGGCCGGAGGATTCCACGGTGGTTTTTCTGCCATCGGCGCACATCGCGCAACGCGTGGTGATGGAATTCCTGCCGATCCGCTGCGGCATGCCGGTGACCTTCGCCGAGAGCCTCCTGAAGTTGCCTCAGGAAATCCGCAACGTGCGGCCCACCATTCTGCTGGCGCCCCCGCGCATGTGGGAGCGCATTTACGCCACCATCTGCACCGAACTGCGCAAGCGCCCCGCTCCGGCGCGCAAGCTGTTCTATGGCGCGCTGGCGCTGGCGCTGGCGGCGTCGAGCTACCGCCGCGCGGGCAAGCCGGTTCCGGTGCGAATCCGCGCCCCCTTGAAATTGGCCGACCGGCTTCTCTTCCGCAAGATCCGCGCGCGCTTTGGCGGGCGCTTGCGGGTAGCTGCTTCGGGCGCGGCGCCGCTGGGCAAGAACCTGGCCGAGTTCTACGAGGCCATCGGTATGCCGATCATCGAAGGCTATGGATTGACCGAGGGCGGCGTGGCAACTCTGAATCCGCTCGACCGCCCCAAGCCGGGCAGCATCGGCCGTCCGCTGGCCGGCGTCCAGTTGCGGTTCCTCGAAGACGGCGAGATGCTCCTCAAGAGCCCCTGTCTGTTCTCCGGCTACCTGAACGATCCCAAGACCACCGCCGAAGTGCTGCGCGACGGCTGGCTGCACACCGGCGACCTGGGCCACGCCGATAGCGAAGGCTACATCTTCATAACCGGCCGCAAGAAGGAGTTGATCGTCTCTTCCACCGGGAAGAAAATTTATCCCGCGCGCGTCGAGAACCTGTTCAAAATGGAGCCGCTGGTCAGCCAGGTGCTCCTGATTGGGGACCGGCTGCCGTTCCTCACCGCGCTGTTCACTGTCAATCCCGCCGCCGCCGATGCGTTGAAAGGGATGGAGCCGTGGCGCGGCCGCGCGGCTTCTGAAATCGCCCAGGCGCCGCCGGTGCTGGCCGAGATCCGCAAAGCCGTGGCGCGCGTCAACAGGCAGCTTGCGCCGTTTGAGCAGGTGCGCAAGTACCGCGTGCTGGCGCGCGATTTTTCCATCGAGCAGGGAGAACTGACCGCCACTATGAAGATCCGGCGCGCCCAGGCGCTGGCCAACTGCCAGGCCCACATCGACGAGCTCTACGCCGGCCGGGAATAGGCGTCAGAGAATAGGAGTTACAGCAATGAAAACGAGAATGAGGCTGATAGGAGCGGCATTGGTGGCATTCTTCCTCGTCGTAGGAGGTCTTGCCGCGCAATCGTTATCGAGCTACGTCCGCACCGACAAACCCGAAGCCGTCATCGAAATCCGCGCCGGGCAGCAAAGCTCGTTCCGGATTCCGCGAACGGTATACGGGATCTACACGGAGAACGTCGGCAACGAGATTTTCGGGGGCGTGTCGGCCCAGCTTCTTGAAAACCCAAGCCTGGAGGACTACCATGCCAGTTTGCAGGTGATGAATGCACGGTTTGCAGATCGGGCTTTCGTCACCTCTCTGAACGAGGGATTGCCACTGCCCTGGCAGCCCTTGAGAGATGTCGGGAAGCGGTATGAGTCCATTTTCGGTGCCGGGGCGGCCAACTCCGATCGCTATATCTACCTGATTGGCTTGCCGCACCCGGAGCCGAAAGGGTTCAAGGCGCGGCTCGAGACGATCGCCACCGAGGAGGTCGGAATCCGCCAGGGCATCTACCTGCCGGTTCATCGGGAACTGGAGTATACGGGGTCCCTGTTCGCCTCGTCGGTGGAGGGGCCGGTGCGCCTGACGGTGAGCTTCCGGCCGCGGAACAATCCCGACACGATTCTGGCTTCAACTGATGTGCAGGTGCCGGATGGCGGGAAATGGACCAAGCTCCCGTTCCGCCTGCGTCTTCCAGCCGGTGCCGTGAAGCCGCATGAGCTGGTGGATTTCGTGGTGTCGATGACCGGCGATCGCCGAATTTCTCTGGATATGATCCGGCTCTACCCGGCCGACGCAGTCGAAGGACTCTTCGATCCGGAGGTGGTGAAGGCCGCCAAGGAAATGAACTTTTCTCTGGTGCGCTGGGGCGGCAACTTCATGAGCACCTATCATTGGGAGGACGGCGTAGGACCGCTGGACAAGCGCCGCACGCAGCTTAATCGGGCTTGGGGAACCACGGAGTACAACGAGTTCGGGACCGATGAGTTCATGTCTTTCTGCCGGCTGGTGGGGGCGCAGCCGATGATCTGCATGAACCTGGGAAGCGGCACTAAGGAAGAAGCCAGGAAATGGGTGGAGTACGTCAACGGAGCGCCGACCACACCCCAAGGCGCACGTCGCGCGGCCAACGGGCATCGCGATCCGTATCCGGCGACCATCTGGGAACTGGGGAACGAGCTCTGGGGGGACGACCAGATGGGGTGGCAGACGCCCACGAGCAATGCCGCCCGTTATCTGGAATTCTACCCGGTGGTCCGCAAGCAAGCTCTCCCGGGCGCGATACTGGTTGCCTGTGGCCCCGGTGCGGACTTTACCGGGGCCTGGACCGGGGCCCTCATCAAGAATGCCGGCAAGGATCTGAGCTATGTCAGCGTACACTATGTCGTCCGCCTCAATCAGATCGTGGCCAAGGCGCCCGATGCCGACACACTGACAGCCATCCCTCTGGCCCTCCCGATCGGGATGGCGAACCTCTTGAAACCTATACGGGCGCAGATCGACGCGGATCCGGCCACCAAGGGCCGGGTGGGGCTGGCATACACGGAATGGAACTGGGGAGGCACCGGGCCATCCTCGACCAACATCGGCGGAGCCGTTATGGGCGCGGGTTGGATGAACATGATGCTGTCACAGGCCGATTTTGTGCCCATATCCAGCATGTCGGGCCTGATGGGAGGCGGAGGCCTCCGCAAGTCGGAAGGCCTGGTCTGGGCCACCCCGCAGTGCTGGGCGTTCTGGCTTTACTCCCATCGCGCCGGGGACACGGTGGTGGCCACCCAAACCGAGGTTCGCCACTACGACGTTCACAACGGGATGACCAGCATGCCTGAGATTCCGAATGTCCCCTATCTCGACGTGCTGGCAACCCGGAACTCGGTGAGCGGCGATCTGGTTCTATTCGTTGCCAACCGCGATTGGAAGAACGGCACTCCGGCGACGCTGCGGCTTCAGGGATTCTCCGCCGCGGCCCAGGCACAGGTGGACACGCTGGCCGCCGACTCACCGCTCGCAGAGAATACGGGCGACCGCCCGGACGCGATTCGACCTGTGACCTCGTCCCTGGCGGTGTCCGGAAGCGAGATACGGTACGTTTTTCCCAAGCTCTCGCTGACGGTCATGACGATGAAGCGGCGGTGAGCGGCTCTCAACCGCAGCGCCCCGTAATCCGGACAAATCCCTCCAACGATGGATGTGTGCAATGGGCGATCGGCGATAGAATGGATTCATGGAACGGGAGTTGTACGCGTTGGGCACGTCCAGCGGCATCAGTCTCCAGCGGGCATCAACTCGCCGCATCAAGCCGTTCAGTTTTGCTTCATCTGCGTCTTCGCTCCACTCGCCTTTCGTGACGCCGATACGGCTATCTTGGCTGTTGATGCCTGCGCGTCACCGACGATCTCGGTCCCGGAAAAGCCCAAGCCGTGGAGCTTCTGCCTCTCCTCAAACGAAAGGAAGCTGGAACTCTCCTCGATCGCCGCAATCACATCCGCCAATTCAGGCGGGATGTCTGTTGGGGTCATTTGCCGAGCGACCGCTGGTGCGCCGAATGCGGCGCCAAACTCCTTGTGAGTCCATTCGGACAGTTTTGCTAGCACATCCTTTCCCGACACCACATTTGGTCGATTGGCCTTCACCTTCCAGATTTCGTCCACGCGGGAACGCGCCATCTGATTCGCAGTTATCAAGTCGAGCCTCCGATTGGCCTGTACCAGAGCCGAGGCAATTCCGTCCTCAACTGAACGGCGCTCCTGCTCACAGATCTCAAGGATCTTATCCTGCAATTCTGATTCGCTTGGCACCTCTCGCTCTTTAATGCGCGACACCAGGACGCGGCGGATCGCTCGAGGTTGCAGTAAGAAATTCTCAATCTCCTTTCGGCTCCAGACATGAAGCTTCACCCCTCGATCTCCTGCCTCTCTGTAACGGTCGCAAATCTCGGCATGTGAATGATAATCGGAATCGAGGATGCAGTAGGAGGTGATGCGGTCGCCAACTGCGTTCTTCAAGGTCATTGATGCGCCGACAGCATACGGCCAGCCGCTCCAGCCACCGATCGGGAGCGTAGGGATGGCGTCCAGCGGTAGCTCTGCTGCGGGGTAGAGCACAGCGTGAAGCCGGTTCAATAAGCTCATATCCTTGCCTTCAACCAGCAGGAATTTGCGGGCGCTCCAAAGCCTCGCCAGATGAACATTGTGGATTCCTCCGATCTGATCGATCAATAGCTGCACGCCGGGCTCGTTATTCGCGTATCGGGACCTTTCCTCCTTTTTGTCGATGATCAGGATGTTGCCGGGGTCGGACTCGGCCATTATCTCGACGGAGTGGGTTGCGATGATACATTGCCTGAACCGGGTTCGAGCCAGCCTGAACAACCTTCGCTGCAGGTCAGGGTGCATGTAGACATCTGGCTCATCAAGGACGACAGTGCAGTCTGGTGGAATTCGCGAGAGAAACCAAATCGTCTGCAACCACATTTGAAGTCCCTGTCCCATCCACCCAACCTCTGCCACGAAATCGCCGTCCCGGACGGGCAAAGACAGGAGCGCTCCATCCTTTGTTGCCGCTTCTTGAACGGGATCTACCCTTAGCCCGTGCCAGGTCTCTTCAGCAAGCTGCTTGAAGCCAGCAAATGCTGTTTCCATCCGAACTAGCTGGTTACGGAAGTGCCGCGACGAAAGTCGCGAATTGAGGTAAGCGGCCACTCGATCATCGGTCAGACGGTACTCCTCGGTCAACAAAGGGCCGATCTGCGGTAGCACCTCGATCCAGGGCAGTTTCAGCCCCAGGAACCTTGCGGGTGTGGTAACCCAATCACCATTCTCCTGAACCGTCGCAAAAATCGTTTCTTCCCTCCCCACGTACACCGTGATCGCAGCACCCCCTGTAAAGCTCGCCGTTATTATCGCAGGAGGGTCCCCATAACGATGGAAGACAGCGCTAAGGTTGAGTCCAAGCTGCGAAATTCGGGGCGCGATTCCGACTCGGAATCGAGACAGCCCCAACCACTTTGGAGCCTGAACGAAAGTCGCCCCTCTTCGGTTTACAACCGCAGCAACCAGGCGCATGCCCTCGACTATGGATGATTTTCCAGCATTATTTTTTCCGACGATTACCGTATTCGATTCCAGAACCACTGTGTGGTCTCTAAAGCAGCGATAATTCCTTAATCGAAGCTGGCGGAGCATTGCGCCTTGATTTGTACCAGATAACACGCTTCTCTGCAATAGCGACCCGGCGGCGAGGCGGTTAACCCCTCGCTCTAGGCTTTGCGCAACGGAACCCCCTGCACCCTCTAACGAAGTGAACGACTCCTAGCCGTCGGCCCACTCCCGACAGGTCCGCATCACACCGGGAATCTCAATTCGGCCGGATTCCTCCCGCGACACGCCGTTTCCGGCAATCGAGCATCTATAAACGCAGATTGGCCGCGGGGGTTGATCCGTGCCGCTCTCACCCGCATCTTCCCGTAATCCTCCGCCGCAGCAGGTCGAGCGCTATCTGCACGGTGAAGAGCCGGATACGTTGGCGGTCGCCTAGGAAGCGGCGGTGCTCGGCGTGTGTGCCGGCGTCATCGACGACGGCCAACCAAACGGATCCCACCGGCTTGGATTCGCTCCCGCCGCCGGGACCTGCTACCCCGGTAACGGAAAGCGCGTAGGTCGAGCCGGTGCGGCGGCGCGCGCCCGCGGCCATGGCCTCGGAGGTCTCCTGGCTCACGGCGCCGTGCTGCTCGAGGATCTCGGGGGGCACGCCGAGGAGTTCCATCTTCATGGAGTTGGAGTAGGCGATGAAGCCGCCCACGAAGTAGTCCGAGCTGCCGGGAACCGACGTGAGGCGCTCGCCCAACATGCCGCCGGTGCAACTTTCGGCCACTGAAACGGTGGCGCGGCGTTCGCGCAGGAGATCGCCGACCACCACTTCGAGCGGGTCGCCGTTGCGGGAGTAGACGCGGTCGCCGAGCAGCAGCTCGATGGGGGCGGCCACCTCCGCCAGAAGGGCATCGGCCTCGGCTTCGGTGGCGCAGCGGGCCCGCAAGTGGACCTGAATTTCCCCGTTGGCCGCCAGGATGGTGGTGACCGGGTTCAGGTATTTCTTATAGACCGGCGAGATCAGCTGATCGAGATCCGACTCCGGCATGCCGACCACGCGCAGAACTGCCGTACGAATGGCCTGTGCGGGCGCCAGGCGCTTGAGGCGCGGCAAACATTGGCGCTCGAACATCGACTTCAGCTCGTGCGGCGGGCCGGGCAACAGCATCACCACGGAGCCGGATTCCTCCAGCCACTGGCCGGGCGCGGTGCCGCGGTCGTTGGGAAGAACGTCGGCGCCTTCGATGACCAGGGCCTGGCGCTTGTTGACCTCGGCCATCTGGCGCTGGGCTAGCGCGAAACGGCGTTCCAGCGCCTCGGCGATTTCGGGATGAAAGACAAGCTTGCGGCCCAGCGCCTGGGCCACGGCTTCGCGTGTGACGTCGTCTTCGGTGGGGCCGAGCCCGCCGGAGAGAATGACGATTTCCGAGCGCTCGAGCGCCTGGCGGACGGCGCCGGCGAGACGGTCGCAGTGGTCGCCGACCACGCACTTGGCAACTACTTCGACGCCCAGGTTGTTCAGCTCGCCGGTGAGATAGAGCGAGTTGGTATCGACGCGCTCGGGCGTCAGCATTTCGGAGCCGACTGCGATGATTTCGGCGTTCATCAGATGAGCGAGCGGCTCTTGATCCCCACGTCCACGCGATAGATTGCACTGGTGGTGGCGACCACCATGGCGCGCGAAGGGGTGAACGCCAGGCCCACGATTCCAGGCCCGGAGAGGAACAGCTCGGCGCGGCGGTCGGAGTCGATGCGGACCACGCCTTTGCGGCCGGAGAGGGAGGCGGCCACGTACAAGCGGCCCTCTTCGTCGAAGGCCATGCCTTGCGGACGGCCGAGGCCGCGATAGAAAACTTCCACTTCGCCGTTGTGGGAAATGCGATGGATGGAATCGAAGCTGGAGGTGGTGGGAGCGGCGACGTAGAGGTAGCCGTCGGGGCCGAACGCCAGGTGGTACGCGGCGATGGAAGGCTCGAGCGTGGCGAAGACGAAAATCTGGCGGTCGGGGCTGATCTTGAAAACCGTGCCGCTGCGGTCGCCGACATAGAGATTCTGCTGGCCGTCGAAAGCAATTCCGGTGGCAACCCCCATGCCTTCGACGAAAACCGACATGTTGCCGTTGGGCGTAGCCTGGTACACGAAACCGTCGTAGCGGCTGGAGATGTAGAGCGTGCCCTGGGGGTCGAAAGTCAGGCCCGTGGCATTCATGAGCTCGTTGATGAACGGCTTCATGGCGAAGTTCAGGTCGATCTTGTAGACCGCTACCGGAACCTTCTGTCCGCGCGAGCCGCTGAACGTGGTGTAGATATTGCCGAAGGAATCGATGGCCGGATTGGCCACGGGGTGGAGGTTCTCGGCGACCAGAACGCCGATATCGCAGGCCCAGGAATCGCTGGCCTGCTGGCCGCTTTTGACCACCACTTCTCCCGCCGTGGCGCCCTCCGGAACACGGGCAATCACGAACGAATCCGAGCCGATGATCACGGGCGCGCCGACTTCACCGACGGTGACGAGGGGCCGGTCCGATTTCGCGAAACCCTTTCCTCGAATCTGCAACTCGCCGCCGGCGATGGCGGCGGGCGGTGTGACCCGGGAAATCTGGGGCCGGGTGTCGGGTGCTTTCCGAAGGGGCATTCAATAAAGATTGAAGCATCCTGCCAAGAATAATACAAGCGCCGCGTACAGGCCGGCCATCACGTCATCCGCGACGATGCCGAGCCCGCCGGGCAGCGCCTCCAACTGGCGCACGGGCGGAGGCTTCCAAATATCGAAGAGCCGGAAGAGGGCGAAGGCGGCCAGGCAGCTCTTCCAATTGAACGGCCGCGCGCCGGCCAGGGCGATCCACTGCCCCAGCACCTCGTCAATGACCACAAACCCGGGATCTTCGATGCCCGTGGCGCGCGCGGTGACGCCGGAGGCCCACACCGCGGGGCAGAAGCCGATGGCGGCCAGCAGAAGGAAGTGCCATCCGGCGAAGCCGGCGTATGCATGGAGAGCGATGGCGATCGGGAGCGCGGCCAGCGAACCGGCGGTGCCCGGGGCTATGGGAGAGTACCCGCAACCGAACCAGGTGGATAGCAGAGCGGCGCTACGGTTCTTCTTCATCTTCTGGGATGGGCGACGGGATCACGTACTTCCCGGTCGCCCAGTTGCCTAGGTCGATGATACGGCAACGCTCGCTGCAAAAAGGGAATTCGGGGTCGCCGGGAGCGACTTCTTTCTTGCAGATGGGGCACTTCATAGAGCGATGTTGACCAGTGGCGTCGGCGCCAAGGTGCCCTCTGGGCCCGGCGCTGGTTCGGCGGGGGCGAGAAGCGTGCCCACCACATCGTAATCGTGGGCTTCGGTGACGCGAAGGCGGCGGATTTCGCCGGGACGCGGCGCGGCGATTTCGAAGTCGTTGATCAGAACGGCGCCGTCGATTTCGGGCGTTTGCGTGGACATGCGCGCCGTCCACAGCAGATCGGTCTCCGGCGACGGGCCTTCGACCAGCACGGGCACTTCCGCGCCCACCAACATGCGATTACGGCCGCGCGCAATTTTCCGCTGGATGGCCATGAGGCGGCGCTTGCGGTTGTGGATGGTGCGGCCGTCCACTTTGCCATCCAGAGCGTAGCTGGCGCTGGTGTCTTCGTCGGAATAAGTGAAAACACCCAGGTTGTCGAACCTCGCGGCCTCGACAAACCGGCACAGCTCTTCGAAATCCTCCCCCGTCTCGCCCGGAAACCCGGTGATGAAGCTGGTGCGGATGGCCACCCCGGGGATGGTCCGGCGAATGCGCTCGATCAGTTTCAGGAAGAGATCGCCGGACGCGCCGCGCTTCATGCGCTTGAGGACGCGGGCGCTCGCGTGCTGCAACGGCATGTCGATGTACTTGACCAGCGCCGGATGCGCGGCCATGGTGTCCAGCAGCTTCTGGTTGACCCGGTTGGGGTAGGCATAGAGGAAGCGGATCCATTTTTCGCGCGGGGTGTCAATTTGGGCCAGGCGTTCGAGAAGGCGGGCCAGCCCGTCGGTGAGGCCGAGGTCTTCGCCGTAGGAAGTGGTGTCCTGCCCGATCAGATTGATTTCGCGGACGCCCTGCCCGAAGAGGCGCGCGGCTTCGGAGACCACGGATTCAAAACGGCGGCTGCGGAAATGGCCGCGATACTGCGGGATCACGCAGAAGGTGCAGGGATGGTCGCAGCCTTCCGCGATTTTGATGTAAGCAAAATGGCGCGGAGTCGAAAGCACGCGCGGCGTGAGGTCGTGATACAGGTACGGCTGGGGCGGAATCCGCGGCGTCTCCAGGCCCTCGCACACCGCCACGATGCTCTCCAGGTCATTAGTGCCGATAAGGGCATCGACCTCCGGGAGTTCCTGGCGGATGTCGCCCCGGTAGCGTTCCACCAGGCAGCCGGCGACGATCAGCTTGCGGGCGCGTCCGCTCTTCTTGTATTGGGCCATCTCGAGAATGGCTTCCACCGATTCCTTCTTGGCGGGGTCGATGAAACTGCAGGTGTTGACTACCAGGACATCGGCTTCGCCGGGGTGCGGTGTCAACTGGTGGCCGCGGGCGGCGAGCTGGCCCATCATGACTTCACTATCGACCAGGTTTTTGGGACAGCCCAGACTGACAAAGCCGACTTTCAAGCGTGTATCCAAGCCGGGCCGCCGGCTACTTTCCGTTGTGCGCCGCGGGCGCCGCGCCGACCACTGCGCTGGCTGGGTTTCCCCAAGCATCGTGGCGGACCGGACCGCGGCGGCGGACGCCCGGCTTCCTGGCAGCGGCCTTGCGCGCTTCCGCTTCCGACCGCGCGGTGACGTACGCGAGCAAATCGTCGCTGGTGAGAGTGTGCTCGCGCTGCTCAAGCGTTTCGAGGTCGGCCGCCAGCTTTCGGGCACAGAGAGAGGGCCCTTCTTGAATGCCGACGTGGTGCTTAAGGAAGAGCGTCAGGTCGACGGTGACGATGTACCGAGTGGCTGGCGCCCGGTCCACTACGCTGTCAAACCTGTAGACTCGGACTGCCTTGGTCTGATCGAACCCCATGTACCGTAACTGCATGACTTTCTCCACTTCCAGGCTGCCTCCTAGAGCATCCTGGTAAGCTCCCCTACAGCCGGCCAGGAATGCGAATCCACTCTATTCGCCAGCCGGCATTGAGACTTCATCGGGCGGCCCGCCAAGGGGGTCCTTCGGTGTGTCCGGAGACTCGCCGGAGAGCTTCTCAGCCTTGCGCTGGATTCTCCTGGCAGCCTTGTCGCGCTGTTTTTCCATTCGCGCAAGCTCTTTCTGCCGTTTCTTGAATGTAGTGCCCGAACGCATACCCATGAGGTCCGCTCCCGATCTGCGGCCGGCGTTTGAAGCCGGCCGCGCTGTGACGCGAGATGAATTACCAGCGAGGCTCGCGCCGTTGCCTGGGTCCGCCGCCGCCTTCGCGGCGGAAGCCTCCGCCAGAGCCGCCCCGGCCCCCTTCGCCCTTGGGCCGGGCCTCGTTTATGTTGAGCTTTCGCCCTCCCATTTCGGTCCCGTTGAGGGCCGCGATGGCGCGGTCCGCCGCGGCGGAATCCGTCATTTCCACGAACGCGAAGCCGCGCGGGCGCCCGGTATCCCGGTCGGTGACCAGGTTGACGCGCTCCACTGCTCCATGAGCTTCAAACAGCGACCGAATTGCCGATTCCGTCGCCGCGAAATCCAGATTGCCTACGAATATGTTCTTCACGTTGTTTCCTCGAACTTCACTTCTACTTTCTGATTGTGCGGGCTACACGAGGCAAATGGATCAGGCCAAGTTTCGCGGGACGACCAAAAG
This sequence comes from Bryobacteraceae bacterium, assembly GCA_049515735.1. Classification (GTDB taxonomy): domain Bacteria; phylum Acidobacteriota; class Terriglobia; order Bryobacterales; family Bryobacteraceae; genus Fen-178. Next base: position 15,795 of record JBEKTU010000089.1, read on the forward strand.
GCACTTTTATTTTACCAAATTCCGGCCCGAAGCGTTCAAAATAGAAGCATGACCGCACCGAAGAGGTATTTGCCGATCGCTGTTTTGCTGTTCCTGAACACGGCCGCCATGGCGCAGTCGCAGCGGTGGTCCGAGAAGGCCGCCAACGACTGGTACCGGAAGCAACCCTGGCTGGTGGGCAGCAACTACATCCCGGCCAGCGCCATCAACCAACTGGAGATGTGGCAGGAGGACACGTTCGATCCGGCCAGGATCAACCTGGAGCTGACCTGGGCGGAAGATCTGGGAATGAACACCATGCGGGTGTTCCTCCACGATCTGCCGTGGCAACAGGACGCGGGGGCCTTCGAGAGGCGGATCTCTCGATTTCTGGCAATTGCGGAGAAGCACGGGATCAGGCCCATACTGGTCCTGTTCGATTCCTGCTGGGACCCGTTTCCACAATTGGGAACACAGCCGCTGCCGAGGGCCGGCGTGCATAATTCCGGGTGGGTGCAGAGTCCCGGAGCCAAAGAGCTGCTGGACCCGGCTTTGCACGCGCGTTTTCTGAAGTACGCACAAGACGTGGTGAGGACGTTCGCGGATGACAAGCGAATCCTCGCCTGGGACGTCTGGAACGAGCCGGACAACACCAACGGTTCGAGCTATGGAACCTCCGAGCCCCGCGGTGAGGACGCCGCGGTGATGGCCGTGCTGCCGACGGTATTTGAATGGGTCCGCGCGGGGGTCCCGACGCAACCATTGACGAGCGGCCTGTGGAAGGGCGACTGGTCCGCGCCGGAGAAGCTGTCGCCCATGGAGAAGATGCAGATCCAGCTTTCCGACGTGATTTCGTTTCACAACTACGATGCGCCGGAAGAGTTCGAAAAGCGAGTCCGCTGGTTGCAGGCATACAATCGGCCGATTCTATGCACCGAGTACATGGCGCGCCCCAACAAGAGCACTTTCCAGGGGATTCTGCCGGTGGCCAAGAAGTACAAGGTGGGGGCCTACAATTGGGGCTTTGTCGTGGGGAAAACACAGACCAACCTGCCTTGGGATTCCTGGCAGAAACCGTACACCGACCGCGAGCCGGCGATGTGGTTCCACGACATCTTCTACTTCGATGGAAAGCCATACCGGCCCGAGGAAGTGGAGTTCATCAAGCAGATGATCGGGAGCAAGGGGAAGCGCAAGTAAGAGGGGAACCCGCACGGGTTGGGCGTAGGCGCTCCGCAGGTGGTTGATACAATGTTCTTGGGGGGGACCGGATGCCGCAACAGCCGACAAGGGGCCCATCACTTATCGTCGCATGTATGGCGCTTGTGGTCTTCACTTCAACGGCATTGCGACAGGCGTACGGGATGAGTATGAGCTTCGAGCAGAATCCGCAGACCGCCGATGCCACGACCCGCATGGTGGTCGATCGCTTCAATGAAGCATTCAATCGGCACGACCCGGACGCCCTGGCGCTATTGCTGACCGACGACACGGTGTTCGAGGATACGTCTCCCGCGCCAGACGGCCGGCGCATACAGGGAAAAGCAGCGGTGATCGCGTACTGGCGGGAGTGGTTCGCGCGCAATCCCGGTGCGCGATTCGAAGCCGAGGAAATCATTGTCAGTGGTGATCGTGCCGTCGTGCGGTGGGTGTATCGCAAGATCCGCGACGGACAACCGTGGCATCTGCGCGGCGTGGACGTGTTCACCGTACGCGACGGGAAAGTGGCCGCCAAGCTGGCGTACGTGAAAGGGTGAACATCGAGCCACGGTTGTGACGCACGCATTGTGCGTGGTTTGAAAAGTATTTGAACAAGGAGTCAGCCGCGCCGGCGGGACGCTGACGAGAGCGGGAAGTTCGGTTTACCGGCTGGTCCAGTCTTCGACCCTCAGCTCTTTTATCCGAGTAAACGCTCGATCGTTGGTGACCAGGACGGCTCCCAACGCGACGGCGTGAGCGCCGATCATCATATCGAGGTTCCCCATCGGCTGGCCTTTGCGTTCGAGCGCGGCCCGGATCTGCCCGTAGTGTTGGGCTGCTTCCGAATCCCAGGGCAGGGTCGTCATTCTGAGCAGGAATTCATCGACGATGGTCCGCAAGCGTGCGGCGTCGGGCCGCCGCGCTGCTCCATAGCGCAACTCGCCTTCGGTCACGGCGGAAATGGCGAGCTGCGCCATAGGCACTTGGACTATGCGACGGCGAACGGCGGGAATGTTGCCCTTGATGACGTAACTGGCGATATTGGTGTCCAGCAGGTACCGGATCGTCATCGGAACAGCTTGCGTTTCTGAGGTGCTCCATCCTGACGATCGGACATGAAATCGCCGGGCACACCCGCCTGCTCGGTGAGTTTGAAAAAGCTCTCCCAGGAGTCCGGCCGCCGCGACAGGATGACATCTCCGGTGGCGGGATTCTGCCGGATATAGACCCCCTTGCCCTCAAACCGAAAATCGGCGGGCAAGCGAACTGCCTGACTTCGGCCATTCCGAAATAGCTTGGCGGTGCGGGGCATCGTCCGCTCCTCCCGTGGTATATACCATAGTATATTACAGTTTACGCGCGCGGCTCAATGCGGGGCCTTCTTCTTCCCCGGCAGGCTGGCGGGGTTTTCGTGCGTGCGCTCGCGGAAATTGCCGCGCAGGCCGGCGGCCAGCGATACGGCCGACTCTCCGAACTTGTCGCGCAGCCGGTCGGCGGCCGCCAGCGCCTGGCTCCATTTTTGGTGTTTCTCTTCGCCTATCAGATCTAACTGCTCGTCGCCCTCGGACCAGGAAGAAACGTGCACCCCCAGCAGGCGCACCGCCGCTCCCGTTTTCCAATGGCGGCGGAAGAGATCGCGGATCTCCTCAAACATCTCGGTATCGAGGTCGGTGGCGCGGGCGATGGAATGCGCGCGCGTGAACGTCGAGAAATCGGAGTAGCGCAACTTGAGCTGAATGGTGCGCGCGTGCAAGCGGTGCTCGCGCAAACGGCGGCCCACCATTTCGCACAGGCGCGCCAGCGTCGATTCGATGTGCGCCAGGTCCGCGGTGTCCTCGGAGAAGGTGTGCTCGTGGCTGATGGATTTCGGGCCATCGTCCGCGCCGATTTCGGTGTCGAACCAGCCGCCGGCATCCAGGCCGCGCGATTTGCCGGCCAGCGCCAGGCCCCACTTGCCGAAGCGCTGCTCGAGGAAGGCTTCGTCCAGGCGCGCCAGGTCCCCGACCTTGCGGATGCCGAGCGCGTTAAGCTGCTTCTCCGTCACTTTGCCCACGCCCGGAACCTTGCGCACGTCGAGCGGCGCGAGAAAAGCCGGCTCCTCGCCTGGAATCACCCACAGCACGCCATTGGGCTTGGCCTGGTCGGAGCTGATCTTGGCCACCAGGCGCGAGGCGGCGATCCCGATGGAACAGTTCAAGCCGGTCTGCGCCTTCATGCGCCGGTGCAGCAGGTGCGCCGCGCGCAAGGGCGGGCCATAGAGGCGCTCGGTGCCGGTCATGTCGAGGTAGGCTTCATCGATGGAGGCCATCTCCACCAGGGGCGAAAACGCGTTCAGCACGTCGTAGACCCGGTGCGAGTAGTCGCGGTAGCGCTCCGGATGGCCGTCGACGAAAATGGCCTGCGGGCACAGCTTATATGCCGTGCGCAGCGGCATGGCCGAGTGGACGCCGAACTTGCGCGCCGCGTAGGATGCCGCCGAGACCACGCCGCGCTCGTTGGGCCGGCCGCCCACCACCACCGGCTGGCCCTTGAGAGATGGATCGAACAGTTCTTCCACGGAGACAAAGAAGGCGTCCATATCGACGTGAAAATAGGTTTTCATTTCAGGCTGGCCCGAAACTCGATTGTACGGCGATATCGCCGTCTATGATCGAAATCCATGAATCCTTTTGCGGCGCCGAAGCTTCTCATGAGTTAAGGATTGAACTCATGCCATTTAAGCTCACGGTCAACGGGCGGGCCAGCACGGTAGATGTGCCCGCGGACACACCTTTGTTGTGGGTGCTGCGCGACGTCCTCAACCTCAAAGGCACGAAATATGGATGCGGCATGGGCATGTGCGGCGCCTGCACGGTCCATCTGGGAGGCCAGGCGGTGCGCTCGTGCCTGACGCCGGTTTCGGCCGCCACTAACGCACCGGTAACCACTCTGGAGGGGCTGTCGCCGGACGGCTCTCATCCGCTGCAACGGGCGTGGATCGAGCTCGACGTGCCGCAGTGCGGTTACTGCCAGGCCGGCCAGATTATGAACGCCGCTGCGCTGCTGGCCAAAACACCCCGGCCCAGCGACCAGGACATCGACTCCGCCATGCAGGGCAACCTGTGCCGTTGCGGGACCTATCTGCGCATCCGCCAGGCGATTCACATGGCCGCCACCATCTCGGACACCAGCCGGAGGCGGTTATGAAAATCGGCCGTCGAGACTTCCTCCGCGCGACCGCCCTGGCCGGAGGCGGACTGCTTCTCGCCTGGTACCCGGAGTCCGAGGCCCAAACCCCGGCGCCGCCACCCGCCGCCCCGCTATCGCCCAACGCCTTTATCCGTGTCGCCCCGGACGGCTCCGTCACCATCATGGCCAAGAATCCCGAAGTGGGCCAGGGAGTTCGGACCTCATTGCCCATGCTCATTGCGGAAGAGCTGGACGTGGATTGGAAAAATGTGAAAGTGGTTCAGGCCGATCTCGACGAGTCGAAATACGGGCAGCAGCGCGCCGGAGGAAGCACCTCGACGCCGCGCAATTGGGATCCGCTGCGGAGAGTGGGAGCGGCCGGCCGCGCCATGTTCATCGCCGCGGCAGCCGAAACCTGGAATGTTCCCGAATCGGAGCTTACCACGGCATCCGGGAAGGTGATGCACCAGCGGACGAGCCGCACGGTGGGCTACGGCGCGCTGACGGCCAAAGTAGCGACGCTGACTCCTCCGGATCTCTCGAAAGTCAGACTCAAGGACCCGAAGGACTACACCATCGTCGGCACGCCGGTTCGCAGCGTCGATATTGCCGAGGTCGTGACCGGCAAGCCCCTTTTCAGCATCGACTTTACCGTACCGGGAATGCTGTGGGCAGTGTATGAGAAGTGTCCGGTGTTCGCGGGTAAGGCGGTGAAGGCCAATCTCGACGAAATCAAGGCGCTGCCGGGTGTCAGGCACGCTTTCATCCTCGAAGGGACCAAGGTCCTGGGGGGCCTGCACAGCGGAGTCGCGGTTGTCGCCGATAGCTTTTGGCAGGCGAACACGGCCCGGAAGAAGTTGAAAGTGACTTGGGATGAGGGCGAGACCGGCCGAGAATCGAGCGCCTGGTACGAGCAACGCGCCGATGAGCTGTTCAAACAACCACCCACGCTGGTGGTACGCAGGGACGGCGATCCCGACAAAGCCATGCAGTCCGCTTCCAAGGTGGTGGAGAGCCGGTATTCCTTCCCGTTCCTTTCTCATGCGCAGATGGAGCCGACCAACTGCCTGGCGCATTATAAGGACGGCCAACTCGAACTGTGGACCCCGAGCCAGGCACCCGGTCAAGGCCGTTCGGAGATCGCCACGCTGCTGGGCATCCCCGAGAGCGCCATCCGGGTGCATCTCATCAAAACCGGCGGCTGTTTCGGACGCCGGCTCGACAATGATTATGCCCTCGAAACGGCCTTGATCTCCAAGACGATTGGAGCACCGGTGAAACTGATGTGGACCCGCGAAGACGATATGGGCCACGATCACTACCGCGCGGCCAACTTCCACTATCTGAAAGGCGGCCTGGATGCGGCCGGCAAACTGATCGCCTGGAAGAACCACTTCGTGAGCTTCGGCGACGGCCGCCAATTCGGCCGTGCGGCGGGCATGACAACTCCTCAGGTTCCAGGTGGCTTCATTCCGGACTACGACATGTCGGCCTCCGTCATCGCCTCGGGCGTGCCGCTCGGACCGATGCGTGCTCCCGGCAATAACGGGATCACGTGGGTGTTTCAGTCCTTCATCGACGAACTGGCCCACGCCGCGGGCAAAGATCCCGTCGAGTTCCGGCTGGAGCTTCTGCAATCTACGCGCGTGAGATCTTCCAATCCCAGCGATCTCGAGGTGGACGCCGAACGCACCATCGGGGTTCTGAAGATGGTCGCGGAAAAATCCGGCTGGAACCCGCGCCAAAAACTTCCCGCGGGAACCGGCCGTGGAGTCGCGGTTCTCGACAATCACGGGTTCGCCGCCACGGTCGCCGACGTTCGGGTAGATGCGGCCAACAAGGTGAGGGTCAATAAGATCTGGTCTGTGTTGGATTTGGGCAGCCAAATCGTCAACACCAGCGCCGCCGTTAACATGGTCCAGGGCGGCGTTATCGAGGGCATGAGCCAGATGCTTTGGGAGATCACGATCGCCAACGGCCGGGCGGTTCAAACCAATTACCACCAGTACCCGCCGATCCGCATGACGCAAGCGCCTCCGCAAATCGAAGTGCATTTCCTGAAGACCGACAACCCGCCTTCCGGTTTGGGCGAGCCGATGCTTCCCTCGGTTCTGCCTGCGATCGCGAACGCGATCTTCGCGGCCACGGGCAAGCGGATTCGTGCGTTACCGCTCTCTAAGAGTGGCTTTCAGTTCGTGTAAAAAGGATGAGGACATGAAAAAGCCGGGCGCGAGCCTAGGCCAGCCGGCATCGGAGCTCATCTCGAAAAGAATCGCCGAACTCGGGGACTGGCGCGGGGAAACCCTCAGCAGAATGCGCAAGCTCATTCAGGAAGCCGACCCGGACGTCGTCGAGGAGTGGAAGTGGAGGGGCACTCCGATTTGGTCGCACGACGGCATCATCTGCACTGGCGAATCCTACAAGAATGTCGTGAAGCTTACCTTCTCCAAGGGCGCGTCTCTGAAGGATCCGGCCCGTCTCTTCAACTCGA
>JBEKTU010000090.1:0-42663 GCA_049515735.1 Bryobacteraceae bacterium
TCGTTTTCAGCGGAGTCTTTCAGCAGGTAGGCCCGCGCGCCGGCCTTCAGCGCCTTCAGCACGTAGCCCTCATCGGAATGCATGCTGAGAAACACGATGGCGGTCTGCGGCAGCTTGGCGGAGATTTGTCTGGCGGCCTCGATGCCGTTCAGGATAGGCATCGCCACATCCATCACCACCACGTCGGGCGTGTGTTCTTCGGCCAGCGCCACGGCCTCGCGCCCGTTCGCGGCCTCCGCGACGGCCTTGATACCAGCATGGCTTTCGAGCAACAGCCGCAAGCCCTTCCGGACCACCGTAATGGTCGTCGGCCAGTAGAATTCGAATCGGTTTCATGCGGTCTCCCGCGCTTTCCGCGGCATCGGCTCCGGCAAAGGGAGCATGATGCTCAGTACGGCGCCCTGCCCAGGCTCGGAATCCACTGCGAAGCTGCCGCCCAGGTGGCTCACTCTTTCGTGAATCCCCAGCAGCCCCATTCCGCGCTCCTGTTTCGTGTCGAATCCCTTCCCGTCATCCTGGACGGAGAGCAGGAGACGGTCTCGCTCCTGGCGCACTGTGACTCTCACGTTCGAGGCCCCCGAGTGTTGTACGCAGTTGTGCAGAGCTTCCTGGACGATCCGGTACACGCAGGTCTTGATCTCTTCGGGAAGTTCTTCGGAAACCTGCTCGGCCGCCACTTTCACCCCCACGCCGCTGCGCTTGGAAACTTCACGCGCCTGCCATTGCAGGGCGGGCAGCAAGCCGAGATCGTCCAGCATCGACGGCCGCAGCAACAGCGCCATGCTGCGAACCACCCCGATCGAGTTCTCCACCAGCTTCTTGATCCCGTCCGCCTTGGCCGCCACTGCGTCTGTGTCCTTGGTGCGAATCAGGGTGGAAAGGTTGGCCATCTCCACCAGCACGCCGGTCAGTGCCTGGCCTACTTCGTCGTGCAGCTCGCGGGAAATCGATCTGCGCTCGTTTTCCTGGGCTTCCACCAAGCGCGCCGACAACTGTTTCAACTCCGCTCTGGCATTCGAAATCTCTTTATAGTGCGCCGCCGTCCCGGCCTCCAGACCCAGAATCTTGCGCATGCTGAAACCGGCCAGAAGGAGGCCCAGGAGAATGGTCAATCCGATAGCCATCGTCAGGCGGCGCTGGAAGCGGGAAAAAAGTTCCTCCACTCTCGCCTTGCCGCTATTCAACTGCGACTCGTTGATGGCGCCAATCTGGTCCGCGATCCCCAGCATGGCCACGCGGCGCGGGAAGACTTCGTCGCGCAGGAAAGCATAGCCATCGCGTCGCCGCTGACTGGTGGTCCATTGTAACACCGGCTCCAGCACCGTCCAGTATGCCGCCAATTCCTGCGTGAGCACCTGAAACGGATTGGCTTCCTGGGCATTCAACAGCGCCCGGTATTGCCGCAGTGCCGCGTCCATGTCGCCGCGGGTTTCGCGGAGACTGTACCGGTGGCCTTCCGCCTTGCCGCTCTCCGGCTCGAGCAGATAGTCTCTCACATAAGTGCCCGAGACATACACGTCCGCGCGAATCCGCTCCAGCACCCTTGTGCGCAACAAAAAATCTTCGCGAATGTTGTTGTCCGAGGCCTGAATCTGCTGTAAAGCCTGAAGTCCATCGAAGCCCGCGAACGCGACCAGAAGAAGCAGCCCGCCGAAACCCGCCACCAATACCAGCCGGCTGCTCATGACCGGGGATTTATTTGAGAGGCCGCTCATGGCTTTTCCTATCCTATCGCCGACGGGCCCGCGAGGGCCTGCGCCACGGCTACAATGTAAGACCATGCCCTTGCGCCAATACCTGGAGCACTACTTCGAGTTCAAGCAACTCGGCGCTACCTGGAAGACCGAGATTCTGGCCGGGTTCACCACCTTCATGACGATGGCGTACATCGTCTTCGTCAACCCCGCCATCCTGCACGAGACCGGCATGCCGCTGGCGGCCGTGACGGCGGCCACGTGCATCTCGGCCGCCGTCGGGAGCTTCCTTATGGGCGGCTTTGCCAAGTACCCCATCGCGCTGGCGCCCGGCATGGGGCTGAACGCTTACTTCACCTACACCGTGGTGAAGGGGATGGGAGTTCCGTGGCAGGCGGCGCTGGGGGCCGTGTTCATTTCCGGTGTGGCCTTCCTCCTGCTGACCGCCCTGGGCGTGCGCCAGCTCATCATCTCCACCATTCCCTACGAGCTGTACGCGGCGGTGGCGGCGGGCGTGGGGCTGTTCATCGCCCTGCTCGGTTTCCGCAACTCGGGGATCATCGTGCCCAACGCCGCCACCACGGTGACGCTCGGCAACCTGCAAGACAAGAGCACCGCGCTGGCCATGTTCGGCCTGCTGCTGATCGCCGTGCTGCTGGCGTGGCGCGTGCGCGCGGCGATGTTGATCGGCATTCTCGCCACCACCGGTATCGGCCTCGTTACCGGTGTCGCGAAATGGGCGCCGCACTCCTATCGCTTGAGCGACCTCTCGGCCACGGCTTTCAAGCTCGACCTCCCGGCCACCTTGCGCATCGGCTTCCTGGAAATCGTTTTTGTGTTCCTGTTCATCGACCTGTTCGACAACATTGGAACCCTGGTAGCGGTGGGCAAGCGGGCCAATCTGTTCGACCAGACGCACCAGATCCCGCGCGTCAACCGCATCCTGCTTTCCGACGCCACGGCCACTATCGTAGGCTCGCTCACCGGCACTTCCACCGTGGTGAGCTACATCGAGAGCGCCGCGGGAGTGGCCGCCGGCGGGCGCAGCGGGGTGACCGCCATCGTCACCGGCCTGCTGTTTGTAGTGGCGCTGTTTGTCGCCCCGGTAGTGGGCGCCATCCCCGCCGCTGCCACCGCGCCGGCGCTGATTATCGTCGGCAGCCTCATGGTGGGTGTGGTGGCGGAGATTGAATGGCAGGATCCCGAAGTGGCCGTGCCCGCGTTCCTCACCATGATGGCGATCCCGCTGACTTTCAGCATAGCCAACGGTCTGGCATTCGGTTTCACCGCCTACACGCTCATGAAAATTGCGCGCGGCAAGTTCCGCCAGGTGAACTGGTTCGTGTACGCTCTGACGGCCCTGTTCATCGCCCGCTTCGTGTATCTGTCGCGCGGGTGACGCCGAGCGCCGCGCATTTCTTGCGGAAAGTTAATGTAACCCATTGAGCCATCTAGGAATCCCACGTGTTGAACGCGTTGGAGAAACCACATGATGCGCAAGGTTGAGTTGTTAGCGGCTCTGTTGGCGGTGGCGGCGATTCCGGTCCTGGCGGACGCCGGAGATCCCCCGTCGCGCGTGGCGCGGCTGAGCTATCAAAGCGGGACGGTCTCCTTCAGGCCGGGGACCGTCGAGGAATGGACCGCGGCCTCGCTGAACTATCCTCTCACCACCGGCGACCATCTCTGGGCCGATGCCGGCGCACAGGTGGAGATGCACATCGGGTCCACCGCCATTCGCATGGGTTCCCAGACCGCGCTGGCCATCCTCAACCTCGATGACCAGATGGCGCAGTTCAGCCTCACGCAAGGCGTGCTCAACGTCCACATCCGGTACTTGGGAAATCAGGAAGCCTTCGAAATCGACACGCCCAATGTGGCTATCTCTCTCGTCGAGGTCGGCGACTACCGCATCGATGTGGATGGCGATAACAACATCACCACGGTCACGGTGCGGGGCGGGGAAGCCCAGGTCAATGGCGAGGAGGCGCGCGGGGCCTTCCCGGTTCAGGCGGGCCAAAGCGCCCAAATCAGCGGCGTCGATAAGTTTGACATGGGCAGCGTCCCGCCTCCGGACCAGTTTGACACCTGGTGCCAGATGCGCGACCGGCGCGAGGACCAGTCGCAATCGGCGCGCTACGTTTCCCGCCAGACCATCGGCTATGAAGATCTGGACCAGTACGGCGTGTGGCGGCAGGTTCCGCCCTACGGCTGGGTCTGGGCGCCGACGGGGATGATGGCGGGATGGGCGCCATACCGCTATGGCCACTGGGTGTGGGTAGATCCGTGGGGCTGGACGTGGATCGATGACGCGCCCTGGGGCTTTGCCCCATTCCACTACGGCCGGTGGGCGTTCGCGGGCCCCGTCGGTTGGGTGTGGGTGCCCGGCGCCATCGCGCCGCGCCCCGTGTACGCCCCGGCGCTGGTGGCCTTCGTGGGTGTTGGCGGCGTGGGGATGGCGGCATGGTTCCCGCTGGGCCCCGGCGAAGTGTACCGGCCGGGCCTCAACGTGGTCTACGTGAACCAGACCGTGGTGGGCGCGGTGACGGTGGTGCCCCACGACGCGTTCGTTGGGGCGCGGCCGGTAGCGCAGGCCATGGTGATTGTACCGCAGCGCGAGATCGTGCAAGCGCGGGTGGTGGGTGCGACCGCGCCCATCGTGCCGGTGCGGGAAAGCGTGCTGGGGCGTCCCGCCGGCGCCGCCGCGGTTCAGACGCCTCTTGCCAGGGTCGCGGATCGGCTCGTGTATGCCAAGACCGCTCCGCCTCCTCCGCCGGTCTCAAGCGTTGAGAGTCTGCGCGATCACGCCGCGCGCCCGGCCGCGGTGCGAGGCCCCGGGGCTGGAATGGCACGTCCGGAACGGCCGGCGATAGCGCCGGTGCGCAACGACCGCCAGCCAGCCGCGCAGGCGCCCGCGGCCAATCCCGTAACCCGGCCCGCCGAGCAGCCACGGACCGAACAGGCAAAGACCGCGAAGAAAGCCGTCAAGAAGACGGAAAAGAAGGAAGAGCGGAAAGAGAACCACTGACCCCAGTCGCCGGCCTAGGCCCTCCACCGCAAAATCGCGCGGCGTGAAAAAGTCGCTGGCATTTGGGAGCCTCCCCAACTAAAATGGGATTTTGCCACCCGTGAATCTTGAAGTGCATGACCTGCGGCACCTGTCCGGGCTGCACGGTGGAATGCCCTTGTGGAGTGAAGGTTTCTGAAAGGCTCATCCGAGCACAGGAGATGTTTACATGTTAAAGACGATTTGCGCGTTCGGGCTGCTGGCTTGCGGCCTGGCGGCCGCCGCCGATACGGCTCCAGTTCCTGTTTGTACCGCGGTACCGGGATGGACGCAGCGCGGCGAAGCCCGAAGCTATGTTGGCGACAATCTGTTCGAGTACATGGATGGTAACGCGGAAGGCTACCTGATTTACGGCTTCCAGTCCATGCATGGCGTCACTTGCGTCAAAGGCCCTGTCACACTGGTTATCGATATTTCCGATTTTGGAGAACCCGATCTCTCTTACGGCATGTTCACGGCCAACCGGGATCTGCGGGAACCCATGGCCAAGCTCGGGGCGGGCGGCCAGATCGTCCCGCGGAGAGCCATTTTCACGAAGGGCCAGTACTATGTCGAAATTGCGGCCAGCCCGGAAGGCGACCATACCGCTACTTTGCAGGAGTGGATGGCCGCGTTCGAGAAGGTCGTGCCGGGCAGCACTTCTCCGCCCGTCGCTCTCACCTGGTTCCCGGCTGAAAAGCAGCAGACCCTTCGCCTGGTGCCGGAAAGCGTACTCGGAATCCGGTTGCTGCGGCGGGGCTATGCCGCTCAGTACGATTACGGCAAGGCGTTTGTGGTGACGGAAGCAACCCCGGAGTCGGCGGGCGGCGTCTTGCAGAAACTGCGGGCGCGGTTTGCTGCGACCGGTGAGACCACCGCGGCCACCGTCGCCGACGAAGCTTTCCAGGCTAATGACAAGTACCTGGGAAGACTGTGCTTCTTCCGCAAGGGACGTTATGTCGGTGGATACGCCAACGTAGCGGACGGCCAGAACCCCGTAGACCTGTCCGTGGCCCTGGCTGCCAAGCTGCCGTGAGAGTAGGCCGGGGCACGCTCCGGGCCTAACGTGGCCCGGACAAGGCTCGCACCTCCGCCCCCGTCAGCTTGCGCCACTTTCCAATCTGTAGGTCGCCGATGCGTATCGGCCCGATGGCCGTGCGCACCAGCTTGAGCACCTTGCTTCCCACGGCATCGATCATCCGCCGCACCTGCCGGTTGCGTCCTTCCGTTATGGTCATCTCCAGAAACGTGTGCTGGCCGCTCTCCCGCAGGCGTTTCACTTCCGCCGGCCGCGTAAGTCCGTCGCTGAGTTCGATTCCGCGCCGCAACTGTGCGATCTGCTCGTCGTTGAGCAGCGTCGCGGTCTTCAACTGGTAAGTCTTGGGCGCCTTGTGGTCGGGATTGGCGATGCGCTCCGCGAGGTCCGTGTCGTTAGTCATCAGCAACAGGCCGCTGGTGTCCAGGTCCAGGCGTCCCACCGGCGAAAGCCACGTTCCCGCATCGGCGGTCAGATCGTAGACCGTAGGCCGGCCTTCCGGGTCCCGCCGCGTGGTCAGGTACCCCTTCGGTTTATAAAGTAATATATAGGCCTTAGCTGCCGACCGAAGGGCCTGGCCGTCCAGTGTGATGCGGTCCCGCTGGGGGTCTACCCAGTGGTCCGGGTTGCGAATGGTTTTTCCGTTCACAGCCACACGGCCCCCGCCAATCCACCTTCGCGCGTCCGTCCGAGAGCCCAATCCGGCCTTGGAAAGCACTCTTTCCAAAGTCTTTAGTGGGCGTGCCTGGACCTGGCTCCGTTTTTGCCGCATGGCCGGAAACGACTGTACGTAACAGTACTAATGTTACAATAAACCGAGGTGAAAACCACGGGGACAGTTCTGATTCGAGGCGCGCGCCAACTGCTCACCTTGCGCGGCCCCAAGGAACCCCGCCGCGGGGACACCCTCAACGATCTTGGCATTATCCACGACGGCTCGCTGCTGATTCGTGACGGCATCGTCGAAGAGGTGGGGACCTCCCGCCGCGTCGAGAATCTGGCGTGTGCGCGCGATGCCATGGAAATCAACGCCGCCGGGCGCGTGGTCATGCCGGGCTTCGTCGATTGCCACACTCACCTCGTATTCCCGCTGTCGGGCGAGCCCGATGCGGATGAAGAGGCCGCCGCGCGGCTGGTTTGTTCCAGCACCGGCCAGAGGCTGGAAGCGCGCGCACGCTCGCATGTGGAAGCCATGGCGCGCCACGGCACCACCACCGTGGAAGCCAAGACCGGCTGCGGCGCCGATGAGAGCGCCGAAATCAAGATCCTCCGTGTCCTGTCGGCTCTGAAGCGCGACCCGCTTGATGTGGTCAGCACGTTCCTGCTTCGCCTGCCGCCCGATGGGAACGGTGGAGAGGCCCGCCGGGGGGCGCTGGAATCGGTCTGTACGGAGTTGCTGCCCAAGATTCGCCGCCGTCGCCTGGCGCGCTTCGCCGACCTGGTTTGGGACAGCGACGGCGTCTCCCCGGAGTGGTTCGCGCGCTATCTCAGCCGCGCTCGCGGTCTGGGTTTCGCCTGCAAGATCCATGCGGATCAGCGGTCTCCCGCCGCCGCCATCGTCACGGCCGTTGAGCACCTGGTCGTGAGCATCGATCATCTCGAGCACGCCACCGCGGCCGACGCGCTGCCCCTCGGCGGCGCCCCCACCATGGCGACGCTGCTGCCCGCGGTTTCCCTGCACAACGGCGGTCACCACGCGCCGGCACGCGCGCTCATCGACGCCGGCGCGGCCATCGCCCTCGCCACCAACTTTAACCCGCGCCACACCCCCACCCTGAGCATGCAGGCAGTGGTGGCTCTGGCGTGCTTGCGAATGGGCCTGACCGCGGCCGAAGCGATTTCAGCCGCCACCATCAACGGCGCTCACGCTTTGGGTTGCGCCGACCGCGTGGGATCGCTCGAACCTGGAAAATCGGCGGATCTTCTGCTCCTCGATGTCTCCGACTATCGCGAGCTGGCCCGCCAGTTTGGAGCCAACCTGGTTCGTCTGACCATGAAACGCGGCAAGCCGATCTATAAGGCTGGCGAAGTGGCTCGCCGGCCCCCTCGCGAGCTTCTTCCGGCCTGATCATGGGACCTCCCAGGCGCCGCCCATAAGGTGCGACAATAATCACGTGAGGCTGCCGGACGGGCAGTCGCTCCCGGGGTGCCCTTTGGGCCCGGGGGAGGAAAGTCCGGTCTCCACAGGGCAGCGTGCCGGCTAACGGCCGGGGTCCGAGAAATCGGATACGGAAAGTGCCACAGAAAAGATACCGCCTTGCCGCGAGGCGAGGTAAGGGTGAAATGGTGCGGTAAGAGCGCACCGCGGCAGGAGTAATTCTGCCGGCAGGGCAAACCCCACGCGGAGCAAGACCAAATAGGGGAGGAGGGGTTGCCCGCCCCGCCCGACTCCCGGGTAGGTCGCTAGAGCCGCACAGCAATGTGCGGCCCAGACGAATGACTGCCACCCGCAAGGGCACAGAAACCGGCTTATACTCCGGCAGCCCGCTGATGACCGCCGTCCCTATTCGCTCTCACCACATCCCCAACGCCTTCCACCACACCGGCCCGATGCCCAGCCAGATTACCAGGTTCATTAGCGAAATCAACAGGCCCAGGCGCCACCACGTGCCCTGCGCGACGTAACCCGCTCCGAAGAAAACCGGCGCCGATCCCGTGCCGTAATGCGTCATGGCGGCATCCAGGCTCGAAAAGAACGCCAGCACCAGGGCCATCGCCAGCGGCGGCGCGCCGGCCGCCACGCCCGCCGCCAGAAAACTCGGGTAGAGCGCCATCACGTGCGCCGTCAGGCTGGCGAAGGCGTAGTGAATGTACAAGTAGGCCACCGCCAGCGCCGCCGCCGCCAGCGGCCAGCTCCATCCGTGCATCCCGTGGAAAAGCGCGCTCGAAAGTATGCGGATGACGCCCGATTCAGTGAGCGCGTCGGACATCATCACCAGCGGTCCAAACCAGATGAGCGCGTCCCAGGCGCGGCCCTCCGTGAGCAGTTCGTCCCACGTCACGACCCGGCAGAGCAGGATGGCGGAAACACCGGCCAGCGCCACAATCGTGTTGTTGACCCCGTGCCACGGAGACGTGACCCATCCGCCCATCACGGCCAGGAAAATGAGGGAAAGTGTGATTTCGCGGCGGCTCATCGGCCCCATCTGCGCCAGTGCTTCGGCGGCGTGCTCCCTCGCCGCTTGGGTATCGCGCACCTCCGGCGGATGAAGACGGTAAATGACGTAAGGCGCCAGGGCCAGCGTGAGGAGCCCGGGAAGCGATGCCGCCAGCGCCCAATTCCCCCAGGTCAGCTCCACGTGCGCGATCTTCCGCGCGAACTCGGCGATCAGCGCATTGGCGGCCATCCCCGTCAGGAACATGGCGGAGACGGTGTAGTTCGAATGGAACGCGCTCAGTATCAGAAAGGTTCCCAGGCGGTTGGCGGTGGGTCCAGGTTCCGAGCCGAACACCTGCGCCAGGCTGCGCGTGATGGGGAAGACGATGCCGCCCCCGCGCGCGGTGTCGGAAGGCACGAACGGGGCCACCACCAGGTTGGCGCCGGCCATCGAGTACCCCAGCGTCAGCGCGCTCCGGCCGAACCGCTGGATAAAGAGATAGGCCACGCGCCGTCCCAGTCCCGTGACCGTCAGCGCGCGCGCGAACAGGAAGGCGGTGAAAATCAGCCACACCGTCGCGTTGCTGAAACCGGTCAGCACCTGCGCGCCCGGCAAAGTGCCGGTCAGCGCCAGCGTGGTCATCGCCACCACCACCGAGACGGCCATGGGAACCGGTTGGGCTATCAGTGAAATGATGGTGGCGGCAAACACCGCCAGCAGATGGCGTTGTGGCCCGCTCAGGCCCGGCGCCGGCAGGGAATACAGCAATACGCCGGGGATCAGCACCGCCGCCCAGCGCAAGCCGATGCTTGGTCGTGTCATCGGAAAGCTCGAACAAATTTAACACACGGCCAATGGTAAGCTCTGCCTCCCGATCCCGGCCACGGCCCGCACTCCCGCGCCGTGAGCGAGAATAGAAACTTCGGAGTGATCGCTCTATGAAAGTCGTCGCATTCAACGGCAGCGCCCGCAGAGGCGGGAACACTGCCATCCTGCTCGGCTACGTGCTTGGCGAGCTGGCCCAGGAGGGCATTGAAACCGAACTGGTGGAGCTCGCCGGCGCCACGATTCACGGGTGTCTGGCCTGCCGCAAGTGTTCTACGAGAAAGGATCGCCGCTGCTCGCAGACCGGCGATATGGGCAACGTCTGTATCGACAAGATGGCCGCCGCGGATGGTATCCTTCTGGGCTCGCCAACCTACGTCACCGACGTCTCGCCGGAGATCAAGGCGCTCATTGATCGCGCCTGCCTGGTCGCCCGGGCCAACGGCGGCATGTTTCGCCGCAAGGTGGGCGCGGCGGTGGCAGCCGTGCGGCGGGCCGGCGCCATCCACGCCCTGGACACCCTGGATCACTTCTTCCTGGTAACCGAAATGATTATTCCGGGTTCGTCCTACTGGAACATCGGCATGGGCCGGGAGCCCGGCGATGCCGAAAAGGACGAGGAAGGCATTCAAACCATGAAGACTCTGGGTCGGAACATGGCTTGGCTGTTGAAGAAAGTGGCGAGTTGACCGGCGGCCGCCCGCCTCGGATGGGCCGGGGGGTTGCGGCATGGATACACCGCTTCAGGTCCGATATAGCCCTCAGCAGTGTTGGGATTGGCCGGGAGTCGCCGCTTGGATACACTCGTATGAAAAAAAGCTCGCAGCGATGGAGAGTTGGGATTGGCCGGGAGTCGCCGCTTGGATACACTGAGAGAAGCCGTGGCGTTGCCCTGCGCATCGTTGGGATTGGCCGGGAGTCGCCGCTTGGATACACTACCTCTGACACGGCCTACTGTGACTCCCTGTTGGGATTGGCCGGGAGTCGCCGCTTGGATACACTAGTTCGAGGACGATCAGAGCGCAGCACGGGGTTGGGATTGGCCGGGAGTCGCCGCTTGGATACACTGTCGATGAAATCCCCGAACGATCCTTGTGGTTGGGATTGGCCGGGAGTCGCCGCTTGGATACACTTCCTTTCCTTGCTCTCGATAGGCCCTTCCGTTGGGATTGGCCGGGAGTCGCCGCTTGGATACACTATGGACGATGAAACCGTAAACGGCAGGTGCGTTGGGATTGGCCGGGAGTCGCCGCTTGGATACACTGGGGTTTTCGGTGTACCCAGTGGTCCCCGCGTTGGGATTGGCCGGGAGTCGCCGCTTGGATACACTGAGTGAACAGAGGAGCCTGCACAACCTTGAGTTGGGATTGGCCGGGAGTCGCCGCTTGGATACACTGACTACCTGAATTTCCAGGTGGCGAAACAGTTGGGATTGGCCGGGAGTCGCCGCTTGGATACACTTCAAGAGCGGGCCAGCAGATGGCGGTCCACGTTGGGATTGGCCGGGAGTCGCCGCTTGGATACACTACGGAACCACAGGAGATTAAGGGGCGTAGGGTTGGGATTGGCCGGGAGTCGCCGCTTGGATACACTATGCTGCCGCTATCCCCAAGGCTAGCGGCAGCTTCTCCTCGTGGCACCGCTCAAAATAGCAGCATCTGTGCCGGCGGATCCTCCACCCGCCGGCGTTTTTTTCCAAAGTACACTTCCATCTTCCCGAACTGGTGATCCGTCACCGCAAGCACCCGCACCTGACCATGCGGAGGCAACGCCCGTTGGACGTGAGCTCGTACAGCTTCCACCGACTCCTCGCTCGCCCCGTACCGTGCGTACACGGAGTATTGCAGCATGACGAAGCCCTCTTTCAGCAGCGCCTTTCGGAACCAGACATATTCCCGCCGCAGCTCCTTGGTGTCTACCGGCAGGTCGAACAACGCGAATATCCACATGGCCCGGAATTGGGCAGTCTCACTCGGCATCGATGTCCGGAAACCGAAAACTCGTCGATTCGCCGGTAAGACGGTTTGCCAGCTCCTGTGCACTGCGTGTCAGGATGTCGAAGAGCGTACGGCTCTCCTCACCAGTCCGGTATCTCCCCACCACCGCGCCAATCAGAGCCGCCTTCGCCGTGCGGTCGAGCGTCACACTGCCCGCGTCCGCATCCCCGCACAGGCCGGCCACTCCCCGGTCGATCAGCGGGCGGCACGGCTCCATGAAATCGTCCGCAAGCGCGAAGCAGTTGTACCGGTTCGTGTGGTGCACTCCAAGCGATGGGTGCAGACCGCTGGTACAAATCGCGCGGCAACAGGCCGCACGCAGGATCGCGTAACCGTAGTCCAGCAGGTGATTGCGCGTGTCCTCCTCGTTTCCTCGCCGGAAGCCTCGATCGAAAAGCCGGGGCCAATATCGCTGTGCCGCAATCGATTCCGAATTGCCCGCGTCCCCCGACCTCACACCTGCCGCCAGCGCGCGGAGCCCGCCGTCTTCACCCTTGCTCGATTCCAACACCGCGGCTTGTGCCTGGATCTTCGCGCGAACCAGTTCCTGCCAGACCCGTTTCCGGACTGGCTCGGACGCCTCCGCCTGTTTGCGAAAGCGTTCCGCTTGCGTGGTGTGCCCGGCTAGCGGCATTAGCATTCCGGCGGGCCGGTGCTTTTCGTCGCAGCAAACCAGAATTCCTCCGGCTGATGCCAGAGCCGCGATTGCCGCCTGCGTGATCGTTACTTCCCGATGGCTGGCGACGATCACGGCGATGTCCGCCACCGGTATCCGAGTTGTCTCTTCGCCCTGGCGCCGGACCACCAGCAGCCCGTCACTCAAATGCACGAATGCCGCCGATTCGGCGAAATCCAGAATCCGGTTAGTCACGGCAGGCGATCTTCTCCCCGAGCACAGTGATCGCAACTTTCTGGAGCTTATATTTCTTCATCAGTTCATTCACCGTGCAGCGCAGGGCGTTGCGTTTTTCCTGGCGGCGAGCGTCCCGGATAGAAAACAACGAGACCCTCTTATCGCCCTCCAGGACTCGAGCCACAACCACCTCCGGCACACCGTCCCGTTCGATCTCAAACGTGTCGCCCTTGGCAATGGTAAAGGCGAAGCACGTGTTCGGACCGTGCTCGCGACATACCACCGGCCGTTTCGTGCGCACCCTCTCCGCGGCCTCCGCTTTGCTGACGATCACGCAGTCCCATCGCTTCACGCTCCCGCGGCGGTCCAAGACCGAGAAGACCTCGAAATGCTGGTTGTCGCCGCCTGTAATAAGCCGGAGGCGCTCTCCGGAGCCGACTGACCTCAAGGGCTTGCGGACCTCCACGCGGACGCTGCGTATTGGAACGCCGCTTGGCATCGTAGGAGCATTGCCGTCGTTCAGCTTTCCCGGATCGTCACCCGCCCGTGCGACGGCCAGCTTCACCCGGCCCCGCACCACGGTGTCGACAATGGATGCCAACTCGCCTTTCGTGAGCGCGTTCACCGGTTTCCTCACGGCGATGAACTGCGAGCCATCTCGCCGCCGGCGCTCCGCATACAATGTCTCCTTGTGCAAAGCGCCGGAGATCTTCCGCTCCGGCCTATGGGATACCAACAGCGAGTCGATGGCCTTTCCTACGTCCGCCGCGAAACCATCCCACGGCGCTTCGATCGACGAAATGCGGCTCCGGCCTTGAGACCGGCCGTACTCGGCCGCATCCGCCATGCGCTTTACCCAACGCAGCTCCGTGAGGCCGATGATGATGGCATCCAGGGTGTGCTGCCGGTGGTCGTCGCGCACCTTCTCGCCACTCTCCGAGAGTCCCGCCAGCCGCGAGAGGCTCCACAGACGGCGCAGGCGCGCCGTAAGCATTCCGCTCGTTGCAAACACCCGCTGCCGCCCCCCTTCGTCCGAAAGCCCGCCGTACAGATGTGCAAGGTAATGGGCTGCCAGTTTGCTCGCGAACCGCGTGTCGTTGAGGGCGCGGGTGGAGAAATCCCCAAGAAGGGCGTCCACCTGCTCCTCTCTCATCTGAAACCGTTCCAGCTTCGCCCTGGCAACCCGCGATTGAAACTTCCCAACCCGATCGAGAATTCGCTCCCACTCCTCACCCCCTGTCCGCCCGTAGAACTCCCAAGGGGTGTGGTTTCTCTTGCGAGCGTTCTCATCCACAAAGCACAGCGTCTTATTCACAAAGGAGTCGTCCAGCGACCGGCTGAACGGAATGATGTGCTCCACCTGTACCAGGCCGTTCCGGATTGCCGCCATGCTTATGGTGCGCCCCGTGTATGGGCACTGGCAGCCGCACTCCATCATCAGGAGCATCTTTTCGATATCCGCTGCCGATGGCCGCGGATTGCCGTCCTCTTTGGCCAGCTTCTCCGCCGCCTCCTTGCGCCGCGCTTCCTGCTCCCGCATGCGCTTCCAGCGGTTCTCGCGCTCCTTGCGCGGGCTCTTCAGGTCCCGCGCCAGTTCGATGTGGATCTCGTCCGGCTTGCCGTACTCGCGGATCATAGCGTTCACGATCTTTCGCACCTCGGTCAGCGCCCGGGCTACAGCGGGATTCCGCAGATCCGGCACACATTCCGTCACCGGCCGAAGAGCGTCTTCCGCGGCGCCCAGGCGCAGCGTTTCTGGGTAGAGTGAATGCCGCGCCGTCATGAAAGCCTGCCCCGCCTCCATCAACGGCAGCAGTCGCCCCACAGCCTTGAGCGAATACCCCAGATACTTCCCCTCTTCCAGCCCCGATTGAGAGTAGCCACGTGCCAAGGTCCCATCCAATTTCCAAACGTCTACGGCTTTACCGAAGAGTTCCTCCTCCGTCAGCTTCGACACCAGGTCCTCAATGGCCTCGGTGCGCTGTTCGGGGGCCATTTCGTCCCAGCGGACGCCGAACCAGGACCGCATCCGGGCCTCTGTCCGGTTGCCTACCAGTTTGTCATTCCCCCCTTCCTCCCGGTTCAGGCTGACCCCTCTCGGAAGGTGCAAGAGGTGCCGCACCTTGGCAAAAGTCAGATCGCCTTTAATCTCAAGCTCCGCAAGCAATTGTCTCCGCTCCTCCGGCGTGAGCGCCCGCTCCACGCCGGAGGGTTCGCTTAGCCGTAGATCGTTCACCACCTGGAGCATCCGGAACCGCTGCGCGAGCGGGTGCCACAACGGCGCTCGCTTCTCCCCCGGTTCTAGTTCGCAGTCGCCAATCAACTCTTCCTGGCTTTTTAGCGGCCGCTGAAAAAACACCGCTTCAAACAATTGGTCGTGCCGTTCCCGAGTCAGCAGCTCGGGGTAGAACTCCCTCTGCGCCGCCCAGATCGTCTCGAACTCCTGCTGGTACATGCGCCTGTGAGTCCAACGGCAACGAATTCGGCGCTCCGCCGGCGGAAGGAACCGCGCAAAGTACTCTCCAAGAGTCCGAGCACCCGTCTCGGCCATGGAACCGTATAGGGATTGAATTCCTTTCAGTACCTCCCCGCGTTCCTCGTCCGTTTCGCGTTGCCGGGCCTTGCGGTTGCTCTCGAAGCCTCGGCGCTGCGCCAAGTGGTAGAGCGCGCGGCCCAATTCAGGAGGCTCCAATCGTTGATCGAGGGCACGGGCTCGTAGAAAGTAGGGCAAGGCTCGCGCTTCCGGAAACCGCCTCGCAAGCTCCGCGTCCAACGCCGTCAGGTTGCTGTCGCGCTCGCGGGCCGATTTGCCATGGGGCAGCAGCCCGTAGTCCGCCAGCAGGGAATAGACCGCCTTCAGCCGCCTGCGCCGGCGGTCGGTCTGGCGCCGCTGTAGCCTCGCCCGCCTCCGATCGGCGCCGCGCGATTCCTCTTTGCCCCTTTCCAGGTCGCCCTGCACTCCAGCCTCAAAAATGCGCACGCCAGCCCTGAGCACTTCAACGGGAACGCCGCCCTCAGTCCCAAGCGCCGCCCACCCAACCGAATTGCTGCCGATATCAAGACCCAAACGGTATGTCATGTACACACGTTGCTCCGGTCTTGCAATATACACGATTTCGGATACAATTGTCTTAGTGTATCCAAGCGGCGATTGCCCCGCGAATCTTAATAAGAGGCTTTCGCCTGCGTAAGGCAACGCTGGTTTCGGTCAGCGCCCACACTAACGCCCTCTCCGAGGGCGTTTCTATTTAGATCTGACGCCCGCACCGTACCTCAGTAGGACCAGAATCGCCTTAGTGCGCCCCTACCTCGGCATTCACTTCCGCGGCGCACAGGATCGTCTCCATGGCGCTCTCATAGCCGCGTCTGGTGTTGAGCATGAGATCGTACAGATTCGGGTTGCACCACTCCTGCTCGAAATACTCCCGGACGCCCGCCGCCCGCAGGCGATCATACTCCCGAATCACCGCCTCCAGGTCGGACGTGCCGCGTGGGCGCGGTCCCCGCCGCTCCGCGACGCGTTTCTTGCGGATCTCCATCGGCGCGTACAGAAATACGTGAAAGACCTCCGGCCAGCCGTGCAGGATGCATTGCCCGCCGCGGCCCACCACCACGCAGTTGCCCATGCGCGCTGCCTCTTCGATGACTTTCCGTCCCACCACCGCCATCATCTCGGCATCGAACAGGTCGAAGCTCTCGACGCTGATGGGCGCGTCCACGCCGCCGCGCCACAGCGCGTGCTTCACCAGCCGGTGAAACCATGGGTCGATGCGTTCGTCGAACCGTTCCGCCACCGCGGGCGCCACGTTGGCCGCGCGCGCCACTTCATTCAACAGGTCCCGGTCCAGCAGCCGCCACCCCAGCCGGTCTGCCAGCAGCCGCGCGACGGCTCCGCCGCCGCTCCCGTATTCCCGGGCAATTGTAATTGCGCGAACCATGCGTTCCGCGCCTCCTACCCGAATGTTAACTCCTGAGCAGGTCCAGGAACACCTGTGTCGCGCGATTAAATTTCTTGCGCTTGCGATGCACAATGCCCACCGGTCTCACCAGCCCCGGCGCGTGCAGCCGGACCGCCGCCAGCCGCCCCTGCGCGATCTCCGCCTGCATGGTGCGTGCCGGCAGGATGCTGACGCCCGATCCCAGCGCCACGGCTTCCTTGATCGTCTGGATGTTGTCGAAGTGCATAACCATGTTTACTTCGATCCCGTGCGCGCGAAAAAACCGGTCCAGCTCCCGCCGGATTTTCAGGTCCTCGTCGAACCCGATGAAGTCCTGCCCGTTCAGGTCCGCCGGAAAAACCTCGGCGCGCGCCGCGAACTCGTGCGAAGGCGCCGCCGCCACCTGCATTTCTTCTTCGCGCCAGGGAATCACGGCGATCTCCCGGCCCGGTTCCGGGTAGCTCACCAATCCCAGGTCCGCGTCGCCGTCGAGCACCGCTTGGTAGATCTTGTCCGGCCGCATGTACTCGACGTGAAGCTGCGCCGCCGGATAGCGCGCCGCGAACTCTTCCTGCAACCGGCTCAGTTCGGAAAGCCCCATCGAGTAGATCGAAGCCACCCGCACCGTGCCGTCAGCCGCCCCCTTCAACGATTCCAGCGCCAGCCCCAGTTCCTCTTCGCGGCGCAGCACGTCGCGGCAGAATTCCTGGTATCGTTGGCCCGCGGGCGTCAATTCCAAGGGCCGCTTGCCGCGGTCGAACAGGGTCACTCCCAGGCGCCGTTCCACCTCCTGAACGTGCTGGCTGGCCGCCGATTGGCTAACCCCACAGTGTGCCGCTCCCTTGCTCATGCTGCGCGTGGCAGCTATCTCTCTGAAAAGGCGCAGATCCCAGAATGCCATGAGTATAGAATAGCATAAGCGTCGCTAATTGTATTCATATATGCATTTCACCTTGCCTTATACTAAAAAGATTGCTACACTAAAAACCAGGCGACCGGATTACACTCAAGGGAGCGGGTTACGAGGGACCACCATGACTGACATCGCCGTTGCTAACCGTCTACCCCCGGCGCAGGGCCTGTACGACCCGCGCCACGAGCACGATGCCTGCGGAATTGGGTTCGTTTCGCATATTAAGGGACGGAAGTCGCACGACATCATTCTAAAGGGCATCGAGGTACTGATCAACCTGACGCACCGGGGCGCCTGCGGCTGCGATCCCCGAACCGGCGACGGCGCCGGCGTGCTGATTCAGATCCCCCACAAGTTCTTCGCGCGCGAGTGCGCCAAGCTCGGTTTCACCCTGCCGCCCGCGGGAGAGTACGGCGTCGGCATGACCTTCCTTCCCGTCGAGCCGCACGTCCGTTGGCAGTACGAAGGCATCATCGAGCGCATCGTCCGCGAAGAGGGTCTCAGCGTGCTCGGTTGGCGCGACACTCCCATCGATGGTTCGGCCATCGGCCGCGTAGCGCGCGCCTCGCAACCCTACATCCAGCAGATCTTCGTGGGACGCTCCCGGGGCATGGCCGAAGACCAGCTTGAACGCAAGCTTTACATCGTCCGCAAACGCGCCGAGAACGAGGTGGCCGCCTCCGACCTGCCCGACAAGGGTTTCTTTTACATCCCGTCGCTTTCCGCGCGCACCATCGTTTACAAAGGTCTGCTCCTGGCGCCGCAGATCGCCCACTTTTATCCCGAGTTGAGCGATCCCGATGTCGTCAGCGCCCTCTGCCTGGTGCACCAGCGCTTCTCCACCAACACCTTTCCCACATGGCCGTTGGCGCACCCGTTTCGCTACATCGCGCACAACGGCGAAATCAACACGCTGCGCGGCAACGTGAACTGGATGCACGCGCGCCAGTCCGTGCTGGCCTCCCCGCTGTTCGGCGCGGACATTAAGAAGCTCTTTCCCGTCATCCAGCCCGGCGGCAGCGACTCCGCCGCTTTCGACAACGCCCTCGAGCTGCTGGTCATGTCCGGCCGCGGCATCGCCCACGCCATGGCCATGCTCATTCCCGAAGCGTGGTCCAAAAACCCGCACATGAACCCGCAGAAGCGGGCCTTCTACGAATACCACGCTTCTCTGATGGAACCTTGGGACGGTCCCGCCGCCATTGCTTTCACCGACGGCCGCTCCATCGGCGCAACTCTCGATCGCAACGGCCTGCGCCCCGCCCGCTACCTGGTAACGCACGACGATCTGGTCATCATGGCCTCGGAAACCGGCGTGCTCGCCGTCGAACCCGAAAACGTCAAGCTCAAGGGCCGCCTGCAGCCCGGCAAGATGCTGCTGGTCGATACCGTCGAAGGCCGCATCATCTCCGACCGGGAGCTCAAAGCCCGGCTCTACGGCCGCAATCCCTACCAGCTCTGGCTGAAGGAAAACCAGGTCACGCTCGAACAGCTTGCCGAGCCGCCGCGCGAGTATGGCACCGATCACGAGACCATCCTCAGCCGGCAGCGGGCCTTCGGCTACACCGACGAGGACATCAAGATGATCCTCGGCCCCATGGCCGAAAAAGGCGAGGAGCCGATCGGCTCCATGGGAACCGATACCCCCCTTGCTTGTCTTTCAGATAAGCCGCAACCCCTCTTCCATTACTTTAAGCAGCTCTTCGCCCAGGTCACCAACCCGCCCATCGATCCCATCCGCGAGGAGATGGTGATGTCGCTCACCAGCTACATCGGCACCGAGCGCAACATCTTGGACGAGACCCCGCAGCACTGCCACACCCTCAAGCTGCCGCAACCCATTCTGACCAACCGCGACCTCGAGAAACTGCGCCGCGTCTCGCAAGGCGATTTCCTGGCCACCACGCTGCCCATGTTCTTCGCGGTGGAGGAAGGCGCCAAAGGCCTCGAACGCGCCCTGACGCAACTCTGCCGCCGCGCCTCGCTCGCCATCCAGTCCGGCTATACCCTGCTGATCCTCTCCGACCGCGGCATCGACACCGATAGTGCTCCCATTCCCAGCCTGTTGGCGCTCACCGCCGTGCATAATCACCTGGTGCGTGAAGAGACGCGCACCCAGGTGGCGCTCATCATCGAATCGGGCGAGCCGCGCGAGGTGATGCACTTCGCGCTGCTGATCGGCTATGGCGCCAGCGCCGTCAACCCCTACCTGGCCATCGAAACGCTCGAAGACATGGTGATGCGTGGCTATCTTGATGTGCCCTTCGACAAAGCCGTCGAAAACTTCAAGAAATCCATTAACAAAGGTCTGCTAAAGACCTTCTCTAAAATGGGGATCTCGACGCTCCAAAGCTACCGCGGTGCGCAGGTTTTCGAGGCCATTGGCCTGAGTAAAAAGTTGGTCGACAAGTACTTCACGGGGACGGTTTCGCGCATTGAAGGCGTGGATCTCGAAGTCCTCGCTCAGGAAGCCATTCTCAAACATCAGTACGCCTTCAACCCGGTGGCCGATTCCGATACCGAGCTGGCGGTTGGCGGCAACTATCAGTACCGCGCGCGCGGCGAACATCACCTGTTCAACCCCGAGACCATCGCCAAGCTCCAACACGCCGTGCGGCAGGAGAGCTTCGGGACGTTCGAGGAATACACCGGCCTGATCGACAACCAGAACCGCCAGCTTTCGACGCTGCGCGGCCTGCTCGAAATCAAGAAATCGGCAAATCCGATTCCGCTTGAAGAAGTCGAACCCGCGAGCGAGATCGTCAAGCGCTTCGCCACCGGCGCCATGTCGTTCGGCTCCATTTCGAAAGAAGCCCACGAGACCCTGGCCATCGCCATGAACCGCATCGGCGGCAAGTCCAACACCGGCGAGGGCGGGGAAGACGAAGAGCGCTACGGGACCGAGCGCCGCAGCGCGGTGAAGCAGGTGGCCTCCGGGCCCGGCGAAGGCGGACAGCTTCCCGGCCACAAGGTGGATGAGACCATCGCGCGTGTGCGCCACTCCATCCCCGGCGTGGGCCTGGTTTCGCCGCCGCCGCACCATGACATTTATTCCATCGAGGATCTGGCGCAGCTCATCTACGATTTGAAAAACGTGAACCCGCGCGCGCGCATCTCGGTGAAGCTGGTGGCCGAAGTGGGTGTGGGCACGGTGGCCGCGGGCGTAGCCAAGGCGCACGCCGACGTGGTGCTGATCTGCGGAGACAGCGGCGGCACCGGCGCATCGCCGCTCAGTTCCATCAAGCACGCCGGCGCTCCCTGGGAGCTGGGTCTGGCCGAAACCCACCAGGTGCTGGTGATGAACGATCTGCGCGGCCGCATCCGCGTGCAGACCGATGGCAAGCTGCAAACCGGCCGCGACGTGGCCATCGCCGCGCTGCTGGGTGCCGAGGAGTTCGGCTTCTCCTCCGCCCCGCTGGTGGCCATGGGCTGCATCATGATGCGCAAGTGCCACCTCAACACCTGTCCCGTGGGCATCGCCACCCAGGACCCGGCGCTGCGCGCCAAGTTCCGCGGAGCGCCCGAGAACGTTATCAACTTTTTCTTCTTCATTGCCGAACAGGTGCGCCGCTACATGGCCCAACTGGGCTTCCGCACCTTCGACGAAATGGTGGGCCGCGTCGACATGCTCGACCCCCGCCAGGCCATCGACCATTGGAAGGCCAAGGGCATCGACCTTTCCGCCATTCTGTACAACCCGCCGGAGCCCAGCCGCATTCCGCGCCGCTGTGTGCAGGCGCAGGACCACGGGCTCGACCAGGCGCTCGACTACAAGCTGATCGACCACGCCCGTGAAGCTATCGAATCGCGCACGCCCATCGAAATCAGACTGCCCATACGGAATATCCACCGCACCGTGGGCGCCATGCTTTCCGGCGAGATCGCGCGCCGCTACGGTTCCGCCGGCCTGCCCGACGACACCATCAAGTTCCACTTCACCGGCTCGGCCGGCCAGAGCTTCGGGGCGTTTCTGGCGCGGGGCGTGACGCTCGAGCTCGAAGGGGATGCCAACGACTACGTAGGCAAGGGGCTTTCCGGCGGCCGGCTGATTGTCTATCCGCCGCGCGCTTCCACCTTCCTGCCGGAAGAGAACATCGTCATCGGCAACGTGGCGCTCTACGGCGCCACCAGCGGCGAGGCCTACTTCAACGGCATGGCGGGCGAGCGCTTCGCCGTCCGCAACTCCGGCGCCACGGCGGTGGTGGAGGGTCTGGGCGACCACGGCTGCGAGTACATGACGCGCGGCGTGGTGGTGGTGCTCGGCCGGTGCGGGCGCAACTTCGGCGCCGGCATGAACGGCGGCATCGCGTACGTGCTCGATGAGCGCGGCGATTTCGCCGAGAGGCGCTGCAACACCGCCAGCGTGGACCTCGATCCGCTCGCCGGCGACGATATCGCGCTGCTCCACCGGCTGATTGCGAGGCACGCCGAGCTCACCCAAAGTCCGCGCGCCAAATGGATACTGGAAAGCTGGGAGCAGATGCTCCCCAAGTTCATCAAGGTCTTCCCCCACGAATACAAGCGCGTTCTGGCGCGGAAGCCCGTGCCCGCCGTGTTGGCGCGCCCCCAAGAGGTGGTCCATGGGTAAAGTCACCGGCTTTCTCGAATACACTCGTGAAGTTGCCGAACGCCGCCCGCCCTCTGCGCGCATACGGGATTGGTTCGAGATTTACCGCCCGTTTCCCGAAGAAACCCTCCGTGCGCAGGGCGCCCGCTGCATGGATTGCGGCGTGCCCTTCTGCCATACCGGCTGCCCGCTGAACAACATCATCCCCGACTGGAACGATCTGGTTTACCGCGGCCGCTGGCGCGAAGCCATCCGCCAGTTGCACGCCACCAACAATTTTCCCGAGTTCACCGGCCGCCTCTGTCCCGCCCCGTGCGAGGCCTCCTGCGTGCTGGGCATCAACGAGCCGCCCGTCACCATCAAGCAGATCGAAAAGAGTATCGTCGACCGCGCTTTCGAGGAAGGCTTCATCAAGCCCGAGCCGCCTGAAATCCGCACTGGCAAGCGCGTGGCCATCGCCGGCTCCGGCCCCGCCGGCCTGGCTGCCGCGCAGCAACTGGCGCGCGCCGGCCACGACGTCACGGTTTTCGAGAAGAACGACCGCATCGGCGGCCTGCTGCGCTACGGCATTCCCAATTTCAAGATGGAGAAGCACCTCATCGACCGCCGCGTCGAGCAACTGCGGGCCGAAGGGGTGAAGTTCCAGACCAACGCCCATGTCGGCGCCAACGTTCCCGCGGGAAACTTGGTCAAAGAATTCGACGCCCTCCTGCTGGCCGGTGGCGCCGAGCAGCCGCGCGATCTGAGAGTCCCCGGCCGGGAACTGCAAGGGATCCATTTCGCGATGGAGTTTTTGCCGCAACAGAACCGCCGGTGCGAGGGCGATTCGGTGCCGGACGCCGAGGCGATCCTGGCCACCGGCAAGCGCGTGGTGATCATCGGCGGCGGCGACACCGGCGCCGATTGCCTGGGAACCTGCCACCGTCAGGGGGCGCTTTCGGTGACGCAATTCGAGCTGCTGCCGAAGCCGCCCGA
Source organism: Bryobacteraceae bacterium (assembly GCA_049515735.1). Classification (GTDB taxonomy): domain Bacteria; phylum Acidobacteriota; class Terriglobia; order Bryobacterales; family Bryobacteraceae; genus Fen-178. Next base: position 22,940 of record JBEKTU010000090.1, read on the forward strand.
CGAGCGTTCGCCTTCCACGCCGTGGCCGCTGTGGCCCATGCAGTTGCGCGTGGAAAGCTCGCACGAAGAAGGCGGCGTGCGCGATTGGAGCGTCTCCACCGTGAAGTTCACCGGCGACCAGCACGGCCGCGTGCGGCAGTTGCACGCCGTGCGCGTGGGCTCGCCGCCGGCGTTCGAGCCGCAGCCCGGCACGGAATTCTCGCTGGACGCCGACCTGGTCCTGCTGGCGATGGGCTTCCTTGGCCCCGTGAAGAACGGCCCCATCGCGCAGCTCGGGGTGAAGCTCGACGCGCGCGGCAACGTCTCGACCGAGGAGCGCTACATGTCCTCGGTTCCCGGCGTTTTCGCCGCCGGCGACATGCGCCGGGGCCAGTCCCTGATAGTGTGGGCGATTGCCGAGGGCCGCAAAGCCGCGCGCGGAATCGACCTTTACTTGATGGGCGAAAGCGGGCTGGTGTAGCAGCTACTTTCTATCCCACTTCACCCGCAGCCGGTCGCGCCCATCGGTGGCCTCCAGCGTGATGCTATTGACCTTCTGGCGATCGTCCACGGAGATGTACATCGGCCCGTGCAGTCTTTGGTCCCCGGTCACAACATCCGCTTTCAGCCGGCCGCCTTCCGATGCGATTACCGTGCCGGTGAACGAAAGCGGCGGCTGGCCCCGCTCGCCGCGGAATGTCACCAGAATCCTGCTGCCGCGATCGACATTGACGCTCACATCGAAGAGCCGTTGCTCGCCCAGGTTGTTGAGCGCCGAGGAGCCGTGCCCCTGGCCATGGAAGTCGATGGTGTTGTTCCAACTGAAGCCTGGTCCGCCGCCGCGCCGCTCCACGGTGGGGCCTCCTCCGCCGCCGATCGTCCACGAAAGCCGGAAGTGGTAGCGCCCTGCGCCGCCGCCGCTGTTGCGGATGTGCACGACGGCAGTGAAGTCGTTGCGGCGCGACGGCTCCGCCACCAGCCGGATCTCATTGCCACCGTCGATCGCCTGGAAGTTGAATTCTTCGAGATTGCGGCCCGGAAGCGAAGCACTGCATTCCGACCCGTCGTCCCGCGCATCGCGGCCGGCGATGGTTCGAATCGAGACCGTGTTGCGGCGCACCGAGACTTCCACTTCGTTCTCCACCTGCAAACGGATGTCGCACCGGCCCATGCCCGGTGGCACTTCGTTGCGGGTCATCTTTCGGATACGGAACTGGGTATCCGCCAGGGCCGGCAGGGCCGCACACAGCGCGAGCAGCACGATCCCGGCACGACCAAGGTTCCCATCGCTCATTCCCTTCAGCATAGCGCCCCGGCTCGGTGTATACTTCGGACACGGGAGCAAAGAAAGGAACCCTGCATGCACTCCAGAAGAATCAAGACCGCCGCTTGTTTCGCGGCCGTCATGTTGTTTACGGCTTCCGCGGCGTTTGCGCAAATGGGCCGGACTTGGCCATCTGAGAAGAAAATCGTTCCGGACCCCGTCACCGGTCTCCCGCTCACCTTTCTGACCAGCACGGATGGCGGCTACACCCAAGAAAAGATATATCAGACGCATCGGCAGTGGACCGTCGATGGCAAGTGGCTCATCTTCCGGGGAGTGCGCGAGACCGGCCCGCAGGCGATGGCGGTGAACGAAGAGACCGGGCAAATCGTGCAGGTGACGGAGAACGGCTTTTCGGGAATGCTGTGCGTCTCCAACAAAACCATGATGCTGTACGTCCTGACGGCCGGTGGTGGTGGAAGAGGCCGGGGCCCAGCCCCGGAGCCCGGCGCCGCACCGGCGGAAGGTCGGGGCCCAGGGGGCCGAGGCCCTAGCGGACCACGGCAGATTCTCGAGATCGACCTCGCCAAACTCTTCGCCGACGTGGCCGCCAAGACCGTGAAACCCGCGGCGAATTACACGCGCGTCTGCGGGACCATCCCGCCCACCCTTCAGGTCGATGGCAACATGGGCCTGGATGCCAATGACGACTACATGTACTTCAGGGTTCAAGGACCGGAAACCACTCAACTCTCCCCGGGCCAGACACTGCTGCCGGGATTCGGACCGCGTTTCCGTCAGTCCACCAGCGGTCTGCGCAGCATGAACCTCAAGACCGGGGAAATCAAGTTCATCGTCAACGTCGGCTTCGGCATTGGGCACGTGCAGTCCAATCCGTGGATGCCAGGCGAGATCGTCTTCTGCTGGGAAACCGGCGGCAAAGCCCCGCAGCGGACGTGGATTGTCAATTCCGACGGCACCGGCCTGCGCCCTCTCTATCCCGAGGCGCCCTATGAATGGATCACCCACGAGGCCGTCATCAACCGGGATGAAGCAGTGATCGCCATCCTCGGCCACCGCTCGATCGCCAGTGCCACGCCTACCTCCGATTGGGGCATCGCCGGAACGTTTGAACACCCGACCGGCGTGGCCATCGTCAATTTGCGGACACGGGAGATGCGGATTGTGGGGCAGATTCCCGCGTGGTCGAAAGGCCGCTCGGACTGGCACGTTGCCGGATCGGTTGACGGCCGCTGGGCCGCCTCCGACGATTTTCAGTTTGAGGTCTGGCTTTACGATCGGCACAGCGGCGAGATGAACCTGCTGGCCGGTCCCCAGAAACAGGGTGCCGATCACATTCACCCCACGTTCAATGCGGACGGCACCAAGATCGAGATTCAGTCCGCGCTGATCTCCAAGGACAACCGGTCCTTGAACATCTGTGTGGTTCCGATACCCAAGACCTTTCTCAATCGGACGTACCCCATCAAGACGCCCGAATGACGCGCCGGCCGCGCGACCCCGGCCGCCCACCCCTGCTAAACTGAAGAAAGCACACCCTCTATGGCCACACCTGAGGAGCGCCGGAAGGCGCTCGAAGACATCCTGGAGCAGCGTGTACTCGTCCTCGACGGGGCCATGGGGACCATGCTGCAACAACAGCGGCTGACCGCCGAGGACTTCGGCGGGGCGGCGCTCGAAGGGTGCAATGAGAACCTGGTGCGCACCCGGCCGGACGTGGTGCTCGGCATCCATCGCGCCTATTTGGAAGCCGGCTCGGATGTGGTCGAGACCAATTCCTTCGGCGGAACCAAGCTGGTGCTCGCCGAGTATGGTTTAGAAGACGCCGCGTACGAGCTGAACTTCACCGCCGCGAAACTCGCGCGGCAGGCGGCGGAAGAATTCGCAACAGCCGCTCGGCCGCGGTTCGTCGCCGGGTCCATGGGGCCAACCACCAAGGCCATCACGGTCACCGGCGGGGTCACGTTTCCGCAACTGGTCGAGAATTTCTACCATCAAGCCAGGGCGCTCGTCGCGGGCGGCGCGGACATTCTTCTGGTCGAGACCTGCCAGGATACGCGCAACGTCAAGGCCGCTCTGCTGGGGATCGAACGGCTGCGCGGCGAGGTGGGCCGGCCCATCCCCACCATGGTCTCGGCCACCATCGAGGCCACGGGCACTATGCTCGCGGGGCAGACGGCAGACGCGTTCTGCGCTTCGGTGGCGCACGCGGACCTCGTTTCCATCGGCCTCAACTGCGCCACTGGCCCGGAGTTCATGACGGACCACATCCGCACCATCAGTGAGATGGTCCCGGTGCGCGTCTCGTGCTACCCCAACGCGGGGCTGCCCAACGAGGAAGGGAAATACCTGGAGACGCCGACGTCGCTGGCGGCGCAGCTCGAACGCTTCATCGAGAACTGCTGGCTCAACATGGTGGGCGGCTGCTGCGGCACCACCGCCGCGCACATCCGGGCCATCGCGCAGATGGCCGAGGGAAAGCACCCGCGCAGGCTTCCTGGCCGCTCGCACCGCGCGTATTATTCGGGCATCGAGCTGGTGGAGGCTGAAGAGAGCAACCGGCCGCTGATCGTGGGCGAGCGAACCAACGTCATCGGGTCCCGGCTGTTCAAGAACATGGTGGCGCAAGAGAAGTGGGAAGAGGCCACCGAAATCGCGCGCTGGCAGGTCCGCAACGGCGCGCACATCGTGGACGTGTGCCTGCAATCCGCCGACCGCGACGAAATCGCCGACATTCCGCCGTTCTACGAGAAGCTCATCCGCAAGATCAAAGCGCCGGTCATGATCGATACCACCGATCCCAAAGCCGTGGAGCTGGCGCTCACTTATTGCCAGGGCAAGAGCATCATCAACTCCATCAACCTGGAGGACGGCGAGGAGAAGTTCGAGCGCATCTGCCCCCTCGCCAGGCGCTACGGCGCGGCCCTGATCGTGGGCTCCATCGACGAGGACAAGCAGCAGGCCCAGGCATTCACGCGCGAGCGCAAGCTGGCGGTAGCCCAGCGGTCCTATATGCTGCTCACCGAAAAGTACGGCATTTCGCCGGAGGACATCATCATCGATCCGCTGGTGTTTCCGTGCGCCACGGGCGACGCCAACTACATCGGCGCGGCGGTGGAAACCATCGAAGGCGTGCGGCTGGTAAAGGAGAACCTGCCGTACGTAAAGACGGTGCTGGGAATCTCCAACGTCTCCTTCGGCCTGCCCGCGGCGGCGCGCGAGGTGGTGAACTCCGTTTTTCTGTATTACGCGACCAAGGCGGGGCTGGACCTGGCCATCGTCAACGCGGAAAAGCTGGAGCGGTTCGCGTCGATTCCGGAAGAAGAGCGCCGCTTGGCGGAGAGCCTCCTCTTCAATACGCCGCCGGTGGATGCCGAAGACGAATCGCTGCGCACCGCGCCCGAGGATTGGCGCGCGCAGACGGCGGAGCAGAAGGCCGCCATCAACCAATGGCACATCGCCGCCGTCACGGAGCATTTTCGGAAGAGGGGCAAGCGCGTCAAGCCACGCGCCGAGGATCTGCCTCTCGATCAGCGCCTGGCCAACTACATCATTGAAGGCACCAAAGACGGGCTCATCGCGGACCTCGACCGCAAACGCGCCGAGGGCGCAGCCCCTCTGGATATCGTCAACGGGCCGCTGATGGCCGGGATGGCCGAAGTCGGGCGGCTGTTCAACAACAATGAGCTGATTGTGGCCGAGGTGCTGCAATCGGCCGAAGCCATGAAGGCCGCGGTCAACCACCTCGAGCAGTTCATGGAGAAGGCGGAGACCGCGGCGCGCGGCAAGGTGATCCTGGCCACGGTCAAAGGCGACGTCCACGACATCGGCAAGAACCTGGTCGAGATTATCCTGGCCAACAACGGCTACCAGGTGATCAACCTGGGGATCAAGGTGCCGCCGGAGGCGCTGATCCGCGCCTATCACGAGCACCAGCCGGACGCCATCGGGCTATCCGGGCTGCTGGTGAAAAGCACCCAGCAGATGGCCATCACCGCGGGCGATTTCAAGGCCGCCGGCATTACCGCGCCGCTGCTGGTGGGTGGCGCGGCGCTGTCGGAGAAGTTCACCCGCACCAGGATCGCGCCGGCTTATGGCGAGGCCGTGTGTTACGCCAAGGACGCCATGACCGGCCTCAGCCTCATGAACGCCATCATGGACCCGGCCGCGCGCGCGGCCGTGCTCGCCAGCCATCGGTTCACCGAAGCGCCCGCCGCCGCACCGGTTGTCCAAATGCCGGTGGCCGCCGCCACCAGGCGCAGCGCGAAAGTGCGGACCAGCATCCCGATTCCGGCTGCGCCCTATCTCGAGCGCAAAGTGCGCGACGTTCCGCACCTGGCCGAAGTGTGGAGTTACGTCAATCCGTTCATGCTCTATGGCCGGCACCTGGGCTACAAGGGAAATTTCGAGAAGGCGCTGGCGGAGCACGAGGCCAAGGCGCTGGAGCTGTTCCACAACGTCGAGCAGGTGAAGCGGGAAGCCGCGCAATTCATGAAAGTGAGAGTGGTGTGGCAATTCTTCGAAGCCGAACGCGACGGCAACGCCATCCACCTTTTCGCGCCGGGCGGCGGCACGCCCATCCACACCTTCCGCTTCGGAAGGCAGCCCCGCGAGAACGGCTTGTGCCTGAGCGATTATATTCTGGATGCCGAAGACGGCCGCCGCGACCACCTGGCGCTGTTCGTCGTCACGGCCGGCGCGGGCATCCGGGAACGGTCCGAGGAATGGAAGCAAGCTGGCGAGTTTTTCAAAGCGCACGCCATTCAGGCGCTGGCCATCGAAACCGCCGAAGGCACGGCGGAGTGGCTGCACCGGCGGATTCGCGAGGATTGGGGCTTCCCCGACGGGCCGGCCGTCACCATGCACGACCGCTTCACCTCGAAATATCGCGGCAAACGTTACAGTTTCGGCTATCCGGCCTGCCCCAACCTGGACGACCAGCAAGGCCTCTTCGCTCTGCTCCACCCCGCCGACATCGGCGTGCAGCTCACCGAAGGCATGATGATGGACCCCGAAGCCAGCGTGAGCGCGCTGGTGTTCCACCACCCGGATTGCGCCTACTTCACGGCGGAAGAAGGCGAATCGACGGCCGCCCAGTTATTGTCCTGATCCCCGCTTGGGAACCAACAGGATCTGGCTGGCGCACCCCTTCTTTTCCACCTGGACGCGCGCCGGCCCCACCAACAGCTTGACCGTCTCGGGGTATCCCGCATCGAAAACCGAGACGCTGTATTCTCCGCCCGCCAGTCCGTCAAACACGAATCTGCCGTCGCGGTCGGACTCAGTGTAGCGCCGGCCGTGGCCGGAATTCAGCTCGAGAATGACGCCGGGCGCCGGAAGCTTCACTTTTTCCGGATCGTGCGCCTTGTCCAGATCGCGCTGGTATAGCTCATCCGAGGTCACAAACCCTTCGAGGCGTGCCGATTCGTCTCCGCCGTTCCGATAGAAGAACAGATAGGCGAGATCGTCTCCGGCATCCGACAACCTGCGGTTTCGGTAGCATACGCTGGTATCGATGCGGTCCGTTTCCTCGTCCTCATCGGCATACACAAGGTACGTCTCGCCCTCCTGAAAGTCGTAGCCGCAGTCGCCCGAATCCGTCCAGACTTCCAGCGACTCCTCGTCGTCGGAATCCTCTTTCTCTTTCTCGCCGCGAAACGTGGTCTTCACCTTGAAGCGTATTCGTCGGCCCTGGGCCATAATCGAATAGAAAAGTCTGGCCATGTCGTCGCTGGTTTTAGCCGCCGCCAACCGGCTCTTGTAGTATTCGGGGAGGTTCGGAAAAGCCTTCGCGTACGCGTCCTTCAAGCTGGCCAAGCTCGCCGTCGGTTCGCTCAACAGCGGAAACGAGGACTTCGCGGGGTTCCAGCGATTCAGGAAGCTGGGCTCGACCGATTCCACCGTCCCGATGAACACCCTGTCGGCCAGCGCTACTTCATTGCAAGCCGACAACGTTAACAGACACTGGCAAGCCGGCAGCGCAGTTGGAATCAGCAGCAATGACACCACCAGCGCGCGCCGCATGGCTTTATCCTAGCACCGGCTATTGCAGCGCATCGCGCAGATGCAGACTGCGGATCAGGCGGCGCAGCGAATTGGGGTGGATGTTCAGCCGCGCTGCGGCCTGATTGTGGTCGCCATTGCTCTGCCGCCAGGCTTCGACGATCAACTGGCGTTTGCTCTCGGTGACGGAGGATTGCAGCGCGCCGGGAACCTCCGGAACGTTGGCCGATTCGAGAACGGTTTCGGGCAGATCCTCGGGCAAAAGCACGTCGGATTGGCCCAGCACCACTGCGCGCTCGATGGCGTTCTCCAACTCGCGCACGTTGCCGGGCCAGGAATAAGTCGTCATGTAACGCTCGGCTTCGGGAGACACGGCGGAAACACGGCGGCGGCAACGCACTGCGGCCTGTTCCAGAAAGTGGCGGGCCAGCGCGGGGATGTCTTCCGCATGGTCGCGCAATGGGGGAACATGCAGGGCCACCACGTTAAGACGGTGATACAGGTCTTCTCGAAAGGCGCCGCGGCGGACCTCAGCGGACAGGTCGCGGTTGGTGGCGGCAATGAGGCGCACATCCAGCTTCAGGGTGCGTGTTCCGCCGACGCGCTCGAATTCGCGCTGCTGTACCACGCGCAGCAGCTTGGCTTGAAGCGTCGGCGCCAACTCGCCGATTTCGTCCAGGAAGACCGTGCCCCCTTCGGCCACTTCGAGCTTGCCCTTCTTCTGTTCCACGGCGCCCGTGAAAGCGCCCTTTTCGTGGCCGAACAGCTCGCTTTCCAGCAACGTTTCCGTGAGGGCGGCGCAGTTGATGGCAACGAAGGGTTTGGCCGAACGGGCGCTCTGCCGGTGCAGCGCGCGCGCCACCAGTTCCTTGCCTGTGCCGCTTTCGCCGAGGATCAGGACGGAGGTCTCCCGCGGCGCGACGCGTGCGATCAGTTGCAGCAGTTTGCGGATGGCCGGGCTCTCGCCCACAATGCCGGCATCGCTGGTGCCCAGGCGCTCCAGCAGCAAAGCGTTTTCCGCTTGGAGGCGCTCCATCTCGCGAACAGTCTCCAGCGCGGTGGCGGCCAGCGTGGCGATGGCGCTCAGCGTATCGCGGTGATCGGAAAGGTTGGCAGCCTCCTCGGGAGGGAACCACGCAGCCAATACCCCGACGATGGAGCCGCGTACATACAGCGCCAGCGCCGCCACGAGCGTCGCGGGATCGGCCACGGCGCCTTCACGGCAAGCGCGCGCGGCGATTTCCGCGAGGTTCACGGGGCCGGGAAGTTCGCGCGCGGCGGAACGGATCTCATCCGCTTCGCGGCCCAGCAGCACGGCGCCGCCGCTGGAGGGAACGATGTCGCCGATGAGCCGGACAAGCTGGCTTTCGAGCGTGGCCCGATGGGTGCCGCTCTTCGCCATGGCGATGGCGCGAAAAAGGAACAGGAAGGAACAGGCGCGAAGCAGCGCGTGTTGCGGGGAATCGGGCGCCGGCACCGGCGTGTCCTCGCGATACACCAGCACGGTTTCGCAGATGCCGACCTGGTCGCCGGGCTCGAGCCAGTGTTCGCCGATGCGCATGCCATTGACGAAAGTCCCCACGCCGGTGCGTCGATCGACGATGTGGTAGCGGCCCTCGCGCTCGCGCACGATGCAGTGCTCCCAGGCCGCGTTCGCCTCGTCAAGCCGGATGTCCGCGGTGGGGGCGCGGCCGATGCGAGTTTCGCCCGGCCCCAGCGGAAACCGCTCCCCGAGAAGAGGTCCGCTGACGACGATCAACTCCGCCTGCATGGTCTGGTAGGCGATAGTTTAGCAGGCAGGGAAGGGTGCTGGTGGACCTTTCTGTTCACAGCAGTGAACCGATCGGTTCACAAATGGCGGAAATCGGCGCCGCAGGAACGAGTTTTCAAAGCCTTACGAGCGCCGGCGCGGTGGCGCGCCAGTTGCTTTATATCCGTGCGTATCGGGGACGCCGCAGCGAACCCGAAGGAGGGTATGACAATGAAGAAACTAACGACGAAGCTTATGATCGCGACGGCGGCCCTGGTGGTTGTGGCCGGCGCTGCTTCGGCACAGACAATGACAGCCTCGATTCCGTTCGAGTTCCGCGCGGGGAACCGGGTGATGGCGCCGGGAACTTACCGGGTCGACGACCTGAACATCCAGACCGGCAGACCGGTCTTCCGGCTCCGGAACGTGAACTCAGGCGGGTCGATAGCGGTGTTGCCGCAGGCTCCGGTTGATCCGCGGAAGGGATGGGCAGAGGGGTACGGGAAGCTGGTTTTCGCGTGCACCAGCGGAAGTTGCTCGCTGGCTGAAATCTGGAACGGGTCCGATACCCATGCCTACACGTTCCATCGTCCCAAGCTGGGCAAGGACGAAGACGCGTACCTCAGGGTGATCACGCTGCAACCGGGCAATGGCGAATAGCCACCCGCGCAAAGCAACGGAGGAGGCACAATGCGGCGCCAGCCGGAAACGGTTGGCGCCGCATTTGTGTGTTCAGTTCATTTGCCCGATCCAGGCAAGGGTGCTGGTAAACCGTGCGGTTCACGCCGGTGAACCGATCGGGTCACAAGTGGGGGAAATCGGCGTCGCTGGAACGAGTTTTCAACGCTTTATGAGCGCCGGCGCCGTGGCCCGCCAGTTGCTTTATATCCGTGCGTATCGGGGACGCAGGAGCGAATCCGAAGGAGGGTAAGACAATGAAGAAACTGACGACGAGATTGATGATTGCGACGGCCGCCCTGGTGGTCGCGGCCGCGACCGCATCGGCACAAACAATGATAGCCAAGATTCCGTTCGAGTTCCGCGCGGACAGTCGGGTGTTGGCGCCCGGAACATACCGGGTCCAACTTTCCTATGTGAATGGCGCGCAGATCATCCGGCTCGTGAACTTCCACTCAAGCCAGCAGGCGATGTTGCTTGCGCAGGTTCCGGTTGATCCGCAGAAGGCATGGGAAGCCAGCGGAGAGGGAAGGCTGGTGTTCGAATGCACCAGCGGACGTTGCGCGCTGGCTGAGCTCTGGGCCGGGTCCGACAGCCGCTACGCCTACACGGTCCATCGTCCCAAGCTGGGCAAGGACGAAGACGCGTACCTGAGGGAGATCACGCTGCAACCGGGCAAGGCCGAATAACCGCCCATGCAGCGCATCATCGGAGGGGGCACAATGCGGCGCCAGCCGGAAACGGTTGGCGCCGCATTTGTGCGTTTGAGCATAGAATAACCGTCTAATGTGCTACCATCCAAAGGGATACGCTCCGGCAGCGGAAGCGTGTCTTTCCCAAAGTGAATCGCTTTATTATTAAATGAATCTACGCTCTCTTTTCAGCTTGTTCTCGTCGGACCTGGCCATCGACTTGGGAACCGCCAACACCCTGGTCTACGCCAAAGGCAAAGGGATCGTTGTCAACGAGCCCTCCATCGTCGCCATCAACAAGAATAACGGTGAGGTCGTAGCCGTCGGTAAGGAAGCCAAGGAAATGCTGGGCCGCACGCCCGGCAATATCGTGGCTATCAAGCCCATGAAAGACGGTGTCATCGCCGATTTCAAAGTCACCGAGCGCATGCTGAATTATTTCATTCAGAAAGCGCACGGGCGCAAGATGCTGGTGCATCCGCGCATCGTCATCGGGGTGCCGAGCGAAATCACGCAAGTGGAAAAGCGCGCGGTCATGGATTCGGCGTACCGCGCCAAGGCCAGTGAAGTACACCTCGTGGAACAGGCCATGGTGGCGGCCATCGGCGCGGGGCTGCCCATCACCGAGCCTTCCGGCAACATGGTGGTGGATATCGGCGGCGGCACCACGGACGTGGCCGTGATCTCGCTCTCCGGCATCGTCTACTCGCGCTCCGTGCGCGTGGCCGGCAACGAGATGGACGAAGCCATCATGCAGTTCCTCAAGCGCAAGTACAACCTGCTGATCGGCGAGCGCACGGCGGAGGCCATCAAGATCGAAGTCGGCTCGGCCTTCCCGCTGGACAGGCCCCTGCACATGGAGATTAAGGGGCGCAACCTCATCGAGGGCGTGCCCCGCACCATCACCATAGACGATAGCGAGATTCGCGAGTCGCTTGGGGAGTGCGTGGCCACCATCGTGAACGCCATCCGCGTGGCGCTCGAGCGCACGCCGCCCGAGTTGAGCGCGGACATCAGCGACCGCGGCATCGTGCTCACCGGTGGCGGAGCGATGCTCAAGAACCTGGATAAGCGCATCCGGGAGGAAACCGGCCTGCCGGTGTCCATCGCGGAAGATCCGCTGGCTTCAGTGGTGCTGGGGACGGGCCGCATGCTCAGCGATTTCCGGCTGCTGCGGACAATTTCGATAGACTAGAGACAGAAGGCGTCCCGGGAGCATGGAGTCGTTTTTCAACCGGTACCGAAGCATCACCGTCCTGCTGCTGGTAATCCTGGCGCAGCTTGTCCTGGTCGCGGTTCAGGTGAAGAACGATCAGGACGTGCGCCTGATCCGCGTCTGGACGGTGACCGCGGTCACGCCCGTGGCGCGCATCGTGGAAGCTCTGCGCGGGGGCGGCTCGGGCTTCATCCGCAACTACATTTTGCTGCGCGATGCGCACGAGGAAAACCGCCGGCTTCAGGCCGAACTCGACCGCCTCAAGCTGGACAACATTTATCTGAACAACGAGCTGAACATGGCGGACCGCGCCAAGGCGCTGGCGGTGTTTCAATCGCACACGCCCTCCCGGACGTTGGCGGCCACGGTTATCGGGACCGGCGCCGGCACGAACTCCAAGATGGTGCTCGTGGATCGCGGCACGGTGTCGGGCGTGGAACGCGGAATGGCGGTGGTGACGCCGGACGGAATCGTAGGCAAGGTGATTACGGCATACCCCACGGCATCGGCCGTGCTGCTCATCACCGACCCGGATTTTGCAGCCGGGGTGATCTCGCAAAAAGGGCAGGTGCGCGGCACGCTCAAGGGGCAGGGAACACCCATCTGCAAGGTAGACTATGTTCCTTTCGAAGAGAAGATAGAACCCGGCGAATGGTTGTACACTTCCGGCGACGACCGCATTTTCCCGCGCGGATTTCCGGTGGGCGTGGTGAAGGTGGCGCACAACGCGCAGCCGTTCCAGGAGATTCTGGTCGAGCCGAGCGGCATGGCGCGGGGGATCGAGGACGTCCTGATTCTGGTTGAGGGCGTCCACCAACCGATTCCCGACACGCCCCCGGCGAGCCAGCCGGTTTTCATTGGGTCGCCGCCGCCCGCCGACACGGTGCAGCCGCCGGATAACACTGCGAACACCCCTCCCGGCACTTCCGCCGGGACTGAAGCCGACAAGCTGCGCGCCCAGTACAAAGATATCGGCGCTGCGCAGGGCCACAAGTTCGGAGAAGGAACGCCGGGATCGAAGCCACCCGATTTCAACTTCAAGTTGCCGGGCCCAGCGGGAACCCCCGCGGCGGCGCCGGCGGCCGGCGCCACCCCTCAGGCCCCCGCGGCGGCGCCGCCGGCATCCAAGCCTGCCGTGCCGCCGGGAGGCGCATCTCAGCGATGAGCTACTCCGGCGGCCACATTCTCCTCAGCAGCCAGCGCGAAAGCCAGGTGTCGCGGTTTCCCGTCTGGGTCATGCTGGTGGTGCCCCTGGCTGCCATTCTCTTCCAGGTGTACGTTCCTTTGTTCTTCGAGTTTCTGAGCTTTCTGGAGATGCCGCTGCTGGTGGTGGTGTACTTCGCGCTGACGCGGCGCAGCCAGGTCGGCGGCTTGCTGGTGGGCACGCTGGTGGGGTTGGCCCAGGATTCACTTTCCAAGAACCCGCTTGGCATGCTCGGCATTGTCAACACGCTGGTGGGTTATTTCGCGGCCTCGGTGGGCCTGCGCCTGGATGTGGACCACCCCATGATCCGGCTGCTGCTGACGTTCTTCTTCTTCCTTTTTCACCAGTTCTTCTACTGGCTGATGGTTCGGGCGCTGCTCGGACAACAACTGGTGTTCGAAACCCAGAGGACGCTGGTCCTGGGCCTGCTGAACGCGGTGGTGGGGATTTCGCTGTTCCACTTCCTGGACAAGCTGAGGAAGGCTTCTTAAACCGCGCGGAATCCGGTAAAATCGTAGATGAGCGTACCTTCCGGGCACTTTTGTGATCCTGCCGCCGGTCGACCCAGATTTCGAAACGCACGTCTCCGATAAGCCGCCCCTGCATGACGACACGCGGTTCGCGGCTGGGAAGATTGCCGTCTTTCAGTACGTCACGGTGGCCGTCTTTCTGTTCCTGATTTCGGGCTTCTGGAGGCTCCAGGTGCAGAACCCGGAGTTCTACGGCGAGCGCGCCCAGCAGAATAGCATCAAGTCGGTGCCGATTCTGGCGCCGCGCGGGCGCATTCTGGATCGCGACGGCCGCGTGATCGTCGATAACCATTCATCCTTTACTTTGCTTTTGGCCAGGGAGTCGTTGAAAGAAGAGCACTTGAGGCCAATCGCACAAGGCCTGGATCTGGATTACAGCGACCTGGAAGCGCGCGTCCGGCGCTTCCGATCACGCCCCCGGTACGAGCCCATCGCGCTCAAAGAAGAGATGACTCCGGCGGACCTGGCCTTTGTCGATTCGCACCACGATTTCTTCCCCGAGCTGGTGGTCATATCGGCGCAGCCCCGCCTCTATCCGCAGAACGGCATGCTGGCGCACGTCATCGGCTACACCGGTGAAATCAGCGAGGAGGAACTGGATTTGCCGGAGTTCGCCAAGTACGAGCCCGGCGCCGTGGTGGGCAAGTTCGGCATCGAGCGCCAGTACAACGATTGGCTGATGGGCGTGGACGGCCAGCGGCAGGTCGTGGTGGACAACCGCGGGCAGGTGCGGCAGGTGCTGGCCACCAAGCCCGCCATAGCCGGCAAGGACCTCCAGCTCACCATCGACCTGGACCTGCAAGCCGTGGCCGAGTTGGCCATGGACGGACGCAATGGCGCGGTGGTGGCGCTCGATCCCCGAACTGGAGATGTGCTGGCCATGGTGAGCCGGCCAGCTTTCGATCCCAATAAGTTCGCCGTGCGGATCAAGACGAAGGATTGGAAAGAGATCCGCGACAACCCCGACAACCCCATGCTCAACCGCGCCATTCAGGCGCAACAGGCGCCCGGGTCCACGTTCAAACCCATCGTGGCTTTGGCGGCGCTCGAGACCGGGACCATCGACGACAAGTTCACCGTGCATTGTTCGGGCGGCGTGATGCTGTACGGCCACTACTATCACTGCTGGGTGAAAACGGGGCACGGCACGCTGGCGCTGCACAACGGCATCGTGCATTCGTGCGACTCGTACTTCTACACCATCGGCAGCAAGGCGGGAATCGACAACCTCGCGTTTTACGCGAACCTGGTGGGCTTCGGGCAGAAGACCGGCATCGATCTGCCACATGAAGCTGAAGGGATAGTTCCCTCGGAGCAGTGGAAGCTGCGCAACTTCCGGACCAAGTGGTACGCGGGTGAGACGCCTTCGGTGGCCATCGGGCAGGGCGCGCTGACGGTAACGCCGCTGCAACTGGCGCGCGCCTACGCCGGGATTTCGATAGGCGGCAAGTGGTACAAGCCGCACCTGCTGAAGGCGCTCGACCAGGCCGACAAGCCGGTGGAGTGGAGCTTCACCCACGACAACTGGAAAGATGTAATCGATGGGATGTACGGCGTGGTGAACGAGGGCGGCGGAACCGGCGTGCGCGCGCAACTGCCGCACATCGAGGTCTGCGGAAAGACAGGGTCTGCGCAGCTCGCCTCCAACGATTTTCTGAAGGGCACGGCCGCCGGACAGAGCCAGAACATGAAGGACAACGCCTGGTTCATGGGCTTTGCGCCGCGGTCGGCCCCGGAAATCGTGGTGGTGGCGCTGTTCGAGCATGGCGAGCACGGGCAGCTTGCGGCGCCCATCGTGCGCGATGTATTGAAAGCGTATTTCGACAAAAAGGACCGGCTGGCGTCCTTGCACCAGCAGCAACTGGCTGCCGTGCAGAGGACCAATGCCGTGGCGACCTTAGGGTTGCCCGACCCCGACCCGCAGAACCAGCGGGTACCCCGCCCGGCCCCTGGCCCCTGAAGTAACATGACCCGCTACCTCTCGCCACGCGACATTGACTGGATGGTGCTGGTCATCGCCCTGCTCTTATGCGCCGTCGGCGCTCTGCAAATCTACAGTGCCACTCGGGACACTGGGTTCCAAAGCGCCTGGTGGAAGCAGATCGTTTATGTGCTCGGCGGGCTGCTGCTGATGTGGATTGCGCTGGCGGTGGACTACCACGCCCTGCTGCACTATGTCCCCATGATGTATATCGCCTCGGTAGTGGCGCTCTCGGTTACATATGTAATCGGGGAGAAAGCCTACGGATCGCGCCGCTGGATTCCGCTGGGAGCGGGAATCCACCTGGAGGTATCGGAATTCGTAAAACTGGTGATAATATTATTAGTAGCCCGCTACTTGGCTGATTTGAAAGTGGACGTGCTGGAGATTCGGGAAGTGCTCAAGCTGGCGGGCTTGGTGGCGATTCCCACAGTTCTGGTTTTGAAGCAGCCGGACCTGGGTACCTCGGTATCGTACCTCGCAATTCTAATTGCGGGCGCGTTTCTCGCGGGACTGCGTTGGAAGTACGTGGCCGCCATAACCGTAGTGGCGGTCATCGTGGTTCCGGTGAGTTGGCAGCACTTCCTGACGGACTATCAGAAGGCGCGGTTGGTGAGTTTTATGGATCCCGAGCGGGACCCGCAGGGCAAAGGCTACCAGTTGATCCAATCCCAGATTGCGGTTGGGTCGGGCGGCATGTTCGGCAAGGGAGTTACCAAGGGAACTCAGACCCAGCTTCGCTTTCTGCCCGTGCCCCATAAGGATTTCATCTTTTCGGCTTTCGCCGAGGAGCATGGGTTTGCGGGCGTGGTGTTGTTGTTGGCGTTGTTCTTCGTGCTCGTCATGCGCATCGTCCAGAATGCGCAGACAGCGCCGGATCGAGCCGGTATGTACATCTGCATGGGGGTTGCGTCCCTCCTGCTGTACCATGCGTTGGTCAACGTCGGTATGGTGGTGGGACTGATGCCGGTGACTGGCATTCCGCTTCCCTTCATGAGCTACGGCGGTTCCAGTATCTGGACGGACTTTTTGGCTCTGGGGCTGGTAAATAACGTCCGCCTCAGAAGATTTGTAAATTAGCCGGGCGCGGGCCCACCGGGTCCCCCGTCCGTGAAAAGGAATTGTTAGGGAGCCTGAAGAGACCCGCGGGACGGCAGCGTGCAAACGCTCTCCCGCAATGAGGAGCGGTTCCCGGCTGGATGGTGTATGAGGAACGTCTCTCCGCCTCCGGCCAGCGTGAGCTTGTAACGAGTTTGACTTTCGTTCCCCGGTGACGCCGGGGATTCGAGACCACGCAGGGCGCCCGCCTTCCCGTTTACCCTCTCCGTGCCCCATGGGAGGAAGTCGATGTCGAAGGAATTGGTAATCTCCGCAACCCGCCACGAAACCCGCGTGGCGGTCATCGAAGACGATCAGCCAGTCGAAGTTTATCACCAGCGCGAAAACGAGTATTCGCTCGCCGGGAGCATCCACAAAGGCAGGGTGACGCGGGTGCTGCCGGGCATGCAATCGGCATTCGTCGATATCGGCCTGGACCGCGACGCCTTTCTGTACGTTTCGGATTTCTTCGAAGACAACGAGGAATACGACAAGATTGTGACCAGCGTAGAGGAGAAGGTCCTCAAGCTGGACCGCGTTCCGCAGAGCGGAGTGCCTGCCGCCCCGCCTGCCGCTCCGGCGCCGGCGAGCGTCCCGGCCGCGCCTGAGCCTGAGGAGGCCGTGCCCGAAGCCGCCATCGAACCGGCCGCGGGGAGCCCCCTGAGCCCCGCGCCCGCCAGCGGTGTTCCGATACCCGATCCGCGGCGCGACGACCGCGACCGCCGAGGGCGCCGCTCGCGCCGGCGGCGCGGGCAAAAGGGCGGCGGCCGTGGCCTGCCGGACTCCAAGTACTTCTCGCCGCGTCCGAGCGGGGCGCCGGGTCCGGCCAGCGTGCCGCCCGAAGCCCCGGATGTACCTTTTGAGCCGCCCCCAGCGCCGACCGCCCTCACGGAACAGGACCAGTTCTTCGTGCTTCCCGGTGAAACCTTGGCCAAGCACACGCCGCAGGCCTGGGAGGAAACGGAATCCGGCGAACCGGATTTCCCGGCCGCCCCGCCCGAGGAAGAGCCGGTTGAGGAAGCGCCGGTTGGAGACCTGTACCACGAGCCGATAGAGATGGAGGCTCCGGCCGAACCACTGGGCGAAGCGGCCGTCGAGCCAGTCGCCATCGAGCCTGAGTTGCCCGATAATCCCGCCCCGGAGGGTGAGCTCGAGGAGATCGAGGAGGTCGAGGAAGTTGAGGCGGGGCCGGCAGATCAGCCGGAATCGGTGGAGATGGCCGAGCCGCAGGTGGAAGAAGCGGAGACCGTGGAAGCCGCCGAGCCGGAGACGATCGTCGAGGAAGAGGGGCCCGAGCCGGCGCGCATTCCCACCAGCCTGACGGCCGCTCTGCGCGAGCAGGGGCCGCGCTATCTGCACCGTGTTTCCAGGCGGTTGCGGCGCAAGGGGCGGGACGGCCGCCCCATTCCGGAAGGCCCGCGCGCTCCACAATACGAGCCGCGCTTACAAGAACCCACCCCCGAACAGCGCACCGCGCCGGGTCCAGGGAGCATTTCGCCCGGCGCCTCCGCCGCACGGCCGGAGAAAGCCCCCGGGCCATCCATCGCCGATCTGCTGAAAGAAGGACAGGAGATCATCGTTCAGATCGCCAAGGAACCGCTGGGCCAGAAGGGCGCGCGCATCACTTCCCACATCGCGCTGCCGGGCCGTTTCCTGGTCTACATGCCGACCGTGGATCACATGGGCGTGTCGCGCAAAATCCCGAGCGACGACGAGCGCACCCGTTTGAAGCGCATCCTGCAGAATAACCGCGCGGGGATTTCCGGCGGCTACATCGTAAGGACCGCGGGCGAAGGGCGCTCGGAAGAAGAGCTTCGCGCCGACATGATGTTCCTCTACAATCTGTGGCTGGACATGCGGCAGAAAGCCGAACGGCGGCCCGCGCCGTTGCTGATCCACCATGACCTGAACCTGGTGGAGCGGATTCTGCGCGACCAGCTCACCTCCAACTTCAAGAGCATCTGGGTGGATAACGAGGAGGTTTACGAGAGCGTGCTGCGGTTCGTCGAGCGCTTCCAGCCGGCGCTGGTGAATCGCGTGAAACTGTACACGCGCTCCAACCCCATTTTCGACGAGTTCGGCATCACCGCGGAGATGGAAAAGGCGCTGCGGCCGAAAGTGTGGCTGAAATCGGGCGGCTACATTGTGATCAACCAGACCGAAGCGCTGGTGGCCATCGACGTGAATACCGGCAAGTTCGTGGGCAAATCGCACCGGCTCGAGGACACCATCGTCAAGACCAACACCGACGCCATCAAGGAGATCGTGCGGCAGATCCGCCTGCGCGACCTGGGCGGCATCATCGTGGTGGACTTCATCGACATGGATGAGCGCAAGAACCGCCAGAAGGTGATGCAGACCCTCGAGGAAGCCATGCGGGCCGACCGCGCGCCTTACAAGATTCTCCAGTTCAACGATTTCGGGCTGGTGGCCATTACCCGCAAGCGCGTGAAGCAGAGCCTGGAACGCACGCTGTGCACGCCCTGTCCGTACTGCGAGGGCGCGGGTTACGTCAAGAGCCCGCAAACCGTGGTGGCCGAGATCCTCCAGGAGGCGCACAAGATCGCCCGCTCCGTCGAGGGCAAGGACGTGCTGCTGCGCGTGGCGCCCGAAGTGGCCAAGCTGCTCAAGTCCAACCAGAACACGTATCTTCAGGAACTCGAGGAGATTCTGGGCCGGCCCGTAATCGTCAAGACCGACACCCAACTCAACCAGGAGAAATTCGACCTGGCGTAGAAAGCTATCAGCTATCAGCTTTCAGCAATCAGCTATCAGCCAAAACAACGGTGCCGCCGCGCGGGCTTTAGCTGAGAGCTGATAGCTGAAAGGTTACTGTTACTTTCATACTATCGCGATGAAAATCGTGGGGCGATGTCCGAGCTCTTATTGCACGGGGATTGTCACGAGATTGCTGTTCGTGCCGCCAACGTTGATCAGGACGTTCAGATTGCCGACTCCTACCTGGTCGGGAACAACCACGTTAAATTGATAGAGTCCCACCGAACCGGGGCTTAAGCCTGCGAAAAGCACAGTCGCGCTATGCGCGTTAATGGTGACCAACGGTGTCGTGTCCATGGTTGAGAGCGGTGATGATCCCGCCGGAGCACCCGTGGCGGGCAACGGCGCCACAGGGCCGAATCCGGTGCCGTAAAACGTTATGACTTCGCCCTCTTGAGCGGGGCTCTGACTAGTACTACTGTGTTATAAATAACATTTTGGTGTAGAATTGTTTTGTGGGCACGCAATCTGCGCCAGGCCCACAGGAGAAACGCTTTGCGGCATACACGGATGGCCTGGCGAAAGCCGCA
>JBEKTU010000091.1:0-21139 GCA_049515735.1 Bryobacteraceae bacterium
TGGGGCCTGCTGCTGAATCCATGGCTGCTCTGGCAGTACCTGCACAACATGATCGGATCGGTGGTCACCGCCAGCTTCGTCATGGCCTCGGTGGGCGCGTTCTATCTGCTCACGCGCCGGCATGAGGAATCCGGCCGCACGTTCGTGCGCCTGGGCGTGATCGCGGGCATTGTTTCCACCGTCCTGATGGCCTTCCCCACCGGCGATGGACAGGTCCACAACATCGTCTCTCACCAGCCCGCGACGCTGGCCGCCATGGAAGGCCTGTTCCACACCGCACAGGGCGCTCCGCTTGTCATCGTCGGACAGCCGGACGTCGACAACCGGCGCCTCGACAACCCTCTCACCGTTCCCAACGCGCTAAGCTTCCTCACCTATCGACGCTGGCAGGCGGAGGTGAAGGGCCTCGACGCATTTCCGCCCGATCGCTGGCCGGACAACATTCCGCTGTTGTATTACAGCTATCACATCATGGTGGGGCTGGGGACCATCTTCATCGCGGTGATGGCGCTGGCCTCGCTGAGCCTCTGGCGCGGCGCGCTCTACCGCTCCCGCCCGGTGCTCTGGCTGCTCATGCTGATGCTGCCGTTCCCCTACATCGCCAACACCGCGGGATGGATCACCGCCGAAGTGGGCCGCCAGCCGTGGCTCATTTACGGCATGATGCGCACACTGGAGGGTTCGTCGCCGCACATCTCCGCCGGTAACGCCCTGTTCACCCTGATTGGCTTCATGGGAATCTACACCATCCTTGCCATTCTCTTTCTCTTTCTGGTCCGTCGCGAAATCGAAAAGGGTCCGGAGCGGCCGGAGGAGCCGCTCGCGCCCGCTATCTGAGGCTCTATCATGGAAACCGTCTGGTTCTGCCTGGTCGCCGTCATGATCGCTATGTACGTGGTCCTGGACGGCTTCGATCTCGGCGCCGGCGCCGTCCACCTTTTCGTGGCGCGCACCGATGCCGAACGCCGCGCCGTCCTTCGTTCCATCGGACCGGTTTGGGATGGCAACGAAGTCTGGCTGCTGGCCGGCGGCGGCACGCTCTACTTCGCCTTCCCCGCGCTCTACGCTTCGAGCTTCAGCGGATTCTACCTGCCGTTGATGATGGTGTTGTGGCTATTGATTCTGCGCGGTATCGCTATCGAGTTCCGCGAGCACGTACAGAGCCTGGTCTGGCAGCCGTTGTGGGACGCCGTGTTCGGCCTCGCCAGCGCGCTGCTGGCGATCTTCTTCGGCGCCGCTCTCGGCAACGTGGTTCGGGGCGTTCCGCTCGACCGCGCCGGCGGTTTCTTCCTGCCGCTGTGGACCGATTTCACCATGGGCAAGGACGCCGGCATTCTGGATTGGTACACCGTTCTGATCGCCATAGCCGCGCTGGTTACGCTGGTGGTTCACGGAGCGCTCTGGATCGCGCTGAAAACCGAAGGAGATCTCGAACTTCGCGCCCGCCGCACCGCCGCGCGCGCGTGGTGGGGACTGGCGGCGTCGGTCATCGCGATCACGCTCGTGAGCTTTCGCATCCAGCCGCACCTCCAGGCGAGCTTTCAGGCGCGGCCTTGGGGCTACGTTTTTCCGATCCTGGCGCTGGCCGGGCTGGTGGGCGCACCGCTCATGAACAACCGCGTTCGGGAACTCCCAGCATTCCTCTTTTCCTGCCTGTTCATCCTGGGGATGCTCACCAGCGCCGCGTTCGGCGTGTATCCCTACGTACTTCCTTCGAATTCCGATCCCGCTCTGTCGCTGACGGTTTCGAACGCCGCGGCGCCGCTCTACGGCCTCAAAGTCGGGCTGGTGTGGTTCATTCCCGGCATGTTGCTCGCCATCGGCTACTTCGTCTACACCTACCGGAGCTTCTCGGGAAAGGTGAAGCTGGAAGCTGAAAGCTGATCGCTGATAGCTCCTTCAGAACTCCACTCGCGCCTGAAATGCAATCATCCGCGGCGAACTGTCGCCGCCCAGTCCGACGCCGAGCAGTCCAGTCGGCGGCGAAGTCGGGTAGCTGAGCGCTCCGAATCCGGTCTGCGTGGAAGGCTTGCCCGGAATTCCTGCGTACCCGAAAACTGGAAGCCCGAAATTCGGGTGATTGAACACGTTGAAGAGCTGACCGTCGATGCGCAGCTTCACGCGCTCGGCCAACTGGAACCACTTTGTCAGATACAGGTCGCTCCAGACGAAATCGGGACCGCGTAACGCGTTCCGGCCGAGATCGCCGAACTGGCAATTCTTCGGACTGTCACCGCCGGCACAGGCCCCTGTGCTCGGATCGACAACCGAAGCAAACGCGTTGGGGTTGAGCCACTGGATCGTTCCCGGTTGAGTCACGCCGGGGATGGGATTGTGTTCGTACAGAGGCACGCCGGGAACCACGCTGGCGTACTGCGGGCCGCTGCCCTGAACGATGCCGTTTCCGTTGGCGGAATAGGGCGCGCTCAAAACCGAAAACGGCAAGCCGCTGTGCCAGAACACGGTGCCGGACACCTGCCATCCGTTCAGCGCTCTGGCCAGCATGTGGTTCCGGAATTTGATCGGCAACTGATAGACGTACTGCGCTGTGAAGTTTTGCCGCACGTCGTAGTCGCAGGGACCGTATTGGCGGCCCAGTTCACCCGGCAGCGGTGAAAGTATGGCGCCTGCGGCGAATGGCAGAAATCCGCCGTTCGAGACCGTATCCATGCAGCGGCTCCAGGTGTAGTTGGCCTGGACCTGAATGCCGTGCCCCAGCCGCTTGTCGGCCGTTAACTGGAGGCCGTTGTAGTGGCTGTTCGCGCCCGTGCTCAATTGCGTCACTGGTCCGAAGCGCGGATCTGTCGGCTGCCCGTATGGGAACGGTGCGAAGCAACCATCGCAGACCGTCTGATACCCGTTGACCTGCGTCTCATAGGGCTGGTTGACCGCGCGTGTGCCCACATACTGAACTCGCAGATTGAGTGCATTGCCGATTTGCTGTTCCACGGCCAGACTCCACTGCATAAAGTAGGGCGCGTGGAGCTTGCCGTCCGGAACCGCGGTGATTGCAATCGGCGGAAGGCAGGCGCCAGGGTTGGGGGTGCCCCCTGGGCCCGTCGAGGCGCAGGAAAGCTCGCCCTGGGCGAAACCGGAATTGAACGATTGATTGGCAGCAACGGTCGCGTCCACCGCGCTGTTCGGCACGCCTGGCGCAATGGCCGTTCCACCGACGTTGCCCAGCAGCCCTCCCTGAAACGTCTTTGAGTACGGTGGATTCGCGCCCACGGGATCGACGACGCTGCCCGGCAGGATGTCGCTGAACAGGCCAAACCCGCTCCGCAGCACCGTCTGCGGCCCGATCTGCCACGCGATGGCGGTTCTCGGCTGTAGGATGGCAGCGGGCGTAGCCGCGAAAATCGTCCCCTGCTGCGTTTGGATCGCCTGGCTCAGCGGCTGATTCACGTCATGAGAAATGGAATCGAACGACCCGGCGAGGCGCGCTACGGCATCATGCGGATTCAGCGGATTTGAATTGTATGTATCGCGTAAGCCGAAGGTCCAGGTCAGCGTGCGTGTGATCTTCCATGTGTCCTGCGCATAAAAATCCAGGTTCAGGAAGTTGTATGGCTGCGAATTGGCCAGCGGAAAGGTTTTCGAAGCCGTCGATGCCACACCGTAGACGAATTGCGGCAGGGTGGTGTAGGTGACCAGCGGCACCACGCCCTCACCGAAATCATAGTCGTTCAGGCGGAAGATCCGGGTGTTGGTTCCGAACCGGAATTCGTGCGATCCTACCGTCCAGGCGAGATTGTCGTTGATGAAGAAACGTGAGGCGCGCCGCCCCTGCACCCACGTATTGTCGAGCCCTCCGAGGGGGGTGAACGGCGCATTGGCGCCGCTGCCCTGGAGGACGATTGGAAACGCCGCCAGTGTCTTTTGAAAATCGGTTGGCCCGAACAGGCTTTCATACCACGAGAACGCGGGATTGAAGTAGTTCACCAGGCGCCCCGAAAACACGTGCGTGTAGCCCGATGCGAATGAGTAAAGCGGCTGCGGAGAGGCTGCGTTGAACAGCGGATTGATCGGGTCGGTATAGGCAGCTTGCAGTCCGGTGTCGGACTGGAACCGGAACCAAGCCGTGTTGTTGGGGTCGATATTGTAGTCGATGCGAGCCGTTTGCACCTGCTCGCCATCGTCACTCGAATGCGAAATGCTCTGGCGGTTCGCGCAACCGTTTCCATTGGGCGGATTGCCGCCCGCACCGGTCCCATCGCTGTTGAATGGACAGCCGAGCACCGGCAGCGGAACGCCCGCAGTATTGCCGTACAGGGAAAACAGGTTTTTGTAAAACGGCACAAGTTGGGGCGCTGGCTGATAACTCGATCCGGTTATGGAGTCCAGACCGCCGAGCGGCAACTGCTGCAGGACGTAGTTCTCGAATGCCGGCGTGGGCACTGTGGTGGCGGTGACGATGGGGAGCGCAATCCGCATCCATTCGGAATCGAAGAAGAAGAACAGCTTGTCGTGGAGAATCGGGCCTCCGAGACTCCCACCGAAGTGGTTCACCGTGGAACGCGGCTGGTGGTTTCCGGCGGTGGCGTTCGTAAAGAAATCGGCGGCATTGAACGCTGAGCCGTTCCAAAGCTCGTACAGGTTTCCGTGAAAGCTGTTGGTGCCGGATTTCGTGACATAGTTGACCTGAGAAGCTCCATACCTGCCCTGATCGACCGCGTAGGAAACCGTGTTGACGGTCACCTCGGCGATCGAATTCAATCCCAGGACCAGGTTGGTCGACAGGCCGCTGTTCAGATTCGTCAGCGGATCGTTGGTTTCCAGGCCATCGACAATGTAGCCGTTCGAAAGGGATGGCAGGCCATTGAACTGCACGTTGCCATACCCATTCGTGCCGCCGACGAAGTCGTTCCCGCTGCCTGCCGTGTTGATGAGGGCGCCGGCGGCGAACTGCAGCGGATAGGTCATATCGCCGCCCGGATTCGGGAGGTCTTCGAGGGCTCGGGCCGTCAGGGTCGTCGAGGTATTGGGGTTCTCCGGGTTGATCAGCGGCACCTGCTCGTGGACCACGATGCTTTCGCTTGCGGAAACGATGTTGAGCTTGAAATCGACCGTTTGCTTTTGCCCCAGTCCCGCGGACACGGAGTTGTTCTGCTGATCTATAAAGCGGTCGGCCTCAGCCCTCACCGAGTACATGCCGGGCTTGAGCTGCGGAAAGCCATACCGCCCGGAGTCGTCTGTCTTCACGGATCGTTTGAGGCCATTCTCGATGCTTGTGACGGTCACCGTGGCGCCGGGGATCGCCGCGCCGGTCTGATCCGTAACCGATCCCACAATCGCGCTGGTCGTCTCGCCCTGAGCCATAACCGGAACACACGACGCGAACATCGAGACCAGGAACGCAGCCATCCGCATCGGGACCCCCCGCCGCCAAATCGTTAATTTAGGCATACCTAAATATTAAACCGTCGTTTTCCTCTTGTCAAGCCCCAATTTCGGCTTTTCGTCCGGCTTTTAGTGGCAGACGGAGGGATGATTGGGGCGCTTGCGGGCGCGCGGCGGCGAGAGTACTCTTAGATTTAGTGCCACCTAGAACTCGCGGGCCCTACAACACGGAGCCGGTAGACGATTATCTGAAGGCGATGCTGGAGTTGAGCGGCGCCGAAGAGGAACCGGCGACCAGCAACGCCCTGGCCCGGCATCTCGGTGTCCGTGCCGCTTCCGTCACTGGCATGCTTCAGAAGCTCGCCGCACAGAAGCCGCCACTTGTGAAATACGAAAAGCACCACGGCGCGCGTTTGACCGCGACCGGCAAGAAGCGCGCTCTGGAGATTTTGCGTCACCACCGTTTGCTGGAGCGGTTCCTCCATGATTTCCTCGACTACTCATGGGACGAGGTTCACGATGAGGCGGAACGGCTGGAGCACTTCATCTCGGAGCGCTTTGAAGATCGCATTGCCGCGAAATTGGGGGACCCGGAAACCGATCCGCATGGGCACCCGATCCCCGAGCGAAGCGGGGCGTTTCCGGCTCGGGAAGAGGTGTTGTTATCAAAATGCGCGTGTGGCGTCCCCGCCGTGATTAGCAGCGTGTCGGACCGCGATCCGGACGCTTTGCGTGAGATGACACGGCTGGGATTGAAGCCCGGCGTGGCAATCACAGTGGAAACGGGAACGCGCAATGCTTCTCTGCGGGTCCGAGTTGGCGATCATAAGGATTCAGTCCGCTTGAGCCAAGCTCTCGCCTCCGGAATCTCGGTGATCGCCGGCCCGATTGGGTGGCCATAGTTCCCAAACCACCTGGGATGCGGCGGCCTGATCGGGGCGCTGTTCAGACACCACCCGGTTGCGGAACCATGGCGCGGTCTGGTATAAACGCTTATCGTTCGACGTGCCAGAACGGGGCTGGCGATCATGCCGGAGACGAAGAAAAGTTCAGCTTCCAGAACCACCAGGCGAATGACGAAACTGGAGACCTCCGAGTCGACGGCCTCGGAACCCGAGGGCACAACGGCGGCGGTGCAGTTGCAAAGCCCCGAGAAGCAGCTCGGCAGCTTCGAGGCCGCCATGAAACTGTTTCACGCGCGCGATTTAAAGCAAGCCCGGGAGCTTTTTTTGCAGGCGGCGCAAGGACCCGTACGCGACGTGGCGCACCGCGCGCAGTTGCATGTGGCGATGTGCGACCGGCGTCTGGAACAGGCCGCCCCGAACCTGCGCTCGGCGGAGGATTATTACACCTACGGGGTGGCGCAGCTCAACGCGCGAAATGTAGCGGACGCGCGCGCGCACCTGGAACAGGCCCTCCAGCTTGCGCCGGGAGCGGACCACATCTATTACGCGCTGGCCCTGGCCCAGGCGCTGGGGGGCGACCTGGCGGGCGCGCATGAGAACATGAAGCGCGCCATCGAGCTGGAACCGCGCAACCGCATCATGGCTCGGCAGGACGCCGACTTCGCGCCGCTTGCCAACGAGCCGCCGTTCGACGTGCTGCTCTATCCTGAGAGGAAGGGCTGGTAAGGGAGACGGGCCTTGGTTCCATGGAAGACACCTCACCACTGCGCGTGGTCGCGATCGGCGGAGGCACGGGGTTGTCGGCGGTTCTGGATGGGTTGAAGCGCCGCACCAGGCCGGGCGACCCGGCGGCGCCGGCGGTAGATATCACGGCCATCGTCACGGTGACCGACGACGGCGGCAGCTCCGGCCGCTTGCGCCGGGAATTCGACGTGCTGCCGCCGGGCGACATCCGCAACTGCATGGTGGCGCTGAGCGAGGATTCAGCCCTGCTTTCCCGGCTGTTCCAGTACCGGTTTCAGTCCGGCCGCGGGCTCAAGGGACACAGCTTCGGCAACCTGTTTCTGACGGCCCTGACGCAGATCATGGGCGAATTTCCGGACGCGGTAAGAGCATCTTCGGAAGTGCTCAAAATCGCGGGCCGCATCTATCCCTCGACCACCTCGAACGTGGCGCTCGAAGCCATGCTGGCGAACGGCGCGCGGGTGGTGGGAGAGACGCGCATCAGCCGCAGCCGGCAGAAGATCGAGCGCATTCGCCTGATTCCGCGCAAGGTACGGCCGCTGGAGGCGGCATTGAGCGCCATCGCCGAGGCGGACGCGATCACGCTGGGGCCGGGGTCGCTGTTCACCAGCGTGATTCCGAACCTGCTGGTGGAAGGCATTCCTTCGGCCATCCGGAGGTCGGCAGCCATAAAAGCTTACTTCGTGAACCTGATGTGGCAGCCGGGCGAAACCACGAATTTTCGAGCTTCCGACCACATCCGCGCAGTCCACCAGCACGCGGGCGGGAAATTTCTGGATTACGCCGTAGTCAACATCCGGCCGATTCCGTTGGCGGTCAAGAAGCGCTACGCCAGGGAAGCGGCGCTGCCGGTGGAAAACGACATCGACGCCATTTACCAGATGGGGCTGAAGGTGATGGCCGGGAGGCTGGCACACCATACCGGTACGGTGCGGCATGACCCCAGCGCCACAGCCGCGGTGGTGGTGAAGCTGGCGCAAGAAGGCCGACGGCGGAAGAGCGGCCAGCCATAATAGAGTTAATGCAGATTCCCGTGACAGTTGTGATTCTCGCCGCCGGTCTGGGCACGCGCATGAAATCGCGCAAGGCCAAGGTGTTGCACCGCGCGGGCGGCAAAGCGTTAATCGAGCACGTGGTGGAGACCGCCCTGAAGCTGGCGCCGGCGGAGCGCATATTCGTGGTGGTGGGATACCAGGCCGAAGAGGTGCGAAAGGCGGTAGCGGGGGTGCCTGGTGGGTCCGCGATCGGATTCATCGAGCAGAAGGAGCAGAACGGTACCGGCCATGCCCTGATGGTGGCGCGGGAAGCGTTGGCCGGACTGGACGGCTACCTGGCGATCGTCTACGGCGATGGACCGCTGCTGCGCGCGGAAACGCTGGAGCGGCTGGTGGAACGGGCGGCCGCGGGCCAGGCGGCAGGCGTCCTGCTGAGCGCCGTGATGGACGACGCGACCGGCTACGGCCGCGTGATTCGCGGCGGGGGTGCCCCCCGGGCCCGGCGGGTCGAGAGAATCGTCGAGCAGAAGGCCGCCACGCCGGACGAACTGGCCATCCGCGAAGCCAACCTGGGGATCTATTGTTACCGCGCGGACCTGTTCTGGAAGCACGTGGATGAGATCCGGCCGGACAACCCGGCGGGCGAGTATTACCTCACCGACATGGTGGAGATCCTCAGCCGGGCGGGGCATTACGTGGAAGCGTTGCAGATGGACGATGCGGGTGAAGCGCTGGGAATCAACGATCGCGTGGAGTTGGCGAAAGTGGACGCCATCCTGCGCCAGCGCAAGCGGCGGGAATTAATGCTGGGCGGCGTCACCATCGAGCAGCCCGAGACCGTGATAATCGACGCGGACGTGCGCATTGGAATGGACACGGTGATCGAGCCGTTCGCGCAGGTTCTGGGCAAGACCACGATCGGAGCAGACTGCCGGATCGGCGCGTGCTCGATCGTGCGGGATTCGGAGCTGGCGGACGGGGTCGAAATCGGCCCGTTCAGCATAGTGGACAGATCGCGGCTGGAGCGCGGCGTGCGTGCCGGGCCGTTCGCGCGGCTGCGCCCTGGGAACGTGGTGGAGGCAGGCGCGCACATCGGCAACTTCGTGGAGCTGAAAAAGACGCGCATCGGCGCGCGCGCCAAGGCCAATCACCTGGCATATCTGGGCGATGCGGAGATCGGGGCGGATGTGAACGTGGGCGCAGGCACCATCACCTGCAACTACGACGGGCTGCGCAAGCACGCCACGAAAATCGGAGACGGGGCGTTTGTGGGAAGCAACTCGACTTTGGTGGCGCCCATCGAGATCGGCGCGGGCGCGTACGTGGGCGCGGGCTCGGTGGTGACGGAGCCGGTGCCCCCCGACGCGCTGGCGCTGGGGCGCGCGCGGCAGGTGGTGAAAGAAGAGTGGGCCAAGAAGCACAGGGCGCTGCACAAGAAGTGAGCAGCGCCGGCGGTCAGCTTCCTCCGGCGGCCGCCGGGGCGGCCTTACGGCTCAAGAAGCATTCGCGGCAATAAACCGGCCGGCCTTGAGTGGGCTTGAAGGGCACCGTGGTTTCCCGGCCGCACTGGGAACAGGTGGTCATGGTCTCCGCCTTGGCAAAACCCGATCCCGGCGATCCCTGGCGCTTGGTCTTGCAAGCCTTACAGCGCTTGGGCTCGTTCTTGAAATTCTTGTCATGGAAGAAGTGCTGTTCTCCCGCTGTGAAAACGAAATCTGCTCCGCAGTCCGCGCACTTGAGGACGCGATCCTGAAACTCCGGCATAGGCCACCCTGCCCCGTGATCAACCTGAACTGTGGTCGGATA
Source organism: Bryobacteraceae bacterium (assembly GCA_049515735.1). Taxonomy (GTDB): domain Bacteria; phylum Acidobacteriota; class Terriglobia; order Bryobacterales; family Bryobacteraceae; genus Fen-178. The sequence continues at coordinate 9,791 of JBEKTU010000091.1, forward strand.
AGGCGGCGGGGCTTAGACCCCGCCACCGCGTTACTCAATCTCCCGGCGTGATTTCTTCCGGTTCCGTTTGCGGGCCAGCGCCTGCTTGGCCCGGCGCTTCTCACCAGGCTTCAAGTAATAGGAGTGCCGCTTGACCTCCTTGATGATGTCCTCCTGCTGGACCTTCCTCTTGAAGCGGCGAAGGGCGTTTTCCAATGTTTCGCCCTCCTGAAGCTTTACTTCAGCCAAACCAAATACACCTCCCAACTGGACCAAAATTCCCATGCGCGGCTGGGAGTGGGGCCCGGCCCCAAAAAACTCCTACACTTCGCACAGAAGGTACTGATATCATAGGTGGTTGACGGATAAAGTCAAGCCCAAACTTTGGGACGCTGTCCGGACCAACCGGTCCGGATGTCTATACACCCTTTCTTTTCATGGATTTACGATGAAATGGAAAATGTATTAGCGATACTGCTGGCGGGGGGCGCCGGCGAGCGCCTGTATCCGCTGACGCGGGACACCGCCAAGCCGGGGGTGCCCTTCGGAGGCGCTTATCGCATCATCGATTTCACGCTATCCAACTGTATTAATTCCAACGTCCGTCGAGTTCTAATCCTAACACAGTACAAATCTCTGGAACTGGTCCGGCACATCCGCGACGGCTGGAACATTCTATCGGCGGAGCTGGGCGAGTACATCGAAGTGCTTCCGCCCATGAAGCGCGTATCCGAAGACTGGTACCAGGGGACCGCCGACGCGGTCTTCCAAAATTTCCAAAGCATCGAAGCCGAAGCGCCCGACCTGACTCTGATCCTCTGCGGCGACCACATCTACAAGATGAATTACCACGAAATGCTGGACTGGCACCTTAGGCACCATGCGGAGATCACCATTGCCACCATCCAGGCGCCGCCGGAAGAGGCAGGGCGTTTCGGGGTGGCGGAGATCGACCCGGATTACCGCATCGCGGGATTCGAGGAAAAGCCGCAACACAAGAACCCGGCGCGGTCGCGGTTCGATCCCTCGATGGTCAGCGCGTCGATGGGGATTTACGTGTTCAACACCGATGTGTTGCTGCGCGCGCTGCACGAAGACTCGCAGGACCCGACATCGAGCCACGATTTCGGCAAGGACGTGATTCCGCGCAACCTGGAGAAGGCGCGCGTGGTGGCTTACGATTTCCGCGATATTAACGATAAACCGAGGCCCTACTGGCGGGACGTGGGGACGCTGGACGCCTACTACGAAGCCAACATGGATCTGGTGGACGTGGTGCCGGAATTCAACCTATACGACCAGCGCTGGCCGATCCGGACCAAAGCCACGCAGCAGCCGCCGGCCAAGTTCGTTTTCGCGCAGGAAGGGCGCCGCATGGGCGTGGCGGTGGATTCGATCGTGAGCTCGGGCTGCATCGTTTCCGGCGGCCGCGTGCTGCACAGCGTGCTGTCGCCGGGCGTGCGCGTAAACAGTTACTGTGAAGTGGAGTATTCAATTCTAATGCCGAACGCGGAGATCGGGCGGTATAGCCGGATCAGCCGCGCCATCATTAATACGGGCGTGAAAGTTCCGGAATCGAGCGTAATCGGGTTCGATCCGGAGGCGGACCGCGCCAAGGGTTATCACGTCACCGAAGGCGGGATCGCCGTGGTGGCGTAAAGGCTGGGCACGCCCCGGCCGCACAAGGAGCCATACATTGACCACAATCGTAAAGGTAATTGGAAGAGAGATTCTCGACTCGCGCGGGAATCCGACGGTGGAAGCGGATGTCTATCTCGCAGATGGCAGCATGGGGAGGGCCGCGGTGCCTTCCGGAGCCTCCACCGGCGAACATGAAGCAGTGGAATTGAGGGACGGCGACCCGTTCCGCTACTCCGGCAAGGGCACGCAGCAGGCGGTGATCCACGTCAACGGGGAAATCGCTCATGCGCTGCACGGTAGGGATGCGACGCAGCAGGCCGAGCTGGACCGCGCCATGATCGACCTGGATGGCACACCTAACAAGGGGCGGCTGGGCGCCAACGCCATTCTGGCGGTATCGATGGCGGCGGCGCGCGCGGCCGCGGCGGCCGAGCGCACTCCGCTCTACCGCTACCTGGGCGGCGTGGGCGCGACCATTCTGCCGGTGCCCCAGATGAACATCATCAACGGCGGCGCGCACGCGGATAATTCCGTGGACGTGCAGGAGTTCATGATCGCGCCCTTTGGGGCGGCGAAGTTTTCCGAAGCGCTGCGCATGGGCGTGGAGGTGTTCCATACCCTGAAGAAGGTCCTGAGCAAGAAGGGTTACTCGACGGCGGTGGGCGACGAGGGCGGCTTCGCGCCCAACCTGAAATCCAACGAGGAGGCCATCGAGTCCGTCCTGGAGGCCATTTCGCAAGCCGGCTACAAGCCTGGCGAGCAGATCGGCGTGTGCCTGGATCCGGCCGCCAGCGAGTTCTACCAGGATGGCAAGTACGTCTTCAAGAAATCCGACAAGAGCCAGCGCAGCTCCGAGGAGATGGTGGAGTACTGGTCCAACTGGGTGCGGCAGTATCCGGCCATCGTCTCCATCGAAGACGGCATGTCGGAAGAGGACTGGCCGGGCTGGATGCTGATGACCGAAGTGCTGAGAAGGAAGATCCAGCTCGTGGGCGACGACATCTTCGTGACCAACCCTGCGATCTTCCAGCGCGGCATCGACCAGGGCATCGCCAATTCGATCCTCATCAAGCTGAACCAGATCGGCACGTTGACCGAGACGCTGGAGACCATGCGGATGGCAGCGGCCGCGAACTATACCTCGGTGGTATCGCACCGCTCGGGCGAAACCGAGGACCCGTTCATCGCCGACCTAGTGGTGGCCATGGGCACCGGGCAAATCAAGACCGGCTCCGCCAGCCGCACGGACCGCATCTGCAAATACAACCAGTTGCTGCGCATCGAAGAACGGCTCGGCCCGGCGGCCCAGTTCCTTGGCAGAAAGGCCTTCCGGCAGTGACCAAGCTGGTACTGGTGCGCCACGGCGAGAGCACGTGGAACAAGGAAAACCGCTTCACCGGCTGGACCGACGTGGACCTCTCCGAGAAGGGCCTTCAGGAAGCGCACGAAGGCGGGTCGGTGCTGAGGCTGGAGGGCTACACGTTCGACGTGGCCTACACTTCGGTGCTGAAGCGGGCCATCCGCACGTTGTGGGTGGTGCTGGACGAGATGGACCTGATGTGGATTCCGGTCTACCGCTCGTGGCGCTTGAACGAGCGGCACTACGGAGCGCTGCAAGGGTTGAACAAGGCCGAGACGGCGGCCAAGTTCGGCGAGGCGCAGGTGAAGATCTGGCGCCGCAGCTACGACATCCGCCCGCCCGAGCTGACGCCCGACGACGAGCGATTTCCCGGCCACGATCCGCGCTATAAGAGCCTCGGCAAGGAGGAGTTGCCGCTCACCGAGTGCCTGAAGGACACGGTGGCGCGGTTCCTGCCGCTGTGGCACGAGACCATCGCGCCCGCCATTCGGGAGGGACGAAAGGTGCTGATCGCCGCGCACGGCAACAGCTTGCGGGCGCTGGTGAAGTACCTGGACGACATCCCGGAGGCGGACATCGTCGAGTTGAACATTCCGACGGGCGTGCCGCTGGTATACGATCTCGACGACGACCTGAAGCCATTGAACCGCTACTATCTGGGCGACCCCGAGAAGGTAAAAGCCGCCATGGAAGCGGTGGCCGCGCAGGGGAAAAAGAAGTAGATTTAGGAACCGGCGGCGACCGAGATCTGTAGAGGGTTCGGAATGGCATGGAGATTCAGAAAATCAAACAGGCTTCCCGGCGGTTTCAGGTTGAATTTCTCGAAGACCGGAATGGGGTACTCGTGGGGCGTGCGAGGCTTTCGGATCGGTCGTGACAGCAAAGGCCGGCTCGTCAGGGCCATGTCAATTCCCGGAACCGGACTCTACAAACGCGAGTACCTGAGCGGCAGTGACACCAAACAACCAACGACCGGAAGGGGTTGTGGCTGCGGCGGCTTAATAGGGGCGAGCCTCGGCCTATTGTTGCTTCTTCTAATCTACGCCTCCATCGCTGCGAACGGCATTACGGATGGCGTCATTCTGCTCTTCTTTTTAGCGGGTGGATACGTTGCTTGGCGGCTTCTGCGGCGCTCCGATGCCCCTGCGATTGCGGTAGTGGGGCCGCCGCCCAACTACGAAGCGCTTGGATGGGAAGTGAAGTCCATGTCCGTCGCACTGTCCGTGCCTATCAAGGGGGAGCTCGGCAAATTACGGAAGGCGGCTGCGTACGACGACCTTTTCGAGATGACGTTCGTAGATCTTATCTGCCACTTTGCCGCACTGGATGGTCCTATCGACTCTGCTGAGGCTGCGGTGTTCTCAGATATATTCAAAGTACTTCATCCCCGGAAGTACGGCGGATTGTCACCCGACGCCGCAGTAACCATCCTAGACACGAACCGCCGCTCGTACCCGGAGAAGTTCCAGTCCCCTGCTCCCATTCCATTCCTCGTGGAGCTCGCGGAGCGGGCAGGTGATCCCTACCTGACCAACCTGAGGGAGCTGATGTACAGGGTCGCCCAGCAGGTGGCCCTTGCGGATGGTCCGCTGTCGCCCACTGAACAATCCGAACTTGAGTCCTTACGATCCGGTCCAGGAACTGGTGAACAGCAGCGCAACGGCAACAGTGAGGCCCAGCCAAGCGTGAAGGCAGGAGAAGGGACGTCGAGGGGAGCGGACCAAATCAGGACCGAAGGAGCGGGCGGACGGGACGGCCATCCGATCGTCGATCCGCAGTTTACGACCGCTACGGGCCTCGTCACGATCGATATTCTCAAGGAAAAGGTAAAGGAGTTGGTCGATTCATTGGAGCCGACGGTCAGGCTAGCATTGGTGAAACTCCAACAAAGCGCTGACGCCCGTCTCCTTGTGGAGAACGACATCAGAGCTATTATCATTCGTTTCGGCGCTTCGAATGGCTCCATATCGGAGTATGCCGCTCACCTGTATCTTCAGCTGTTCCGAACCTTACATCCGGAGGGCGTCACGGGATGGACAGTTCAAAACGCGCTCAGTTTTCTACAGAGTTTGCTTGCTGCGAGTCGTGACACGTATCTTGGAGCACCTACGAAGCCTTTCACCCTGCTCGCCGTTGAACTCATTGATGCGGAGCACGGGACATGCATGACAAAGTCCGTGCGCGACTTCTTGCTTATTACTGCTTTCTTTGCGGCGTCGCAGGATGGAATAGTATCTGAAGCAAAGACTGCTGAGATTGTTCGCATGAAAGCCATTTGTGAGGCAACTCAATAGAAGGACGCGTGGGCTTCGCCCGTTCCGGACACATGGTGTAATGCGAAAGCGTGGGGTACGAGATGTGCCTGGCGCTGCTCATTAGGACGTCGTCGGCGCACCGGAATTCCGCATTGAGACGTTGCGGAAACTGAGGACGCCGATACGGCCCGTGGGCAGAAACCCGCCTTCCCGGAGGATCTCCACCCACCTGTCCTCATCGGGGCCGGTCCACAACCGGCCTGGCATATCGTGAACAGAAGGTAGAGGCTAGAGCGACACGACGGCGGCGCTGACGGGCCTCTCCCCGACAGGGATCAGCGTGAACAGCGGGGCCGGTTTGTAGCGGTAGCGCCCGGCCAGCGAGAAGATGCGGATCACCGCCAGGTCGCCGGATTGCTCATTGAGCACGAGCGCGTACTGATTATCGGGGGTGACGAGGATCGAGGCCGGCTGCCGGCCTACCTCCACCAGCGCCACCAGTTTGCGCGTATCGACATCGAAGACCATAATGCCGCTACTCTCCGGATTCGCCACCAGGAGGTAAGAGGGTGATGTGTCGGTGATTGCCATGACGCCCGGCGAGTGGCCGGCGAGAATGGTCTCCTCGACTTCGGTCTGGTACGGGTAGACGATCACCACGGCGTCCATGCCGTCGCCGCTGATGAAAAGCTGGCCGCCATCGGGGGTGAAACAGAAGTGGCGTGGTGCGAGCGGCAGCGGCAGACGCACCACGGTCTTCCCGGTGGAGACATCGAAGATGGTGACGCTGCGCTCGGGCCGGCTGCCGGCGATCAACTGTTTGCCGTCCGACTGGAACCGGACGATGGACGGCTCGGCGCCGGCCGCGATGGTCCGCTCGATGGTGGCACCGGTGAGAGACGCCATTACAACGCGGCGGTCCTGCCGGCTGGCGATGGCGGCCCGGTTGTCGCGGCTGAGATCGAAGCTGTCGGCAGGCGCGGAAAGGCGTATACGGCGGGCGGGGCGCAGGGAATCGAACGGCACTTCGACCAGGGCCGCGGGATCGCGGTACAGAACCCAAAGGGCATCGCCCCGAGGGGAAACCTGCATGTCGACCGCCTGGCTGCCGGCGCGCGCGGTGCGGCCGACTTCGAGCGAGATGGCGTCGATTTCGTACACCGTGCCGCCCTGCGGCGCAAGCACGAAAACCACGGGACGCTGAGGATGCCGCAGGACCAGGGTGGGGGCGGCGTCGAGATGGATCTGTTTGCGGAGGCGGAAGCTGCTGAGATCGACGACGCCCACCGAGTGCCCGTCCTGGTTGGCGACGAAGCAATAGCCCGGAAAGCGTGTGGCCTTAGGTTTGCGGCAGGCGGCGAGGGCCAGGGCGGGGGAGAGCAGCAGGTTTCGCCGGGAAATGGGGCAGCGGGCCACGTTCTCCATTCTACGGTCGCGCGCGGCGCGCATGTTATTCTGGTGAGAGCCTCCGCGCCGGAGAGATGGCCGAGTGGTTGAAGGCGCACGCTTGGAAAGCGTGTATAGGGGAAACTCTATCGAGGGTTCGAATCCCTCTCTCTCCGCCAGTTTAGAATCGGTAAGTTACGAGAAATCCCCGGTTTCCAGCGTGCAATAGCGTGCAACGGTGCTAGAATGAATCGGGCTCCAAATGGCACTCACGCTGTACCGGCGGCACCGCAAAGAATGCGAAGGCGGGCACGCCGAAGACTCCCGTTCTGGAGAATTTGATGAGGGCCGGCGTGGTTGGAAAAGGTGCGGGTGCCTCATCCACGTTTCCGGGACCCTAGGTGGGCAATTCAGCCGCAAGCAAACCGGCAAAGCCAACTGGGAAGAGGCGAAGGCAGTCGCTGCGGTTTGGGAATCAGCCCGATCTTGGGACGGTCGGACGAAGATCGAAGAATCCGCCGCGCCGTCGCCTGATCCTGAAGCGCCAGAGCGCCTGACTATTGAGCGCGCCATCCAGGCATTTACGGCTGAGTTCGAGGAGTACGCAGCTCCAAACACCCAGAAGAAGTACAGGTTGCGCTTGAAAAAGCTGAAGGTGTTCTCCCAAAGTAAGGGCTACGTTCTGCTCGAACAATGGGGGCCGATCGATGTTCGAGAGTTCCGCTCATCGTGGTTGGTGAGTCCGCAGACTGCCGCAAAGAACATGAGCATCGTGAAGGCGTTTTTCGAGTTCTGCCTATCCAACGAATGGACCCCGCGGAACCCAGCCCGGCTTGTCAAGAACCGGCGAGGCCGTGACGCGGCCGACCGACGAAGCGAACAGAAACTGCCGTTCTCCGATGAAGAGCTTCGCAGGATGTACGAAGCTTGCGAGACAAAGTATGGAAAGCAGGAAATCAAGTGGTCTCGCGTCATACATCACCGCCGTGTTGAAGGACAATACGCCCGGTACAACCAGAAGTGGACTGGCCAGGATGTCGCGGACTTCATTTCCGTCTCCGTCTACACTGGCCTTCGCATTTCCGACGTAAGCACATTCCACATCGACCGGCTTCAACCAACTGGTGAAATCCAGGTGAGAACCACGAAGGCCGGTACGCATGTCTACACGTGGGTTCCCGAATGGTTGCAGGAACGCATTCGCGCCCGCGCTCGTGAGGTCGGTCCCTGCATCTTCGGGGACCACGCGACCGGCGATATGAATGTCGTGACGGATGTTTGGCGGCGCAAACTGAACAAGCTGTGGACGCTTTGCGGCCCGTGGAGGGAAAAGCCGACTCCCCACCGGTTTCGGCACACCTTTGCCCGCATTCTACTGCAACGTCCGGGCGTAACCGTGCGCGATGTCGCCGAACTCCTAGGCAACACGGAACAGATGGTCCGAAAGCACTATGCCGCTTGGATTCCAGAGCGTCAAGAGCGCTTGACGGCGGTGCTGAAGGCTGCCTTCGGCGAGAAGCCGAAGCCGAACGTCATCGAGATGCCGAAGGCGGGAAGTAAGTGATTAGCCAAACACGGCAGATTTGATTCTGTATCGAATCCGTTCACGCGATCAGGTTTCCCACAGTTCGGTTTCCGGAACGACAGGCGCGTCTCACAGAGATTCTAACAGGATGCTGAAAAAGTCTCTGGAACACTTACAATGGCACTCACTAACATCCGCAAGTTTATTGATTCTACGTTCGGCCGAACGCCAAATTGAGCCTCTTGCGGCATCGAAAACCCCACAGCCGAGCAAGATCGCTGATGCGGTAGTGCCTTTCGAAGGTGGTGTTCGCAACCAGCAGAGCTGCCACAATTAGTCTTTCCTCTCAACTCCCATATTCAGGACATCCTTGGGCTGAAGGTTGCACCCCTATTCGGGCCCCTGCGGAATGCGACGTACGAATTCAGCACTCACGAACACCGCCTTGGGCCAGGGGGTTCATTCTCAGCATTTGGTGCTGATCCAGCTCGTCGCGATGGGAGCTGGACCATGGATTTCTGGCTCACCGCTTGGCGTCTGCCACACTTCCGTTTCCCTCCGTGGCGACTCGAGATCGGATCTGAAAGCGCCGATCCAAGGATTCGAGACGCTCCAGGGCGTCCAACAGCTGCAGCCCGGCCTCACGCGTATAAATGCATGGCTTGGCAAACTGCTCTGTGTGCCTGATCGCGAACTTGATTCGATCAATGGCGACGCGGGCCTGATAGGCCATCTCAAATTCAATCGGCGAGGGCCTCGACCGCACTTCGGCCTCGATGGAGTCAACAATCTGACGCATGATTTCTGAGCTCATACACTTTCTGGCTTGTCCACCCGGCTACAGGCCAATACTACGGTAGGCTTCGCAACTCGCCAAAACGCGGCCGCGTTTCGTTGGCATCCGCTGACACCAGGGGAACTCTCAGGCATCTTCGGCGAGAAGAAGGGTTTCTGAGCGCCAGATCCCGACGCCTGGTTCCTTTTGGCGCGTGGTCGGTTCTGGGCTAAAACGCAATGAGATACCACAGGGTTGCGGCGCCATAAAGGACCGGTGCCCTAGCGGAGGAACTTCGGAAGCATGAGCAGCTCATTCGTTGAATTTGAAAGACAACGGTCGGTGGTGCGGTGTCGGCTCTTGGAGGAGATCCGCCGCCGTCGTCTCCCCGGCGCGGGCGGGTGGAGCCATTGCGGCGCGCAGTTCAGCACCGAGCCGACTTCGCTGGCGCTGCTTGCCCTGTACTCGTTTCCGCCCGGCTCAACAGTGATAGGAGAGGAACTGGCGCCGTTGGTTGCACGGCAGCTACCGAATGGGCTTTGGCCTGCGGCTGGCGATGGGGCGGCTGGCGTGAATTCCTGGGCGAGTGCTTTGGCGGTCAACACGCTCATGACTCTGGGGGCCACTCCAGAGACATTCAATGCTTCGCTTAACGCTCTGGTTCATTGCCGGCCACTGGAGGCTTCGTGGCTTGTCCGTTTGAGATTTTGCCTCTCAGACCGGCAAGTTCGATTCGATCCCACGAAGCACGGTTGGGCTTGGATTCCAGGCACTGTGAGCTGGGTGGCGCCGACATCGATGGCGCTCATCACTCTGGGACGCGCAAAGGGACAGGGACTGATCCGCGGCAGAGAATCCGAGAAAAGGCTGCGCCTCGGGGCGGAAATGCTCCTCGATCGGGCTTGCCCCGAAGGCGGCTGGAACGCAGGCAACGCTGTCGTCTACGGTGTTCCTTTGCGCCCTCACGTTGATGCCACAGCTCTTGCACTGGCTGCGCTCCGGTTCCACTATCACCTGCCGATCGTGCGCGACTCCCTGACCTGGATGTTGAATCGCATCGTTTGCCCATCGGCGTACAGTCTGGCATGGGTGATCCATGCGAATGCAGGTGCGCTTCGAGGTGATCGAGGGCTTGGGCGATCTTCCCGCTCACTATCGGGACCAGCTCCGCTCCGACAATCCAGTGGTGCAGAGCCTCGATCGCGTCCGGCTTGCGGCCTGGAAGCAAAAGGAGCAGTCGGGCTTCTATCTCACGCCGAGGCTGCACGCGTATTTCTATTGGGATCCGCGCATTCATCACGAGGCTGCCGAGACCGGTGCGGGGAAGAAACTGGGCAAGATGACCGGTGGTTGGAACGCTTCAGCCGCGAAATGCATCGAGCGTTCGCGCCGGGAACACGAAGACCTGGTGGCGGAGTTCGAATCCATGCTGAAGGGCGTGGAACAGACTCTCAACGCTACGGGCATGACCGTACGGCGACTGACGGATGAAGAAATGTTCTTGGAGCTGAAGCGGGCCATGAATCCGCTCTTCCGCGATGACATCGTATACCGCCGGCCGGAACTGACCATCGATTATCGGAGCGCGCGGGAACAGGCGGCGAACACGCACATCGAGGACGATCAGGAGACGTACATCAAGATTGGGGGGCTTCTTTACTCATTCTTGTCTTTGAAAGACCTCCCGGATGCCACCTTTCCTGGTGTCTTTCGCGAACTGCTCGGGCTCGACTTCCCGCTGGTGATCAATACCGAGGTGAGCATCCCGGACCAGGCGGAGCGGCTCAAGCTTTTCAAAGGACGGTTGCGCCGCGTGACCGCGGCTCAGCGCGACTCGCATGGCGGGTTCAAGGTCAACGTGGATGCACGGGTTGCGGAAGGGCAACTGATGCAGACGCTCCAGGACCTGATCTCAAGCTCGCTGAAAAGTGCGCAAGTCAGCGTCGTCATGGCAGTGCGAACATCCACACCGATCCAGAGCCGCCGGGACCTGGAGGAGCAGGAACGGGTCCTTGCGGACCGCCGGCAACGGGCGCTGCACGCCATCATGCGAATGAATGGCGCCCGGGGCTTGCCGGAAGATCTGGCAAAGCGCCGCCTATACATCAATGGGCTGCCGGGAATGACCGAGGAGAATAAGCGCGAGCACGACTGTTTCACGCTGCACGCGGCGGACCTGCTGATGATGGAATCCCCTTGGAAAGGAACGCCGAACTCACCGCTGATTCTGCTTGAGACGCCATACCGGCAGCTCGTTCCGTTTTCCCCGTTTGACCCCGGCTTGAGCGACGCCAATGTGCTGATTACCGCGAAGTCGGGTGGTGGCAAGACGTTCATGGTGCAGATGTTCCTGACGATGATGGCCCGCCTCAACCCGCTCATCTCGATTCTGGAACGCGGCAATTCGTATCGGCCCCTGGTGGAACTG
>JBEKTU010000092.1:0-20660 GCA_049515735.1 Bryobacteraceae bacterium
CCGGATTGGTTACACTCTGTCATAGCAGAAAGCCGCTCCCTTCTTGGCCCAAACATGTTGTCGCAAATATGTTTATGCCAGAACGAGCGGCTCTTTGCCAGAGGCCCCTTGAGAAATGCGGGCTAGCGCCTGCCCGTCGGCGTCCGACACCCTCCGTAGTGCGCCGTGGAGGCGAGGGCACTGTCGTGTGGCGGCTACCTATTCCGCCGAAAAGACGCGGTAAGAGGCCGGCGGAAGCGTAAGATCGAAAACCATTTCGTTGCCGCTGGCATGGCCTGAGATCCGATCGCCGGAGACCACGTCGACCAGTTGCTTGTATTGCTTGCCCGCAACCGCGCTGATGGCAACCGCGCCGCCGCCGGGCGCGGCGAAGTTCTCCACGATGAGCGTGTGATTGTCGTAGAGGAAGAGGCCAGTCTGGCTGGGCCCGATTAGACGCACGGGAAGATCACCCGCAATCGCGGTCCGGATCTGGTTCAGTACCTGCGGCGGAAGGTTGTACAGATCGCCGAAGTTGTCCGGAATGGCGAGAACGTAGAGCATCCCTTTGGCGTAACCGGCTTGCAGGAGGAGGGGGTAGCCGACGCCCTTGGTGGCGGTGGTGATAATCTCCCAGGCGTCGTTGGTGGGGTATCGGATCTCGGGGATGAGGATGTCGGTGTCGATGCGGGTGGCGCCTCCGCGCCCCGGAAACTCGCGAACCGAAGCCTTTTGGCCGGTACATTCCAGTTCGGCGATGTCCTCGATGCCTTTGCCCTGGAGCGCCTTCAGCAGGCCGGACGTGATCACCACTTTCTTGCCGTCGGCCAGGTGCTTCTTTATCTTGCCGACGATGGCCGGGTCGAACTTGGCGGATTCAGTGAGGAACACGGTGGGCGCATCGGCGGGGAACTCGGGAACCATCTCCATGGGAATGCCGAGCATACCGATGTAGTCGTGCAGAAAGTCCTCGCCGGAGGAATGGGAGGGCTTGTAGCTTTTGACCCCGATCGGTTTGCCCAGCTTGCCGAGGAAGCCATCCACCTGCTCGAAAACGCTGCCGGCGTAGGCTGGTATGGTTTGCGCGGTTTGCCCGCCGAAGCCCGGGCTGCCGGGCATGGGCGCCAGCAACTGGCGGAAATCGAAGAGCGTGAGCTCCGGTGCCTTGGCGAAGAGCGCGAGCCAGATCTGTTCGCCGTAGCGCTCCTTGTCGCGCCACCCGCCGGTATCCACCCAGCCGCCGCCATTGTGGCCCGGCTTGATATTCTCCAGGTAACGAAACAGCCCATAGCCCAGGTATTGTTGCAGGTGCTGGTTGCCGTGAACCGGGTCGCGCGTTTCGGCGCCGGTATAAACGCCGTCGAAGATCCTGGGTTCGTCTTCCAGGTTATAGCCGGTGTATTGGAAGTGCTCGTACCAGTTAGGGTACTTGATGACCAGCTTCAGCCGCGGATTGACTTTCTTTCCTGCGCCGACGAGGTCTCGGGATACTTCCGCCATCAAGTCCAGCCGGAACCGCGTCCAGGTCTTGTCTCCCTTTGCCTGGATGTCTGACTCGGTCTTGCTGCTGGTAAAGAAAAAGTCATCGATGATGATCTCATCGAAGTTCCTGGCTGTGTATTCGACAATTTCCCGAAGCTTCTTGCGGTGCTCCGGATTGGTGTAGACAAAGGTCTCGAAACGGTTGCGCTCGTTGACTACCGTGGCGATGCCGCCGGCCGTCTCGACGCCCTTGCTCTTGAAGAACTGCTTGGCGCGGTCGAGCGTGGCCTGGTCCGGGATCACGCCGTCGCGATGGGTTTCGAGGTAGATCTTGTCCACCTTGAGCCCGCCGGTAATGGCGGCCCAGCGCGATTCCAGCCAGGCCGGATCCTTCATCTGCACGACTTCGTAGGCGCGGGCGTAGACGGCCACGCCGAAGTTGCGGTAATTGCCGGCTTGGGCAACGGAAGTCAGGGCCAACGCGCAGACGATAGGGAACGTCAGCTTGCACGCCATAAGTTACACGTCCGCTTCCTTCACCACCACCACGGTGATCTCCGCGGTGACATCCTTGTGCAGTTTCACCGGCACCTTGAACTCGCCGAGTTGCTTGATGGGCTCCTCGAGGTGAATCTTGCGCCGGTCGATGGTGAAGTTCTTCGCCGCCAGCGCTTCGGCGATGTCTTTCGACGTCACCGATCCGAACAACTGGTCGGCTTCGCCGGCTTTCTGCGAGATAGTCACGCTGACGCCGGTCAGCAGCTTCGACAGGTCCTGCGCCTCGTCCACCAGCTTGGCTTCCCGGCGCACGTGCGCATGGCGTTCCTGCTCGATGATCTTCTTGTTGGATTCGGTGGCCAGCACGGCCAGCCGCTTGGGCAGCAGGAAATTACGGGCGTATCCGGAGGCGACTTTCACCACCTCGCCGCGGCTGCCCAGCTTTTCGATGTCTTCTCTCAAAATGACTTCCATGCCAATCTCCTTCGGCCCTCAGAATTGCGCCGCGAACGGCAGCAGCGCGATGTTCCGCGCCTTCTTGATGGCGTCCGCAAGCCGCCGCTGGTGGGGCGCGCACACGCCTGAAATGCGGCGCGGCACAATCCTGCCCCGCTCCGCCACAAAGGCGTGCAACATCTTCACGTCCTTATAGTTGATGTCGTCGATCCTCTCGACGCAGAAACGGCACACCTTCTTGCGCCGGAAATACGCCTTTTTCTGAGTGGCAACCGCCTTGTCGCCGCCGGTTGGGCGCTGCGCGGCGCTGCCTGGTCTTCCTTTGAATTCCGCCATGGCTTATCCCTCCTTGGGCATGCCGGGCAATACCGGCGCCTCTGTCACATGCTGCACTGGAAGACCGGGTCCCGCGGCCGCGCCCGGGCCCGGGCCCGGCGCCGATGAGGCCGGAGCCGACGCGGCGCGCTTGGCCGACCGCTTGTCGCGCTCCTTCTTCCGCTTCTCCAGCCGTTTCAGGGTCTGGTCGATGCGCACCGTCAAGAACTTCAGGACTATGTCCGACACGCGCAAGCGGCGCTCGAACTCCTTCACCGTCTCGGGACCCGCGCTGAACTGGAACAGCACGTACGCGCCTTCGCGGTACTTATCCACGCGGTACGCCAGCCGGCGCTTGCCCCATTTGTCGATTTTGTCTACCGTGGCGCCGGCACTGGTCAACTGCGTCCGCAACTGCTCGACGAACTGGTCGACCTCTTCGTCCGGCGCATCCGGTTTCACTATGAACAACTCTTCGTAAATTCTCATGCTTCCTCGCGATTTAAGCCTGGGGCGCGACGATTGAATTTCGTCATGGCCTTTTCGACGCCCTCGGCGATTATGGCGCGAACCGCATCGGCCGCGTAGCCGATGAATTCGTCCAATTCCTTGATTTGCGAGCGCGTAAACGGCGCCAGCACAAATTCCGCGCCATCCTCGACGGGATGGCCCGGATAAATCCCCAACCGCACTCGCACGATCTCGCTGGTCTTCAGGCTCGAGATCACCGACTTCATGCCTTTATGCCCCGCCGCGGAGCCTTTCGGCTTGATCCGCAGCGCCTTCCAGCCCAGGTCCAGCTCATCGTAAACCACCACCAGGCGTTCCGGCCCAATGGCGTGCTTCTCCATCAGCGGCCCGAGCGATGTGCCGCTGAGATTCATAAACGTCTGCGGCTTGGCCAGCATCACCGGATGCCCGTCGATCTCGCCCACACCGGCGAGCGCCTTGGAGTCCTTCCGGTTGACGCGGATGCCGTGGCGCTCGGCCAGCCGGTCGACGGTGAGGAACCCCAGGTTATGCGGCGTGAGCGCGTACTCTTCGCCCGGATTCCCCAGACCAGCCACCAGGAACATTCGTCCGTGCCTCTCCCGGATGGCGCCCTACTTTTTCTTGCCCTTTTCCTTTTCCTCGGCGGGCGCTTCCTCTTCCTTCTTGCCCTTCTTGATCACCTCGGGCTCAGCCGGGGTTGCGCCGGCCTCGGGTGTGACCGCGGCGGCTTCGGCGGCGGGCGCGGCGACTTCCTCGGCGCGCAACGCCACCGCATGGGCGATGACGGTGTCGGCCGAGCTCACCAGCTTCATCGAGCCGGAAAGCGCCACGTCGCTGGCGCGCTTGGCCTGGCCGATCATCAACTCGGTGACATCCACCGTGAACCCTTCCGGAATCTCGTCCGGCAGGCATTCGATCTCGATGGCGCGCGTGATCACCTCGAGCAGCCCGCCCTGCACCTTCACGCCCGCCGCCTCGCCCGTGGTGTGCACGGGGATGCTGACGCGCAGGCGCTTGGTCAGATCGATGCGCTTGAAATCGGCGTGGAGCAGGGTGCCTTTGACCGGATCCACCTGCCGGTCGACCAGCATGACGGGCGTGGCTTCGCCCCCCTGAATCACCAGGTTGAAAATGGTGTTGTAGCCCGTGTTGCTATGGACGATCTTGTTAATCTCACGCGGATTGACCGCGATGCTTACGGGTTCCTGGAACGATCCGTAAATCACCGCCGGGATGTTCCCGGCTCGGCGCGTGCGGCGCGCTTCATTCTTACCGCGCGAGGTGCGCACCTCGGCGGCCACAGAAATATCTTTTCTCACTCAATTCTCCTTGCGGGTTCGAAGTCCGGTTCACCCCGATGTGGGGCTGACGTGGGTTCGATGGCCCGAAATATCAAACAAATAACACGCTCACCGAGGTCTCCTCGTGGATCGACCGTATGGCTTCCGCCAGCAACTTGGCGATCGACAACGACTTAATCCGGTGCGACTTCTTCGCCTCTTTCGAGAGCGGAATCGAATTCGTACAAACCACTTGCTTGAGGCTGGAGGCCTCAATCCGGCTTACCGCCGGCCCCGACAACACAGCGTGCGTGGCGCAGGCCGAGACGCTGGCCGCTCCCTTGTTGAGCAGCGCCTGCGCGCCTTTCACCAGCGTGCCGGCGGTATCGATCAGGTCATCCACCAGCAGACAATTGCGCCCCGCGACGTCGCCCACCACGTTCATTACTTCGGCCACGTTGGCCTCGTCCCGCCGCTTATCGATAATGGCCAGCGGCGAGCTCAACCTCTTGGCGAAGGCCCGCGCGCGCTCCACGCCGCCCGCATCCGGCGAAACCACGGTAATGTCGGGAATACCGAGCCCCTTAAAGTACTCGATCAGCACCGGCATGGCGAACAGATGGTCCACCGGGATATCGAAAAACCCCTGAATCTGCGCGGCGTGCAAATCGAGCGCCAGCAACCGGGTTGCCCCCGCGGTTTCCAGCAGGGCGGCCACCAGCCGCGCGGAGATGGGAACCCGCGGTTTGTCCTTGCGGTCCTGGCGGGCATATCCATAATAGGGTAACACTGCCGTGACGCGTTCCGCTGAAGCGCGCTTGAGCGCGTCCATCATCAGCAGCAGCTCCATCAGGTTGCGTTCCACTGGCGTGCAGGTGGGCTGGATGATGAAAACATCCTCCCCGCGCACGTTCTCCTTGATCTGGAGGTAGATTTCGCCGTCGGAAAACTGCTTGACCATGGCGCGGCCCAGCTCCATGCCCAGCGCGTGGCAGATTTCCTGGGCCAGCGCGGGATTCGCATTTCCCGTGAATATTTTCAGACGGTCGTTTGTCATCGCAAGTACCGGCTTTGGGGCGGCCATGTTGCTTCGGTTGTATGCTCCTTGAGCGCCCGCCACCAGAGGGAGCGGTAGCGCCGGCGGCTGACCAGCGAAATACGATACGCCTTTCCCTTTCCCAACGATCCCAATGAATCGAGCGCGAGCGCAGCTTCTTCGCGAGTGCGAAACAGTGCGAAAACCCCGGAGCCGCTGCCTGTCATCATCGCCACGGAAGCTCCCGCCCCGATCAGCCGCTTCTTCAGGACGGCAAGTTCGCTGTGCTGTTGAAAAACTACTGCTTCAAAATCGTTACAGGCGCGTTCGCGGCCACCCCCACGCCACGTTTGCGACTGGAAACTAAATATTTTATTTTGTTGGGATTCGGATGTCAAACGAGCGCTCAGCCGGCGGTATGCCTCGGGCGTGGAAACATGCACGCCGGGAACCACCAGCAGGCCCGCAGGCGCAGGCTCGTCGGGAAGCGGAAACAGCTCGCTTCCGCGGCCAATCCCCACCGCCCGGCCGCCCAGCAGGAAAAACGGAACGTCGCTGCCGAGCTGCTCCGCCATGGCGCACAATTCAGGCAGATCCACTTCGCGCCCCGCCAGCACCGGCAGCGCCAGCAGCACCGCCGCGGCATCCGACGATCCGCCGCCCAGCCCCGCGCCCATGGGAATGCGTTTGTCGATCCGCATCTCGACGCGTCCGGCGATGCGCATGGCCGCCAGCACCAGGCGGGCCGCGCGCGCGGCGAGGTTATCGGGAATGCCGAGGTTGTCTTCCACCTCGATGGCCGTTTTCCCGCCCGGCGTGAAAGCGATATCAATAGTATCCGCCAGTGAAATGGTTTGAAAGATGGTGCGCAGCTCGTGGAAGCCGTCGGGGCGCTTGCCGAGCACGCGGAGATCGAGATTAATCTTGGCCAGCGCGCGCAGCCGGGCGCGCCTCCGGACTGGCCCGCTCACCGTTTGGCCGGCTTGGACGCGGTCCGCTTGCCGCCGAAGATGGAAAGATCGACGGCGTTTGCCATGGCCTGATAGCCCGCGTCGTTGGGGTGCAGGTGGTCACCCGGGTCGAAGCCGGGGAGAAGGCGCTTGGGGTTGTTCGGGTCGCGCGTGGCGGCATCAAAATCGACCACGGCATCATAGGCCCCGCTGGTCCGGATCCACGTATTGAGGGCTTCGCGGACGGCTTCCCCATTTTCTCTGGCGTAGTAGGCGCCTTCGAAGGGCGTCAGCGTGCAACCAACCGCCTTGATGCCGTGCGTGTGGGCCCGCTCGATGATTTGTTTGTGGCCGGAGATGAGTTCGTCCGCCGTCACCATTTCCGCGGGCGTGAGGGTCCCATGGCCGATATCGTTGATGCCTTCGAGCACCATCACCCATTTGACGCCGGGCTGGCTCAGCACATCGCGATCGAAGCGCGCCAGCGCGCTGGCTCCGGTCACGTCGCGCAGCACCCGGTTGCCGCCGATCCCCATGTTGACCACGGCGATGTTGGCCGTCGCTTTCTGCGCCGCCAGCCTGGCCGCCAGTAACGCGGGCCAACTGTGATTGGTGTCAGGGGTGGAGCGGTGCCCGTCCGTGATGGAATCGCCGAGGGCGACGATCAGCGACGCGGCTGCGGGGGCCGAAACGTCGATGCCCTCGAGCCAGTAATACGATTGCGTGGTGACCGCATCCGGCATGGCCGCCTGTCCGGTGACATCCCCTTCCTTGATGTAGGTGGTATGCAGGCCGATGGTGTGGGATGTCGGCGGACCGGTTTGGCCCGGGAAGTAAAGGCTGACTGCCAGATCGCCGACCGGGGCGACGTTCAAATCCACCGGGTCGCTCAGAATCACCATTCCCGGTCCGACCGTGCAGCCGGGTTTACCGTTGAAAGAAAGCGCCCGGTCCGATCCTGCGACGATCTCGGAATCCTCGGCGCGAATGGCAATATGCGCCGCGCCAACGGCCAGCGGGTCGGCTCCGAAAGCATTGGAGAGGTTCACCCGCAGCCGGCGGCCTCCGATGCTGGTGCGCACGATCATGCGGACGGTCTGATTGTTGAAGCCTCGAACGCCTACAGGTGGCGCAGCCGCGGGTTGCGCCGCGGGCGTGCGGACGAGCAGTTCCGCAGTTGTCCAGGTGGCCACCCAGTGCTCCTGGCTCGGCTGCGCTTCGATGCAGGTGAAATGGCCGAGTTGCAGCAGAATCAGCAACGCCGCCAGCCGCAGTTTCATAAGACTTTCTCCTCCCGATTGCCGATTATAACCCGACCCTTGATGCGGCCAACTCCGAAGTTCATAATGGACTCATGCTGACCAGACGCGAGGTCCTGATTGGAGCGGCCACGGGCCGAGCGATTTTTGCGAAGGCATCCCAGCCAGTTACGCGTGTGAACTTCACCGTGCCGGCGCACGCTTGCGATTGCCATACGCACATCTTCGGCGACCCTGCCCGATTTCCGTTTATTCCCGGCCGCACCTTCACGCCCGAGACGGTCCTTCCCAAAGAGATGTCGGCGCTGCATCGCGCGCTCGGCATCGAGCGCGTCGTGATTGTCACGCCGAGCGTTTACGGGACGGACAATTCATGTTTGTTGGACGCGATGAAAGCCCGCGGCGCCACCGCGCGCGGCATCGCCGTGATCGACGATAAGACGCCGGAAAGCGAGCTCGACGCCATGAGCAAGGCCGGTGTGCGCGGCATCCGCCTGAATCTCCAGACCGCCGGCGCGGTCGAGCCCGCCGTGGGCCGCCAGCGGTTCCAGGCGGCGGTTGCCCGGCTGAAAAGCCGCGGCTGGCACATTCAGGTGTACTCCGGCCTGGCGGTAGTATCGGCCATCAAGGACCTGGTTCTCGACGCCCCCATGCCCGTAGTCTTCGATCACTTCGGCGGCGCCCAGGCCGCACTGGGAGTCGAACAGCCCGGCTTCGCCGATCTTCTTGATCTGGTGCGACCAGGCAAGGCATACGTCAAGATTTCCGGTGCTTATCGCGCATCGACTCTGGCCCCGGATTATTCGGACGTAGTACCCTTTGCCAAGGCGCTCATCGCCGCCAACGTGGACCGCATCGTGTGGGGCACGGACTGGCCGCATCCCGACACGACTGTGCCTCCCGGCCGCCGTCCTACCGATGTGATGCCGATGCTTCAGATCGATGACGGGCGGCTGCTGAACCAGCTCGCGGTGTGGGCGCCCGATGCGGCCATCCGCAAGAAGATCCTGGTCGACAACCCGGCCCGGCTTTACGGGTATTAAACTCCCGCTCATCGCACCCGGGGGTGGGCCTTCAATTGCCTTTGTCCCCGTCATCGTGTTAATCTCGGCAAACGAAGAGCGAATCGCCCACCTGGTAATGTTGCCGACCTGACGCAGCGGGTGGGGAATCTCTGTTTTGAGAACGCGACTTGCGCAAGCAGATCCACGAACTCTCGTGGAGGCGGAGTGGCGGCCAATGTAAGAAGAAGGAGCATCAATGCCGAAGAAGAACCTTGATCGTAGAGCATTCCTGAAGGGCGCGGCCTTGGCCGGTGTGGCGCCCGCTGCCCGGGCCGCCCCGCCTGAGCGCAAGTGGGATCATGAAGCCGACGTCGTGGTGGTCGGATCCGGCGCTGCCGGGCTGCCCGCCGCCATTATTGCCAAGGAGAACGGCGCGTCGGCAATCATCGTCGAGACCAACGACGACATCGGCGGCCACGCCGCCGTCTCCACCGGCAACATCCCGCTGGGCGGCGGCACCGCGGCCCAGAAAGCGGCCGGAATAGTGGATTCGCCCGATATCATCTTCAGGGACCTCTGCGACTGGTCCGTGGTGGGGGGCAACGGCGCCGCCGAGTACCGCTACAACGACCGCGACATCATTCGCGCTTTCGCCGACAACAACGTTTTCGCCTACGACTTTCTCGTGGCCCATGGACTCACATGGACGAAACCGGTACCCGACCGTGGCGGCATGACCCAGGCGGGCAAGTCGGCTCCCAGGGCCATGCACGCGGCCATCCTGCAATACGAGCGGATTCAGACCGGCGTAGTCGAGCCCCCCAACGTCGGGAGAACCACTTCCGGGGGCATCGGCATAATGCGCCCGCTGGAGGCAGCCGCGCGGAAAGCGGGCGTGCAAATCCTTCTTAACCACAGGATGACCAGCATTATCCGGGAGAATAACAACACGGGCCGGGTGACCGGAATCACCGTGGAGGTCAAAGGCGGCGCCAAGCTCAATATCCGCGCCCGCAAAGGCGTCATCGTCTGCACCGGCGGCTCCACCGCCAACGTGGAGTTCCGCCGCATATTCGATCCCCGCCTCACCGAGGAATACTGCAGCAACGCGGGCGAGCCCTATACTTCCCAGGATGCCAGCGGAGAAATCGCCGCCATGGAGGTCGGGGCATCGCTTTGGGGCACCGCCAACATGACTGCGGAATACGGCGCCCATATCTCTAAGCCGGGGTATATCGGGTGCCAGCACGGGTACCCCGCCATGTTCCCCCCGTGGCAACCGACCAGCAAGTATTTCCACCTGGCTCGCGCCATCGGCCTGCAGGCCGGGGACTATCAGAACGTGATCTGCGTCAACCAGGTCGGCGTGAGGTTTTATGACGAGACGAAGGCCGCGTTCGGCAACGCCGCCGCTACCCTCGAGGCCGGCCCAAATTACGTGCAGAACGATTGGCGCAACGCGGCCAATAACAAGTGGAATCCCATGGGCTACCTTCCGGCCGCCATGGGCCTGAATGGCGGCACCGGCCCCGGCGGAGGGCCGATTTGGGCCATCTTCGACGCCGACGCCGTCACGCGCGAAAAGTGGAACGTGGCCCCGCCCTGGGTGGATAGGGAGGCTGGCTTCTTCTTTTCCGCCGACACTATTGCCGAGTTGGCCGCCGCCCTCAGCAAGAACAAGTATATGAAGAAGCCGATGTCCGGCCAGGCGCTCCAGGAGACCGTTGCCCGCTACAACTCTTTCGTGGAGAAGGGCGCTGACCCGGATTTCGACAGGCCCAAACCCCAGAACAAAATTGAGAAGCCTCCGTTCTACGCCGCCTGGGCCACGCCGGTTACCCATGACACCCGCACCGGTCTGCGCGTCAACCCGAACTTCCAGGTGCAGGACCTCAAGGGCAAGGTGATACCGGGCCTCTACTGCGCGGGCGAGTCCGCCGGTGGTTTAGGCGAGCACGGCATCGCCCGGGCCGTCGTCGGGGGCCTCCTCGCCGGCAAGCACGCCGCCGCGCAAAAGGTGAAGGTGTAATGCGCTTTCATTCCTGGCGCACGGACAAACACGGACTGACACGGATCGGAATCTCGAAGCCGTGTCTAATATGAGGTTAGTTGGACGTCCATGCGGAGGCGTCGCGGCCCTTGGGCGCGGCGCGGCTACTAATCCGCGAGACGGTCCTGATTCTGGACTGGGAGAAGTCGATGAATATCAAACGAATGATCACCGCCAGCGTGGTGTGCGCGATGGCGTGCCTGACGATTGCGTTGGTGACCCACGCGCAACAGGGGCCGGCTGCCGCGCCGGTGAAAATCTACAATACCGCCAAGCTGAAATTGATGGCCGGCAAGCAAATTTTCGGCGGGAGCATAGAGTCGCCGGACCCGAACATGTATATAGCCATGGCCAACGCCGGGTTCGATTTCACCTGGATCGAGATGCAGCACAGCACGCTGACGTATGAAGAAGTGGCCCGGCTGATATGGGCCGGCAGGGGATCTCCGGCGGTGCCGTTTGTTCGCGTGCCGGACGCCACGGAAAGCGATATCCAGAAGGCCACGGACATCGGGGCTTTGGGCATCATCGTTCCCACCGTCGACACGGTGGAGAAGGCCCAGGCAGCCGTCAAGTGGGCCCGGTATCCGCCCCAGGGACGCCGCAGCTCGGGCGGCGGCCAGCATAAGTCACTATATGGACAGGACTACCGCCAGACGGCCAACGACAACATGGTGGTGGTGATCATGATTGAGACGCCCATCGGCGTGGCTAACGCGGAGAAGATCGCCGCTGTCCCAGGGATCGATGTGATCTTCGCGGCCAGCGGCGACCTGGCGAACTTCTCCGGACATAAGCAGGGCGAGCCGGAGTATGAAGCGCTGGTCACCAGAATCCACGATGTTACCCTGAAGGCCGGCATCAAGCTGGGCGGTCCGCAGAACTGGAAGAACCGCCCGGGATACACCTTCCTTCAGGCGCCACCGGAAACCATGCTCATCCAAGCGGGCGCGCAGGTGAACCTGGGGCTCGCCCCGGCTACGGCGGGCCGCGGCCAGTAGGCGCTTCCCCGCTAGTTGAAGCCGCAAACCGGGGACTGGCTCGAAGTTTCGCAAAGGCTGCGAAATCGAGGCCGGTCCCTGCCTCGCGGAGTATACCAACATGAAAAGGATCTTAGGGCTGGGAGTGCTGATCTGCCTGGCTGCTTTTGCACAGAATAAAGTGCCCGCGACGGTTGGCGGCGGACACATCCCCGCTCGCGGTCCGGCTCCCACGAGGCCTTGCACGCCGGCGCAGGCTTCGACCCCTACTGCCTTCACGGCCAACAACTTCATGGCAGTGGACGAGAAGGGTCATCCGAATGTTCCGCACGTTGACGCCAAAAACGATAGATGGGTGGGAGATGATACCTGCGCCAACGATCCGCATTACCACCTCGATCACCCGTGGGCACGCGGCCGCTTCACCGGCGGCTTTGGACCGCAACATGTATTCGCGCTTTCGTTTGACAAGCTCCCTCCGGGAGTCGCCGAATGGCTGGCGGGAGGATTGGATCGCGTATCGTTCGCAAATTCCTACTGGAACGTCGCCGCGTACAATCTATACGACATCGCTGGGCGCTGGAGGTTCAACGGCGATCAGGTCGCGATCTACCAGGACCCCGTCCATGTCGGCTGGTATCTGGCATACAGCCCACAGTCGGGCACGTACGCTCACGTCGAGTATCTGGGCAAAGTTGTCCCAGGCGTTCCGGGGCCAGACACCGGCCGGACCGAAATGAAAGGGGAGTTCGAGAACGACCAGGTAATCGTCAATCAGCCGCACCCCAAGTTGCACGCCGACAAATATAATTGCGTGATCATCTACGCCTTTCGCGGCGGGGAGCTGCAGCATTACTTGGACGGCCACACGGAGGAGCTGCACTGGCAGCCGGGCGATGTCAGATGGAGTCCGGCAAGCGGGCTGCACTACTCGGCGCCCTTGCCCGGCGCCGCGTTCCACGACCCGCCGCCCCCCAACGGCGTCATGGGTATGGATATCGCAATCAAGAAGCCGGGAGATCCCCGGAAGGTGGTTAGCAACGCTCTCGACCTGTTGCGAGTCGATCCCCAAGATTACAAGCTGGAATTCGAGAACAGCCAGGTTCGGGTGATCCGCGCCAAGATGGGCCCACGGCAGAGCGTGCCGATGCACGAGCACGTCCTCAACAGCGTGGTCTTCTACCTCACGGACGAGAACGTGCGCGAGACCTCGCCCGAGGGAAAGGCCGTGGTGGCCCAGCACAAGGCGGGGGATTTCAGTTGGGGCGTCCCCTCCAAACATAAGGGGGAAAACCTGAACGACAAGCCGTTCGAAGCGCTGGTCGTGGAATTAAAGAACTGAATTCCGCGCGCCGGTGTTACGCTGTAGTGTTGCCGCGGCACCCCTTGTTCAAGCCGTATCTCGCGCTGGCCGCAGTGTGCTTCTTCTGGGGAACCACCTACCTTGGCATCCGCATGTCGCTGGAGTCGTTTCCGCCGCTGATGCTGGTGTCGGTGCGCTACGCGGTTTCCGGCTCGATCCTGCTGCTGTTCGCGATGGCGCGCGGGATCTATGTGCCGCGCGGCCGGGAGCTGGCGGCAGCCTGTTTCAGCGGATTTCTGACCCTGGGAGTGGGCAACGGCGCCCTGACGTTCACCGAATTGCTGATTCCGAGCGGGATGGCGGGTCTGATCATCACTACCCAGCCGTTCTGGATGGTGGGATTTGAAGCGCTGCTGCCGGGCGGGGAGCGGCTGCATGCGCCCACCATCGGCGGCATGGCGATCGGGCTATTGGGGGCGTCGCTCCTGTTTACGCCGGAAGTAGGCGCGCATGGCATCGACCGCAACTTGCTGCATGGATTTCTGGTGCTCGAGGTCGGTCTGGCGGGGTGGTCGTTCGGGTCTATTTATCAGCGGCACCAGGCCGGCAAAGCGCACCCGGTGATTGCCGGCGCGGTGCAGCAACTGGCGGCGGGGCTGATCCTGGCGCCGTTCGCGCTGGCCATCCACGAGCACCCGGTCCACTGGAGCGCGCGCGGCGTGGGAGCGCTGCTGTACCTGATCTGTTTCGGGTCGATTGTGGGGTACAGCGCGTATATCTACGCCATGGACCGGCTGCCGGTGGCCATCGTTTCCGTCTACCCGAATGTGAACGCGGTGGTCGCGCTGGCGCTGGGGTGGCTGTTTTACCGCGAGCCGTTTGGGAGGCGCGAGGCGATGGCGATGGCGGCCATCTTCGCGGGAGTCGCCATCGTCAAACGATATTCCCGCCACCCGGTGGCCGGCTAGCCCGGCCAACCAGCTTGGCGCCCAGTGCGCCGCCCACCATGCTGAGGCAGGTGATGAAGAGAAACAACTGCATCAGAAATACAGCGATGCCCGAACCGCTCCGGAGCGTCTGGAGCGCTTCCTGGACCTTGGGATCGGAGGCATTCCTGAACTGGGACTGAAGCACCTCAATGCCGCCCGAAGCGTTGAAGACAACGATGAACGCGGTGAAAAGCACGGCGACGATGGCGAACATCATGACGCCGGTGATCCAACCCATGCGGAGCCCGGCGCCGAGGTTCAGGAGGTGTCCGGTACGGCGGCGGTAAAAGAAGACCGCGAAGTAGCCTGCCCCCAACCACAGAACTACGTTGAGGACGGGCACCCAACTCAGCAGGGCTCCCAGGATGGCGGCGGTGAAGGCGATGCGCATGGCCACCGGGTTACGGAAATTCATGGGCAGGGCTTCCAGAGCCACGGGAACCGGAGCGGGCGGAGGGGCGAACTCCGCATGTTCGGGAATGTGGATCTCCGGCGCGACGAGTTCCCGCTGCGGCTTTCCACACTTGTGGCAGAAGAGAGCGTCTGGCGGCAACTGCGCGCCGCAGGTGCAGAATTCAGGCATGGCCGGCGACTGAAGGCACTTCCAGTTTGACGCAGGGGCAGCGGAGGAAGCAACTGCGCCGCCCACATGTGGTAGCTTTCTCCTCATGGACAATATCACAGTTCTGGTGCTGGCGGACCCCACGGAACCGCGGCTGGCGATGCTGGAGGAACTGCCCGCGGAAACCGGCATCGCCGTGGGGAATTCGGCGGAAGCCTTCGTGAGAGCGGCGCCGGACGCCACGGTGATCTTCAACTGGTCGCTCATAGGCGACTTGCAGCGCGAGGTGTTTCGAATGTGCCCGAAGGTCGAATGGGTTCACGCGCGCTCGGCCGGGCTGGACGGGCTGCTCTTTCCGGAACTGGTGGAAAGCCCCGCGTTGCTCACTAACGGGCGCGGCGTGTACAGCGACTCGCTGGGCGAATTCGTGGTGGGCGCGATTCTCTATTTCGCGAAGGACCTGCGCCGCATGATCCGCAACCAGGCGGCCGGGGTGTGGGAACCGTTCGACATCGTAGATGTCCGCGGGCAGACGGTGGGGATCGTGGGATACGGGGACATCGGCCGCGCGGTGGCGGCCCGCGTGCGCGCGCTGGGAATGCGGGTGCTGGCGGTGAAACGCCACCGTCCGCCGGCGCACGAGGCCAACCCGCTGGCCGAGCGGATCTATGGGCCGGAGGGGCGGATCGAAATGATTTCGCGGTCGGATTACGTGGTGGTGACGGCGCCGCTGACTCCGGAAACGCTGGGCCTGATCGGCGAGCCGGAGCTGGCCGCCATGAAACCCGATGCCATGTTGATCAATGTGGGCCGCGGCCCGGTAATCCAGGAAGCCGCGCTGATCGAAGCTCTATCGGAAAAGCGCATCAAGGGCGCGGCGCTGGATGTTTTCGACACGGAGCCGCTGCCCCAGGGCCATCCGTTCTACAAGCTGGAAAACGTGCTGCTCTCCCCGCACTGCGCGGACCACACCCCCGACTGGATGGACCAGGCGATGCGGCTCTTTCTGGCGCAATTCGAGCGGTTCCGCAAAGGTGAACCACTCAGGAACGTGGTGGACAAAAAGATGGGGTATTGACATACGAATAACATCGTAGTAAGGTTGTCGTATATGGCCGGCAACCCGCCCAGACCCACCGACGCCGAGCTCGAACTGCTGACCGTGCTGTGGAGCCGCGGGCCTTCGACGGTGCGGGAGGTCCACGAAACCATCGCCCGGCGCAGGCCCACGCAGTACACCACGGTGCTCAAGCAGATGCAGATCATGGCCGCGAAAGGGCTGGTCCGCCGCGATGAGAAGCAGCGGGCGCACGTCTATGAAGCCGCGCGAATGCGCGAATGGACCGAACGCCAGCTCGCGGGCGATTTTCTGCGGCGCGCGTTCGACGGCTCCGCTTCCCGCCTCATGGTAGGCGCGCTTTCCGCCCGCAGGGCCTCGAAAAAGGAACTGGCCGAGCTGCGCCGGCTGCTCGATGAATACGAAAGGGGAACGCAATGACGCTGGTTGAAACCTGGGTGCAAACTCCGCTGGCGCAAGCCATTGGCTTAGACCTACACGGTGAACTTCTCGGTGGAGTAGGGTCTACGCCAGGTTGAGCACCTGCTTGACGGTGCCGCTCGAGTCCTGAATCTTCCCCTGGAGCATCATGAGCGCGTAAATGAGCTGCTCGGGGCGCGGCGGGCATCCGGGCACGAATACGTCAATGGGGATCACCTGGTTCACCGGAACCAGCGCGTAGTTGTTGAACACCCCGGTGGAGGTGGCGCACGCGCCCATGGAGATGGCCCACTTGGGTTCCGGCATCTGCTGGTAGAGGTGGCGGATGACGGGCGCCATTTTCTGGGAGACTCTTCCGGCGATGATTATGAGGTCCGATTGGCGCGGCGAACCGCGGAAGACCTCGGCGCCGAAGCGCGCGATATCGAACCGCGAAGCGGACATGGACATCATCTCGATGGCGCAACAGGCCAGTCCGAAGGTCATGGGCCAGATGGAGTTCTTGCGCGCCCAATTCACCGCGCGGTCGAGCGAAGTCAGCACGATCCCTTGAGAAAGGGCGGCGGCGGCATTGGCGACCGAGTAATCGTCAATCCGCGCAAACAAGGCCGCGGGACCGCTGGCGAGGGGCTTCTCCATACCTCTATTTTCGCACGGAAAAGAGCGCAGGCGAGCCGGGACCTTGGCTGGCGCGCGCAAGGTGTAGCTACGAAACTCAGGTACCTCTTGAACCTGGCACGAGACCGTGGGAGAATATTGCCAAAGGATTTCCAGGTCGGAAATTCTCGCTATATGCAGCTGAAGGAAAAGCCGAAGCCGCCTTTCGATCCCAAGATCTTCCTGACCAGGGTGGGCGCGGGCCGGAAAATCATGGACTATCGGAACGGCGGGGTGGTGTTCTCGCAGGGTGACCATGCGGACGCCATTTTTTATGTCCAGAAAGGCAGGCTCAAGCTCACCGTCCTCTCCGACCAGGGCAAAGAGGCGATCATCGCCATTTTGGAGGCGGGCGACTTCTTCGGCGAGGGTTGCCTGGCCGGGCAGATCAAGCGCGTGGCCACGGCCACGGCAATGACCGACTGCGTGGCCGTGCGGCTGGAAAAAGCCGAGATGATCAGGGTGCTCCACGATGAGCCGGTCTTCTCGGAATTGTTCCTGCGGTATCTGCTTTCCCGCAACATTCGCATTGAGGAGGATCTGGTAGACCAGCTTTTCAATTCCAGTGAAAAGCGGCTGGCGCGCGTACTTCTCCTGCTGGCGAACTTCGGGAAGGAAGGCAGACCGGAGCCGGTGATTCCCAAGATCAGCCAGCAAATGTTGGCCGAGATCGTTGGTACGACGCGGGCAAGAGTCAACTTCTTCATGAACCGGTTCCGTAAACTGGGCTTCATCGACTATAACGGCGGACTGCACGTTCACAGTTCGTTGTTGAATATCGTCCTGCACGACTGACACGGGAACACGCGCGGGAAGCTCAACCGGCAACCAGAGCGGCAGATTCGGGTTTCAAATTGGTTGAGTGCCAAAGTGTGCAGTTTTTGATAGACAGCCGGACGATGGAAGGTTAAGCTGCCTCTTGGGGTGTAACAGTCCCCGGCGAGAAGTAATGAGCTAATATGACCTCACAGACCAACGTTCGCCACAGCCTTCGCCCGCTGAACGTGTTCAGCTTCTGCGGCCAGCCCATCGCCGCGCCGCGCGACGAGTACTACCCGGCAACCAGGGAGCTGCCGCCATGTCCGGAGTGCAAGCGCGCCCGCGATCAGGTCGCGCTGGTGCTTTCCGGATCGGCATGGAAGGCCAAGGCCAGGATTACGAAGTAGCGCTGTAGGAAGCTGGCGCGCGGATTGAGACACGTTGGGCAATCCCCGGTTATTCTCTTGTAGAATCAAAGTTACCCTTCTTCTTCATGCCCGAGACATTCGAGCAACTCCTCGATCGTGCCGCTTCGGCTTTCGGAATCGATCCCGGTTTTTGGGACATCTGGGGCCATTACCACACCACCACCGTGGAAGCCAAGCAGGCCATTCTGCGCGGTCTTGGATTTGCCGCGGACAATCTGGAAGAGCTGGAGCGTTCGCTGGCGGCGCTCAAGCGCCGGGAGTGGGAGAGGCTGTTGCCGCCGGCGGTGGTGGCCCGGGAATCGCGCGAGACGGAGCTGGTTCTCAACGTGCCCGCGGAATCGCTGGGACACCGCGCACAGTTTGTGATCCGTCTCGAGGACGGTTCTACGGCCGGGTTTGAGCGCAACCTCTGGGAACTTCCGCAAACGGACCACATCGAAATGGATGGCCGCACGTGGGTGCGGAAACAGGCGCGGCTGCCCATCAGCCTGCCGCTGGGCTATCACGACATATCCGTGAAGCTGGGCGCAACCAGCGCGGGGACGCGCTACATCGTGACGCCGGACAGGGCATGGACGGACCCCCACCTGGGCCGCGGCGGGCGGGCGGCGGGCGTGGCCGTGAGCCTCTACGGAGTGCGCTCGGTCCGCAATTGGGGATGCGGCGATTTTGGCGACCTGCTGGAAGTGGTGGACTGGGTGGCGGCGGATCTCGGCGCCAGCTTCGTGGCGCTCAACCCGTTGCACGCCATACACAATCGGCGCCCCTTCAATACCAGCCCGTACCTTCCGAATTCGAGCTTCTACCGGAACTTTCTGTACCTCGATATCGAAAGCATGGAGGACTACGCGCGCAACCGCCGGGCGCTCGGATTGCGCCAGTCTGGGGAGGTTTCGACGGAGATCGAGGCGCTGCGCGGCGCGCCGTTCGTGGAGTACGAGCGGATAAGCGCGCTGAAGCTGCGGTTCCTGAAGCTGCTGTTCGCCGGGTTCCTGAGAGAGTGGCGGCAAGGCTCGCCGCGGGCGCGGGAGTTCCAGGCGTTTGTGGAACGCGAAGGCGATCTGCTGGAGCGATTCGCCACCTACTGCGCGCTCGACGAGCACTTGCACCAGCGCGATCCGGAGGTGTGGCTCTGGACCGAATGGTCCGGCCCGTATCAAGACCCTGGCTCGGAGGAAACGCGCGCGTTCCGAAAAAAACACTGGCGGCGCGTGCTGTTTTACCAATACCTCCAGTGGCAAATCGACATCCAACTGCGCCGCGCGCAGCAGAGGGCGCGCGCGCGCCATCTCTCGATCGGCCTGTATCACGACCTGGCGCTGGCCACGGACCGCTTCGGCTCCGACCTGTGGGCATACCGCGACTTTTACGTGCCGGGATGCCGCGTGGGATCGCCGCCCGACGATTTCGCTCCGAACGGCCAGGACTGGGCGTTTCCGCCGCCCAACGCGCATCGGCACCGCGAAGACGGATACCGGCTGTTTGCCGAATCCATCCGTAAGAACTGCCGCCACGGCGGGGCGTTGCGCATCGACCACGTCATGCGGCTCTTCCGGCTGTACTGGATTCCCGACGGGTTCGACGCCTCGCACGGAGCATACGTTCGGAATCTCTCCGAGGATTTCGTGCGCATTTTGGCGCTGGAGAGCGTCCGCAACCAGGTGGTGGTGGTGGGAGAAGACCTGGGAACGGTGGAGCCGGCCGTGCGCGAGGCGCTGGCGCGCTTCGGCATCCTCAGCTACCGGGTGTTCTACTTCGAAAAGAGCGAGCGTGGCGAGTTCCGCCGGTACGAAGAATACCCGCGGCAGGCGCTGGTTTCCTCAACCACCCACGACCTGGCGACGCTGGCCGGCTTTTGGGTGGGGGCCGACATAGAGGCCCGCCGCCGTGCCGGCATGATTGACGAGCGGGGCTACCGGTCGCAAACCGAGAGCCGCGCGCGCGATAAGCAGAAGATGCTGGATGTATTGTCTGAGACGGGATTGTTGCCGCCCGGGCTGCCCCGCTCCGCCGCCGATTACCCCGAGCTGAGCGGAGAGCTGCACAATGCCATCGTGGGATTCCTGGCGCTCACGCCGTCGCAGCTTCTGGCCATCAACCAGGAAGACCTCACCAAGGAACTGGAGCAGCAGAACCTGCCCGGGACCACATGGCAGTATCCCAATTGGGGAAGGAGAATGCGGCTGAGCGTGGAGCAGTTACGATCGGACGCCCAAGCCCGCGGATTCACGGCCATGTTCGCCAACTGGATTGAGAGATCGGGGAGACGGAATCAAACGGCGGAGTAAGTGGACGGACTGGAACATGAGTGACACCCGCGCCCCACCTGGCGTGTCAGCGCGCCACCTCCTTGATGACGAGGTGTCGCTGCATCTCCTCCAGATCCGTCCACTTGCCATCCCATGAGACCTCGATGGTTAGCGGCTCTCGCGAGGTAAAGTTGCTGGCGGAAGCAACGACCTGGACGCGTATCGCTTCGCCTGCCCCTACGAAGCCGCGGAAATTGTTCGGGATTACGTAGGTCGTCAGTCTAAACCGGGCCCCTTTCTCATCGAGAAATCCTAACCGTCTTTTCTCACAGGCGGGCTGAGGATGTCCGCTCACAGGCAAATCGCAGCGGCGGCGATGGCTCCATTTTGCGAGAACAGAAAAATAGTGGTCAGTTAAGGCCTGTAGTGGGGGA
>JBEKTU010000093.1:0-20410 GCA_049515735.1 Bryobacteraceae bacterium
GAAATCGAAATTGGGATGTTCTCGCGTCAATGCCTCGGGAGCAGGAGAATTCCGGACCTTCCGACTCTTCGCCGGGAGAGCCGGGCTTGGAATCGCCGCGTGAATCGCGCTCGTATCAAGATCAACTGGAAACTCGATCGCAAAGCTGCCCGTCGCAAGTTCGGCTACAACAAGACTATTTTAAGCGGTCAGAGACCTAATGGCCTGTTTGGGCTGCAATCTCCAACCGAGAACCCCTGAGATGCTCTGGTGCCAGCGGTGAGAGGCGATCATGGACGGCGGAGAGTTCATCCACCCCCACGGATTGCAAGTGAACTTCCGTGGTCTTCACCGAGGCGTGTCCGAGTAAACGGGAGAGGTAGTAGAGATTCCCGCCATTGCGGAGGTAGCTCACAGCGAACGAATGGCGCAGTGTGTGGGGGCTGAACCTCACCCCCGTAATCCCGACTTGCCTCCCAATGGCCTTCAAGTCCCGTTCAAAATTCCTTACCGTGAGGCTGGTTCCATTGCGGGTTCCAAACATCAGCCGCCCAGGTGCCGATGCTTGCCGCCCTTCCCCTTGACCTTCACGATGAGGTTCTCAGAATCACAATTCTCGAACGGCAGGGTGAGGAGTTCGCTGATTCGATACCCGCCGTCCAGGATAAGCAATGCCGCCGTGTGAGTGCGGGTTTGGTTGATGCCTTTCGGCTTGAAGGACACCAGCCGTTTGATTTGCTCTGGGGCGAGAGTGGCCAAAACCTTCCGCTCTTCCTTCAGGCGTGGGATCTTGATGCCAGCCCCTCTCCAGTTCAGGAAGGCGTTGATGCAGCGCAGCCAGGAGTTGACGATTCCATGATTCGCTGCTTGAGGCCGGTTTCGGATTCAAGCGCACCTTCGAAAGCTTTGAAGGCGCCGCCGTACCATGCTAGAGTTTTGGGAGTGACGTTCTTGAGATACTTCCGTTCCTGTACGAACGCAGAGACAGTACCTCTAATCAAGGCCTCATTTTCGCAAGTTATTGAAAACATGGGTGGTTAGCTCAGTCGGTTAGAGCGCCTGCCTTACAAGCAGGAGGTCCGCGGTTCGAGCCCGCGACCGCCCACCATAAGATTCAAGGGGATGATTATAGGTCTGGGGGAATTTGGGAGCAATTTTCGCGTCCCATTCCGGTTCCGAAACGCCGCAGCCATTTCAAAAAAGGGGGGCATACCCGTCTCTCGGAAGCCCCCGGTCAGACCTCCGGGGCCGGAGTTAGCCCCCAAAATCAGCCCGTCGCTGAGCTGGCTCTTACATTGGCAGCAGAGTTGCACCCATCTTTATCGAACATCCGCTCGGCGCGGTTGTTCAACTTCTGTGACGGAGAGGAGAGAAACTCATGGTAGCGCCCAGATCGAACATTCGCTCCCTTTTGATGACGCTGGCGCTCGGCTCAGCGGCGCTCGCCGGCGGCTGCGCGGTTCACGCCGGCGTCGGCTACCGGGTCTACGATCCCTACTATTCGGATTACCACGTGTGGGATCAGCCGGAAATCGGATATTACAACCGGTGGATTGGCGAGACCCATCGTCCCAACGTGGAATACCGGAAGCTCAAGCGGGGGGATCAGGTTGAATACTGGAAGTGGCGGCACGCCCAGCCGGACCGTCGCTAAAGCCCCGCCAAGGAGGAGCCTTTTGATCGGCATGATGATGCCGCAATGAGGTCGTTGCCAGCGATCCGAATCATGGCAAAGCTATGTGCGATAAGCCTCCGGCCGCCGCTTGCACGTTGGAAGTTTGGGCGATGCGACGAAGTCACGCAAGAGCCGCCAACCGTGAATCCCGGCCCCAGCCGACGGTTAGCCAATGGGGCGCGCGACGGGATTGTGGACGCTCAGACGGCGTGTGAGCGGGATTCCCAGTAATCTTCGAATCGGCTGTTGCGGTAGGAGCACCGCAGCGCGATGATCGCGTTGGCGCCGCGGACGGTCCAGAACATGCCGGAGCGTTTGCGACGAGAGGCGATCACGGTCTTGCAACCCGCTTCCACGACTCCGGAGCCGACCAAGAGACCTTGCGCACGGAAAGCCGGGTAGCGCATACGCTCGGCGTTGCGCTCGCAGTAGTCGGCACCAAAGCCTCGATCTGGCCGCGGTTGAGGCGGTCGAGGACGCGCACCGTCCAACGTTTGCGGTCTGGTTCGTGGTTGGGAAACAGCTTGGCCGAAAGCTCCCTTTCTTCCTGGCCCGGCTCCAACCGCGGCGCCAAGCTTCGGTGTAGAGCCGCAAGCCGAACTCCTCGGCAGTTTCGATGGCGGCGGTGTAGGTGGTGGAGTTTTCGTCGCGGATGGGTCGGCCCTCCTGGTCGGTGGTGGTCTGAGTGAAGACGCAACCGAGCTTGGCTTCGCGCGTGCGCGCTGGTGGGCCCTCAACTTTGCCCGCTCGGCCTTCGGTCTCCGACTTCACCACCGGCGCGCCGGTGCCATCCATTTCGATATAGAAGACTGGCGCGACCGGGGCACACCGCGGGCAGTTCCAGTTGTTTGGCGCGGCCAATCTCCTGTTGTTCGGGGGCGGCAATGTCGGCACCGATGGCTTCCGCATGGCGCTCCACAGCCTTGGCCGTGACCTCGATACCCGCCAGCCAGTCGAGTTGCTTTCGGCCCGTATCGAAGCTGGTTTCCGCCCCCACCAGCGCCATCATGCGGCGCCCACCGGGCGAACACTCCGTGCCCTCCACGTCCCATTCGCGATCCCGCGGGCTCCATGGCGGCCCCGGCCCGGTGTAACCCAGCGCGCGTAGCCATTTCGACGGCTTCCAGATCCAGACCGGCGCTCTTCCGCTGTGCCGCCAACACTACTTGGAGAAGCGTCTGGACTTCCCGTGCGACTTCTTGATGAACCGCAGCAGCCGTTTTTTTTCCGCCTCGGTCCAACCCGCTGCATCGGGCTCGGCTGGCCGAGATCGGCAAATCTGCTCATTGACGGCCGTCAACCCGGCGTCCAGATTCTGAAACCGATGGAATTCCGCCACTTCCTGGGCTGCCTTGCGACAGGCGGACGGAGTGGCGAACGACTCAGCCACGCTCTTACCTTTGACCTTACGGAGCAGCCGCAACTGCGGGTGGCCCACACCACCCGGGCGGGCACACCTCCATTCTGAGTTACACATATACTCAGAATTCGGGCAATTCTGGCCTGTATCGCAAAACCTCCATTTCCTTGTCGCGCACCCGTTAACCGCCGCCTTGCGATCATTCGTGTCATAGCAGGCACCCCGGCTGTTTCAACGGACGGGATCTCGAATGCTTCACCAGACGCGCTTGACTTATGGACGCGGATTCCTCTTCAGCCGCCGTGAGTAGCGCGCCTGCCTTATCCAGGTAAGAACTGCCGGTAAGAAACTGCCGGCAGGAATTGTCGAACCCAGCCAAACGCTGCGTCGAAGAACTTATCCACCGCTCCGAACAGCCGGAGCGTAACTGTTCAGCTCGTCGTACAGTTTCCCCGCGACTTCAGGCGGTGCGACATGGCCGTGTAGTAGCTCTTGCTGAGTCACGCGACGCCCGTAGAGGGCCTCATTATCGTCGTTGTCGGCCCGCAGGCTCGCTCCATCCAGACTTACGCCAGCGAACACTCCTCGCGATCGCGACCAACTGAGGATTTCGGCGCGCATCAGCGCGTCGGTTTGCGCCTGGGCGTCGCGTCCCAGAGGACCCACCATCGCGGCCGCTTCACTGCCGATTGTGAACTTGTCTTTCATCAGCCGATTCTCTCCGCTCGCGTTCATGACCGCGAACACCACGTCCGTTTCGCCAAGGCCGATCTGCAATCCGATGTTTCCTCCTTCGATAACGATCGTCGAAGGAGCGCTCCATCCACTGCCCACGTCCGTCCTGCAGGTGATGATGCCCTTGCCGTACTTGGCTCCTACGATGAATCCGGCCCGCTTCAAGCTCGGCACGATTCCGACGCAGTGCGCCCTCTGCATGAGATCCCGCGGGATTCCCCTATCGGGAGATTGCATGATCTCACTCAACGCTTCAACCGACGAGTCGATTCTGTGAATTACATCACTCTGCGTACTGGCCAGCAACGAAGAACAGGCGGCGAATACCCCCACATAGACTGCTTTCATGGAATGATCTCCTTTCCCAGCTCTAAACTTGCAGTTTTGGTTCCAACAACGCCCACCGCCTGGAACCCGTCCTGCTTAGTGAGTGAACCAGCGCACAGAACGGGCGGGAGCGACTCAATGATCGTTCTTGGGGGCACTCTGGAAGCCTGTTTGCTTGGTAACCACCGGGAGGTACGGCATGACGAAGTGGCGCAGATCGATTAGCGCCGGGCTGGTATGCTGCCTGTATCATATTTCCCTGATTCAGGCTTTGACTGCAGCGCCGGCTTTCAATCCCGCTTCCATCAAACAGCAAGTCGAGGACTTCGGAGTGGGGGCCAAAGTAGGGATGAAACTCGCGGGGGGAGAAAGGCTGCGAGGTTCTATAGAAGCGGTTGACGAGCAGGGTTTCGTAGTGTCGGTTCGAAACGGGCCGTCGCAGCGGATCGCATACGACCAAGTAGCCCAAGTCAAGCTCAATCAGCGGGCATACCGCGCAAAGGACGAAACCGACCCTGCCGCGGCCAGGCGGGTCGTGGTTGGCTTAGGGGTTGGCAGGCACGCGGTGGTGAAGTTCAGCGGAAGGGAGTTGCACGGCAACATACAGTCCATCGACGAGACGCACTTCACGCTGATGCCGGACCATGAAACGGCGCCCGTTGAGATTCCTTTCGACCAAGTGCGCTATGTTGAGAAAAACATCACCTTGGGATCGACGATCGTTCTGGTGGTTCTGATCGTTGCGGCAGTCGTGGCAATCGGGGCAGTCCACTAAGAAGCCGACTTGAATTCTTCGCGCGATTGTGATGCGTGGGTTCAGAGTCCATGGGAGGCAAGCGTACCCGAAAGATCGGTGCCGCGGCCTGGGCCGAGGGCTACATCACCACCCTCAGTTTGATCCCATCATTCGGCGCTTAGGTCCTTCGCGCCTGAGCGTGCGATGATAAAAGCCGGGAGGGTTCGCAAATGACTCGAAGACTGGCTGCGATCGCCATCGCAACCTGCCTGCCGCTTGCGGCCAAACTGCCCAAGCCGGACATGCCCGTCATCACCACGGAGAGCATGGAGTTTGCTCCGGGCGGCACCATTCAGGTCAGTGACTCGGTGGGCGAACTGAATATCGAAGGCTGGGATCGCCCGGAAGTCGAAATTACCGTCACACGTTCCACCTATCGCACGGATACGCCCCAGGAGCGGGAGCGCGCCAAGCGCCAATTGAGCGCCATCAAGGTGACCGCCGAGCGCAAGAGCTCGACCGAACTCGTGATCCACACCGCCTTCCCGCCGCGCGGCTTCTGGGCTCGAGCGGCGCACCGCCGGCCAGACGTTCAACTGGACTACCGCATCCGCGTGCCACGCGATTCCAGGCTGGTTCTGCGCCACTCCAGCGGTGACGTTTTGGTTTACGATGTCGCCGGCGACATCGACGCCTCCGTGCGCACTGGCGACATCGTGATGCAACTGCCGGCCGCCGGGCAATACTCATTTGACGCCCGGTGCCGCTTCGGCGACGTCTACTCCGACTTCGCCGGGAAGTACCACATCGCTCACCTGGCAAGCGAACAGTTCGTTCAACAGGGACCGGCGCCGGCCAAACGGGTGTACTTGCGGGTGGGCCTCGGCGGCATCAAGATTCAAAAGATGGCTCCGACCACGCCGCAATCGCTCACCGCACCGGCGGCAGGAGACTAGCGCCGGCCTCGCCACTACTGGAATGCTGGAAGCGCCAAGTGCGCTATCCTGCTACATCATGCCTATTCGGATCGTTCAAGTCGATGCCTTCACCTACCGGCCCTTTACCGGCAATCCCGCGGCCGTTTGCGTGCTGCGGGAAGAGCCCCCCGAGAGGTGGATGCGCGATGTGGCGCGCGAGATGAATCTTTCGGAGACCGCCTTCCTGACGCCGCGCGATGGCGGCTACAACCTGCGCTGGTTCACGCCCGCGGTGGAGGTGGACCTGTGCGGCCATGCGACTGTGGCCAGCGCCCACGTGCTGTGGGAAGACGGTCACCTGCCGCCGGGCCGTCAGGCGCGGTTTCACACGCGCAGCGGACTGTTGCTGGCCGATCGCCGCGGGGAGTGGATCGAGCTGGATTTCCCGGCCACGGTTGCCACCCCCGCGGAAGCGCCGCCAGCTCTGCTTCCGGCCCTTGGGGTTCAAGCGCGGTTTGTGGCCCGCAACCAATTCGACTACCTGGTGGAGGTGGAGTCGGAAGAGAAGCTGCGCGCCATGACGCCGGATTTCACGGCCCTGCGGAAGCTGCCGGTGCGCGGTGTGATCGTGACCGCGCGGCCGTCCTCCACGGAGTTCGATTTCGTTTCGCGGTTCTTCGCCCCGGGGTCGGGAATAGACGAAGATCCGGTGACGGGGTCGTCCCACTGCGCTCTGGGGCCATACTGGGGCGAGCGGCTGGGCAAAAGCGATCTCACGGCCTATCAGGCCTCGGCGCGCGGCGGCGTGGTGCGGGTACGGCTCAATGGAGACCGCGTGATTCTGGGCGGCCAGGCCGTGACGGTGATGCGGGGGGAACTGGTTTAGACGGCACTGGTCGCCATAGGTCGGCGCCCGCGCTAAC
This sequence comes from Bryobacteraceae bacterium, assembly GCA_049515735.1. Lineage (GTDB taxonomy): Bacteria > Acidobacteriota > Terriglobia > Bryobacterales > Bryobacteraceae > Fen-178. The sequence continues at coordinate 6,653 of JBEKTU010000093.1, forward strand.
CCATCAGGTTAAATAAAGAACCGGAGGTGCTGCCCGTTTCTCCCGTGCCGAATAGAAGAGCTTGAGTCTCCGCCGATTGCATGGCTGTCTGTAAAGTACTGTTCGTGCTGGCATTGGAGCTATTCGAGATTCCGAACATCGCATCCACGTTCTCCAACTGCGTGGCCGCCATGCTCAGTTGAACGATGTCGGCGGTCGGGGCCTTCTCCAAAGCGGATGTCACCGCCGGCGACGACAACACCGGTGAATTGAGATTGGAAAGCATTTGCAGCACATCCGTTACACCAGCGTTGGCCGAAGAGACGGAACCCATTCTCTACACCTCCAAATCTCATATCGGCTGTAACGGCGATTATCTTTAGCCTTTCAGCCGGAAATGTTGTACATAATTGAATTGGCATTCCCATGAACAACCATGAATGACAAGGATATGAGCGCGGATCTGCCGCCGGGCGAGGGCAGCACGCTCGACCCTTCCGATTGGCCGGCCTTTCGGGCCCAGGCGCACCGGATGCTGGACGACATTCTCGATTACGTCGAAAACATCCGCCAACGCCCGGTCTGGCAGCCGATTCCGCACGAGGTGCGGTCCCGCTTTCACGGCGATGTTCCCGAAGCCCCGTCCGATCTGGCCGCCGTTCACGGGGAATTCATGCGCGATATCCTGCCCTACACCACCGGCAACGTGCACCCCGGTTTCATGGGCTGGGTGCATGGAGGCGGCACACCTGTAGGCATGTTGGCGGAGATGCTGGCGGCGGGCCTGAACGCCAACCTGGGAGGACGCGATCACGTTCCCATCGAGGTGGAGCGCCAGATTGTCCGCTGGATGCGCCGGATCTTCGGGTTTCCGGAGGGCGCCAGCGGCCTGTTTGTCACCGGAACCTCCATGGCCAACCTCATCGGTGTCCTGATTGCCCGCGATGCCAAGCTGGGTTTCGAGGTGCGCTGCGCGGGTGTCGCCGGGAGTTCGAAACGGCTCGCCGCCTACACCTCGGTGGCGGCACATAGCTGCATCGGGAAGGCTATGGACATCTCCGGCATCGGCAGCGATGCGCTGCGCTCGATTCCGGTGGACGGCCGCTATCGGATGGACCCGAACAGCCTGGAGAAAGCCATTAACGCCGACCGCCGCGCGGGCCTTACGCCATTCCTGGTGGTGGGAACCGCCGGCACCGTCGACACCGGGGCCATTGACGACCTCGACGCCCTGGCCGCCATCTGCCGGCGTGAGCGGCTCTGGTTCCACGTCGACGGCGCATTTGGCGCGCTGGCGATTCTGGCTCCGGATTTGGCGCCGCGGCTCAAGGGCATCGAGTCCGCCGACTCGCTGGCTTTCGATTTTCATAAGTGGGGGCAAGTGCCCTACGACGCCGGGTTCATTCTGGTGCGCGACGGCGTGCTGCATCGCAAGGCCTTTGCCGCCTCGCCTGCCTATTTGAGAAAGGAGCTGCGAGGTTTGGCCGCGGGATCGCCTTGGCCTTGCGATTACGGGCCGGATCTTTCGCGCGGTTTTCGAGCGCTGAAGACCTGGTTCACGCTCAAAGTGCTCGGTACGGAGGCGCTGGGATCGGCGATTTCACGCACCTGCGCCCTGGCCCGTTACTTGGAAAGCCGGATCGCCGCAACTCCCCAATTGGAACTGCTGGCGCCGGTGGAACTCAACGTGGTTTGCTTCCGTTATCGCGCCGAGGATGCCGAGGGCATCAATGCCAGGATTGTCGTCGAGATTCAGGAGTCCGGGGTTGTGGCGCCGTCCACTACCATCCTCGACGGGCGTCTGGCAATTCGCGCGGCCCTGGTAAATCACCGAACCGGCACGAGAGAGATCGACCTGCTGGTGGAAAAGACCGTGGCCCTGGGACGCGCCATCGAAGTCAGCGGCGGCCGCATCGCGTCTGATCGGGACGCCGTGAGCCTGGGATTTGAGCACGCCTGTCTGCTCACCGAGCTGGGCCGCACCCTGGAGGCCAGAAACGCGTATCTCGATCTGCTGGCGCGCGACCCTTCACACCGGCTGGCGTTGAACAATCTGGGCACCCTGCTGCATGCCACCGGATATCGCTCCGCCGCGCGCACGGCTTACGCGGAAGCCGTGACGCGCCATCCGGACGATCCCATGAGCCGCGTCAACCTGGGCAATGTCCTCTACGAAAGCGGCGAGTTTCTGGCCGCCCGGGAGCATTATGAAACCGCTCTCCGCTTCGACCCCAGCCACGCGGAGGCGCATCAAGGCCTCGCCTATGTGCTGGCCGAACTCGGCGACGAAGAGGGCGCTCAATGGCACCGGCGCAAAGGCTTCGAGGATCGTCCCGTCACGGCATTGCCTTATCGCGGAGATGGGCCGCCCGTCCGTTTGCTGTTGCTGGTTTCGTCGGTTGGCGGCAACATACCGACCCGCAATTTTCTGGACGACCGCGTCTTCCAGACGTTCGTGGTGGTGCCCGAGTTTTACGACTTCAAAATCCCGCTGCCGGCGCATCAAGTGGTGTTCAACGCCATCGGCGATGCCGACCTGGCCGCACCCGCGCTGGCTGCCGCGCAGTCCCTGGTGGCCCTTACGTCTGCGCCGGTGATCAACCTGCCTTCGGCGGTGCTTGCCACAGGGCGCGCCGATCATGCCCGGCTTTCGCGCCTGCCGGGTGTGGTGACGCCCGCCACCGTCACTCTGCCTCGAGAGCTTCTCTCTTCCCCGGAAGCCGCCGCCACGGTGGCGCGCCACGGCTTCCGCTTCCCGCTGCTGCTGCGGACGCCCGGTTTTCACACGGGCCGCCATTTTCTGCGGGTGGAAAGCCCGGAGACGCTGGCCGCAGCCGTGGCCCAGCTTCCCGGACCGGAATTGACCGTCATCGAGTTCCTCAACGCCCGCGGCGCCGATGGAAAGGTGCGCAAGTATCGGGTGATGATGATCGATGGCGAGCTCTATCCGCTGCACGTGGCCATTTCCAGCCATTGGAAAATCCACTATTTCACCGCCGAAATGGCGGAACAGGCGGACCACCGCGCCGAGGACGCCGAGTTCCTGGAGAATATGCCCGCTGTGCTCGGACCTCGCGCCATGGAGGCGCTGGCTCACATTCAAGCCACACTCGGCCTGGATTATGCCGGCATCGATTTCGGCTTGAGCGATGCTGGAGATCTTTTGCTCTTCGAGGCCAATGCCACTATGGTGGTGAATCCGCCCGAGCCTGACGAGCGCTGGGCCTACCGCCGCCCGGCTGTCGAGCGGATCTTCGCCGCCGTGCGCAGGATGCTGACGGCGTAGTACACTCCCTTCATGCCGGATCTTCGCGACATGCCCGATGAACCGCCGCCGTTTCTGGGCACCTGGCGGCGCGTCTATGCAGCGGTCCTCATCGTCCTCTGCGTAATCATCGCGGCGGCTTACCTGTTTACCCGAGCTTATCAATGAGGCCCCTCGACTGGATTGTCCTGATTACAGCGCTGGTCTCCATGGTCCTGTATGGGCTCTACCGCGGCCGCGGCAGCAACACCGTGGACCGCTACCTGCTGGCCGGCAAGACCATGCCCTGGTACGCCATGGCCCTTTCCATCATCGCGACACAGGCTAGCGCCGTCACCTTTATTTCCACCACCGGGCAGTCGTATGTGGACGGGATGCGATTCGTGCAGGCCTATTTCGGATTGCCCCTCGCCATGGTCGTCATTTGCGCTACGGTGGTCCCCATTTTTCACCGCGCCAGGATCTACACGGCGTACGAATACCTGGAGCAGCGTTTCGATAGCAAGACGCGGACCCTGGCGAGCATGATCTTCCTGTGCCAGCGCGGGCTCTCCGCGGGACTGACGCTCTACGCACCGGCCATCGTGCTCTCCATCATCCTCGGCTGGCCGGAGCGCACCACCACGATCCTAATGGGAACCATGGTCATCACCTACACCGTGCTCGGCGGCATCAAGGCCGTGACCTGGTCGAACGTGCAGCAGATGTACATCATTTTCCTGGGGCTGGTGATTGCGCTGGTGACCGTCGTCATGTTGATGCCCGCGTCCGTCTCGTTCGGCGACGCCATGTTTCTGGCGGGCAAGGCCGGCCGCCTGAACGCAGTCACCACGAATTTCGATTGGAACGACCGCTTCAATATCTGGAGCGGCCTGATCGGGAGCACGTTTCTGTTCCTCTCCTACTTCGGCTGCGACCAATCGCAGGTGCAGCGCTACCTGACGGGCCGCTCCATCGCGCAGAGCAAGCTGAGCCTGCTGTTCACCGCCGTAGTCAAGATCCCCATGCAGTTCTTCATTCTGTTCATCGGCGCCATGGTGTTTGTCTTTTACCTGTTCGTGCAGCCGCCGGTTCTGTTCCAGCGCGCGGAGCTGGACCGCATCCAACAGGTCGGTGAATTCCAGCCCATGGCGGAGCAATACAACCGGGCGTTCGAGGACCGGCGCCAGGCGGCGCTGGCGCTGGTGGAAGCGCACCACGCGCGCGATTCCACGGCCGTTGGACGCCGGATTGCGGAATACCGCGCGGCGCAGAAGGAGATCGACGGCGCACGCAGCGAAGCCGCGAAGCTGGTGGAGCGCACCGGCGGCGAGAAAGACTTCAGCGACACCAACTACATCTTCCTTTCGTTCGTCACGAGCCATCTGCCGGCGGGAATCGTGGGGCTGCTGATCGCGGTGATTTTCGCGGCGGCCATGTCCGCCAGCTCCGGGGAGATCAACTCTCTGGCCACCGTGACCGTGGTGGACCTTTACCGGCGGTACGTTCGCCGCGCGGCCAGCGACCGTCATTACCTGGCGGCATCGCGCTGGGCCACGCTGTTCTGGGGCATATACGCGGTGACCTTCGCCGGATGGGGCAGCCGGCTGGGTTCGCTGATCGTGGCGGTCAACGTGGTGGGATCGCTTTTCTACGGCTCTCTGTTGGGATGTTTCGTGCTGGCGCTGGCCTTCCGGCGGGTGGGCGGAACGGCCACGTTCGTCGGAATGCTGGCTGGCGAAGCGGCCATCTTCTGGGCTTTCCTGTTCACCGGCATGTCGTACCTCTGGTACAACGTGATCGGCTGCGTGGCGGTAGTGGCGACAGCGCTGGCCATCACTTACCTCGCGCCCGGCGCCACCTCCACCACACCAGGTATGCGGCAACCAGGATAGCGGCCGCGATCGTCACCCTGACCAGGTAGTGGTCGATGTTCTTTTCCACCGCTTCCCAGCGCTCGCCCAGGAAGTATCCCAGACCGATGAACGTGGCCACCCACAGGCACCCGCCGCTGTAGGCGAACAGCGCGAACTGGTGCGGCTCCACATCGCTCATGCCCGCGGCATAGGCAGTGACGTGGCGCACTCCGGGGACGAAGTAGCCGAACGTCAGGCCCCAGTGGCCCACGCGCTCAAACCAGGCGTGGGCCTTGCGGATGTGCGCTTCGGTAATGCGCAGGTACTTCCCGTAACGGTGGATGAGGGCCAGCCCGAACGTCCGGCCCAGCGTGTAGCTGATGGTGATGCCGCAAGTGCTGCCCGCGAACGCCGCCGCATATGCCAGCGGCAGAAAAAGATGGCCCTTGAAGACCAGGTATCCGGTAAAGGTGAGAAGCGTTTCATCGGGCACCGGCAGCCCGACAATTCCAAACACCAGCAAACCGAAGATCGCCAGGTAGCCGTACTGCGCGATCCAGGTTAGGACGTGTTGTTCCAATCGTCACACCACCAAGCCGGTGATCTCGATCTGGCTACGATTGCCGGCGATCACAACGATTCCGCTCTCCGTTACGTGATGGTTGAGGCGGTCGCGGTCGAGATTGTAGCCGATTTCGGCGTCTTCCGGCACGCGCACGTTCTTATCGAGGATCGCGCGGCGAATCTTCGCGCGGCGGCCAATATCGCAGTTGTCGAGGATGACGCAGTCTTCCACCAGGGCGCCGGCATGCACGCGGACGCCGCGTCCCAGCACCGAGTTCTTCACAAATCCGCCCGAAAGGAGACATCCGCCCGAGACGATCGAGTCGATGGCCTGGCCGCGGCGGTTCTCTTCGTCGAAGGTGAACTTCGCCGGCGGGTCCGGGTAGGCGGTGGTGCGCAGCGGCCATTCCCGGTTGTAGAGGTTGAGCGCCGGGGTGACGGAGCGCAGGTCCATGTTGGCTTCGTAGTAGGAATCGATGGTCCCCACGTCGCGCCAGTAAGGCAGCCCATCGGCTGGCTCGCCGGGAATGCGGCTGCTCTGGAAATCATAAGCGAAGATCTCGGCTTTGCCGGTCAGCTTGGGGAGGATGTCGCGGCCGAAATCATGGCTGCTGGTTTCATCGGCGGCATCGTCGTGCAGCAGCCGCAGCAGCGTGCGGGTGGAGAAGATGTAGTTGCCCATGGAGGCGTAGATGCGCTCCGGATCGCCGGGCATGCCGGGAGCGTCGGGGTTCTTCTCGTGGAACGCGGTGATGTGGCCGTCGCCGGCCGCTTCGATCACGCCCAACTCGGCGGCGAGCTTCCTCGCCACGGGGATGGCAGCCACCGTAATTTCGGCGCTCCTCTGCACGTGGAATTCGATCATGCTGGCGATGTTCATGCGGTAGATGTGGTCCCCGCCGAAGATCGCCACCACGTGGGGATCGGACTGCTCCACCAGGTTGATGTTCTGGTAGATGGCATCCGCCGTGCCCTGGTACCAGGTCTCACCGGGCGAGCGCATCTGCGCCGGCACGGGGATCAGGAACTGCGTCTTGAGCAGCCCGCCGAACTGCCAGCCTTCACTGAGGTGCTGCAACAGCGATTGGCTGCGGAACTGCGTCAGCACGTAGATGGAGTAAATCCCCGAGTTGATGAAATTGCTCAGCACGAAGTCGATGATGCGGTACTTGCCGCCAAACGGAACGGCCGGTTTGGCCCGTTCCCTGGTGAGCGGATGCAGCCGCGTTCCCTTCCCGCCGGCCAGCACGATGCCCAACGTCCGTAAGCGCATAGGATTCGACTAGCCACTATTGTTTCAGGCAACTCCGGTCATGGCAAGAGGTCTTAGCCTACATGTAGGCTGGAATCGGAATTCCTAAAATGCCCGCAGTCCATTCGAGCTGTCCGCGGAAGAAATCCGTCATCCACAGCAGGAAGACCTTTTTTTCGCGGTTCTCCTCGTGAATGACGGGGTACTGGTGATAGAAGTTGTTGAATGCCTGCGCCAGTTGAAACGCATACTTGGCCACGTGCGCCGGCTCGCCGGCGGTAACGGCGCTCTCCACCGCGGAATCGGCCTTGGACGCGGCCAGCAAGACCTGCCAGAAATCTTCCGACTGAAGCTGGCGCGCCATGGCTTCGCGGCTCAGTTCCGCCGTGAAATCGGGGAGGATCTCGCCGCGCTCCTCGAGCTTGCGCAGAATGTTGCGCGCGCGCACCGCCGCGTACTGGAGGTACGGCCCGGTTTCGCCTTCGAAACTCAGCGCTTCCTGAAAATCGAAAGCGATCACCGAAGTCCGCGTGAACTTCAGCAGAAAGTAGCGCAGCGCGCCGATGGCGATCTGGCCGGCCACGCGCTTCCGCTCTTCCGCCGAGGCCTCCGGGTGGCGCGATGCCACTTCCTCCAGCGCCTTGGCGATGAGCGCGTCCATGAGGTCGTCCGCCTTGACGCCCAGGCCCTTGCGGCCGGAAACTTCCACGTACGGACGCGCGCGGTCTTCCTCGGAGAGCGGGATACCCAATTCCGCGCAGCATCCGGGCGTTAGCGCCACCATTTCGTAAGAGAAGTGGACCGACTGATCGGCCTGCGCGGTGTAGCCCAAGCCGCGCAACCCGGCCACCACCACGTCCTGCAAGTAGGACTGCCGGGCGTCAATGACGTTGTAAACGCGCGAACCGTGCCCGAACTGCGGCGCGGTTTCCGAGGGCTCGCCGGTCGTGACCCACAGCACGCGGCCGTCGGCGTAAGTCTTGAACGGGCGGTAGTAGAAATCCTTGCCGAGCAGGCCGAATTTCCAAAGTTGGTAGGCGATATCCTTGCCCACGTAAGTGACGGTGCCATCCGAGCGCACGATCACCTTGCCCTCTTCCGAGAGGCCCGGCATCACCCAGCAGCCGGCGTTCTTGCCTTCGGTCTCGCGGTAAATGGCCTGGCGCTCTTTGAGCAGCTCGAAGGCCGAGGCCCAGAACTGAAGGCGCAGGATCTCGCTCTCGCGCGGCAACACGTCGTACTCGACCCCCAGCCGCAGCATGGTCGCCAAGTGCGCTTCCACGATGGCGTCCGCCACCAGGTGCGCCATCCCGGCCAGCTCGCCTTCTCCCGCTTCGATCGAGTGCAGCGTCGCGCTGCGCCATTCGAGCGCCTCGGGGTGGTCCTTATAATAGGCGGAAGTGCGCGCGTAGAGGTCCCAGCAGTAGTAGTCGAACCGCACGGACGGGTCGGCCAGCAACGCCTTCACATCCTCGGGTGTCTTGTTCTCGAGGTAGTGGAACCCCACCACCACGTCGGCCACCTGCACGCCGGTGTTATCGATGTAGTTCTGCACCTCGACGCGCTGGCCGCGCGCGCGCAGCATGCGCACGAACGTGTCCCCCAGGGTGGCGTTCCGCAGGTGTCCGATGTGGGCCGCCTTATTGGGGTTGATGTTGGTGTGCTCGACGATCACCTTCTCGCCCGCCGGCGCGGCCTCTTGGGACCCGCCGCGCAGCAGGGCCGCGCCTAGCGCGCCGCGATCGAGCCGGATGTTGACGTACCCGTTGCCGGCCACTTCCACCGCCGCCACACCTTCGATCGGCCCGATGTCAGCCACCAATTCCGCCGCGATCTTTCGGGGCGCCTGCCGCAACTGTTTGGCAAGCTGAAACGCAACCGGCACGGCCATTTCGCCGAAATCGCTCTGGCGCGGCTGCTCGACGGCTACCGCCAGATCGAGACCGTAGCGCGCCAGTATGTGTGCACGAAAGGCGCTGGAGACGTGCTTTTCAATGGCATGGAACATGGGAAGCTACGAGTATAGCGTGGCGGGGGTCACGACGCCCCGCGGTGGCGACGGGACGGCACGAGTTATGGGCGGAACAGCCAATACCGACCCGATGGAGCGCTCACCTGGAAAAGGCCAAAGCGCTCGCCCGGTGGAGAACCAGATCTGAGTATCAACTGCGGAAGCGTCGATTGTGTCGATGCCGGGTATCACAACGATATCAGCTCCCCAAGAAGGCCAAGGGTGGCGCACAGGCGGCCAAGGGCGCGTCCGCGAGGCCAAGGTGACTAAGAAGACCACCGCCGCCAAGAACGCGCCCAAGGCCAAAAAGGCCGCGAAGACGCCGGAAACCGCCGGGCCGCGCGAGGGCAGCAAGACGGCCCAGGTGGTCGCCATGCTCCAACGCAAGAACGGCGCTACGCTGGCTGAGATCATGGACAAGATGGGATCAAAGGGCTTGCATTCACCAAACAATTCCCCTATACTCCATAGAGTATGGGTAGTTTGACTATCACGTGCTGTACGCCCATCTGTTCACGGCGCTGTTGTTGTTGCTAAACGGCAGCCGCGGCTCTCTGCTTCAAAACCATTGCAGTACAAGGTGTCTTAACTCTTTTCAATGAAAAGGAAACAGGTTCATGTCTTATCATTTCAATTTCAATCGCAATCGCAACCACGGGATGCGCATTCTGGTTCTCTCACTCGCTTGGCTGGGAGTTTCCTCGGCGCAGAGCCTCAACTGGGAAGGACAAACCGGCGTGTTTGTCACTCCGCTGGCCTATACCGCCGCGTCGCCCAATAACAATGTGGGCAAGCCCATCGTGGCTTATCACTACCTGGATGCGGGCGACGTGCTGGGCGGGTTCCACACGGCGTCGGTAACTGAGGGCCTGTTCGGGCGCGTCGAGTTCGGGTATACCCGGACCTTTCACCAGGCGGGGGACACCACCGGCCTCAGCCCGCTGTGGGATGGCGGCTTCAACATCGTGCATGGCAAGGTCAACGTGGTTCGGGAAAACGCCGGCAAGAACAACTGGCTGCCGGCCATTTCGGCGGGCTTCGTGGCGCGGACCGAGGATCGCCACGTCAGCGGCGTCCTGGCCAACCGGGACTACAATAACGCCGATTTTTACCTGGTCGCCTCCAAAACGGTGACCCAGATCAAGCCGCTGCCGCTGGTCCTCAACCTCGGCTATAAGGCGACCAACGCCTCGGTATTCGGCCTGGCCGGCAACGCTCCCGCGTACCAGGGCAGGCTGTTCGGCGCGGCGGCGTTTGTGGTGAAGGGTCCCGCGAAAAGCCAGTTGATTTTCGGCTCGGAGTTCGCGCAACAGCCGCGCGAAGTCGAGAACCTTCCCGGCGCCATCGTCCCAACCACCATCACGTATGCAGCGCGCATTGTGCCCCTGCCCGAGCGGGCGAAGTTCAACATCGACTTCGGCGTGGCGCAGGCCGCGGGCTGGATCCTGCCGGGCGTGAACTTGCAGGCGCTCCACCAATTCGCACTGGGCATTTCATACGGAATCTGATCGCCATTACACAAAGGACACATCATGCCAACTCAAGAACGCAAACCAGGTCTCGGCACGCTTGCTCTGCATGCCGGCCAGCAGCCCGACCCGGCCACGACGGCCCGGGCGGTCCCCATCTATGCCACTTCGAGTTACGTGTTCAAGGACACCGATAGCGCCGCGAACCTGTTCGCTCTGAAGGAATTCGGCAACATTTACTCGCGGCTGATGAACCCCACCAACGACGTGCTCGAGAAGCGCCTGGCGGCGCTCGACGGCGGCATCGGCGGACTGGCTTTCGCCTCCGGGCAGGCCGCCATCACCGCCGCCATCCTCACCATCGCGCACTCCGGCCAGAACTTTCTGTCGGCCACCAGCCTGTATGGCGGAACGTGGACGCTTTTCACCCAGACCTTCAAGAAGCTGGGGATCGAAGTGCGGTTCTTCGACCCCGACTATCCGGAAGAGATCGGCAAGCTAGCCGACGAGAACACCCGGCTGGTATATTTGGAATCCGTGGGCAATCCCAAGAACGATGTCCCGGACTTCCGCAAGATCGCCGATATCGCCCATGGGCACGGCCTTCCGGTGATTGTCGACAACACCGTGCTGACGCCGGCGCTGTTCCGGCCCTTCGAGCACGGCATCGATATCGCCGTGTACTCCACCACCAAGTTTCTGGGTGGCCATGGCGTTCACATTGGCGGCGCCATCGTGGATAGCGGCAACTTCCAGTGGGCGGCGAACGCCGCCAAGTGGCCGGAGTTCACCGCTTCCGGACGATGCTTACCACGGCGTGGTGTTCACCGAAGCTCTGGCGCCCATCGGCAATCTCGCTTACATCATTCACATCCGCACGCACTGGCTGCGCGACACCGGCGGATCGATGAGCCCTTTCGCGGCGTTCCTGTTCCTGCTGGGTATCGAGACGCTTCATGTGCGCATGGAAAGGCACGTGCAAAACGCGCAGGCGCTGGCCGAGTGGCTGGAGGCGCATCCGGCCGTGGATTGGGTGAATTATCCCGGGCTTCGCAGCCACTCCCATTACCACGCCGCCAAGAAGTACCTGCCCAAGGGCGCGGGCGCCATTCTGGGATTCGGCGTGCGGGGAGGCAAGCAGGCCGGCATCAAGTTCATCAACTCGGTGAAGCTGGCCAGCCATCTGGCCAACGTGGGCGACGCGAAAACGCTGGTGATCCACCCCGCTTCCACCACCCATTCGCAGCTCTCGGAGGAGGACCACTTCTCGACCGGCGTGACTCCGGAATACATCCGAGTCTCCGTCGGCATCGAAGACATCGAAGATATCAAGGCCGATATCGACCAGGCACTTAAGGCTTCACAGGAGGGATCAATCGCATGAAATTCGACGACAATCCACTGAGCATCGGGCGGACCCCGCTGATCAAGCTGAACCGCGTGGTAAACGGTAGCGGCGCCACCATACTCGCCAAAATCGAAGGCCGCAACCCGGCCTACTCCGTCAAGTGCCGCATCGGCGCGGCCATGGTTTGGGATGCCGAGAAGCGCGGCGTGCTCAAGCCCGGCAAGGAGCTGGTCGAGCCTACCAGCGGCAATACCGGGATCGCGCTGGCCTTCGTGGCGGCGGCCAAGGGCTATCCCATTACCCTCACCATGCCTGAAACCATGTCACTCGAACGGCGCAAGGTTCTGGCGGCGTTCGGCGCCAAGCTGGTGCTTACGGAAGGCCCGCTGGGCATGAAGGGCGCGATCGCCAAAGCGGACGAGATCTACCGTTCGGACCCCGGCCATTACGTGCTGCTCCAGCAGTTCGAGAACCCCGCCAATCCGCAGATCCACTTCGAGACCACCGGTCCGGAGATCTGGGAAGACACCGCGGGCCAGATCGACGTGCTGGTCTCCGGCATTGGGACCGGCGGCACCATCACGGGCGTCTCGCGGTATATCAAGAAAATCCGTGGGAAGGCCATCCTCTCGGTAGGAGTGGAGCCCGCGGCCAGCCCCGTCATCACCCAGACCCTCAAGGGAGAACCGCTGAAGCCGGGCCCTCATAAGATTCAGGGAATCGGCGCGGGCATTATCCCCGGCACGCTCGATCTCAGCGTGGTGGACCGCGTTGAGACTGTGAGCAACGAGGAATCCATCGAGTTCGCCCGCCGCCTGGCCCGCGAGGAGGGCATTCTTTCCGGCATTTCGTGCGGCGCCGCGGTGGCCGTGGCCGTCCGGCTGGCGCGCGCGCCTGAATTCAAAGGCAAGACCATCGTGGCGATTCTGCCCGATTCCGGCGAACGGTATCTGAGCTCCGTGCTGTTCGAGGGTATCTTGTAGTGCAGGCTACAAAGCGGGCGATGTCACGGTCCGCTCCCGCTCCCAGGCCCGGCAATTGAATCTAACGACCCGTAGGCAAATTGATATGCTGGTCCCTAAATGAAGGAGACCCGCAAGCCGCGGCGAGTGCGCCGGGCCTCGCAGCCGGTCGCGCGGGAACACGTTTCGGTCCAGGCGGCGCATCCCGCCTGGCGCCGGCACGCATGGCGCATGCTGGCACTCTGGGCCCTGGTCCTGGCGGCGTACTCCAATTCCTTCCAGGCGGGCTTGGTGTTCGACAGTTCCCCAATGATTTTGCAGGATGCCCGTATCCGGGAGGTGACGCCGCAAAACCTCTGGCTCATTCTGACCGAACAGTATTGGCACGGCAGCACCGCTTTTGGCTTGTATCGCCCGCTCACCACCTTCTCCTACCTGCTGAATTACGCCGTCTTCGGCAATGGGACGCATCCGGCAGGCTATCATTGGGTAAATCTTGCGCTGCACGGAGTGAATGTTTCGCTGGTCTACCTGCTGGGCATATTGGTGTTGGGGGCGCCGGCGCCGGCCTTTGCCCTGGCAGCGCTCTGGGGAGTGCATCCGCTGCTAACCGAATCCGTCACCAATATTGTGGGCCGCGCCGACCTGCTGGCCGCCTTCGGCGTGCTGGCAGGCTTGCTGTGCTATGTGAAAAGCGCCACCGCTGCCGGCCGGCACAAGTTGTTCTGGGTGGCGGCCATGCTGGTGGCCCAAGCGGTGGGGATCTTTTCCAAGGAGAATGCCGCCGTCCTGCCCGGTATCATGCTTCTATACGACCTGACTTGGTCCCAGCGCACGGCGTGGCGGGGGCGCGCACTGACCTACTCCGCCCTGGTGCTGCCATTTGCTGTGTTCTCCTATTTGCGCGGCACATTGCCGATGCATGTTCCGGCTCGCTTCCTCGAAAATCCCCTGATGAGCGCCGGTTTCTGGACGGCGCGGCTCACGGCCGTTAAAGTCATCGGCAAGTATCTGTGGCTGTTTGTCTGGCCGGCCCGCTTGTCGGCGGATTATTCCTACAATGCAGTGCCGTT
>JBEKTU010000094.1:0-19848 GCA_049515735.1 Bryobacteraceae bacterium
GACATTGCTCACGAGGACGGAGGATATCGCCCTCACGTCCGAGTCAACGTCCTGGGTGACGGTTTACAACTGGCCGGTTTTCAGATGACCCTCACTGGCCGGTTTTGGGTGACCCCCGAGGCGCTCCAGTACAGAAACAGCGGGGCGAAGGTGATTGAGACGCCCTGCAACGCAGCCACGATCCAATACAGCGGCGAGTGAACGATCTTCACCCACTTGGAATCAATCTCGATGGTCACCTTGTCCATGTGCGGTTCCCTCCGGCATGAACTCGCTCTGGCCCGTCAACACTACCCAATAAAGCCCTACTGAGCGCCAGCTTCCGTTGCCGGTGCAGCAGCCGGGGCCGTCTTTTTCTCTACCTCCGTTCTCACCGCGGCCTTCTTGACGGGCGCTGCCTTTTTAGCCGCTATTGCTGGTGCCGTTTGGACCGGCGCTTTCGTCGCAGTGGTTTTCTTCCGGGCCGGTGCCGATTTTTTGGCTGCTGCTTTCGCCTTCGCAGCTTTGGCGGCTCTGGCCTTTTTGAGATTCGCCACGAGCTTCGCCCTTGCCGCCGCTGTAAGTCTACGTTTCGGCTTCGCTGGTTCCGGCGTGGCCGCTTCTGCCTGGACCTTGGCTGCTGCCCATCTTTTGCGCTGCGCTTCGGCAATCGCTTTCCTGCCAGCGGCGCTCATCTTCCGGCGCTTGCGCTTGGCGGGTTCCGGGGTGGCGGCGGGTTCTGTGGGGCCACCGGACAGAATGGCTCGGAGTTCGGCTATCTTGGCATCCAGCTTCTCTTTCTGGACTTCCATTCCCAAAATCGCAGCAGTCAAAATCTCAGGCGTGAGTTTCTGTGTTGGCATGTGACTCGATTTACCTCGATTCTTCCATCGAAAACGTGATGCTGTGTCCATACTACACCCGCTGGCACACACGGGCGGCTCAATCGCTTTCATCTTCATGGCGGGGACGGACACCACGAGAAACATCAGCTTCGACTCCATGCTGAACCCGCTACTTTGAAGGTGCTAACTGCGGGGGCAGATTGCCTATTGCGGGGAGTGATGCGGTTGCCCGCTTCAGGATGCGGCGCATTCATTCCTTTCATAGGCGCTCCGTAGCTCGTTCCCACCTTTACCTGAAACACTCTGGCAATTGCACCTGGAGCCGCCTGGAGCGTCCGTCTGGGGTCGGGTGATGATTCGATATCCACGACGGATGCACCACAACAGCAGCCGTTCCCGCTCGATGCTATTATTCCCGGTGGGGATTGAGCGTATGGGGACTCAGCCCTCACACAGCCGGTCATGAGCGAATCGGTAAAGGATCTGGCCTCGTACCGCCGCTGTACGGAGCGCATTCACGAGAACTGGCCCCGTTTTCTCGACCAACGAAAAGAACGCCTTGTACAGCAGGAACGGTTCGGGACTGCCGCCGAGAAGGTCGCAGAGAACATCCTCGAAGACCTGTTCACCATTGCGCTGGACTGGACATTGAGCGACCTGAACAATCAGGTCGAATATGCTGATCTTCTGCTGACTCACGTGCAGCAATTGCCACAACTGGTACATTCCCGCAAAGCGCCCAAGCCCCGGCAGGCGCAACTACTGCTCCCGGGAGGACTGAAAAGAGCCGCATGGCGCGACTCACAACGCGCACGTCGAGGGAGGCGTATCGTAAACGGCGAAGAATAGAAAACTCGGAAACCCTGAAGGCTCAATCTACAAGATGCAGGATGTCCGCTGGCGCGCGGCTCTGGCCACGGGAAAGGATGCGAACGGCAAGCCGAAGCGCAGGATGTTCACGGCCTCCACGCCGGACGAAGGTTGCGGAGCAATTGACGAGGCCCTCCGCGATCGGCAGCGCAGCCTGAACATCGATCCCGAAGCAGAGCACGGCCAATTCCCTTGAATGCTTGGCTTGAGAGCACCGTCAGGCCATTAGTTTCGCCCGAACCCATGAGGGATCGCGCCGCTTTGGCCCACGTTGCACGCGTGCTGGCTGGCTTGGCCTTGGGTACCAGTGGCTGCCTGCGGGCGCAACGTGGGCGGCCTGTTCGGCAACGGCGGCCAATTCCGTGGGGAGGAGCGGTTAGGAAACGGGGGCCTGACCACGTCGTTCGTCACGCTCGATCGATTCTGGGCAGCGTAGCATCGGGGTGGAGGGGCGTTCCCGAGCCCTGTGGCAGACTTCCCCCAAGCTGGCCGTCGCCCGGGATGGACTTCTCAGAACGGCGTGTCATGGGAGTGCTCCCGCTGGAATTGGAAAGGGCCGTCACGACGGCTATTATGGCGAGGCCATCCTTGTAATGGATCTTCTCTGGACCGACATGGCCGACCGAACGTGCACAGCGGTAATAGCCTGATTTACTGCTCTCCCGCTATCATGAAAGCGGCGGTCGGGCACGAGGACTATGGGAATCTATACGATCAAAGACACCGGGGGCGAGCCAAACACCTGGAAGGTCACGCATTTCGCCAATATCAGTGGATCAGAAGAGTTCTTGATACAGCTTGTGGTGGAAATGCCGGAGCTGGTCGATGCGTCGGTGATTTACGAGCCGGAGCGCCAAAGGCTCAAGGAAGCAATCGCCGCAATTCCCGTGGATGGCCTGATGCCAGCGTTCGAGGACCTGAAAAGGATCAGGGCGTCCGTCAACCAAGAGATTCCGGAGCTTAATCGAAGGCAACTCTACGAGACGTTTACCGTCGCGTTATGGCGCTCATACAAGGACCTCATGCAAAGGGCCGCGAAACTGCTGGAGCCTGAAATCGGCTTTCTCTTCCAGGAAGATTCAAAGTTCGAAGCGGGGCTAATCACGTGGGGCAAGAAGCGACCTGTGATTGCGCAGGCTGTCGCTCCATATCTGCGAAAGCAGCGCACGACTTGGCAAAACGAGCTAGGCGCATTTAGGAACTATCTCGAACACAGGAACGATGCAGACCCGGCCCGTTTCGAGAGCCGCTATGCGCCCACCCATGCGGAGATGGTATTTGGAGCCGTGTGGCGGACTATAGCTGATATCCTCGCCATGCTGGTCAGCCTGCATCTACCTCCCGGCACTACGTTGCTGGAGATACCGCCAGAGCAGCGCCATCCGGCAATGCCGCGACGCTTTTGCTTTGAAGTGCAGGGCATTCCAACGCCTGGAGGGAACGCTTGATGTTCGAGCTGCGCCGAGTCAGGTCCGAAGCCAGCACGGAAGGGGTCACCGCGCGGCTGCGTTCCGTGCAGCCGTCTTGCATTTCCTGACGCGGTGTTGTATCTGAGGAGTGGCATGACCTCCCGCGAACGGGTATTGGCCGCGATCGCTCATAAAGAGCCGGATCGCGTTCCGCTCGACCACGGTTCGATGCGATCCACCGGCATCATGGCGATTGCTTACAACCGCCTGAAAGCGCACCTCGGGGTACGCGAGCCTCCCACCTTGCTGTACGACCTGATCCAGCAACTGGCGCAACCCGACACCTGGTACTTGGATCGATTCCACGTGGACGTAATCGATCTCGGCCGGGTGCTCACCACGCCGCAGGACTGGAAGCCGTGGACTCTCCCCGATGGATCGCCGGCCATGGCGCCGGCCTGGTTTTGCCCGGAACGCGCCGATGGCGGCCTGCTGGTGCGCGACCCCGGCGGAACCATCATCGGCAGAATGCCGGCGGGCGCGCTCTTTATCGACCAGTGCTATTGGCCTCTCTCCGCTCCCCAAGGTCTCGACAGCTACGAACCCCTGCCCGAAAAGATGAGCCAGGTAACATGGAGCGCGATTGGGGCTCCGCCATGGGACCGGCCCGCCACGGATGCGCGGCTGGAAGAGATCGGGCGTGCCGCGCGTCACCTGCACGACACCACGGAGTACGCCATACCGAAACAGAAGCAATACGAGACACAATGATTCCTCCTTCGTGATCATAGAGCGTTTTGGTGCAGAAGGCACAGTTGGGGATCTTGTCGCCAATAGTCGTGATTGCGAAAGACCGCGCCAGCCTGCTGTACCTGGTGGGTGAGGGTCGGGAAAGTCGCAACCGAGGAACTGATGGACATCTCAGGTGCTGCGTTTCCCGCTGCCAACCGCATCCCGGAGTGCGTAGCTCTTCTGTTGGGCCGCAGCCCACAGGCAAAGGGTATGATAGAGTGCTGTGGAACATCCGATTGCGGCTGGAAGGCTGGAGGAATTCTCATGATCACGTTTCGAAGCGCCATGCTGTTCCTGGCAGCGGCTGCCACCGTTTGCGCACAGTTCCCCACGCCCGATCAGCAGCCGGATACTCAGGCCATCGTTCTGCCGTTGCGGACCCTGCTTCGGGACTCGCCGGCTGCCGAGTCCCTGAAGGCACAGGTCTCCAAGTTAATGGATCAAGCCGGCGCGCTCCAGAACGCCGGGCAGATCGGCGAAATGCGGCGGGTGCTCGCCAACGCCATCACGCTTTTGCAGGGCCAGTCTTGGGGACCGGCGCAGGAGTTCGCCTGGTCGCTCGCCCTGCGGCCCGACCGCGTGGTCACCGAGCCCGCGTCGCCGCTGATGGTCCGGCTTTCGCAGTTCTACTCCTGCCCTTACAAGCCTGCCGGCGCCCTCGAACTGCGTGCCTCGCTGGTGAACGTCGGCTCCGGGAATGCGCTGGTGCGGCCGCTCGGCGTGTACCCGATCTCGACACGCGACTGGATCGACCAGCCTTTCGGCTTTGACGCAAGTCTGGAGGGCGTCGCCGAGGGCGCCTATCAGCTCAGGGTGGAGCTGCTGGACGGCGGCACAGTGATGGCTACGGTGGCATCACCGATCCATCTAGTGCAGGGGATTCTGTCTGACCGCGCACACATCGAGGGGCGCTTGGCTCGCATTCCGGGACACGAGAGCACGAAGGCGAGCATCCGAAATCCGTACGTGTTGGCGGAAACGGTTAACATCGGCCGCCGCCATCTGAACCAGGCCGATTTCGGAATTCCATTCACGCCGCAGCCGGTGGTGTACGACTTTCAGGCGGGCGTGCGCCAGTCGGCGGAATTGCTGAAGGCGTTGGAAGCCGGTCAGGATCCGCTATGGCAGGCCAAGGGCGACCATGAACGCCATTATTGGTTCGAACCGGCGCGCGAGATGATGCCCTACCGCGTCTACGTGCCGGAGAAATGGGACCGCCGCTCCAAGTTGCCGATGGTCTTCATTTTGCACGGCGCCACTCGTGACGACAACTTTTACTTCGACCGCGACGGTCACATCCTGACGAAGCTGGCCGAGCAGCACGGTTATCTGGTGGTTTGTCCTTTCGGTTACCGGCCGACGGGTGGCTGGGGCGCCAGCGCCATGATGAGCGGCGGAGAAATGGACGCAGCCCGGCTACGTCAGACACAGTGGAGCGAGCAGGACGCTGTCAACGTTTACGACCTGGTTACGAAGGAATACCCGATCGACGCCTCGCGCGTCTACTTATTCGGCCACTCCATGGGAGGCACGGGCGCGTGGTACTTCGGCCAGAAATACCGCGAGCGGTGGGCGGCGGTGGCCTCCAGTGCGGCCGCGATCAACAGGCCGGAAGTTATCCCGTATGAGAGGTTGAAAGACGTGCCGCTGATGGTGGTGGTGGGAGACAAGGACCCGCTGGCAACGGGTGTCCGCGCCACTATCAAGTATGCCAGGGAGCATGGACTCAACCCTGAGTATGTGGAGGTTCCGGGCGCGACGCACGAGACCATAGTCGCACTGATCGAGCCGAGAGTCTTCGACTTTTTCGACCGGCACGTGAGAAAATAGCGCTGCCTTTCCCCGGAGCGGTGCTCGATCACGGAAAGGATGTCCGCCCCAAATCTCTCCACCATCTTCTTGGCGAAGATCGGGCCGATCCCCCTGACCATTCCGCTGCCCAAATATCTCTCGATCCCTTCCGTCGTGGTTGGCGGTACGGTCCGGAGAACCGCGGCCTTTAGCTGCAGCCCCGTGTTCCTTGTCCCGGGCCCACGTGCCCTCAGCGGTCAGCCATTCTCCGGCACAAACAGACGGCGAGGAACCGACCACAGTTACCAGGTCGCGATGGCCGGGGGCTTTCACTCGTAGGACGCAAAAGCCCGAGTCCTCATTGAAGAACGTTACACGCTCGATGAGGCCGGAGATTCGTTCTAAATGTGGCGCGGTGGCCGCCGGCAACGCTTCCACTGCGCTATTCTCGCACGCCAGCGTCGGCAGTGTGCCCGGTTGCCCGCCGGGAAGCGGCTGACCCGACAGTGCCGGAAAATCTGTGCTGCTGCGATATCCTGAGAAGATGGCCGCGACGAACAAACAGCTCTTGCTCGCTGCCCGACCCACGGGCTTTCCCAAGCCCACCGATTTCCGCCTGGTGGAGAGCCCCATCCCCGAGCCTGTCGAGGGCCAGTTCCTCGTGGGCATTTCCTACCTTTCCGTCGATCCGTACATGCGTGGTCGCATGAACGCCACCCGTAGTTACGCCGACCCCCAGAAGCTTGACGAGGTCATGGGGGGCGGAGCGGTTGGCAGAGTACTCGCGTCACACCACCCGAGTTTCGCGGAAGGCGAGTACGTGGTGGGGATGTTCGGCTGGCAGCAGTACGCGCTCTCCGACGGCGCCGGCGTCATGAAAGCGGATCCACAGGTGGCGCCGATCTCCACGTCGCTCGGCGTGCTCGGCATGCCCGGACTCACTGCATACTTCGGGCTGCTCGACGTGTGTGCGCCACGCGCCGGTGACACGGTGGTAGTGTCCGGGGCCGCGGGTGCGGTCGGTTCCACCGCCGGCCAAATTGCCAAAATTCATGGCTGTCGCGTAGTGGGCATCGCGGGCAGCGCCGACAAAATCCGTTGGATCACGGGTGAACTGGGCTTCGATGCCGCTTTTAACTACAAGACCGAGACCCGCTACTTCGAGAAGCTGAAGGAGCTTTGTCCCGCCGGTATCGACTGCTACTTCGACAACGTCGGCGGTGCCATGACCGACGCAGTCTTCTCGCTAATGAACCCGAATGGGCGCGTTGCTATTTGTGGCCAGATCGCGCTGTACAACCTCGAAAAGCCCGACTCAGGCGCACGTCTGTTGCCGCTGGTCTTGGTCCGCACCCTTACGGTGAAGGGGTTCCTCGTCTTCCAGTATGCGAGCCGGTACGGAGAGGCGCTCCCGCAGCTTGCCAAATGGCACCGGAAGGGCAGGCTGAAATATCGGGAGACCGTAGCTGAAGGCACTGAGAATGCACCCTCGGCGTTTCTGGGGATGCTGCGCGGGGAGAACATAGGGAAACAGCTGGTCAGTATATCGAATCTGTAGGCGGAGCCTGCCACCGGCTTCGGGACTCGCGCATCCGAATAAAATGAAGGTGCTTCTTCACGAACACAAACATGGAAAGCACCATTGCAGGAGCGATCGGTCTCGGAACGTACCCGGTTGCGCTGATCTGGGCGGATGAGGCGCCGCAGGGAGCGATCCATTTCAAGCCGGGCGTGTGGGGCTGCGTCATGAGCGCCTTCGCCGCGGTCGCAGCCCGCGGCCGCGCCGGGCGTTACGCGATGAGCGTGTCGATTTCGCGCAGATCCGCCGGACTCAGCTTCCAGAGCGGGGCCGAGGCGTTGGCTCTCACTTGCTCCGGCGAGACTGCGCCGGCGATGATCGAAGCGACCGTGGGCTGAGCGGCCAACCAGGAGAATGCCGACTCCAACAGCGAATGGCCGCGCCCGGCGGCAAATTCGATCAGGCGTTCCACCTTGTCGACGTTCTCTTCGGTGAAAACTTTCGGTCCCCATCCGGCTTCGCCACGGCTGCCCTTGGGTAGCGGTTGGCCAAGGCGGTACTTGCCGGTGAGCAGCCCGTTGGCCAGCGGGAAATACGGCAGGAAGGCCAGGCCCAAGCGCCGGCATTCGGGCAGTACTTCGGCTTCGGGCGCGCGGCGCAACAAGCTGTATTCGTTTTGTACGCTGACAAAATGCGCGTGCGAGCCTGCCGTACGATCCAGGGAGTGCTCCGCCTCGCGAATCTGCTCCGCGGAGAAATTGGAGCAGCCGATTTCCCGCACTTTACCTTCGCGCACGAGGTCGTCCAGCGCGCCCAGCGTTTCGGCGATGGGCGTGTTGGGATCGGGCTGATGGAGCTGATAGAGGTCGATGTAGTCCGTGCCCAACCGGCGCAAGCTGTCCTCGGCGGCTTGGCGAACGTACTCCGGCCTCGCGCCATGGTGCGTCTCATCGAACTTCATGCCGAACTTGGTGGCAATGACGACTTCACGCCGGCGGCCCGCGAGCGCCCGGCCAAGATACTCCTCACTGTGGCCTTTATCGTAGATGTCGGCGGTATCGAAGAAATTGATGCCGGAGTCGAGCGCGGCCTCCACGACGCTGCCCGATTGCGCGGCATCGATGCGCCATCCGAAGTTATTGCAGCCCAAACCGGTCAGCGAAACCTCCAGCGCTCCGATTTTGCGGCGTTCCAAATTTGCTGCCATCATAATCATTTGGATGCGCCGCCAGATGCGCGGATTCAGTTGAAGAACAGCCTCTGCGCGTTACCGCCCCGGATGCGCGCCCGGTCGGCTTCCGAAGCGAACGCCAGCAACTCCTCGAAGCGAATCGCCACGGGGTCGCCCTCGGGTTCGATTCTTCAAATTGGACAAGGAACGCAATCCTGGCCCCGCGAGTCTAACGCACCATGTGTCCGATCGTCACCATTCTCTGCGCCGCCACCCTGGCCTACGCGCAGGACGCCGTCACTTTCCGCACCGGCGTCTCGCTGGTGCACGTCGATGCCGAAGTACTCGGCCCGGACGGGCGCATCCTCAGTGGTTTCCACAAGGAGGACTTTCGCGTCTTCGACGAGCGCAAGGAGCAGCCCATTCTGCAATTCGCCGCCGAACAGCAGCCGCTCGACCTCATCCTTCTGTTCGACATCAGCGGCAGCATGCGCGGCGTGGTCCAGGAAGTGGCCGATGCCGCGCGCCAGGGCCTGCAGCAACTGCACCCAGGAGACCGCGTCTGCGTCATGGTCTTCAACAGCCGCAGCCGCGAGGTCGCACCCTTTTCCGAAGACCTCGATGCCGTCGACCGCACGATTCAGAACGATGTCCTCGGGCTCAACTTCGGTGGCGGCACCCTCATCCAGGCGGCCGTCTCCGACGCCGCCATGCGCTTCCGCCGTGAACCCCACACAGAGCGGCGCCGCGCCGTCCTCATCATCACCGATAATATGGGCACGCGTACCCGCCGCGAAGATTCGGTTGTGCAGGAGTTCTGGGAGTCCGACGCCATCCTCAGCGGCCTGATCGTGCGCAACCCCGCCTATCAAGCGATGCGCACTGTGGGTATCATCCTCGGCCCGCAAAATCTGGCGATGCAGGCCGGCATGAAGGGCATCGCCGAAAGGACCGGCGGCGACGCCCTCACCGCCAACGAACCCGGCACGGCGTTCCAGGAAGCCATGCGCCGGATTCGCACCCGCTACAGCCTCTACTACGCACTGCCCGAAGCCAAGCCCGGCACCACTCGCGCTATTCGCGTGGAGCTTGCACGCGTCGCCGCGCAACGTTTCCCCAAGTCCCGCCTGCGCGCCCGCACCGGCTACGTGGTTCCCTATCCCGCCAAGTCAGTGCCGAGCTCCCGTTAGTGCTTGGTCCGGTCGTCCGGTCGACCAGCGCCGATGGCTCCTGGCAGCAGAGCAATCGGCCTCGGTCGCCTCTGCTCGAACGACCCGGTCACGGCACAATGGTTTTTCGGTATACTGCTAAACTCCAGAGAAGTCGTTTATGGTTGCCCGGATGTTAGTTCACGTCCCCGTGCGACGCGTCGTCGCTCTCGCATTGCTCTGCGCCGCCGCCCAGGCCCAACCCTACGAGCGGGGCATGGCAGGCTGTTACGGCGCAACGTTCGACGGCCAAATGGCTGCCAGCGGCGAAATCTACCACCAGGAGCAGTTCACCGCGGCGCACCGCACGCTGCCGTTCGGTACCACTGTCCGCATCCGCCGCGTCGATACCGGCGCCAGCGTGGTGGTGCTGATAAACGATCGCGGACCGTTCATCGAATCACGCATTGTCGATCTCTCGAACGCCGCTGCGCGGAAGTTGGGCATGGTCGAATCCGGCGTAGTGCCGGTGGCGCTCGAAATCCTGCACGCCGCTCCGGTCGATACGCGCGCGCTCTTCGCCGTCCAGGCCGGCACATTCCGCATACTGGCGAATGCCGAACGCACGCGCGCCCTGATGGAACGGCTCTACGGCGTGGCGCGCATCATACCACGCGTGTCCGACAGGGATCTCTGGTGCGTCCTGGTGGGAGCCGCGTCCACGCAGGCCGACGCGGAGACACTGGCTTCGGCAGTACGACAGTCCGCAAAAGGCATCCAGTCGGCCTTTGTAGTGAGGCTCGTCTCACCAGCGCATTCGGTCACCGATTGAGCGCAAGTAGGCCCTCGCTCTGCGCCCAGAAACGGCCGGTGCTGTTAACCACTGGGTCGTATTGACCAGAGGATAGGAGAGTTCGAAGGCAGAAATCACGGGCTGGCAACGCTTCCTGCGTGCTGGCAACGGTGGGAAAATAGTAAAAGGCGAATGTTTCTCCGCGCGGATCGAACAAACCTATTGTTAGTATCGACCAATGGAGCACCCCAACTGATGGAGCAGTTATGATCACGCGATTCACAATACTGGCGTTGGCTCTCGCAATGTCGAGCCAGGCGGATACGCTCCGTCTGCGCAACGGGTCCACCGTGAACGGAAGTTTCTTGGGCGGCACAGCGGACGACATTCGCTTCCTGGTCAACGACGAGATACAGCACTATGCGCGCGCCCGTGTGGCCGAGATAGTCTTCGGTTCGATCGATGCACCCTCCGCTGGTCCCGAGGCGCCCAGGATGGATATGGGGCCCGACATCGTTGGTGCGCCATTTCTGCGCGGTTCCTCTGGATACATCCCGCTCGAAAAAGAGATCGGGATGATGTCCCGCGGCGGCGGAATGTATGGCATGGGAGCAACCGTGTATCGCATTCAAGGCCCGCGCTCGCCCGTGCGGGTCAGACAAGGAAACCGGCTCGTATTCGTCGTGCGATTGAACCCCGGCGGCGACCCGCGTCAATTCCAACTCTACCGTTTGGAATCGAGAATGGGTTACCGGCAAACGCAACCGACTATGGGCGGAGCTCCGCCGGGGCTGACGGTGACCATTAATGAAGTCGGTGACTCCGTTTACGAAATTACTCCCGCGCGCGCCCTGTATCCGGGCGAATACGCGGTTAGCCCCATGAATTCCAACGAAAGTTACTGCTTCGGTGTTGACTATTGAGCCGTGGCGCTCTCGGCGGCGGAGGCGTTCTGCGGTTGCAAGATTCCCGTGGGCGTGCCGGTCTTCGGCGCGTGTCAGGAGTGCGGCGGCACGGGCGCGGTCTTCCCTTTCCGCTGCCTGGAGTGTGCCGGGTCGGGCCTGGTGGAGGAGCAGCGCACCCGCGATCACGGCGGCGGCCGTCAACCGCTGCACAAGCCTGAACGTGTGCCGCGAGGTCTGCGCGAGCTGCGACCGCTCGGTGGTCCCGTCGTGATACTGATTCTGTAGCTGCGCGTATCCGTGCTGGCAATGGCTGTCAATCCCCGCCAACGCGGCGATTTGCCGCAGCAGGTCCACCATTTCTTCGTGTCCGAGCAGGAATCCGTAACTCGGTCGCCACTTCTCAACTACCGGCCTAAGACTCAACGACATTGTGCACTTCCCCTTCCCGACAATCCGCGCCATACCCGGCGCATTCAATCGGGTCATTCCCAATTCCAGACCCGTCATTTAGCATGCCTTGCCACTATGGGGACTGCAACCACAGACTCGATGGCGCGTGCGGTGGGTGCCTTTTGTCGCCTTTTTGCGCCGGAGCGCAGGTCTGGTAGGACGAAGCCATCCCGGCGCGCAGGGGCGCAACGTGGGCCAGGTGTTCGTGTTGTGCGAGCTTCCCCGGCTGCTGCCATGGCCATGATCCAGCCGATCGCCGCGGCACCCCCGGTGGCGAACGAAAGCCACCCCGTCGCGCCAGTTTGCCCACGTTGCGCCGGCGGCGCCCACCGCGACCAATGTTGCCACCCGGTGGCGCGGGCGCACCCAAAGCCAAACGTCGCCCATGTTGCTGCGGCCCGACAGCCGTCATGATCGGTCGGCTTCGGACCCGGATGATCAGATTGCGGCAACCTTGAACCGGCTTGGATTTCGAACGGCCTTCGACCTCACGTGGACTACGCTGCGCATTCAAACTCTGCGGCATAGGTTCGATCTCCCAGCGTGCAACTCGGGCCAGGGCCCTCCAGCTATGCTGACGTTGGAACAGGCGGCCGAGCGACTGAGCGCGAATCGCAAAACCGTGAGGCGATTGATCGAGAAGAAGATCCTCCCGGCTACGCAAATCGTTCCGGGCGCTCCTTGGGAAATCCCAGAGGAGTCGGTCCAATCATCGGCTGTCATGGAAGCCATCAAGAGGATGGCAACACGTCCGCGGCCGCGGACGGAAAATCGGGAAGGGCAGGAGTCCCTGTTTTCAACAACTTAACAAGGAGGGGCAGAATGTCGAGAAGACGGAGACGCTGTCCAGCACCAGTGCCTTGAGTTTCTGCCAATTGGTTCGTTTGCGGAACTACAATCAAATCAGTCATTTAGGTCCTCATAATGAGCATTATCGCCAGCCATTGTGGACCTTACCTCAGCACGGTAGGGACATCAAGCAGAAACCAGTACGCGGAAGAGCCAGCCGCAGGAGGCGTTCTGGAACCGGCATGCGGCCGAACGATCAAACTGCGCACAACCCGCTTCTTGGCTCAACTCTAGTTGTATCTTTGAATTCACTTTAGCGATACAGTTAAGTCAAGGTCTTGAATCTCAACCCACAGGGAGGCCGACTGAGCAACGACCGGCGGCCGATAACCTCTCCGCGCTGAGTAAACCGCACCTGGCCTTAAGGCAGAAGGGTGGTTGCCAGAATGCATGTTGAGAAGATATGGGCGGAATTGCGTAGGGAACGTGACCTGATTGAAAAAGTGATCGTTAATATTGAAAACCCGACGCGCAAAGGCAAGCGCGGCGGTGGCCGCGCAGCAGGTTTGGTCACGAAGAGCAAACAGGACGAGACAATGACGCCGGCCTCCGAAGCATAGGTCACCTGGAACATTGCAAAGGGTGCGCGGTCAAGTTCCGCCACCCCCGGATGGCGCGACAGCCAAATCACAAGCAGATCTTCTCTACCAATTCCAGCCACCTAACAGGCTCCTCCTGCGCGAGGATTGTTGCGGTTCTTCTGAATGGAGAGCAAATCGATGCCTACAGCTTCACCCGACCTAATCACGCAGGAACAACTAAGCATTGGCACGGACCTGATGGAGAACGTATCCATCGCGGCGCGCATTTGTAAAATCTACATGCAAGAGCTTCAGCATCGCCTGGCTTTGGGCGGAACAATTGAGGCAGGCACACTGACCTTTAGGTCGGAACAAATGTGTGTATGCCACACATATTGCTGAACCAGAATTCCCACCACCGCGGCCTCGGCCACTTCTTCCTGCTTCCTGCAAAAACTCTTCGATCTCGCGCGGGTAGATATTGAAGCCGCCGGATATGAATCAGGTCGCTCTTACGCCAACACAGGGTGTAATAGCCGTCGGGCGAGCGCTCCGCCAGATCGCCCGTGTGGAACCAGCCATATATACAAGCCGACGAATCACCCGGATCACGCCCTGGTATTCTGCGTGGACGAGAAGAGCCAGATTCAGGCGCTCGACCGGAACCCGACCGCGGCTGCCTTTGCCGCCAAGGCCAGTGGGGGCGTGGCACCGACGACTACCCACACAACGGGACCACCTCAGACCAGCCGTGTGATCGCCCAGTTGCGCCAGCGGCACCGCTCGGTAGAATTTCGCAGGTTTCTGGATGTCATCGAGGCACAGGTGCCTACCGCCCTGGATGTGCACCTCATCCTGGACCACTACGGCACGCACAAAACAGCGATCCTCCGGAGGTGGCTGGCCAAGCGCCCGCGATTCCATGTCCACTTCACACCGACGTACGGTTCGTGGCTGCATCTGATGGAGCGATGGTTCGCCGAACTCACAAACAAACGGATTCGGCGTGGAGTGTTCCGCAGCGTCAAGGAGTTGGAAACAGCGATTCGCGAGTACATGGACGTGCACAACGGCCCCCCCAAACCCTTCCTGTGGACTAAGACGGCGGACCAGATTCTGGAAAGTATTGCCCGCTACGCGCGCCGCACTCTCGCTTCCCACCCTGCCGCACTTATCTCACGAACCACTGGGACACGAGACTAGGTCCGAGTATCAGTCATCGCTGTGATTCTGGGCCACCGAACAGTGATCGGCCGAGCCCATCCACCTTGTGGGCGACTAGTTGCCGGTCAGTCGTCGCGCCGACACGGTATCCTGAATTCTGGAGCCGCTCACATTGGAATCGACATACGTCATTGGAATCGATCTCGGCACCACCAACTCGGCGCTGGCGTTCGCGGCGATCCGGGCGGACGCGGATCCCTTTGCCCCGGCCAACGTGCAGGTGATGGCGATCCCGCAGCTTACCAATCCCGGCGAGGTGCGCGAGGAAGACCTGTTGCCCTCGTTCCTCTACCTGCCCGGCAGCTCCGACTTTCCGGCTGGATCTCTGGCCCTGCCCTGGGACCCGGACCGCAACTTCGTGGTGGGGCGGTTGGCGCAGAAACGGGGCGCGGAGAATGCCGGGCGGCTGGTATCCTCAGCCAAGAGCTGGCTATCGCATTCGGGTGTGGACCGCACGGCGTCGCTGGTGCCGTTTCGCGCTCCGGAAGGCGTCGATAAGATTTCGCCCGTCGAGGCAAGCCGGCGCTACCTGGAGCACCTAAGGCAGGCTTGGGATTCGCGCATGCCGGAGGCTCCGTTCGCCGAGCAGCAGGTGTTGGTGACGGTGCCGGCTTCGTTCGATGCGGTGGCGCGCGAGCTGACGCTGGAAGCCGCCCAGCAGGCCGGCTACCGCAACCTCACGCTGCTCGAAGAGCCCCAGGCCGCGTTCTATGCCTGGATCGAGCGTCACCCCGACTGGCGCGAGCGCGTGCAGGTGGGCAACCTGATCCTGGTAGTGGACATCGGCGGCGGCACTACGGACTTCACCTTGATCGCGGTCACCGAGAGCGCGGGCGAACTGGCGCTGGTTCGCGCGGCCGTGGGCGAGCACCTCTTGTTGGGGGGCGACAACATCGACCTGGCGCTGGCGGGCTCGGTTTCGCAGCGCCTCGCGGAAAAGGGCACGCACGTCGACAACCGCCAGTTCCAGACCCTATGGAGCAACTGCCGCATCGCGAAAGAGAAGCTGCTGGAGCCCGGCTCCAAGGTCCGCGAACAGCCGGTGACGATTCTCGGCAAAGGCAGCGGCCTGGTGGGCGGCGCCATCAAAGCCACGCTCGACCGCGACGATATCGATCGCGTTCTAAGCGAGGGATTCCTGCCGCTGGTGGCGAGCAGCGCCATGCCCGAACACCACCGCCGCGCCGGGTTGCAGGAAATCGGCCTGCCGTATGCCGCCGATCCGGCCATCTCTCGGCACCTGGCGCGCTTCCTGCGCCAACAGGCGGCCACATCGGAACACGGAGCCGTGCGCCGGGGGCCGAGCGGCCTCGCCTGCCCTACGCACGTGTTGTTCAACGGCGGCGTCCTCAAAGCGGGCATGGTGCGGGAGCGCCTGCTGGCCACTCTCAATTCCTGGCTTGCCGAGGAGGGCCTGGAGCCGGTGAAGCCGCTCAGTGGCGAAGACCTCATGCACGCGGTGGCGCGCGGCGCAGCCTATCATGGTCTGGCGCGGCGCGGGCGGGGCGTGCGCATCCGCGGCGGTGTGCCGCGCACGTACTATGTCGGCATCGAGACCGCCATGCCCGCGGCGCCCGGATTTCCGGCTCCCCTCAAGGCGCTCACGGTGGTGCCGTTCGGCATGGAGGAGGGCACCGAGGTCCGCATCCCTGGCCGTGAGTTCGGCTTGGTGGTCGGAGAGCCCGCCGAGTTCCGGTTCTTCACTTCCGCTGCGCGCAAGAACGACCAGCCCGGCGATCTCATCGAAGATTTCAGCGGCGAGCTTGAGGAGATCTCTCCCATGGAAGTGACGTTCGGCGCAGGGGAGGCCTCCTCCGAAGTGGTCGCGGTCTCCTTCGAAACCGTAATCACGGAAACCGGCCTGATGCAGCTCTGGTGCGTGGCCCGCGACAACCGCCGCTGGAAACTCGAGTTCAACGTGCGCGAGCGGGTGGCGGCGGCATAACGGGACAACGGATGCCGGGAATCGGCCCACGCCGACGGCGATCGCCACATTGAGCACCACCCAAAACAGCGATATCGTGCCCGGAATGGAGGCCAGCTTGCGCACGGCGAACGTAATGGCTGCGCCGGTCAGGATGCCAAGCACTTGCTGAAGAAATCGGCCTCCGCAACGTCAAAACCGTTTTCGGCGCGGTGCGGCACGTGCCGGCGGGCGCGCAATTTGTGGCTGCGGATGGGTGACCTGCACATATCGCATGATCATGCGGATGTCTTTATGCCCCAGCAGTTGCATGAAATGCCGGAAGGCTGACACCGAGGCGGATCATTTCCGATGCATAACTGTGCCTGAGCTGGTGGCAGGTTACAGGATGGGAGCAGCCCGCTTGTCCTGCAGCTCGATGTAAGGCACGGCTGAGATCACCATACAGGGCGTTAAAGCCCGCGGAGCGCGGCAACAAGAGGCTTCGTGACAGAGGCCGTTCGTGGCGACGCCCAGGCAATCGGTTGTAGAGGGCGTTATTCGTTATCGGTAGCGGTCTGGCCGCCCAGAAGCGCGCAGCTTGGCCGGCGTCTTCGGTCAGAGATCCGCTTGCCGTGAGCGTCCGCCGTCTGATAATAGGGACATGGAACAGCGCTTTCTCGGCAGAGGCGGCTTGAGCGTCTCGTCGCTCAGTTTCGGAACCATGACGTTCGGAGGCAGGGGCCGGCACGCGGCCATGGGCGCCCTCGGTGTGGAACAGGCCCGCCGCCTGGTCGATATTGCGATCGACCAAGGCGTCACGCTGTTTGACACCGCCGACATCTATTCGGAAGGGCTCGCTGAAGAAGTGCTCGGCGCGGCCCTGAAGGGCCGGCGGCAGAATGTGCAGATCGCTACCAAGGCCTTCTCGCGGATGGGACCGGGACCGAACGACCTCGGGTTGTCGCGCGCCCACCTGATATGGGCCTGCGAGGCCAGCCTGCACCGCCTCGGCACCGACTACATCGACCTCTACCAGGCGCACTCGATGGACTCCCTCACGCCCATGGAGGAGACGCTGGGGGCTTTCGATGCCCTCGTGCGCCAGGGCAAGGTCCGCTACATCGGGTGCTCCAATTTTTCCGCCTGGCACACGATGAAGGCGGTCGCCATTTCCGAGCGTAGTGGCCTGGCGCGCTATATCAGCCAGCAGATCCAATACTCTTTGCTTGTCCGCGACGCCGAATACGAGCTCATTCCGATGGGTCTCGACCAGGGCGTGGGTGTGATGGCATGGAGTCCGCTGGTATTCGGGCTGCTTTCGGGCAAGATCCGGCGTGACGCGCCACAGCCCGCCGAAGGCCGGCTGGTCGCGCTCGGGGCGCCCATCAAAGTGGACTGGGAGCGGCTCTATCGCATCGTGGATGTCATGCTGGCGATCGCTGCCGGGCGCGGCGTCACACCGGCGCAGGTGGCGCTCAACTGGGTTCGCGGCAAACCGGGCGTTGACACGGTGATCGTGGGGGCGCGCACCGAGGAGCAGCTCCGGGACAATCTCGCCTCGGCTACGTGGGAGCTGAGCGCCGAGGAGATGGCGCGCCTCAATGAGGCCAGCGCCGTCCCGGAGCCTTATCCTTACTGGCACCAGCAGACTTGGGCCGGGGAGCGGAACCCGCGTGTGCCGGCGAAACGCGCGTAGGGGGGTAACGCCCGGTTCAGCCGCGGCGCCCGGTGATGGTTAAACTTTGGCGCGCGCGGGCGGAAGCTGATGCGCGTTTCCGAGGGAAGAGGGGCGAGTTTGCCGCGGGTAGCCGTGTGCGAAGCACCTTGCGTCGCCTCCGCATGCTGCTGTGCGGATCATAACCACGCGGCGTAAATGTGCGGGTTCGCTATTATGAAAGCGGAAAAAGAGCGCGGGGGAACTAGCGGCGGACGAACGGCG
Organism: Bryobacteraceae bacterium; assembly: GCA_049515735.1. Lineage (GTDB taxonomy): Bacteria > Acidobacteriota > Terriglobia > Bryobacterales > Bryobacteraceae > Fen-178. The sequence continues at coordinate 18,112 of JBEKTU010000094.1, forward strand.
GCGCACGACAGCGATCTTTTTTGGGTGCAGTGGTCAGCGAGATTTCCCGAAAGAGCCGCGAACAGGCGGGAACGGCAACGTCTCCGGCGTGCTATCGGTGCATCCGCCGCGTATACTTTGGAAGATGTCGAGACGCTGGCTTCGGCCCCACCGCCTGCGGAGGCGCAGCCGTTTTCCGTCATAATTCGGAAGGAGGTTTACCGAAATGGCGACCAACGATGTTGAAGGGAAAGGTCCCTTAAGCCGCCGCGGGTTGCTGGCCCAGGCGGTGGGCGCGGTCGGGTTCATGTCCGCGTTGGAATCCGCGAATCAGGGCGGCGCTCAAACGCGGGTGGCGCTCGAAGCCATGCCGGCCAGAGGCAAAGAGAGTTTCGATTTTGACTGGAAGTTCAACAAGGGCGATGCGCCGGGAGCGCAGGAACCCGGCTTCGCGGACGCCAACTGGCGAAGCCTGGATGTGCCGCATGACTGGAGCATCGAAGGGCCTTACAGCGAGAAGGAGACTGCCCAGGGGAGCCTGCCCACCGGCATCGGATGGTATCGGAAACACTTCCGCCTGCCCGAGTCTTCCCGCGGCAAGAAACTCTTCATCGAATTCGAAGGCGTGTTTGAAAACAGCGAGGTGTGGATCAACGGCCAGTACCTGGGCAAACGTCCTTTCGGCTACATCACCTTCTGGTACGACATGACGCCGCACCTCGTTTTCGGTACCCGCGATAACGTGATCGCCGTCAAGGTGGACAATTCCAACCAGCCGAACTCGCGCTGGTATACCGGTTCAGGCATCTATCGGCACACCTGGCTGCTTACGACCAACAATTTGCATGTCGCGCACTGGGGGACGTTCGTGACCACGCCGCAGGTATCCGATGCGGCAGCCAGCGTCCAGGTGAAGACCTGGGTCAGCAACGAAGGCAAAGCGGCCGCCAAATGCGCGCTGGCCACCAGCATTCTGGACCGGGACGGCAAGGTAGTCCAAACCGCCGAGGCAAGTCAGGAAGTGGGCGCTAACGGCGAGTACGAGTTCATGCAGGTGGTAAACCTGGATAAGCCCAACCTGTGGTCCGTGGAAACGCCATACCTCTACACGGTCCGGAGCGCTGTGAGGGACCAGAGCGGCATCGTGGACGTGTACGATACGCCGATCGGAATCCGCGAGGCTGTCTTCGACGCGGACAAGGGGTTCGTACTGAACGGCCAACGTGTGAAAATCAACGGCGTGTGCGTGCATCACGAGGCCGGCTCGGTGGGAGCGGCGGTGCCGGAACGGGTGTGGGAGAGGCGGCTGGAAGTCCTCAAGGCGATGGGTTGCAATGGCATCCGCACCAGCCATAATCCACCCGCGCCGGGGTTTCTGGATCTCTGCGACCGGATGGGTTTCCTGGTGATGAACGAGGCTTTCGATGAGTGGAGGGTGTCCAAGACTCGCAACAACGGATATACCCGTTACTTCAATGACTGGTATGAGCGCGACGTGACCGATTTCGTCCATCGTGACCGGAACCACCCGTCGGTGGTCCTGTGGAGCGCGGGCAACGAGATCGGCGACCAATCCGCCTCCAACGGCGCGGAAACTCTGCGGCAGCTCTTGACGGTGTTCCACCGGGAGGACCCCACTAGTACTACTGTGTTATAAATAACATTTTGGTGTAGAATTGTTTTGTGGGCACGCAATCTGCGCCAGGCCCACAGGAGAAACGCTTTGCGGCATACACGGATGGCCTGGCGAAAGCCGCA
>JBEKTU010000095.1:0-19708 GCA_049515735.1 Bryobacteraceae bacterium
ATCCTGGGGTTCGACAGCACCATTGACTTCCGGCCAACCGTGATTTCGGGCCATAAGGAAGCCCGATTTGTGCAGGTCGAGGAAGGTGTCTACCAAGATGGCGTCTGGACGCCGGTCAAGTCACAGCCCAGCGTTTCCGCCCGGTCTCCCGCCCGGGGCATGGCGCTGCCGAAAGAAGGGGCCATGCTCCACGTGAAGCTCCAGTGGGAATGAGGCTGGATAACATCAGAATCCGCTGGGCTTGATCCAGAAGCTCTCCTGCCACTTCTGGCCGGGCGGGATGTACTGTAGCTCTTTGTAGACACCCTTCTGCGCGAGATTGAGCGCATCGGTGATGCCGGCCATGGGCTCAAAGCAGACGACGCTGTCTCCGGGTCTGGGGGGTGCAAAGACGACCACCGCCTTGTAGTTCGGCCCAAATGCCACTTCCACCTTTTCGGACTTGCCTTGGACCCGCATGGCGGCCTTGCCGGACGCATCCCGGACGAGGTCGCTGAAGACGTCGTCGAGGCTCAGTCCTTTGAGCGGAGCGGCCTGAGGGTTGGGCAGGAGCCGCTCGATGGGGCGAGTCTCGCCCGTGGGGATCTTCTCAGAGGTCAGTATCCACTGGGTTCGCGCGCCGATCGCGAAGATCCACTCATCCCGCGGCGCATCGTTCACCTGGTAGCACGGATGAAAGCCGATGGAGACGGGCATGGGCTCGGCACTGAGATTATCCAACACGGTGTGGACCTCCAGGGTTCCGTCCTTCAACCGGTAGGTCATCTCAATCGTGTGGGCGAACGGGAACTGGGCCATCCAATCGGGCTGCCGGTAGAAATCCAGACGGCTGGTCACCCAGGCGGCATTGGCATCGGCCTTGAGGTCGGTCACTTCCCACTGAGAAGCGTTCGTCAAAAAGCCGTGATTGGGGTGATTGTCGGACCCCGGACGGACATTCCCCAGTTCCAGGTTGAATACGTACTTCTTCCCGTTGGCGTAGAAAGCCGGCTCGTCCAGCCGGTTGGCCCAAGGCGCCAGGAACGGATTGCCGCTCGCTCCGGGCGCCTTCAGAAACTCCGCAGCCGAAGCGTAGGGGCAGCGAAGGACGTCCTTGCCTTTCACCTTCATCTCGAAAGCGGCATTGCCGTGGGAGGGCACTACTGACACGACGGTCTGGCGCCCGGCGTCCTCCAGGCGAACGACGCCGCCGTCCCGGCGAGCCGAATACTGGCCGAAAACCGGCAGAGCGGAGATACACAACGCAAGCGCAAGCTTCATGGCCGCCGATTGTAGCAAAACGTGCCGGCCCCGGGAATTCACCGGGCTACAGAGTCTTGCGCTTTTTCTCGTACGCCGTGAACTGGCGGCGGTATTTCTCGAAGCCCTGGCGGCCCATCAGGCCGTAGGTGAACCTCTTGCCCAGCTCCACGCCTTCCTGGTCGAAGGCATTGATGTCGAGCAACTCGCCCATGAAGGCCGTCTCGAACTCCATCAGTTGCAGAAACGCGCCGAGGTGCTCCTCGTCCACGCGGTCGAGCGTGATGGTGCAGTTGGGTCGGCCATTCTCCACCAGAGCCGCGGCGGTGGAGCGGCGCTCGGCATCGATCAACTCCGCCAGCGACTGACCGGCCAGTGCGTCGAACGCGGCCAGGTCGAAGCGGCGCTTGGGAATCCTTTGCGCGGTGGAGAATTTCGCCACGGCCCAGAAGGTGAAGACCTTGTCGTTGGGGCCTTCGATGTACAACTGCACTTGCGAGTGCTGATCGGTGGTGCCCAGCGCGGCGACCGGAGTCTGGCCGGTATGGACCTCCTGGCCCGCGCGGTTGCGGGCTTTGCCCAGCGATTCGGCCCAAAGCTGGCGGAACCAGAAGGCCGTGCCCCACAGATGATTCGAGTAGGGGAACGCCACCTGGATGGACTTGCCTCTGCGGGTCCAGATAAGCCAGTGGCAGAGCGCCGCGCGAAGGGCGATGTTCTCAACGGGATCGGGCTGCCAGCATAGGTGCGTCATGCGCCTGGCGCCGCGCGTAAGCCTGCCAATATCGATGCCGATGAGCGCCGCGGGAACCAGGCCGACGGGCGACAACACGCTGAAACGGCCGCCCACATTTTCGGGAATGCCGAAAACGCGGTAGCCTTCGGCCTGCGAGAGCGCAAACAGGTCGCCTTTGCCCTCGGTGGTGACGGCCAGAATACGGCGCGGGGCCTGGCGGCGGCCGAGCGCCTGCTCGATCCAATCGCGCACAATCAGAAACGTAGCCACGGTCTCGGCGGTGCCGCCCGATTTCGCAATCACCACTACCAGCGTCCGACGCGGGTCCATGGAAGCCAGCGCGGCTGCGGTGAACGAGGGATCGACGTTATCGAGAATCACCAATCGCGGGTGCTCCGGGGTGAAGGCGCCCTGCACGGGATGAGGGCCACGAATGCCGCAATCGAGAGCCCATGCGCCCAGCGCGCTGCCGCCGATGCCGACCACGCACACAGTGTCGAAACTGCCGCGCGCCTCGGCGGCGCACTGGCTGATGGCTTCGATCACGCGCGCCTGAAAAGGAAGGTGAGAGAACCCGTAGCGGCCCTCATCGCTTTGCCGGCGGAAAGATGTCAGAGCTTTCAGAGCCTTGGATTGAGAGCGCTGGATTTCGGAACGGGTGAGGCCGTTGGCTTTGCCGACCATATCGGCCAGCAGGTTCTTCTCGTCGAAATAGATGTTCATGCTTGCAGTCCTCCAGTGGCGAGCGCGCGCGGCGCGGATAATTCCAGCTTACCGCCGGCGGAAAACTTGGGAGTTCCATTCGCGGGGCGACGGGAAGGTGCGGGAAATGTGGTCCGCCCAGGTCAGGCCCTCTTCGTCGGCCAGGCACCACAACAGGCCCAGCAGCGTGGAGAGGCTCAGGCACGCACCCGCAAAGCGGAGCAGGCGCTGCCCGCCGTCCGGCGGAAAGCCGTCGAAGGTCAGGACCTGCAGACGCGTCCAGCGCATCCCGGCGGTTTCCGTGCCGGCGATGGCATAGAACAGGCCGTAGGTGAAGGCCACCAGGAGCAGCACTCCGCCGAAGACCAGCAGGTTGCGCTCGCTCAAGACAAAAGCCCCCCCGCCGCCGAACCAAAACGCCGCCAGGAACAGGCCGTACCCGATGAGGATCATGGCCCAATCGATGGCGGCGGCCAGGGCGCGATGCAAAGGTATAGCCACCGATGCCTCGCAGCAGATGACGGCTTCAACGGTGGTGCCGAGAGTGCGCGTCTTCGCCGTAATGGGCGGGAGAAAATCCAGCTTGCCCTGGCCTTCCGGCACGCGCGGAGCCCGGCGAGCCTGCGGCTTCGACACTTGCGTCGAGCCAGTCGCGGGCTTGAGACGCGGCCTCGGTAGAACGCCGGGCGAGGGAGTGAAGGAATCGAACGGAATCACGTTGGAAGCCGGTCTTTCTTGAAACAAGGAACCTTGCACCGCGCGCGCCACGACGGGCGTCCGGCCTGGAACCCGCCCAGACTCCGATGATTCCGGCGGATGGATGTGCGCGACGGGTTGCAGCTTGGCGGCCAGCGCGCCGTCCGTGCGAGGCAGAGTGAACTCCCCGGTCAACGTGTCATCCGGCCTGCGGCCGCACCGCCGGCACCGATGTTCCCCCTCGCCATTACGCGAACCGCAATACCTGCACGTCATGTCTCGGCAAAAACCCATACGGCATCCGCAACATAAGCCTTCGGAAGTGTGTTAACTTCACCGTTGAGGATTCTTCCGCAAGGCTCTCTCACTCTTCTTAACACAACGGTCGAAATTTGTCACGGAAAATCTTCGAGTAATACGTATCTTTTCCCCCTTACGCTATTGGGAGCGCTGATTTTAACCGTCGGAGCCGCCGCTCAGAATCCACCCCCGACGGCAACCGCTCCCCCGCCCCCGGCCATACCGCCGAAATCCATTCCCATGGGCGAGTGGAATGTGACATCGGATACTTTCGATACCGACGGTACGGTGCACAAATGGCACGGGCATCCCGTCGAGATGGAAGACGCGCGGATGCTTTTCCGCGCCGAAGATATCGAGTACGACGAAGAGACCGGCGACCTTCACGCCACCGGCCAAGTCTACTTCCGCAATTTCGATCGCAACGAGCAGATCTGGTGCGACCACCTGGAGTACAACACCCGGGAGGAGACGGGAAAGTTCTACGACGTCCGCGGCGAAACACATCCGCGCATCGTCACGCGTCCTGGCACACTCACCACCAGCAGCCCATACCACTTTGAGGGCCAGTGGGCCGAGCGGATCGGCGAAAAGTACATCCTCTATAAGGGGTGGGTCACCAACTGCAAAATGCCGAACCCGTGGTGGCGGCTGCGCGGTCCCAAGTTCGATATCATCCCCGGCCAGCGCGCCCTGGCTTACCGTTCCGTGTTCCTGTTGTGGAAGATGCCGCTGTTCTACACGCCGTTCTTTTACCATTCGCTGGAGAGGGAGCCGCGCAAAAGCGGTTTCCTCACCCCCAACATCGGACACGGCTCGCAGCGCGGTTTCATGATCGGGATCGGCTACTTCTGGGCCATCAATCGCAGTTACGATGTGACTTACCTGGTTCAGGATTATACTGCCAGGGGTTTCGCGCATCACGTGGATTTCCGCGGCAAGCCGCGCCCGGGCACCGATTTCGACGCCATTGTGTACGGCGTCCAGGACCGCGGCGTGCCGAACAGCGGGAGTCCTCCGCAGAAATACAGCGGCTTCAGCCTGTCCGTGATGGGAAAGTCGGACTTGGGCGACGGCTGGACGGCGCGGGGCGCCGTCAACTATATCACTTCCTTCGGGTTCCGGCAGGAGTGGACACAGTCATACAACGAAGCCGTCGGCTCGGAAATCCATTCGGTGGGCTTCATCAACAAGAACTGGTCGAATTACACGTTCAACCTGGTTTTCGCGCGCCTGGAGAACTTTCAAACGGTCGAAGTGCCGATCGTCGATCCCACCACCGGTGTTTCGCATAACGTGGCTAACGCGGTAACCATTCGGAAGCTGCCGGAGGCGGAGCTGAGCAGCCGCGACCATCGGATCTGGCAGAACATACCGCTGTGGTTTTCGTTTCAGTCCGCCGCCGGACTCATGTCCCGCAGCGAGCCGGTCTTTAACAGCACTACCGACCCAACTGAGCTGATCGACACCTATAAGACCGGCGCGTTCATGAACCGCTTGAATCTGGCGCCCCGCGTGACTACCGCGTTTCACTGGTGGAACTTCCACCTGGTGCCCAGTTTCGGCATCCATGAGACGTTTTACTCGGAGAGCCAGGAGCCCTATGAGGACCGGTTCCGGGTGTTGGGCACCAACATCTTGAGGAGCGCGCGGGATTTCTCGGCGGACCTCATTTTCCCATCGCTGGCGCGCATCTACAACAAGAAGACGGTCTTTGGGGACAAGCTCAAGCACGTGATCGAGCCGCGCGCCACCTATCAGTACGTAACTGGGATCGGGAGCGAGTTCGACCGGTTCATCCGCTTCGATGAGACCGACATTCTTTCCAACACCAACGAGGTCGAGCTGTCGCTGACTAACCGGATCTACGCCAAGCGCGGCGATTCGGTTCTGGAGATCTTCACCTGGGAGTTGTTCCAGAAACGTTACTTCGACCCGACCTTCGGCGGCGCGCTGGTGCCCGGCGTGCGCAACGTATTCGAGAGCACGGCCGACCTGACGGGGTACGCATTTCTGGTCGATCCGCGCAGCACCTCGCCGGTGGTTTCCCTGCTTCGCATAAGCCCCATTAACGGCCTGGGCATCCAGTGGCAGACCGACTACGACCCCCGCCAGCACGCTATTGTGGATAGCACGCTTTCGGTGGACTACCGCTGGAAGAAGTACTTCGTTTCGGCGGGAAACAACGCGATTCACAACGACCCGGTGCTCCTGCCCGCCGCCGACCAGTTCCAGTTCCGGGCGGGATTCGGCGATCCCAACCACCGCGGATGGAACGCCGGTGTGACAGGGGTTTACGATTACCGCCAACGGGTCATCCTGTATTCCACCACCCAGGTGACTTATAACACGGATTGCTGCGGGTTAAGTGTAGAGTATCACCGGTACAGCATCGGGATACTCGACCTGAGTGATTGGCGCGTGGCGTTTACGGTTGCCAACCTCGGGAGCTTCGGAACGCTGAGGAAGCAGGACCGGGTGTTCTGACGGCGCACGGCGCTTCGCATGCCTAGCGGCGCTCTTCCCGGTGCTCTTCGCGAGGCATTGGCCTGCCTTGCCGCGGCGCACTTCTTTCCGCCTCCGAGCGTGGGTGGATCGCATGCGCCTCGGGGCGACGCACCGCACCCGGCGCGGGCCGATGGATCGCGGGGTAAGGATGCACGTAAGCGGCGCGGTTGACCCAGGTCCTGCCCCAGCGTGCATTGTTCAGGAATACGGCGTGCGCGCCCCAGTCGAAGTGAATCCCTCCCGCTGCCCAGCCCCACGGAGCGAAGAACCCGCCGATGGTCACGCCGAAGCCGAAGCGGATTGCGCCGCCGATCACGAATCCAGGCCGCGGCGCAAAGAACACGATGGCCGGGTCATAGTAGGGGACCACAATATAGCCCCAATTCACGGGCATGACCGTAATGTAGGGCCCGCCGCTCACTAGGATTTGGCCGTTGCTCCTCAGGTATCCGTAGCGTTGCGCGATGGCGCGCTGCCGCTGCACCGCGTCCATCACATCCTGTTGCTGGGCCAGGAACGCGTTTCCGAGCTGGGTGGTCCAGTTCATGTCCGAATTCATCATGTCCAGCACGGACGGGAATGGGAGCAGCGCTTGCACGCTGGGATCCCAAGGCAGTTGGTCCGCGCTGATGGCGTTGGCCAGCGCCTGCCCGGTGAGGTAATGGTGCTCATCCGCCCACTGGGCGGCAGGGGGAATATCATTGGGGTAGGTCGCCGCAGCCAGGACTTGCGCCAGCAGCGGGTCCGGATAAAGCGCGATGCGCGCCACCAGTTGGTCCAACTGTCCCGGAGCGAACGAAGGGGGTGCCTGGGCAAAAGCAGGGGCGGCCAGAATCCCCACCAGGATTACCAGTACGGCTGGAACATTTCTCATTCTCTGCATGTATTATGTCCTCCAAACTCGAAGACGGGGCTGCGGCCGGAATCGTTTCCGGGTCCAAGTACCGCGGTTCGAGGTTTCCATTTTTGCTCCCGATTGCCCATCAGTATAGCGCATGGGCGGCATATTCATGCTGTTGCGACGGCGCACGCCGCTGCGCATTACGCTCCGTCTTTGATATCGTGGAAATCTCTGCGCACATGCCCTCGCCCGAGTCACAGTCAGCCTGGAAACGCCGCCTGAAGAACTGGTCGGATGCGGAATGGCTTCACCAGCACGAAGATACTGTCCTCCTCGTCCTGACTCTGATCATCGGAGCCGTGGTTGGCCTGGTGGTCGCGGCCTTCATCTACATCACCGAAAGTCTCGGTTCGCGGATGTACCCGGCGGGCGGGGCGGCCTGGCGGCGGCTGGCGATCCCGGTGGCCGGCGCTCTTTTCACCGGGTATCTGCTCTCCCGCTATTTTCCCAACGCCCGCGGCAGCGGAATCCCGCAGACCAAGGCCGCATTGTTCCTGCGCGACGGCTTCATCAGTTTTCGGACAGCGGTCGGGAAATTCTTCTGCTGTTCGGTCTCGCTGGCATCCGGCATCGCGCTGGGCCGCGAAGGCCCGTCGGTCCAGGTTGGATCCGGTCTGGCATCGGTCTTCGGCCGGCGGCTGGGACTGGGACCGGAACGGATCCGGGCGCTGGTGCCCATCGGAGCTTCCGCGGCCCTGGCGGCGGCCTTCAACACGCCCGTCGCGGCAGTCCTTTTCACGCTCGAGGAGGTGATGGGCGATCTCCACGCGCCAGTGCTGGGTTCCGTAGTGCTGAGTTCGGCCACCTCGTGGATCGTGCTCCACCTGCTGCTCGGCGACGAGCCGTTGTTTCACGTCCCCGCCTATCAGCTCGTCCACCCCATCGAGTTCCTCTTCTATGCCGCCTTGGGGCTGATCGGCGGCCTGGTTTCCGTTGGCTTCGTCAAGCTGCTGCTTTATATCCGGCTGCGCTTCAGGCAGTTGCCCAAGTGGAGCGAGTGGCTACAGCCGGCGGCGGGCGGCTTGTTGGTTGGCGTAATGGGATGGTTTGTGCCGCAGGTCCTGGGGGTCGGTTACGGCAATGTCAGCCTGGCATTGAATGGCCAGATGGCGCTCGGTCTCATGCTTCTGCTGGTGCCGCTCAAGCTCATTGCCACTGCATCCTGCTACGGCACCGGGAATGCAGGCGGCATCTTCGGCCCCAGCCTTTTCATTGGGGCCATGATGGGCGGCGCGGCGGGCAGCGTGGCTCACCACCTGCTGCCGGATTATACCGGCAGCGTCGGCGCTTATGCCCTGGTGGGAATGGGAGTGGCGTTCGCGGGCATCGTCCGTGTTCCGCTCACTTCCGTGATCATGATCTTTGAGATGACGCGCGATTACTCCATCATCGTGCCGCTCATGATTTCCAACCTCATCAGCTTTTACATCTCGTACCGCCTGCAGCGGGAACCGATCTATGAAGCGCTTCAACACCAGGATGGCATTCACCTGCCCGCGGGAGCCCGCGACCGCCAGGGGATGCCGGTCGTTTGGGCCGCCGTGGCCCCCGCCGAACACGTTCTTTCCGACAGTACCACGGTGGAGGACGCGGCCAAGTCTCTCGACGAAGAGCGCAACGCCGCTCCGGTCGTGGGCGAACACGGCCTCCTGGGCATGGTGTCCCTGGCTCAATTGCGGAAGCATGTGGCGGAGGGGCACGGCAACTGGACGCTGGCCGCGATCCTGCCCGGCTATGATTCCAAAGGGCCGCTCACCGTGGAGAACTTTCCTCACGTGTACGTGGATCAGCCGCTCGATGCGGCCTTGAGATACATGGCGCAAGCCAAGGTGAACGTGCTGCCGGTAGTGAGCCGGACCAACCTTCGCAACCTGCGGCACGAGGTCACTCTCAACGGCATCCTGCGCGCCTATGGTGTGACCGGCGAGGGAGAAGCGGTTCCGGAACCGTCGCACTCAGTGACTCGCCGCTCGAGTGCGTTCCTGCCTGGCCTGATTGCCGCCACGCTGGGGGCGCTGCTGCTGGTGGGCGCCCTGAGTTATTACTACCGTTCCGAGCGCGCGGCCAGGGCCGATCGGTACTTCAAGGCGGGCAACGACCTGGTGCTGCATGACCGGAACCAGGAAGCGGTGGAGCAGTTTCGAAACGCGCTTTCCGTTTCACCCAACAACCGCGAATACCGGCTCGCCCTGGGCCTCACGCTGGTGAAAACCGACGACCTCGAGGAAGCCTCCGTGTACCTGGAGGAGGCGCTGCGGCGCGACCCCACTGACGGCCGCGCCAATCTCGGGCTGGCCAGGATCGCGGTTCAGCAAGGGAGAACAGCGGACGCCGTCACCTGTTACCATCGCGCGATTTACGGCTCCTGGCCGGCCGATCAGGAAGCCAACCGGCTGCAGGTCCGGTTCGAGCTGGCCGGCTTGCTGGAAACGGCGGGCTTGAAGACCCAGGCAACGGCTGAGTTGCTGGCGATAATCGAGCGTTTCCCCAACGATACCGCGACCAAGAAGCGCATTGGGCGGCTGTTGCTGGATTACGGATCACCCCGACAATCGGCAGACGTATTCCGTGGCCTGGTGAGCGAGAACAATGGCGATGCGGAAGCCTACTCCGGGTTGGGATCGGCCGAGTTTGAACAGGCTCAGTACGTCGAGGCGCGCGAGGCCTTTCGCAGCGCCTTACGGTTGAACCCCTCCGATGCAGCAGCCCAGCGGGAGATGGCGCTCTGCGAGCGGATACTGGAGCTGGACCCAACCGTTCACGGGATCGGTCCAGCGGAGCGGTATCGGCGCAGCGCGGCGCTGCTCGAGGGCATCCTGGGCACGGTGGAGCAGTGTCTTCCGAAGGTCGGCCAGCCCGCGGACGCGCAGTCTCTTCGGACCCGGGCGGACAGAGCGCGCGAGTTGCTGGCCCGCCCTCCGGCCCGCCAGTCGTACGACGATGCCGCCGACTCCGATCTTTCGCTGGCGGAAGAGTTGTGGTCGGCCAGCCAGAGACTGTGCGGCGCGCCGTCCGGCCTGGATGCGGCGGCGGATCGCGTGCTTGCCAGCCTGTCGCGGAAGTGACGGCTTGTTCCTGGCCGGTCTCACAAAGGCAAAGGCCGGCCGAAGTGCGCCAGGGCGCGGATCGGCTCCGCGATATCCCGGACCGCGCGGAGATTCGACCACTCGCCACGAGCGCGGTCCCTCTGCTCGTCCGAGACGGACATGAAGGCGCACACCCGGTTGAACTTCGCGATGATCTCCTGGCGCGTCATCGGGGTGTTCAGGCGGACCAAAGTCTCCTTCACCAGTTCACCACCCGTTTTGGTGCGCACGGTGAGGCGGGCAGCTCCTTGACAGGTGAGGCCGGGGTCCGGCCCGACGGTGATCCTCTCCATGAGCCGCCTCACCGCCGGATCCTGGATGCGTTTGGGCGTAAAGGAATCGAGGTACACATCGCCGTCGATCAGCGCCACGGCGATGACGTACGGCATACTGTGATCGGCCGTCTCGCGATTCCGGGGATCCCACTTGGGCGGATCCGCGGTTTCCTGCCATCCGTCGCGAGGCAGTTGAACATAAATGGATGAGATGTCGCCGGCCCTGGTCCAAGCCCGGATCTGGGGTATGAGTTCGAGGATCGACTGGGTCGAGCCTTCCGAAGGAAAGCGTTTGAAACTCATCCTCTGCACGACCATTCGCCCGTCGGGACTGGCAGCCGGCAGATGCAATTCCTTGAATGGACCGATGTGATCGAACAAACCTTGCCGGCCCTCGAACGGTTGCGCCGGCCCAGTCATGCCCTCGCGCGCCAGCAGGGTGGAGAAGACCGCGCAGCGAACGGCCTCCGAACTGTGGCAGCCCTTCCAGTGCGACAGGGCGCCGGCATGGCTGACTTTCATGGGCATATGCGGAACGAGGGTCAAGGAGAGGGCGTTGGCGAGCTGGTCTTCGTTCAACCCCATGAGCTTGCCTATAGCCATTGCCGTCGCTGGGCCTTCGAAGGGACCGTCCCACCCTTGGTCGCCGTTGGAACAGGCGGCGGTGAGGGCGCCCGCGATTTCATAGCCCAAGGCGACCGCCGCCAGCATTTGCGGGCCTGTCGAGTGAAACGCTTCGCCGACGGCGAGGATCCCCGAGAGGATGTCGCTGACGTGCCCGCCCGGACCCAGGTCGTTGAAATCGGCGTGGCGTAACATGCAGCCGTTGGCAAAGGCGGCCAGCTCGGGCGAAGTGGTCAGGCCATAGCCGAGGACGGTGCTTTGGAGAGTGCTTTGGGTGGTCCGCGCCAGGCGCGCACAGATCCGTGCCGGCTCGGATTCGAACCCGGATATGATGCAGGAGACGGCGTCCAGCATCGTATCGCCCAGAGCGCCGGCGAGCGGATCCGTCAGATTCGCTTCGGAAAAAGAACTCACATACCGGACAATCAGGCGGGTGGTGTCATCCATCGGTCCGTTGCCCGAGGCCCGGCCGGCATCGTTCTTCCAACCGCTCCGCGTCACGACGGCGGCGCGGGGAGTCGTAGTCTGAGCGGCCGAAGCTTCAGCGTTCAGCACGGTCATCGCGGCGCCGACACCCATCTTCATGAGGTCCCGGCGACCGCAGGCATTTACCTGGCTCACAGGCCCGAGTATAATACGCGCGATCGGGCCGGTGCGTCTAGCGGGATGCCATGGTCGCCACGATGTGGATCCGACGGTTTCTCTGCCAGCAAGCCTCGTCGTGCTCCTCGCATACGGGGCGGTCCTTGCCGTAGCTGATGATCGAAAGCTGGTCGGAGGGAATGCCCACCTGGACCAGGTAGTCCTTGGCGGCCTTCGCCCGGGCATCGCCCAGCGCCAGGTTGTATTCGGCCGAGCCGCGCTCGTCGCAGTGGCCCTCGATGGTCAGCTTGTAATCCGGATAATCCTTCAGGATGTCGCGAAGCTCCGTGGAGTCGGCCGCGAGCGCTTTGATCGCATCGGGACGCAAGGTGTGCTGGTCGTAGTCGAAGTAGGCGTCCTCAATCCTGGCCAGCAGCTCGTCGATACGCGCCCGGGTCGCCGCATTCGGATAGCGCGGCGCTGGCGCGGCCGCGGTCTGCGTTGGCGCGGGGTTGGACCGCATGGGCGTTGCGGCGGCCCGCGCGGGTGCGCTCGGGGCCGTAGCGGCGGGCGCCGGCGGTGGCGCCGGTTTCATGGCTACTTGCTTCTTGCACGCTGCGGCGATCATCATCAAGGATATCGCCGCTAGAGCGAGCAGTACCGGTTTGCGGGTTTGTGTCATCTGGAATTTCCCTCCATATCTGAGTCATACCGTTTTCACGGCGGCAATCCTATCCTGTCCGGACAGGATTTTCCTGCGCGGCCGGATTGACTACACTGTGGTTGAGAGGACGCGAGATGCCCGAATGGTCCCGCGTGGGCGGGTTGGAGGAGAATGGCGAGGGGACGCGACGCAAGCCTCGGTGGCTGGTGCTTTCCCTGGGCTTCGGAGGACTGTTGGTCTTCATCGTCGCCGCGGCCACCGGCACGCTGGTGGCGCTGGACCGCGTCCGTCACCAGGAGACCCTTATCCGGCAGGCATTTCTTCAGCGTCTCAGCGCGCTTGACCAGATCCGCGCCCAGATCTATCTGTCCGGCACATACGTGCGCGATTTCCTTCTGTCTCCGGACACCAGCGGCGCACAAGAGCAGACTCAGCGCATGGCCGCCCTGGAGCGCGATACTCACGCCGCTCTTCAGGCCTACTCGCGCATCTTGGAGGCCGAGGAACGCGAGCCGTTCCGGACCTTGCAGAATGAAATCGAGGCCTATTGGGGCGTCCTCAACCGCACTGTGGCGTGGACTCCGCGGCAACGCGACCGCCTGCGATATTCGTTCTTCTACGATGAGCTGGTTCCGCGCCGCACCGCCATGCTTCAGATTGCGGACCGCATCGAGGCCGTGAACGAGCGCGGCCTGAGCCGCGCCGAGGAACAGTTGGCCGCCTCGTCAGACGGCCTGCGCCGGTCTTTAGTCCTCACTTTTGGAATCACGCTGGCCGGCGGCCTGGTGCTGGCGCTTTTGACCATCGGCTACACGCTGCGTCTCGGGCGCGAACTGGAACGCCGCCTGGAAGAGAATGCCCGCGCCCGCGCCGACTTGCAGGATCTTTCCGCGCGGCTTCTGCGTGCGCAAGAGAACGAGCGCCGCACGCTCGCCCGGGAACTCCACGACGAAGTCGGCCAGTCGCTGTCCGCCATTCTCATGGAGGCGGAAAGCGCGGCGTGTGCGGAGGATCCCGGCGAAATGCGGGACCATCTGGCCTCCATCCGGACGCTGGCGGAAAAGACCGTCAACGAGGTGCGTGACCTGGCCCTGCTTCTTCGCCCGTCCATGCTCGACGATTTCGGACTGGTCCCCGCGCTCAACTGGTACGCGCGTGAGATGACCAACCGCACGGGCCTCAACGTGGTGGTGGAGGCCGATGACGCCGCCGATAATCTGCCCGACGAACACAAGACCTGCGTTTACCGCCTGGTGCAGGAGGCCGTGAACAACGCCGGCCGCCACGCCAACGCCCGCACCGCGGAGGTGGTGGTCAGGCGGGAGAACCACCGCGTGCTCCTGGCGGTTCGCGACGACGGCGCGGGCTTTGACACCCGCTTCGTGCGCGGGCTGGGCCTGCTCGGCATGGAGGAACGAGTCCGGCGTCTGGGCGGGAGCTTCCGGATCGACTCGAATTTGGGGCGCGGCACCGTCATTGAAGCCGAGTTGCCGGTGGCCGAGTTCGTGGCGGCAAATGGACATGATGCCTATTCGCATTCTGCTGGCTGACGACCACACCGTGGTGCGCGACGGCTTGCGAGCGCTGCTCGAGCGGCAGCCCGATATGACCGTGGTGGCCGAGGCCGACGACGGCCGCGATAGCGTGCGCCTGGCCGAGGAGCAGTCGCCCGATGTCGTGGTGATGGACATCACCATGCCGAACATGAACGGCATTGAAGCTACCCGCCGCATTCTCGCGGCCAACCCGCGCACCGCGGTTGTGATCCTGAGCATGCATCAGGATGAGAGCTATGTGCTGCGCTCGTTGAAAGCCGGGGCCAAAGGTTACCTGTTGAAGGACTCGTTGCGCAGCGACATCCTCGACGCCATCCGGGCGGTCTCTGAGGGACGCTCTTTCCTCACCCGAAAAATCAGCCGCATGTTGCAGGAAGATTACGTGCGCCAGATGGAACGCCGCGGCGTGGAGGACAGCTACGATCTGCTCACCGATCGCGAACGCGAAATCCTGCAACTGGTGGCGGAAGGGAAGGCTAATAAGGAAGTAGCCGGTCTTCTGAACATCAGTCTCACCACCGTGGAGACGCACCGCACCCACATTTTGCAGAAACTCGGCCTGCACAGCGTTCCGGACCTGATCCTCTACGCCGTGCGCAAAAACATCATTTCGTGAGTGGGCTCAGGCCCAATACGGTTCACCTAAAGGGGAGCGGACATCCCAACGTGCCTCCCATAACAAAGCTTGGGGACCACTTGCCCGAGACGACTTTGCGACCGGGTGACCTCGGCAACGGGGTGTGAGGAGTTCGGTGGCGTGACCGGCGTTTAACGGGAGGAATTCCGGCGAGCGACGCGCCGTCCCCAAACTTCCCCCAACGGGACTTGGGGTTCCTTTCGCTGGCGCACATCTAGGGGTCGGGAGATACGGCCAAGTGCCGTGCATTGCGCCGCCGATCATTTCCAGCGCTCGACCGCGATTTTGAGCGCGCCGCCCCTTTTGTGCAGAGATTTGTATTGCATCTGGATGGGAAACGCTCTACTATACGCTTGTATAGCATGGTCGCCAAGCTCACAAAACCGCAGGAATCGGTCCGGCGTTTTCTTGAGGAGCGGAGTGAGAGCGGCGAACCGCCCCCAACATACCGGGAAATCAGCGAACGCTTTGGGTACAAGAGCCCCAGGGCGGCTGCCGATCATGTCGCCGCATTGGAAAAGAAAGGTATCGTGACCCACGAGAAACGGTGTGCTCGCGGCATACGACTGGTTCAAAAGAGTACCGGCGTTCCGGTACTTGGGAGCATAGCCGCCGGGCTTCCGAGCACGGGATTTGTAGTACCGTCCGAGCGGTTAGCGCTTGACCCAACGTTCTATGGCATCCACGACCGATCAAGGGCCTTTGCGCTTCGTGTGACTGGCAACTCCATGGTTGGTCGCCAAATCTTCGATGGTGATATTGTCCTGCTGGAGCACGAAGCCGTTCCGCAGAATGGCGATGTCGTGGCCGCCTTAATCGACAATGAATCCACCCTCAAGACCTTCGTTCGCAGAAGCGGAAAGGTCTGGCTTCGTGCCGAAAACCCCCTTTACCCTGATCTGATACCTGGTTCGGATCTGCAGGTCCAGGGCGTCGGCCGCGCCGTCATCCGGTTCTTGAGCAAATGAGCGCTGCCCGCCCACGCCCGCTCCCTGATCCGCCACGCGGATTCCGGTACTACCATTCCAGGCGGCAACTGCAGCAAGGCCCGGAGATCTACGCTTACCAGCACATGCTTCTTCGCGCCTGGGAGGAAATGCACCTCTCTGGTGTACTCACGCTAAACGGCATTCCCACAGTGTATTTGCGGGAAGAGGCGAAGCCTGTCACTGCCGAGGTCGCCGCCGCCGCACAGTTGCAGTTCTGGAATCAAGGCGTCGCAACGGTCCTGCTGCTCCTAGACCCGCATTACGTGCGCGTCTTTTCTTCCATGACGAGGCCGACCCGTCCGGAGACTGCGACCGAATCGGATATAGCGCGGTGTCTAGTGGAGAAGCTTGATCTGGCAGCGCTGGCGGGTTGGGCGCGGCAGTTCTACGTTCAGATTGGCAACGGTCACTACTACGCCGGCGCCCGTGAAGCGAAATTCGACCCGGAGCAAGCTGTCGATGCCTATTTGCTCGATAATCTGGCCGCCGTCCGTGATGAACTCGTTCACGGCGGGTTGGACCCTCGGCACGCACACGCGTTTCTTGGGCGGTTACTCTTCACGTGCTATCTATGCGACCGGGGAATCATCGAACTGCCTAACTATTTCAAGGGCAAATCGTGGCGGCACCTTCACGAACTTCTGGAAGCTCTCGAGGATCCCGGCCCCGCACTCTACGAGAAACTCTTCCCTGCGCTCAAGCGCGACTTCAACGGGAGCATGTTCGATGACGAACTGGCAGATGAGAGCAGCCGGATTCGGCCTGCCCACTTCCAGGTCATTCGTCGATTTCTGTCGGGAGATGACATAGCACAGGGACACGGCCAACGCTCCCTTGGCTTCTGGGCCTACGACTTCAAGTTCATTCCCGTCGAGACAATCAGTGCGATCTACGAAAACTTCCTCGAAAAGGAGGACGCCAAGGGCAAACGCGATTCCGGAGCCTTCTATACCCCGCGGTTTCTCGCTGAGATGGCGGTCGACCTCGTTCTAGAGAGAGCGCCTGAGCCGTATTCGGAGACGTGCCGGTTCATAGATCCCGCGTGTGGTTCCGGCATCTTCCTGGTGTTGCTGTTTAACCGTCTTGCTGCCGAGTGGCGCACCGCTTTACAACGTGAGCCATCGCCTCAGGCTCGAGCCGAGGCACTGCTCAACCGCCTCGGCCGGTTGTGCGGGGTTGACAAGAATCCGACCGCCTGCCGTATCGCTTGCTTTAGTCTGTACCTCGCCTTTCTCGACCAATTTAATCCGCCCGACGTGCGCGCCTACAAGCTGCATACCGGCAAGAAGCTTCCCAACATCCTCCACCTTCAAGGGAAGCGCCCGCCGGAGCACCCGGTGGTGCGGGAAGCGGATTTCTTCGATGTGGCACCGAAATGGCAAGGCCAATTCGACATAGTGGTCGGCAACCCGCCGTGGGCTGGCCGTGGAACAAAGCAGGTTGCTCAGCAGTTCATGGACAAGACACCTGGTTTGCTCAAGGAAACTGGCCGCGCTTGCCTTCTTCTGCCGTCAAAGGTCTTCCTGAACCAGACTGACGTGTTCCAGGCACAGTGGCTTCGCCGCGTTACGCTGGAAAGAGTTATCCAACTCGCAGACTATAGCTTCATTTTGTTCAAGGAAGCCCTCTGCCCGTGCAGCATGGCGGTATTCACGGCTCAGAAGCCCGATGAGGCAACCCATGAGATCGAGTATGTAGCGCCTAAGGTGTCGCGCGCTGATCTCCGGGATGGCGTTGTCGCAGTTGCTCCCCGAGATCGGAAGTGGATTCCGTTGCGCCTCTTGCTGGCAGCGACGGAGCAAAAGGCCATCGGGATCGCGTGGAAATCGCATCTGTGGGGCACACCCCGCGACCTCAAATTCCTGGACTACCTTTTCTCGTTCCCACGATTGCATGAGCTAGCTGGGAGCGTGCCGGATTGGAGGAGTGGCAAGAGCCGCTGGCGGCGAGGCGTAGGTTTCCAGCCAATGACCGGCAAGATCAAGATGCCCAAGACGCTGCAGTGGAGCCTCCGCGATCGAGTCGTCTCACCGGATACTATCGCCGGTCTGCCTGCTTTTCCTGAAGCTTTGAGCGATGAGCTTGGGCCCTATCTGACTAGCAGAGGATACCGGCTCGACGAACTACGCCGTGAGCCACCGGAGGAACTCTTTACTCCGCCTCTTGTTCTCTGGAATCGAGGATTCACAAACGCCGCTTTTTTTGGTTACAAGGTCCGATATCAACATGCGCTCCATTGTGTTTCAGGCCTGGTTCAAGACACAGACTACCTCATCTTTCTAGCGTGTGTGTTGCGCAGCCCACTAGCGCGCTATTTCGTTTTTCACACCGCTGCCAGCTTAGGTACCGAGCGCGATCAAGTGCATACCCATGAGGCCCTAGGTCTGCCATTCTTTCTGCCCGACAGCGAAGCTGCACAACCTAATGCGGCATCTATCGTGAGCAGATCCGCCGCCAAGATGCGCCGGTTTGTTGAGAACCTGGAGGATGGCGCCCGGATTCTGCTTGAGAAACCGAAGGAGCCTGAATTTCGTTTGCGCTCCGGCGACGATGACGAGGAGGACGACGAAGGAAAGGCGTTAGGTGCCTGGCTTCGGCAGCAGCGCGACAAGGCCGATAAGCTGCAGGTTGGGCTCAATTCTCTCATCTATGAATATTTCGGCATCAACGAGCAGGAACGCGCGCTTATTGAAGACACGGTGGATGTCTTCGACCGCAGTGACACGCCCGGCTCCCTCGAAGCCGCGCGAGGGGTTCCCACGCTGCAGCCGGTCGACGCGGCCGGACTTGAACCGTACGCGACAATGCTCGTGAACACACTGAACGGATGGGCTACTGGCAGTCTACGAGCCTGCGCCGCTGGTAGCGTGGCTACTGAACTCGGCGTCGGCCTTGTCGAACTCAGTCAGACCCGCTCTGTGAAGAAGTTTCGCATTCGGGATATGTCCGGACCACTCGCCACCGCCCTGCAGCGCCTGCAGGAGATGAACATCGAACGTGCAGGCCATCTCGAGTTTTCGCGCAGTGGGTTGGTTTTTGACGGCTCGCGCATCTACCTGGTGAAGCCCGCTCTGCGTGGGGAGTGGACCCGAACGGCTGCGCTCAATGATGCCGTTGAACTCAGCGCCCACATCGCCGGAGCGCGGCGGCAGGCGAAAATAGGATGAGACACGATGCTGCGAAATGGGTTCCCCTGTTCCCAGAGGGGGAGGTTCCCTTCATCCTTGCCGCCATACTGCGGAGCGGTGTGCGGCTGAAGAAGTTGCACGGCACTGAACTTGAAAACGACCTAAGTGATCGTCTGCGCAATCTGCTTGACCGCGACTCAGGTTTGAGGGTTCGCCCCATCGAGCTATTCCGTGAGGTGCCGCTATACGACCGAAAGCGGGTGCGACAAAGACAGCTAGGCCGGCCCGATCTGATGTTTCTATATTCAACTGGGAGAGAAAAACCATGGCCCAGTTTCGTGATTGAGTCGAAACGCCTCCACGTCACCTTTGCATCGGGTTGGAAGTCGCTTGTTTCGGATTACGTGACCGGGCGCCAAGGAATGATGTGTTTCATCGAGGATCGCTACGCACGCGGCCTCGAAAGTGGCGCGATGCTGGGTTACGTGTTCGACGGTCAGATCGCAAGGGCGCGTTCTTCTATCGCTGAGTCTATCGGGTCGAATCACGGACAGCTAAAGTGCTCGCGATCACCTGGATTTAGACCTTCGTCTGTTTTAAAAGACGACTTAAGAGTCAGTGAGTCGTCCCATTCACTTTCTTTCCGTGAATTCAAGATCTATCACCTAGTTTTAGCTGTGTGACCTCAGGGAGATGACGCTACTCTGGAGCCAGATTTCGCTGTGTGATTCGGTGATGTGAATGCCGCGGGGGCACTTGACTGGTTTGTCCTCGACAGGTAGAACGGACTGGCCGGGCATCAAGCTTCTCAGACGGCGATCTGGGAGATTACTCCCGTGATGTCCCCTCTACGTCAACTGGTCGGGAAACGCCAACTGAATCTTTCCACGCGATCCCAGAAATCCGCTTCGGGGAGACAAGCTCTTCGGCGAACCCCTTCCTTGATCTCCGCTGGCAGGCAAAATCCTCGGGGGTCACCCAAAACCGGCCAGTGAGGGTCATCTGAAAACCGGCCAGTTGTAAACCGTCACCCAGGACGTTGACTCGGACGTGAGGGCGATATCCTCCGTCCTCGTGAGCAATGT
>JBEKTU010000096.1:0-19662 GCA_049515735.1 Bryobacteraceae bacterium
CGCGTCCGCCGCAAACGCGAGCGGCTCACTTCAAACGGCTCTATCGAAAGTGACGCGGCGCTCAGCACTGGCTCACACCCGAAGTCTCCCTCGCCGCGTCACTTCCGATAGAGTGCTAACGTCTTCCGGCCACAACCCGGCGTGGTGACTGAAGATCAAGTTGGCCGAAACGGGTCGGCCCAGGGCTTTAGTTGCAGAAGCCCATCTCCATAACACCGGAAGGCATCCTCCCGAGTTCGTGTTGCACGGAGTGGAGAACTACGCCGGAGTCCAGGAATATCGTGAAGATCTCGATTTCCGAATGAAACGAGAGGGGATTCATAAGGCCGATCACTCGGTCATGCCTGTATAGCACCTGCAGCGGCCCTTGTCCGCCATTGGCCACTATCTTGGGCGTGTCCGTGCTCAAATCTGCAAACGCCACCGTGTCGGCTTCGTCTTCGTTGCCCGGGTAGTATCTCACCTGCTGATGATCATCGGAACCGGCCTTGTCCATTTGAGCGATGAGCGCCTGCCTGAAGCGGCAGGTTGTGGAATCCCTTATCGGGAGACGCTCAAAGGCGACATGAGGACGATCCCACCTGAAGAGCGCACCATCACGGGAACAGGATGTTATGGTCGCAAGGAGCGCAAGCGCGAGGAGTTTCGTTGGTCGCATGGGAATGGTATACCAGATCGAGCAGGCCGCATCTACGGAAAGCCTCGAACCGGTCCCTTACGGGCTGCTGCTCTGGCCCGCCGTTTTCATGTATGCTGCGGGAATGGACCTTTATGATCGCCTCGTGGAATTGCGGGCCTTGACGCACCTTCTCATTGACGACGTGACACTGCTGAGGTCCAAGGTCGGCGAACTGAGCCCAAGCGCAACGAATGAGGAAAAAGCGAATCGACGATTTTACACCCGGGCGGTCTTCGCACTGGTTGAAGCGTTCGTTGAGCAGCATCAAAGATTACTGCTGGACCTCTGTGAGTCTAACAAAATCGACCTGGGGGAGAAGACGCGTAAGCGACTTCAAGAAATCAAGGAGGTGTTCAGGGAGGACGGGACTGTAGAAGAGCACGTGCAATATCTTCAGATCTTCGACAAGATCAAGGAAGTCTACAAAGCAGCCGGAGTCGGTTTCGGGCAGCCTCTGAACGTGACCTTTGGAGATAGCGGATGGACTACTTTCAGGGCCGCGATGGAGATTCGCAACCGGGTTACACATCCGAAGAACGTCCAGGACTGCTGGATCTTCGAGGGCGCGCTGAAGACCGCAATTGAAGCGAACGAGTGGTTCAGGGGGCTGCAAAATGAATTCATTCGCGTCGCACGGGAACATCAGGCAGCGCACAGGTGGTGATTGCGTTGGATTTCAGAGGGCATAACCGCCGTCGATGACATGCCCTCCACAAACTGCGAAAACGCGAACTCCCGGCTACTTCCTCGAAAGTGGGCTTTCCGGAAACTTGCCGAGAGCGCCGCGCCCCGCCGTGTCTCAAGAAGGGTAAGTTCTGAAACGAACGCAGCCGGCCCTGGAATCAGGCCCTTGCGCGTCCCCTAATTCTGTCGCAAATGGGCCGTCCACCTGGTTGGCTTCCTGGTAGGAGGCCTGATTCTGGCCCGGTTTATTCGACCCGTTCCAGTATAACGGCGGTGGCGTCGAAATCGCCGCGCAGATTCAGGTTCAGCCCCGCCTTCATGAGGTAGGCGCCGCTCAGTTGAGGCAGTGTCTCCACCAGTTTCCCGCCCAGCGACTCCACGCGGTAGACCGCTCGCTCGTCCAGCCCCCGCAGGCCGATCACGGGCGCCGCGGTTTCGTATTGCTGCGAGTGCCGGAAGGCGAACAGCACGGCCTGCCTGCCGTCGGACGACACATATTCGTTGGCGGTTACATCGCTGGTTCGCGGCGACAACAGGCGATACAGGCTGCCGGTCTGGACCGTCGCCCGGATGCGCTTGTAAACCGCGATCAGCTTGGCCGCCAGCTCGGAATCCTGCGCCGTCCAGTGGTTCAGGTTGGCCCCGATCCCCAACGCGCCCTGCATGGCCACCAGGAACCGGAACGCCAGCGGCGTCGACCGGCCATTCATGTTGGGAACGTCGGTCACCCACGCGGACATGATTTTCGGAGCATAGGCCTCGGTGAATCCCTCCTGAATGCGCAGGCGGTCGAAGGCTTCGGTGTTGTCGGAGGTCCAGACCTCCTCGACGCGCTGCAGAATCCCCAGGTCCACGCGCCCGCCGCCGCCCGAGCACGATTCGATTTCAAGCTGCGGATGCCGCGCGCGCAGGCGGTCTATGATTTCGTACAGGTTGCGGACGTAGTCCACCCACAGCTTTCTCTGATCCGCCGGCGCCGCCTCCGGCCAGCCCGGTTCGGAGAAGGTCCGGTTCATGTCCCACTTGAAGTAGCGTATGTGGTTCTCGCTCGCGAGCTTATCCAGCACCGCGAAAATGTGCTCTTTGACGTCGTTGCGCGCCAAATTCAGAATCATCTGGTTGCGCAGCTCGCTGCGCGGGCGGTCCGGAAAGTTCATGACCCAATCGGGATGCTGGCGATACAGGTCGCTATCGGCGTTGACCATCTCCGGCTCGACCCATAGCCCGAAGTCCATGCCCAGGCCGTTGACGTGGTCGATGAGGCCCTTCAAGCCTTGCGGGAATTTCTTCGGGTTCACGACCCAGTCGCCCAGGCCGGCGTGGTCGTCGTTGCGCGCGCCGAACCATCCGTCATCCATCACGAACAGCTCCACCCCCAGTTTGGCGGCCTTATCCGCCAGCTCTTTCTGGCCGGCTTCGTTGACGTTGAAGGTGGTCGCCTCCCATGAGTTGTAGAGCACCGGACGCAGGCGTGAAGCGGCGCCGCCCGGCAGAATCTGTTCGCGCTCGAAGTGGTGCAGCGTGCGCGAGGCGCCACCGAAGCCGCCCTCGGAGAAGCCGGCGTAGAACGCAGGCGTCTCCAGGGTCTCGCCGGGCTTCAACGGGTACGAGAAATCGAAAGTATTGAACCCGCCCGTCACCCGCACCTGCCGGTAGGGCGTCTGCTCGACGGTGATGCGCCAGTTCCCGCTCCACCCCAGCGCGCCGAACCACACGCGCCCGCTCTCCTCGCTGGCGTCTCCGGCGTCGATGGCGAACCACGGGTTGATATTGTGGCCGGTGTGTCCCAGGCGGCTCTCCAGCACCTTCATCCCCTCGTGAACCGGCTCCCGGTTGAGCTGCGTTTCGGCGGCCCACCGGCCGGTGAGATAACTGAGCTGGTATCCGTCTCCCGGCGGCAGGTACCAGGTTGCCGATTGCGCGCTCTCCACCGCCAGGGGCCGCGCGGTCCCGTTGCGTATGGTGGCATGGCGCTGCAGGATGCCGTCTTCCGGATACACGCGGTAGTGGAGCGTCACTTCGATAGGGTCGCGAATGTCTTTCAGCGTGATATCCAGATCGTTCCCCTGGATGCGATGCGAGGCGTAGCGCAGAACCAGGTCGCGATTGCCGTCCTCGCGAGTGATCTTGAGCGCCGGCTCGTAATAGCGAGGCCCGCCCCAGCCGGGGAACTCCTCGTTCTCGAGCATCTGGCGGGGATCGAAGGAGGAGATGTCGCGGCGCTCCGGCAAGGCCAGATCGTCCATACGCCACAGCGGCGCGCCCCAATACAGATGCCGTAGCGACCCGTCGGCGCCAATTCCCATGGCGTACGAGCTTTGGCGCGTGGTCAGCAGCCAGACCTTGCGGGTTTCCGAATACTGAATCGCCTGGGCCGACAGGGAAGCGGCCGCCAGCAGAGGGATACAAAGGAAAGCAACTGGGCGTCCCATGATCGACCCCCAGTATAGCGTGGGGCAAGCGAGGCTCCTGGCGATTTTGCGTGGCGCCCTAAAGGAAACGGCTTGCTTGTCCGATGTGTTAATCGTGTCAGAACAGCAGGATATCATTCGAGAGTTTCTCATCGAGAGCAATGAGAACCTGAATCGGCTCGATCAGGACATGGTTCAGCTCGAGCAGCGGCCGGGCGACAAAGAGTTGCTCGGCAGCGTATTTCGCACCATCCACACCATCAAGGGCACCTGCGGGTTCCTGGGCTTCAAGGTGCTGGAGCGGATTACCCATCACGCGGAGAGCCTGCTCAGCCAGTTGCGCTCCGGGGAACGCCAGTTATCGAATCTGCTGGTGGAGCTGATCCTGGAGACCGTGGACGCCGCGCGCAAGATTCTGGTGGCCATTGAAGCCACCGAGGCGGAGGGACCGGACGAATATCCGGACCTGGTCCGGCGCCTGGAATCCACCTGTGCCGGGGCCGCGCCCGCAAGCGTCGCTCCCGAGGAGCCGAGGGCGGATGCGGCAGCCGAGGCGCCAGGGCCGCCCGATCCTGCGCGACTGGAAACCGAGAAGACCAGCGCGGCCGCCGACTCGGCCATCCGCGTGGATGTGGGGCTGCTGGACAAGTTGATGAATCTGGTCGGCGAGCTGGTGCTCGCGCGCAACCAGGTCCTGCAATTCAACACGCAAAAAGAGGATGGCGCGCTGAACGCCACCTCGCAGCGTCTGAACCTGATCACCAGCGAATTGCAGGCCAACGTCATGAAGACGCGCATGCAGCCGATCGGGGTGGTCTGGAACAAACTGCCCCGCCTGGTGCGCGATACGGCCCACGCCTGCGGCAAACAGGTGCGTCTCGAACTGGACGGTTCCGACACCGAGCTGGACAAGACCATCATTGAGGCCATCAAGGACCCGCTCACCCACCTGGTTCGCAACTGCTGCGACCACGGCGTGGAGCGGCCCGAGGAGAGAATGCGCCGCGGCAAGCCGGCGGAGGGCGTGGTGAGCCTGCGCGCCTACCACGAAGGCGGACAGGTGAACATCGAGATCTCCGACGACGGGGCCGGTATCGATGTCGAGACCATGAAGCAGAAAGCCATCGAGAAGAACGTGTGCTCCGCCGAACAGGCCGGGCGCATGACCGATCGCGAGGCTTTGAACCTCATCTTTCTTCCGGGCTTCACCACCGCGCAGATTGTGACCAACGTCTCCGGGCGCGGCGTGGGCATGGACGTCGTCAAGTCCAACATCGAGAAGATCGGCGGCCTGGTGGATGTCGTCAGCCGCGTGGGCGCAGGCACCACCGTAAAGCTCAAAATCCCCCTCACTCTCGCCATCATCCCCGGACTGGTGGTGACCAGCAGCACCGAGCGTTTCATCATTCCGCAGGTCAGCCTGCTCGAGCTGATCCGGCTGGATGGCGGCTCGAGCGGCAAAATCGAGTACGTGCACGGCACGCCGGTTTATCGCCGCCGGGGCACCCTTCTTCCGATCGCCTACCTGAACACCGTCCTGGGGCTGAAACCGCCGGCGGCCTGCGAGGCCGTCAACATCGTGGTGCTTCAGGCCGAGGATCGCCAGTTCGGGCTGGTAGTCGACGGCATCAACGACACGCAGGAAATCGTTGTCAAACCGCTCGGCAAACAGTTAAAGGGGCTGACCATTTACGCCGGCGCCACCATCATGGGCGACGGGCGCGTGGCTCTGATCCTGGACGCGCTGTGCATCGGGCAGCGCTCCGGAGTGCTGGCCGAGCGTCGCGATGAGGAGCACACCGAAGCGCAGAAGAAGACGCAATCGGCGGCCGATGAGCAGCGGCTGCTGCTGTTCCGCGCGGGGTCTTTCGAACGGCTCGCCGTGCCCCTGTCGCTGGTATCCCGGCTGGAGGAGTTTCCGCAATCGGTCATCGAACGCGCCGGCGGCAGCCAGGTGGTCCAATACCGGGGCAGCCTGTTAGCTTTGCTCTCGCTGGCCAGCGTCTTGGACCCGGATGCTCCGGACCAAGCCATCGGTCGCGACCCGGCCCAGGTCATCGTTTTCCAGGATGGCGAGCGCAGCCTGGGCATCGTCGTGGACCAGATCCTCGACATCGTCGAGGACGTCGTCACCATCCGCCGCCAAAGCGCCCGGAAAGGGCTGTTGGGTTCGGCGGTGGTGGGAAAACGGGTGGCCGACATCCTCGACCTCCAGGCGGTCCTCGGAGCGGCGGCTGGCGACTGGTTCCACCAGGCCTCCGGCGGCAAGTCGAAGAGGACTGTTTTGCTGGCGGAGCCGGCGGCATTCGTTCGCGGCCTGCTGCGCAGCGAACTGCAAATGGCCGGCTTCCAGGTGGTGGAAGCCGCTGACACGGCACAGGCGGTCAGCCAACTGGAGCACGGCGCCATCGACCTGGTTCTGGTCGCCGTCGACTTGCCTCCGGCAGGCAGCCGTGGGGTACTCGAAGCCGTCCGCCAGCGGCCGGGCTCGGCCAGGATCCCGGTGCTCGCGCTGGCCTCCGGTCCTGTCCAGGCGCAGGGCAGGCCGGCCGGCGCCGAGGATTTCGACGATTACCAGAGCAAGTTCGACCGCGGAGCCATGCTGCGGTCCATCGAGCGATTAGCCGCGGCGCTGGAGCCGGAGCACGCGGTTCTGGCCCAGACCGGCAAGGAGCGATAAGTGACCACCTTAACCCCGAATTCCGGGAAAGAACAGGATTGGCAGAAGGCCGACGCCCAGTATTCCACCTTCTTTGTCGGAGATTTGTTCTTCGGCATCGATGTGCTGAGCGTGCAGGAGGTGTTGCGTTTTCAGGAAATGACCTGCGTCCCGCTGGCTCCGGAAGTGATCGAAGGGCTGATCAACCTGCGCGGCCAGATCGTCACCGCGATCGACATGCGGCGGAGGCTGGGTCTGCCCCCGCGCTCGACCGATGTCCGCCCCATGAACATGGTGGTGCGAACCGAGGATAGCGCGGTCAGCCTGCTGGTGGATGAGATCGGGGACGTGCTGGAAGTGGAAGCATCCGCTTTCGAGGCGCCCCCCGATAACCTGGGGCCGGAAGCCCGGGAACTGATCCGCGGAGTGTACAAGCTGAAAGACCGTCTGCTGCTGGTGCTGAACACCGAGCGGACGGTGGATCTCGCCTCCGGGAGGGCCGCCTGATGCCGGGGAAGCGCCCGCCACTGCAAAGGAAAGCCATAGCAACGCCGGCCCCGTGCCCGGATCGAGGGAGGGTCTGAAGTTGGCCTTCACGTTCTTCTTCCGAGACTTGCAAGTACTGGAACGGGTGGTGGAACACATCCTCCCCGCCCTGGCGGGCCGCAGCCATCCTCGCATCTGGGACGCCGGCGTGGCCATGGGGCAAGAGCCGTACACGCTGGCCATCTTGTTTGCCGAGCGGATGGGACACTTCGCATTCAGAAACCTCCGCATCGATGGGACGGACGTGGAAAGCACGGGCCAGTTCGCCAAAATGATCGAGGCCGGCGTGTACCCCAAGGACGAGTTGTCGCGACTGCCCGAGGGCATCCTGGAAAAGTACTTCGAACCAGGCGGAAAACCCGACTACTTTCGCGTGATCGACAGCATCCGGCAGCGGGTCGCTTTTCAGCGGCACGATCTTCTGTCGTTCAAGGAAATCGGTAACGGATACTCGCTGGTCCTGTGCAAGAACGTGCTACTCCACTTTCTGCCGCCGGAGAGGATCGAAGTGCTCAGAATGTTTCACCGGGCGCTGGCGCCCGGCGGCTTGTTCGCCACCGAGCAGACGCAGGACATGCCGGCGGAGCTCGCCCCGTTGTTCCAGCGGCTGATTGCCGACGGTCAGTTATTCCGCAAAGTGGAGGGCGGCGAATGCGGATCGTGATGTTAGAGAACAGCGGCTTGGTCTATACTTCCGAGGCTTACCTGGTGCTGGGCGGAGCGAGCCGGATGGGGGACATCAACACGCTCGTGGACGTGGGCCAGGATCCGGCCATCCTGGCGAGCATCGAACGGGCGCCCACCGGGGTCGGCAAGTGGCCGGTGGAACAGGTAGTGCTGACGCACAACCATTCCGATCACTGCGCGCTGCTGCCGCAGGTCCTTGAGGCGTACCACCCCAAGGTGTTCGCATTTTCACCGAACACCATTGGCGTCGATTGTGTGCTGCGCGATGGGGACACGATCAAAATGGGCGACCAGGATTTCCAGGTTATCCACACGCCGGGTCACAGCAGCGACTCGGTCTGCCTTTACAACCAGGCAGAGGGCGTACTTTTCGCTGGCGACTCTCCCCTGCTGATCACGTCGGCAGCGGAGACTCATGAGGCTGGATTTCTGGCGGCATTGGCCAAGCTGTGCGCACGCGATGTCCGGCGAATCTACTTTGGGCACGGCGCTCCGCTGACGGAGCATTGCAACGAGAGGCTGCGTGAATCGCTGAAGATGGCTGGCGGGAGCCGGCCGGCGGCGGGAGCGCAAGGGCAAATCAAGAATCAGGCGCCGGTGACGGCGTAATAACGCAATAGGAATACAAAGGAGCAAAGACGATGGCAAGACAAGTAAGCGACGGCCGGCGAGGTCGTCCCGACCGAAACGCGTCCACCGGCGCCGCAGTTCTGGACTCCCCAGCACCTCATGCGCAGGGGACGCAGACGAAGAATCTGCTTCAAGAGGAAATACTCCGGTTAGCCTCCGCTCTCCAGCAAGGCCAACTCGCGGAACGGGCGCGAACCGACCAGTTCGAGGGCGCCGACCGTGCGGTCGTTGACAGCCTCAACGGGATGCTGGATTCCGTAATTAAGCCGTTGAACATGTCCGCCGAGTGCATGGATCGCATCTCAAAGGGCGACATCCCGCCCAAGATCACGGAGGACTACACCGGCGATTTCAACAAGGTCAAAAACAACCTGAACGTGTGCATCGACGCCATCAGCATGTTAGTGACCGACGGCGTAACGCTGACGAAAGCCATGCTGGACGGCAAGCTGGCGGTGCGGGCCGACGCGGCCAAGCACCAAGGCGACTTCCGCAAGGTCATCGAGGGCTTCAACGTTTCGCTGGACAACGTCATCAAGCCGCTCAACGTCACCGCCGAGTACATGGATCGCATCTCGAAGGGCGATATTCCGCCCAAGATCACCGACGTCTACACCGGCGACTTCAACGAAGTCAAGAACAACCTGAACGTCTGCATCGACGCCATCAGCCAAGTGGTGACCGACGGCATAACGCTGACGAAAGCCATGCTGGACGGCAAACTTGCCGTGCGGGCCGACGCGGCCAAGCACCAGGGCGACTTCCGCAAGGTCATTGAGGGCTTCAACGTTTCGCTGGACAACGTCATCAAACCGCTGAACGTGACCGCCGAATACATGGACCGGATCTCCAAGGGCGACATCCCGCCCAAGATCACCGACGTTTACACCGGCGACTTCAACGAGGTCAAGAATAACCTGAACGTCTGTATCGACGCTATCAGCCAGGTGGTGACCGATGGCGTGACACTGACGAAGGCCATGCTGGACGGTAAACTTGCCGTGCGGGCCGACGCCACCAAGCACCAGGGCGACTTCCGCAAGGTCATCGAAGGTTTCAACGTTTCGCTGGATAACGTCATCAAGCCGTTGAACGTCACCGCCGAGTACATGGACCGCATCTCGAAGGGCGATATTCCGCCCAAGATCACCGACGTCTACACCGGCGACTTCAACGAAGTCAAGAACAACCTCAACGTGTGCATAGACGCCATCAGCATGTTAGTGACCGACGGCGTGACGCTGACAAAAGCCATGCTGGACGGCAAGCTGGCGGTGCGGGCCGACGCCACCAAGCACCAGGGCGACTTCCGCAAGGTCATCGAGGGCTTCAACGTTTCGCTGGACAACGTCATCAAGCCGCTGAACGTGACCGCCGAGTACATGGACCGCATCTCCAAGGGCGTGATTCCGCCCAAGATCACCGAAGAATACACCGGCGACTTTAACGCGGTCAAGAACAACCTGAACGTTTGCATCGACGCCATCAGCATGTTAGTGACCGACGGTGTGACACTAACCAAGGCCATGCTGGACGGCAAGCTGGCGGTGCGGGCCGACGCGGCCAAACACCTGGGCGACTTCCGTAAGGTCATTGAGGGTTTCAACGTTTCACTGGACAACGTGATTAAGCCGCTGAACGTGACCGCGGAGTACATGGATCGCATCTCCAAGGGTGACATTCCGCCCAAGATCACGGAAGACTACACCGGCGATTTCAACGAGGTCAAGAATAACCTGAACGTCTGTATCGACGCTATCAGCCAGGTGGTGACCGACGGCATAACACTGACAAAGGCCATGCTGGACGGCAAACTCGCCGTGCGGGCCGACGCGGCCAAGCACCAGGGCGATTTCCGCAAGGTCATCGAAGGCTTCAACGTTTCGCTGGACAACGTTATCAAGCCGTTGAACGTGACCGCCGAGTACATGGATCGCATCTCCAAGGGCGATATCCCGCCCAAGATCACGGATGTCTACACCGGCGACTTCAACGAAGTCAAGAACAACCTGAACGTCTGCATCGACGCCATCAGTATGTTGGTGACAGACGGCGTGACGCTGACAAGAGCCATGCTGGACGGCAAACTGGCAGTGCGGGCCGACGCGGCCAAGCACCAGGGCGACTTCCGCAAGGTCATTGAGGGCTTCAACGTTTCGCTGGACAACGTCATTAAGCCGCTGAACGTCACGGCCGAGTACATGGACCGGATCTCGAAGGGCGACATCCCGCCCAAGATCACCGACACTTACACTGGCGACTTCAACGAAGTCAAGAACAACCTGAACGTGTGTATCGACGCCATCAGCCAGGTGGTAACCGACGGCATAACACTGACGAAAGCCATGCTGGACGGCAAGCTGGCGGTGCGGGCCGACGCAGCCAAGCACCAGGGCGATTTCCGCAAGGTTATCGAGGGCTTCAATGTTTCGCTGGACAACGTTATCAAACCGTTGAACATCTCCGCCGAATACATGGATCGTATCTCGAAGGGCGACATCCCGCCCAAGATTACCGACACCTACACCGGCGATTTCAACGAGGTCAAGAACAACCTGAACGTCTGCATCGACGCCATCAGCCAGTTGGTGACCGATGGCATAACGCTGACCAAAGCCATGCTGGACGGCAAACTGGCGGTGCGGGCCGACGCGGCCAAGCACCAGGGCGACTTCCGCAAGGTCATCGAAGGCTTCAACGTTTCACTGGACAACGTGATCAAGCCGCTGAACGTGACCGCGGAGTACATGGATCGCATCTCGAAGGGCGACATCCCGCCCAAGATCACCGACACCTACACCGGCGATTTCAACGAGGTCAAGAACAACCTGAACGTCTGTATCGACGCTATCAGCCAGGTGGTGACCGACGGCATAACACTGACAAAGGCCATGCTTGACGGCAAACTGGCACTGCGGGCTGATGCCACCAAGCACCAGGGTGACTTCCGCAAGGTTATCGAGGGCTTCAACGTTTCGCTGGATAACGTCATCAAACCGTTGAACGTGACCTCGGAGTACATGGACCGCATCTCCAAGGGCGTCATTCCGCCCAAGATCACGGAAGACTACACCGGCGATTTCAACGCCGTCAAGAACAACCTGAACATCGTGATCGGCTGGTTGACCGATCTGGTCACATTTATCACGAAGATCGCCAACGGCGACATGACGGCATCGATCGCCAAGTCTTCCGACAAGGACCAGGTTTACGAGTGGCTGGTGTTGTTGAAGAATAACATCAACGGGCTGGCGGCCGAGACGGCGTTGCTGGCCAAGGCGGCGGCCGATGGCAAACTCGCCACGCGCGCCGACGGCTCCAAGCACCAGGGCGATTACCGCA
Source organism: Bryobacteraceae bacterium (assembly GCA_049515735.1). Classification (GTDB taxonomy): domain Bacteria; phylum Acidobacteriota; class Terriglobia; order Bryobacterales; family Bryobacteraceae; genus Fen-178. The sequence goes on from JBEKTU010000096.1 coordinate 11,639, forward strand.
AGATCGTCGAGGGCGTCAACCAGACGCTGGACGCCGTGATCGGGCCGTTGAACGTGTCCGCCGAGTACGTCGATCGCATTTCGAAGGGCGACATCCCGCCCAAGATCACCGAGACTTACAAGGGCGACTTCAACGAGATTAAGAACAACCTGAACAACTGCATCGACGCCGTCAGCCAGTTGGTGACCGAGACCGGCTTGCTGATCAAGGCCTCGGCGGAAGGGAAACTGGCCACGCGCGCCGACGCCACCAAGCACCAGGGAGACTACCGCAAGATCGTCGAGGGCGTCAACGCGATGTTGGACGCCATCCTGCTGCCCATCGGGGAAGGCAACCGAGTCCTCGGGCTGGTCCGTGGCGGCAACCTCCGAGAGAAGATCGAGATTGTCTGCCACGGCGATCACGAGAAGATGAAGAATTCGATCAACGGTGTGCACGACTGGCTGACAGCCCTGATCGCTTATGTAACCAAGATCGCCAACGGCGACATGACCGCGGCCATAGCCAAGGCTTCCGAGCAAGACCAGATCCACGAGTGGCTGGTGTTGTTGAAGAACAACGTCAACGCGCTGGTGGCCGATACCGTCATGCTGGCGAAAGCGGCGGTGGATGGCAAGCTGGGCACGCGCGCCGATGCCTCGAAGCATGAAGGCGCCTACCGCAAGATCGTTGAGGGGGTCAACGGAATCCTCGAGGCGATCATCGAACCACTGAAAATCACCGCACAGAGCGCCAGCAGCCTGGCCTCGTCGGCTGAAGAGTTGACATCGGTCAGCCATCAGATGGCCGGCAATGCCGAAGAAACGGCCACCCAGGCCAACGTGGTGTCAGCCGCCAGCGAGCAGGTTTCCAGGAACGTGGCGACGGTGGCCTCCGGCGGAGAACAGATGCAGTCATCCATCCGCGAGATCGCCAAGAACGCCAATGAAGCCGCGCGCGTGGCTAAGAACGCCGTGAGCGTGGCCCACACCACCAACGAAACCGTGGCCAAGCTGGGCGACTCGAGCACGGAGATCGGCAACGTGATCAAGGTGATCACTTCGATCGCCCAACAGACCAACCTGCTGGCTCTCAACGCTACCATCGAGGCGGCGCGCGCGGGCGAAGCAGGCAAGGGATTCGCGGTGGTGGCCAACGAAGTCAAGGAACTGGCCAAGCAAACCGCCAAGGCCACCGAGGAGATCAGCCAGAAGATCGAAGCCATTCAGGGCGACACCAAGGCTTCCGTCCAGGCCATCGGAGAGATCAGTGGGATCATCAACCAGATCAACGATATCTCCAACAGCATCGCCTCCGCCGTCGAGGAGCAGACGGTTACCACCAATGAAATCAACCGCAGCATGGCCGAAGCCGCCAAGGGAGTTGGCGACATCACCAAGAACATTACCGGCGTTGCGGTTGCGGCTAAGGATACCACTCAGGGCGCGAACAACTCGCAGAAGGCGGCTCAGGAGCTGAGCCAGATGGCGTCGCGCTTGCAGCAGGTCGTATCCCGCTTTACGTTCTAGACGCTCCGTGGCGCGGGCATTCGTGCCGGGCTCAGGGGGTAACCCGCCGGCACGAGTGCCCGCGCCACAACCAACAAGGACTGCAAATGCCGACAGCCATAGTGGTAGACGATTCCAGGGCGATTCGCATGATCTTGTCACGCACGTTGCGCGAGCTTGGCTACCAGGTAGGCGAAGCCGGCAATGGGCGCGAGGCCTTGGAGACCATCGGACGAACCGCCTCCGTGGACTTAGTGATGGCGGACTGGAACATGCCTGAGATGGACGGGTTGGAACTCTTGAAGGAAATCCGCCGCAGCCCTGTTTACGGCTCCGTTCCGGTGATCATGGTGACCACCGAGAACGAACTCGATCAGATGTCGGTGGCGCTGGCCGCGGGCGCTAACGAGTACGTGATGAAGCCCTTCACAAAAGACATCCTGGTGGACAAGCTTCGGCTGGCGGGGCTTGCGGCATAACCACTGTTATGCCTGCCCTTCGCACTAGCCTTCTTCAGCCGGGCCAGAGAGTCCGGGTGCTGGTCGTGGATGACTCGGTAGTGATTCGGAGGCTGGTGTGCCACGCACTCGAGGAGGACCCGGCGCTCGAAGTGGTGGGGGTCGCCGCTAACGGAGCGATCGCTATGAACCGCATCGCGCAAACCAATCCCGACGTGATCACGCTCGATATCGAGATGCCGGAAATGGACGGACTGGAGATGCTGCGGCGTCTGCGGCGCGAGGGTCGCAATACGCGGGTAGTGATGTTCAGCACCTTGACCGAGCGCGGCGCCGCGGCAACCCTGGAGGCGCTCGCGCTGGGCGCCGACGACTACGTCACAAAAGCATCCAACGCCGGTTCGCTGGATGTCTCGATGGCCAACCTCAGACAGCAGTTGATCCCCAAAATCCGCCAGTTCTTTCACTTTGCGCCGCCGCGTGAAACTCAGGTCTCCATGGCGCCGCCCGTTATCCGCGCGCAAGGGCCGCTCCTTTTCCCTGCCAAGCGCGCGTTCAGCCTGGCCCGAGCCGTGGCCATCGGCGTTTCCACCGGCGGTCCGGCGGCGCTCGGCGTCATCATGCCGCAGTTTCCAGAGGGCTTCCGGCTGCCGGTCTTCATCGTCCAGCATATGCCGCCGTTGTTCACTCGCCTCCTGGCCGAGCGTCTCGATACTCTGACTCCGCTCACGGTGAAAGAGGCGGCGGCAGGCGATAGAGCCGAGCCCGGGCGAGTCTACGTGGCGCGTGGCGATTACCACATGAGAGTCGTCGGCGGCCCCACCGGCACCGCGATTGTGCTGGACCAGGGCCCGCCGGAGAACTCCTGCCGTCCCGCCGTGGATGTCCTGTTCAGTTCCCTGGCGGAAACTTACGGCGGCGCGGTAGTGGCGGCCGTGCTGACGGGAATGGGCCAGGACGGTCTTCGCGGCGCCCAGAGGCTTAAGGCGCAAGGCGCTTACATTCTGGCGCAGGATGAAGCTTCGAGCGTGGTCTGGGGGATGCCCGGCGCCGTCGTGGACGGGGGCGTAGCCGACGAAGTGCTCCCGCTGGATCACGTGGTTCCAGCCATTCTGAAACAGGTGGGCGGGCCATGAACACCTCGCCGGCGGCCATTCACCCGGAGAACCTCAGCTTCCTGCAACGGCACATCTACGCCGGCTCGGGAATCGTGCTGGCGGACGAAAAGCATTATTTGCTGGAAGCGCGGCTGGCGCCCATCGTGCGGGAGCAAGGCCTCGGTTCTCTAGACGATCTGTGCGCCCTACTGAAAGCCACTCAGGAGTCTCCGCTCCACCACCGCGTAGTGGAAGCCATGACCACCAATGAGACTTACTTCTTTCGGGAGCCGGCTCATTACCAGGCTTTGCGCGATGCGATCCTCCCGGAACTGCTGCGGACCCGGCAGGTGACCCGAAAGCTGAGTTTCTGGTCGGCGGCGGCGTCCACCGGCCAGGAAGCCTACAGCCTGGCAATGATGCTGCTCGAAATGGGCGTGCCGGATTGGAACACCGAGATCCTGGCCACCGACCTTTCCGACCGCGTATTGGACCGGGCGCGTTCGGGCAAGTACTCGCAACTGGAAGTCAACCGGGGGCTCCCGGCGCCGCTCCTCGTTAAGTATTTTCGGCGCGTGGGTCTGGAGTGGCAACTCAAAGAAGAGGTGCGGCGCATGGTGCGCTTTCAGCCGTTCGATCTGCGCTCGAGGATGCGGGCGCTGGGGCCATTCGATGTCGTGCTCTGCCGCAACGTTCTGATCTATTTTGACCTCGAGACCAAGAAAGACATCCTGACGGAGATCCATGGCAGCCTGTTCCGCGGCGGGTACTTGCTGCTCGGAACCACGGAATTAGGGGCTCCCGTCGGCGGCAGTTTCGGCCGGCAAGCCGTCGGAGACACCATCGCTTATGTAGCGCTTTGAAAGGAGAAGCCATGCCGCCGGATTCGACGATCGGTTTGCAGCAAGGAGACGTGGAACAAATTGTCGAGACCGTGTTCTCGACCATGGTGGGCGTCGAGATCGAGAAAACAGGGACCCCCTGCACCGTGCCGGCGGGCCTCATGACGGCGGCGGTCTACCTGGCCGGCGCCTGGGAGGGCGCCGTTCTGGTCCATTGCTTTCCACAGCAGGCGTGCGACTTCGCCGGAAGCTTCCTCGGCCTGCCGCCGCCGGCCGCGGTCACCGACGATGTGCGGGATGTGTTGGGCGAGCTGGCCAATATGATCGCCGGCAACCTCAAATGCATTCTTTGTCCGGGAATCAAGCTCTCGGTCCCCTCCGTGGTCGATGGCGACGGCTGTTCGCTGCGGGTCTGCCGCGGCCATACGATCTTCCGGTCGAGATTCGGGACGGCGAAAGGCCCGTTCTGGCTCACGTTGATCGAAGGTCCGCGAACTCCGTGAAGAAACGGCTCCGCCCGCGCTACGCGTGCCGCGTCATCCCCAGCACCGCATTGATGAGCACCGCCGCCATCCCCACCGGGATGGCGACCTTCCACCCGATATTCATGAGCTGGTCGTAGCGGAAACGCGGGAACGTGCCGCGGAACCAGATCAGCACGTAAATGATGGTCGAGACCTTGAGCAGGAACCAGAAGAGGCCGATCACCGCGTGGTTCACCACCGGAATGACGAACAGCGCGCCGGTCAGCACCAGCGTCAGGGCGGTGAGTACCAGCACCACCTGCTGAATCCGTTCCTTCAGAGGCTTCACCAATAGCAGCGTCAGGCCGCCGGAGCCCACGAACAGTACCACCGGAAACGCCACGTTGAGCGGCGCATCCAGCCAGCCCACGCTGGGGAAGGGCCGCAGCCAGCCGCCCCAGAACAGCGTCACGGCCACCGACGCCACCACGAAGACGTTGGCGTACTCGGCCAGGAAGTAGAGCGCAAAGCGGAAACCGCTGTACTCGGTGTGGAAGCCGTCCACCAGCTCCGATTCGGCTTCCGGCAGGTCGAACGGCGTGCGGTTGGTTTCGGCGGTGGCCGCGACAAGGTACACCGCGAACGGAACGATCATGAAGCAGTAGTTGTCGAAAACGAACCACACGCCGCGGTCCAGTTGGGCCTTGACGACGCCTTGCAGGCTGAGCGTGCCCGCCGCCATCACGGCGGAAACCAGCGCGAACGCCAGTGCCACTTCGTAGCTCACCAGTTGCGCCGCGCTGCGCAACGCGCCCAGCAGGGGGTAGTGGCTGTTGGAAGACCAGCCGCCGAGGATGATTCCCAGAATCCCCACTGCGGAGGTCGCCGAAATCACCAGTAGCCCCACGTTCACGTCCGCCACGAAAATGTTCTTGGCAAACGGAAGGACCGCGTAAGCCGTGAGCGCGGTGATGGTGGAAACGCACGGCGCGAACCAGAAGATAGCCTTGTCGGCGCCCGACGGGATGATGTCTTCCTTGAGCAGCAGCTTGAAAGCGTCGGCGATCGGTTGCAGCAGCCCGTGCGGTCCCACGCGCATGGGTCCCAGGCGCACCTGGAAATCGGCCAGGACCTTGCGCTCCACCAGCGAGAGGTATCCGGCCACCAGTGTGACGGTGCCTATGATGACCAGCGCCACCACCGCCGCGATCCACGGATTTGAAAGAGCCGTCTGCATATCGTCCTTACCGCAACAGCGAAGTCTGCGCCAGCCTTAGAAACGGCTCGGGGTAAACGCCGATGGCGAGCGTCAGCACGCCGCTCACGCCCAGCGCCAGCCGCAGCCCGAAGCTCGCCGCCAGCGGGGCCTTTTCCGTGACCTCGCCGATGAACATGCTGCGCACAATCTTGAAGTAGTAATAAATCGCCACCGCCACGTACAGCGTAGCCACCACCGCCAGCGTGTAATGCCTGGTCTGAATCAGCGCCAGGAAGATGTAATACTTGCCCAGGAACCCGGCCGTCGGCGGAATGCCCGCCAGCGAGAGCAGAAAGATCAGCATGAGGACCGCGTGGCCGGGGCTCTTGCGCACCAGGCCGGAGATATCGTCGAGATCCTCTCCGATGATGTTCCGGCGGCGCAGCGACACCACCACCAGGAACGCCCCCAGGTTCATGAAGGTGTACACCATGATGTAGACCGCGATGCCGTTGATGCCGGTGTCGTTGCCCGCCACCAGGCCCAGCAGCATGTAACCGGCGTGCGAGATGGAACTGTAGGCCAGAAGCCGCTTGATATTGGTCTGATTGATGGCGGCCAGGTTCCCCAGCGTCAGCGTGGCCACCGCCACGGCCGCCAGTAGCGGCTCCCAGGCTTCGCGCGAGGAGGCCAGCGGGCCGAGGAAAATGCGCAGCAGAAAGGCCATCGAAGCCGCTGTCGACGCCACCGAAAGATACGCCGTCACGGTGGTGGGCGCGCCCTCATAAGCGTCCGGAGCCCACATGTGGAAGGGCACAGCCGAAATTTTGAACAGCAGCCCCACCGAAGTGGTGACGAGCGCCAGCACCACCACCGGGTCCCACGGCGACCGCGCCGCCATGGCCGCCGTGACATCCGCCAGCTTGGTGGAGCCGGCCATGCCGTACATCAGCGAAAAGCCGTAAACCAGGAATCCGCTGGAGAAGGCGCCCAGCAGCAGGTATTTCATGGCGGCCTCGTTAGAGCGCTTGTCGGTGCGCAGGAACCCCACCATCACGTAGAAGCACAGCGCCATCAACTCCAGCCCGAGGAACAGCGTGACCAGGTCCGTGCCGGTCGCCAGGAAAAACATGCCGCATTGCGCGAACAGCATCAGCGCGTAGTATTCGCCGTGGTGCTCGCCCGCGATTTCCAGGTACTTGTACGACACCACCGCCACCATCAGGGCGGCCACCACGAAAATCCAGTTGAAGAAGATGGCGAAGCCGTCCACCGTCACCGACCCTTGGAAACCGGTGAGTTCCGACAGGCCGTTGGCCGCCAGATACGCGTATTGGCGGTACAGCCCGAAGCCGGCGAAGCCCTCCGCCAGCGCCACGAAAACCACCAGCCACTTGCGCTGGCGCGGGTCGGGGAAGATGAGGAAGTCGAACAGCAGGATGGCGCAGCCGAACAATGCCAGCATCACTGCCGGGATGATGGCGAAGTGGTCGGCGGATGTGTAGAACTGGCTCATTGTGCGCTCCTGACCTGCGCTACCGCCACCTGGCCCCGACCCGAAAAAGCGGCGGGTGCCCCGAAGTATCCCGGCCTGACACGCTCGACAATTTCCGTCACGGGCCTGCGCAGAATATCGAAGTACGGCTTGGGATAGACGCCGATCCAGAAAGCCCACGCGATCAGCGGCGCGAAAACGGCGATCTCGCGGAAACTCACATCGGGGAGTCCCAGGTTCTTCCCGTTGGTCACCTGGCCCAGCATGGTCCGCTGGTAGAGCCACAGCAGATAGGCTGCGCCCAGGATCACGCCCGTCACGGCGAACGCCGCCCACACGTGGCTGGCTTCGAACGCGCCTTGCAGAATGGTGAACTCGCCGATAAACCCGTTCAGCAGCGGCAGGCCGGCCGAGCTCAGCATGGCGATTGCGAAAATGACGGCGAACTTCGGCATCACGTGCGCCAGGCCGCCGTATTCGGAGATCTCGCGCGTGTGCCGGCGCTCGTAAATCACGCCGATCACCAGGAAGAGCATGCCCGTCGAGATGCCGTGATTGACCTGCTGCAGCACGCTGCCGGCGATCCCGTTGGGGTTCATCGAGAAGATCCCCAGCGTGCAGAAACCCAGGTGGCTCACCGAGGAGTACGCCACCAGCTTCTTCCAATCCTGCTGCATCAGGCTCACCAGCGCGCCGTAGACGATTCCTACGATGGAAAGAACCGCCAGGATCTGCACGATGGTCTGGTCCACCGAGGCCTTGGGCAGCAGCGGGAGCGAGAACCGCAGGAACCCGTAAGTCCCCATTTTCAGCAGCACGCTCGCCAGGATGACGGAGCCGGCGGTGGGCGCCTCCACGTGCGCGTCGGGCAGCCAGGTGTGGAACGGGAACATGGGCACCTTGATGGCGAAGCCCAGGAAGAAGGCCCAGAAGACCCATTGCTCCATGCCGAGCGGCAGGTTGAGCTTCATCAGATCGGCGAT
>JBEKTU010000097.1:0-19197 GCA_049515735.1 Bryobacteraceae bacterium
ACCACCGCGCGAACGGCCTCTCTGGTGGCGTCGAAACCGACCACCTGCACTTTCCCGGTGAGGTTATGAGCGGCGATGGCCTCCACCGCGCCGAGCGCCATCTGGTCGTTGGTCGCGAAGACGGCTTTCAAATCCGGGTGCGCGGTCAGCAGGTTCTCCATGACCGTCATGCCGAGCGCGCGCTCGCTGTTGGCGGGCTGCACGGCCACACAATCGATTCCCGGCGCGCGCGCAATCGCCTCGCGAAAGCCGACCAGGCGCTCCTCATGCGTGGCGATCCCCAGGATTCCGCGAATTACCGCAACCTTGCCTTTGCCACTTAGTAGCTTGACGATGTACTCGCCGGCGATTCGACCGCCCAGCCGGTTGTCGGCGCCGATGTAACTCAGCTTCGCTGGCCAATTCACGTCGGTGTCGACGATCAGGACCGGAATGCCCGCGGCCTTCGCCTTGTCGAGCACCGGCAGGATCTCGGACACTCCCGCGGGCGCCACCGCCAGCGCGGAAACGCCGCGTGTGATCTGGTCTTCGAGGATCCCGACCTGCTGATCGATGTTGACCTCGCGCTCGGGCGCCAGCACCGCCAGCTTAACTCCCGGAGCGGCACGCGCGGCCTCTTCGGCGCCGGACTTCACGCGCTGCCACCACTCGCTGTCGAGCGCCTTAGTCACCAGCGCGATCTCGATGGTCTTGCCCTTTCCCGCGCGCCCGCAGGACGCGCCGACGCACGCCGCGGCGATCAGGAGTAAGCAGGTTTTTCGATTCATGATGTCTCCGCGAGGGGAAGATAGTTGCGGGCCGTCTCGGTGAACGACCGGACCTGTTCGGTCTCCCACTCGCTACTGCGCTCGAGTTCGCGCGCGCACAGGTGAGCCACCGCAGGAGCCATCGCGATGGCGGCCCTGGCGTTCAAAAATAGAGCCCGTGTCCGGCGCGCCAGAATATCTTCCAAGGTACGCGCCATTTCGTTACGCGCCGCCCAGACGACTTCCGCGCCGGTGTAGGGGAGCGCGGGGTGGAGTGGCTCAGCCAACCCAGGGTCCGCCGCGATCAGCGACTGCACCGCGGGAGCGTCGGAGCCGTAGACGCTCAAGTGGCCGAACTTATCGGAACCCGGGTGGAAGCCATGCACGTTGAGATGGCTGGTGACGCACGGCTTCTCCGGCAACCGCGCCAGGGTGGCCGCCTGGTTGACGCAGTCCTCCGCCATGTGACGATAGGTGGTCCACTTCCCACCGCAGATGGTCACCATGCCGCAGTTTTCGATGCGGATGGTGTGATCGCGCGAAAGGGCCGCGGTATTGCCGGAATCGCCCGACCGCACCAGCGGGCGGATTCCTGCGAAGACACTGAGAACATCGCCGCGGACCGGCTTCCTGGCGAGATAAAGCGACGCGGTGCCGAGGATGAATTCAATCTCCTGCTCCAGGGCGACGGGTTCGAGCGTCGCCGCTGGAATGGGAGTGTCGGTGGTGCCGACCAGCGTATGACCATGCCAGGGTATGGCGAACATGACCCGCCCATCGCTGGTGTGAGGGACCATGATGGCGCTGTCACCGGCCAGAAACGATCCATCGAACACCAGGTGAATTCCCTGGCTGGGAGCGATCATGGGCTGGACCGAGGGATCGGCCTTGCGGCGCAAGTCGTCGCAGAAGGGGCCGGTGGCATTAACGACCACCTTCCCCTGGGCGTGAAATTCCTCGCCGGTTTCCAGATCCCGGACCTGGACGCCATCGACGAAGCCCTCGCCATCCCTGGTCACTTCGGTGACCGGCGCGTAATTGAGCAGAACCGCGCCTTGTTCGCAAGCGGTCTCGACCAGGTTGATGAGCAAGCGGGAATCGTCGAACTGGCCATCGAAGTAGACGACTCCGCCGCGGAGTCCCTCGGTGTTGAGCGTGGGCAGCCGCTCGAGGGTCTCTTCCTTGGAGAGGATGCGCGAGGCTCCGAAGCCGTACTTGCCGGCGAGCAGGTTGTAGAGCTTGAGGCCGATGCCGTAGAACGGAGCTTCCCACCAGTCGTAGTTGGGCACCACGAAGCCCAGGTTGCGGACCAGGTGCGGCGCGTTCTGAAGAAGCAGGCCGCGCTCCTTGAGGGCTTCCATGACGAGCGAGACATTGCCTTGTTCCAGGTAACGCACGCCGCCATGCACCAGCTTGGTGCTGCGGCTGGAGGTGCCTTTGCCAAAGTCGCTCTGCTCGAGCAGGAGCACGTCGTAACCGCGGGTGGCGCCGTCGATGGCCACACCGACGCCGGTGGCGCCTCCGCCCACGACGATCATGTCCCACGGCTCCGCGTGCGCGCGGAGCCGCCGGCACATCTCGGATCTGGTCATGAATCTAGAATAACGGGCGCTCGCGGTCGGGGTGCCCCCCTCTGGGCCCCCCGGCGAGCGGATTGTTAGAACAGCAGCTTCAGAGCGAATTGCACCTGTCGCGACGGGAAGGTGGTGCGGATGGTGCCGAAGGCGGCACTGCTTATGGATGTGTTCGGTATCCCGAAATTCGTATGGTTCAGAATGTTGAAGAACTCCGCCCGGAACTGCAGCTTGGCGCATTCGCAGACCTGGAAGGTCTTGTCGACTGAAGTGTCCCACTGATCGAAGTTGGGAGCACGGAACGAATTTCGGCCGAGATCCCCGAACGGCGCGTTGGCGGGCGGCGTGCTGAATGTGTACCCGGCGAAATAGGTGTTCAGCATGGCGGAACGACTCTGGCTGGTCGCGCTACCGGTTACGTTGGGGCGCACGTACGGCTCGCCGCGATAATCGTTGGAGAGGGAGCTGACAATGTTGTTCCCGGTCGCACTGTAGCTCACGTCGAGCGGCTGGCCTGTATGAGCGGTGTTGATGCTGTTGATCTCCCATCCGCCCAGAAACGCATCTTCTGCGCGATTCATGTTGGCGCCATATTGACGGCCCTTGCCGAAGGGAAGCTGGTAGACCACGCTGGTGACATTATTCAACTTCACGTCAAAGCTGGAGGGCCCTTTTTCGGCGGCCAGGTCGTGAATGTTCTGGGGATTGGCCTGGTAGTAACCCGCGAAATACTCAAGCGCCTGCTCGGAATCGCCCATGGCTTTCCCCCAGGTGAACGAGTTCAGGACATACAAGCCTCTCGAGAAATCGTGCTCCACGCGGGCGGAGAGACCATCGTAGTGATTGATACCCGCCGGATCGAGCCACGTGATCGGTCCGAAAGTCGGTATCGGCACGCGGGCGGTGTATGCCAAGGGAGCGCTCGGGTTGTACGGAGCCGCCTCATTGTAATCGGCGATGATGGGGAGCCGCGAACTGTGGTTTCCGTTATAGGCCAGCTCGAGCACCGTGCTCTTGGGGAGTTGCCGCTGCACCGAGAACATCCAGTTTTGTATGTACGGCCATTTGCTGTCCGGCGGGGTGTAGACGACGTTGGAATTGACCGGATTGAAGGCCGTGGGGCTGGCGATGTTGGTGGTAAAGCTGTTCGGGGTGGTGAGGAAGGTCGGCGACGTAGGATTCGACTGGCTGAGGACACCGAACAGGGCCTGAGGAGCATTGATCCCCTCCTGGGCGCTTCCGACGCGGTTGAAGAAATCGTAGCTGATCCCATATCCGCCGCGGACCACCGTCTTGGAGTCGATGCTGTACGCCAGGCCAATGCGCGGCCCATAGTCTTTGTAGTCGGGGTGGACCAGGCTGCGTTGGAACAGGCTTCCGCCAGTGGCTTTGTCCATGGAATCGGTGGTGGGGTCGAAATTCGAGTAATTGTTATCGCGCTCATAGAGCGGGGACGCGAACTCGTACCGCAGCCCGACGTTCAGCGTGAGCTTTCTGCTCACCCGAAAGTCGTCCTGAAAATACATCGAGTGCACGTATTGCCGCAGATTGATGACCGCATAACTCCCCAGGTTGATCTGGTTGGGAGTGCCGAACATGAAATCCGCGAGGCTGTAGCTGGTGGAGTCGCTGGTGATGGTACAGCCGGTAGGCTGGCCCAGTTGCGCGCAGGTGGGCTTGCTGAATGCCCCGCTGTACGTGTCTTGACCGTAAAGCGGGTTGGTATCCAGAATCTCGGTGTGGACCAGCAGGAACTGGTAACCCACCTTGATAGAATGCCGGCCCACGGTCTTCGAATAATTGAGTTCCGGATCCCAGGAAGTGGGATTCTGGAACTGCGGATTGCTGGTCTGGCGGCCCAAGGCGGTGAGTCCGGTGATGGTCTGGGTGTCGAGTCCGCCGGTCAGATTGGGTGTGGTCGGCAGGCCTTGAAAGCCGCCGTACAGAGCGTTCATGCTCGGGCCGCCCACATACGGCGGCGTCTTGCCGCCCAGCAAATGGGAGAAACCCAGGCGAAACTGGAACAGAGAGGTGGGCGTGATGGTGAAGGTGTAGCCGAGCGAAGCGTTCTGATCGACCACGTGAATGTAGCCGTTGCCGTCCCCGCCGGATGGCCCGGTGAGGTCGGGCGCGAAATACTGCAAGTCTTTGCGCTGGCTGAAACGCAAAAACGCCGTCATGCGATCATTGATCTGGCCGTCGAGCTTGGCATCGAACTTGTCGCCGTAGTCGCGGATGAGCAGCAGCGCCTCGTCATTGTTGGAGCGTCCAGGGCCATTGGTCGGCGGCAGCCCGGCTAAGACCGTGGCGGCGAACGGATTCAACTGCGCGACGGGGATCTGCGTGTTGGCGGGATAAACCACGCCGGTCAGCGGGTCGACGACCGACACGGGGAGGATACCCTGGCGATCCGTCATGCTGGGGATGGAGTCGAAATTGAGATAGCGCTGCAACTGGCGGAAGCCCTCATAATCCGCGAAGAAGAACAGCTTGTTCTTGACGATCGGGCCGCCGATGGTGGCCCCGAACTGGTTGCGCTGCAAGGTGGGCTTCACGAAGACGGCGGGACTGAACAGGAAGCCGGTGGCGTTCAGATCGGTGTTGCGGATGTACTCGTAGGCCGAGCCGTGGAAGCTGTTGGCTCCGGATTTCATGACGGCGCTGACCACCGCGCCGCCCACGCGCCCGTATTCGGCGCTGTAGTTGCTGGTGATCACTTTGAATTCGGCCAGCGCGTCCGGCGACAACTGTACCAACTGGGCGGAATAGCCCTGGTTGCTGGTCCCATAGGCATTATTATCCAAGCCGTCCAGCAGAAAACTGTTGTAGGTGCTGCGCATGCCGTTCACGTTGAAAGCGCCTTCCCGCGGCGTGCCGCTGGCCGAGAAACTGGCCGAGATGGGAGACTTAACGGTGTTCGCGGATAGGAGCGCCAGGTCCGCATAGTTGCGGCCATTGAGTGGAAGTTCCGCGACCGCCGCGGTGCTGACCACCTGGCCGTGTTCGCTCGAATCGGTTTCCAGCGGCGCGGCTGCTCCGGTCACCTCGACGGTTTCGGTGACGGCGCCCACTGGCATCGCGAGATCCACGCGCTGGCGGGCGTTTACGTTGACCGCCACGTCCGTGGCAGTGGCCCTGGAGAAGCCGGGGTGCTCGACGACAATCGAGTAACGGCCCGCCCTGACGTTGAAGAAGTCGTAGTTGCCATTGTCATCAGTACTGGTTTTGGCTTGAATCCCGGTGTCCAGGTTGGTGAGCGTGACGTCGGCTTTGGGGATGGTTCCCCCCGTGGAATCGCGCACCGTGCCCAGAACCTCGGCGGTGTCGAACTGCCCGTACAGCAAACCTGCGATCAGAAAACACCCCATTAACAGCGTGATTTTCGAGAATTTGTTCATCGTCTAACCTCTCCTTCTCCTCTCAAAGGAAAAATTGTCTCAGTTGAATGTGTGCGCATGTTTACAGCGCCGTTACCGGTGTGTAACAGCGGCGCTGGCGCGCGCTGGTTGCGTGTGGTGAAGATCATGCTGCGCCTCCCTTGGGAGTCGCCGCAACTTCGGCGTCGAGCTGCCGCGTTCGAGCAGCCCTCGGTTTCAGCTTCCACGTCCAGGAAAGCAATAGCATCCCCACCAGCGTTGAAGCCAGAATACCATAGAATGCGGCATTCCATCCGTAGCGTTCGGCGAGGGTGCCGATACCCTTGCCCTGCGCCGTGCGGCCGAGATAGCCAAACAGTCCGATGAATCCCGCGGCCGTGCCGATGGCTTTTTTGGAAGTGAAATCGAGGCCCATGACCGGCAGCAGCATGACCGGGGGATAAATGAAAAACCCGACAATCCCGAAGAGCGCCAGGTCGAGCCACAGCATTCCCGGCGGCGCATACAGAAGGCCGCCGAACGCCAGAAAAACGGGAACCATGCAAAGCAGGCTGATCATGCCCCGGCGTCCCCCGGCTTTGTCGGACAGCCAGCCCATCAGGACGGTGCTGAACATGCCGCCCAACTCGTAGATGGCGGTGCTGAATCCACCCTGTTCGAGGCTGGCGTGCTTGACTTCCTTCAGATACGTGGGACCCCAATCGAGCATGCTGTAACGAGTGAGGTACACAAAGAAATTCGCGGCCGCGAACAGCCAGAGGTAACGGTTGCGGAGGATGTAGGTGACCACCAGCTCGCGCGTGCCCAGTTCCGCTTCGCGGTCGCGCCCCCCCTGTTCGGGGTATTCGTTGCGGTACTCTTCGATGGGCGGGAGACCGACGGATTGCGGGGTGTCCCGGAGCCTCACGACCAGGTAAACGGCGCACAGCACGGCCAGGACCCCGGGAACATAAAAGGCCGACCTCCACCCCATCCACGCCGTGCTGTAGGCGGCGATGAGGCCGGTCAAGCCGCCGCCGACATTGACGGCGAGGTTCCAGAAGGCGAATACCGTTCCGCGCTCGCGCACGCTGTACCAATGCCCCAGGGAGCGCCCGCACGGCGCCCACCCCATGCCCTGTGCCAGGCCGTTCAGGGTCCACAGCGTGAGGTGCACGGAATAGGTGCTGGCGGCACCGAAGAGAAAGTTGCACAGCGCCGTCAACAGCAACCCGGCGGGCATGAAATAACGGGGATTGCTGCGGTCCGACCAAGCCCCCAGGACGAACTTTCCAATGCCGTAAGAGATGGCGGTCATGGCCAGCATGTCGCCGATCTGGCCCTTGCTGTAGCCGAGAGCTTGGCCCATCTCCTTGGACACCACCGGCAAGTTGTTGCGTACAAAGTAGAAAGTTGCGTAGCCGATGAAGGTGGATTCGAGAATCCGCCAGCGGAATTTGGGGTAGAGTTGCCGGACCTGCTCGGCGGGGAGCGTGCTCACGTGCGCAGCCGGCTGAAAAAGCCTACCCAGGCGGTTCATTCAACTCCCACTACGTCTGCCTAATATATGATAATTGCGCTACGAGGTCAACAACACTTCATGGTGGTGTTCCGGGTGGGGCATTCGCGCTCTCTACTGGAACCGATGCTACGGACAATGCTGCACTGGCCAAGGCGTAGAAAGGCGATTCGTTGGCGCCACCACTACTTGGCGAGGTCGGCGTCCTGGATGTTGTATTTCGTTTTCAGGGACGCGATCGCCGCTGCCACAACGTCCTCCGGGTTCTTGTATGCCTCCAACGCCGCATTCAGTTTGGGGATGCCGCCCGGATAGGAGTCTCCCTTATAGTCCGGGCTCAGCTTCAGTTCCAGGAAACTGGGGGCGGAATCGTCCAGCAGCGCCCGCAGATCCTGTAGAGACCGCTGGCGCTTGGTAAGCGAAGTGATCAGGCTGAGGCGAATACTCTGCGGGTACTCTTCCTTGACCGGCTCATCGTAAACCGCCTGGCGCACCGCGCCCACTTGCGTGCTGATGAACGCCGCGGATTTGGCCAGGTCTTTGGCCACAGCCGCATTCTGATTCAATTGGTCGCCGCGGCCGGCGCCGTTCTCCATGATGGACTGGCACCAGGAGCGGGCGCTCGCCAAGAAGTCTGTCTCCATGGCATTGGCTTTGGCGAAATCGGCGCTCTTCTGTTGGAGAGTCTTCGAGAACCTGACGGCCTCCATGCGCTCTTCCTTGCCGCATCCGGAGAAGAGCGCGACAGCGGCCAACAACCAGCAATAACGGAGTTTCACGGGAATTACGTCCTTTTGTCTGAATCTGCCACTATAAGCCCTTTCACGCCCGGTGTCTATCCGGTAGTGCCGGGTGATATTCTACTGCCCAGGACTGCCATGCCCGCCAACCTCAGCCCGGAATACCTGGCGGCGGAGGAAGAGTACCGGTCGGCGCAGACGGTCGCCGAAAAGATCGCCGCTCTCGAGAGAATGTACGCCACCCTGCCCAAGCACAAGGGCACGGAGAAGATGCAGGCCGACATCAAGCGGCGGCTTTCCCAGGCGCGCAAGGAATCGCAGAAGAAGGGCGCCAGCCACGCGCTGCCATTCTATTTCGTGACGCGCGAAGGCGCCGGCCAGGTGGCGCTTGTGGGGCCGGCCAACTCCGGCAAGTCGAGCCTGGTGCGCGCGCTCACCCATGCGCTGCCGGAGGTGGCCGAGTATCCCTTTACCACGCGGCTGCCCATGCCCGGCATGATGGCCTTCGAGAACGTCCAGATCCAGCTTGTGGATCTGCCGCCCATCTCCGCGGACTTCACCGAACCGTGGTTGCCGCAGGTGATCCGCAATGCCAACGCCAGCGTGCTGGTGGTGGACGTGAACGATGCCGACAGCCTGGAGGAGATGGAGTTAATCGAAAGCAGCCTTCGCGACTGGCGTCTCCCGTTGCCGGGCCTGCTGATTGGCAACAAGATCGACCAACCGGGCGGGGAGGGCAACTTCGCGGCGCTCGCGGACCTCTACCAGGGACGCTACGCTTGCGTGGGCGTCTCGGCCGCGGCGGGCCACGGCCTGGACGGCTTCACCCGCGCGGTCTTCGACCTGCTGGAGTTAGTGCGGGTCTACACCAAAGTTCCCGGGCGAAAAGCGAACCTTTCGGCACCTTATGTTTTGAAGCGCGGGGCGACGGTGCTGGACGCTGCACGCCACGTCCACAAAGATTTCGCCGAACACCTCAAATTCGCGCGGCTATATCGCCCGACCGGAGAGCACGACGGCCTGATGGTGGAACGGCAGCACGTGGTCCAGGATGAAGACATCCTGGAGTTCCACATATAGGCGGCCGGTGTGGCTACGTGTAGAGGCCCATGCGCTCTTTCACCAGGCGGACGGTGCTGTTGGCGATGGGGGCCACGCGTTCGGCGCCCTCGCGCAGAACGCCGGCGAGGTAACCGGGATCGGAAACGATCTGTTGGCAGCGTTGCTGGAACGGCTCGAGGTGCGAGATCACCATATCGGCCACCTGCTTCTTCAAGTCGCCGTAGCGCATGCCATTGAAGCGCTGCTTCATGTAGTCGTCCGCGGCGCCGGAAAAGGCCTGGTAGATGGCCAGCAGGTTGAGGATGCCGGGGCCGGCGGTTTCGTATTCCACGGCCGGCTTGGAGTCGGTAGTGGCGCGCATGATGATCTTGCGAATCTTGTCGGGCGGGTCGAGCAGCGCCACGGCATGGTTGGCCGCGGTTTCCGACTTGCTCATTTTTTGGGTGGGGTCGTTCAGCCCCATGATGCGAGCGCCCACCGCGGGCAGGCTGGTTCCGGGGACCACGAAGGTTTCGCCGTAGAGCGAGTTGAAGCGCTGGGCGATGTCGCGGGTGAGTTCGACGTGCTGCGACTGGTCCTCGCCGACGGGAACGATGCCGGCATGATAGAGCAGGATGTCGGCGGCCATCAGGACGGGGTATTGCAGCAGGCCGTCGCCCACCGATTCCTGTTTGGCGGCCTTGGCCTTGTATTGCGTCATGCGCTCCAGCCAGCCAACCGGCGTGACGCAGGTGAGCATCCAAGCCAGCTCGGCGTGCGCCGGGACCCAGGACTGCACCATGATGGAGCAGACCTTGGGATCGATGCCCGCTGCCAGGTAGAGCGCGGCGATCTCCCTGATTTTGGCGCGAAGCTCGGCGGGGTCCTGGTACAGCGTGACGGCGTGCAGGTCGACGATGCAGAAAATGCACTCGTAGTCGTGCTGGATTCGCACCCAGTTCTTGAGCGCCCCCAGATAGTTTCCGATGTGCAGATTTCCGGACGGCTGCATGCCGGAAAAGACTCGTGTTTTCATGGTAAGGGAATGGGAGTAAATCCTATCGTAAGCAATTTTGAAGCGACCGTGGAAAAGTTGGTCTACGGCGGTGATGGTCTGGCTCGCGTGGAGGGGCGGGTGGTGTTTGCGCCCTTCGTTCTGCCGGGCGAGCGCATTCGCGTTCAGACGTGGCGCGAGCAGCCGGGGCTGGTGCGGGCGCACACCCTGGAAGTGCTGGAGCCGGCGGCGGAACGCGTGGCTGCGCCATGCCCGGTCTTTGGCCGCTGCGGCGGTTGCCATTACCAGCATGCGCCGTACGAATACCAACTCGCCGCCAAGCGCGCCATCCTGGCGGACCAGTTGCGGCGGCTGGGGAAGATCCCGCCGCCCGAGCAGATTGCGATGGCCGCCGCCGAGCCGTGGGGTTATCGCAACCGCGTGCAGCTTCACATCGATGGGGCCCAGGGGGCACCCCGCTTGGGGTATCGCGAGGCCGGTTCGCACAGCTTGTGCGAGACGGGCCATTGTCCCATCGCTTCGCCCAAGATCAACGAGGCGATCCACGCGCTGGCCGGGATGGTGCGCGATCCGCGGTGGCCGAGGTTCGTGCGATCAATCGAGATCTTCACCGACGAGCGGCAGGTGCAGTTGAACGTGCTCGACACGGGCCAACCGGTTGCCAGGCGGTTCTTCGACTGGTGCGCGGAGGAGATTCCGGGGCTGGTGGAGGGCGCGCTGGATTACCAGGGACGGTTCCGGGTGAGCCGCAATTCGTTCTTCCAGGTGAACCGATTCCTGCTGGAAAAGTCGGTGGAACTGGCGCTGGAAGGCGCGGAAGGGGAGACGGCGCTCGATTTATACGCGGGGGTGGGACTGTTTTCGCTGGAGCTGGCGCGAGGTTTCAAAGAGGTGACGGCGGTGGAGTCAGGCTCGGGCGCGGTGCGGGATCTGGAGTTCAACGCGGAGCGCGCGGGGCTGGCGAATTTGTGGGCGCAGCGACAGACCGCAGAAGAGTATCTACAGAAACTGGAGCGCGCGCCGGATCTTGTGCTGCTCGATCCGCCGCGCGCCGGGCTTGGCAAAGCCGTGGTGCGGCGATTGGCCGAGTTGCGTCCGCGCCAGGTGACGATTGTCTCGTGCGATCCGGCGACCCTGGCGCGCGACCTGGCGGGGCTGACGGCGTCCGGGTATCGCGTGGAGCGGATGACGCTGGTGGATCTGTTTCCGCAGACGTTTCATCTGGAGACAGTGGTGCGGCTAGGGAGAGTCGCGTCGTGATCACGCGCGACGCCCATGATTTACTTCACCACCACGTTCACCAGCTTATCCGGCACGGTAATCAATTTGACTACCTGCTTGCCGGCGAGGTATGGCTGCACCTTTTCATCAGCCACGGCGAGGGTTTCCAGCTCTTCCTTCGGCGTCCCGAAGGGGACGTGAATGCGGCCGCGCAGCTTGCCGTTCACTTGCACCACGATTTCGGCCAGATCCTCCTTGGCAAGCTCGGGGTCGAACGCCGGCCAGGGCTGGCGAAAGACCGCCCCTTCATTCCCCAACTCCTCCCAAATCTCCTGCGAGAGGTAAGGCGCGAAGGGCGCCAGCATCAGGGCCAGCTTCTCCAGGATCTCGGCCATCGGCGCGGCTGAAATGTTGGGCTCCTCAACGTAAAGGATGTTGACCAGCTCCATGATGGAGGCGATGCACGTGTTGAAGTGCCAGCGGGTCTCGAAGTCTTCAGTGATTTTCTTTAGAGTTTGGTGCAACTTGCGCAGGACCTTCTTGTCAGAGTTGGTGGGCAGGTCGGGGCCCTGCCCCACGTTTCGGGTGGCGAAGCGGTAGACGCGGCCCAGGAAGCGGTAAAGGCCCTCGGCGCCTTCAGCGCGCCAATCGACTTCCTTTTCCGGAGGCGCGGCGAACAGGACGAACATCCGCGAAGTGTCGGTGCCGAGTTTCTCGGCCAGCAGGTCCGCGCCCACCACGTTGCCTTTGGATTTCGACATCTTGGCGCCCTCGGCGATCACCATGCCTTGCGTGAACAGGCGCCGCGCGGGTTCGCTGTTTTGGATCAGCCCGATATCGCGCATCATCTTGGTGAAGAAACGCGAGTAGATGAGGTGCAGGATGGCGTGCTCCACGCCGCCGATGTATTGGTCGATCTCAAACCAGTAAGCGATCTTGGCGGGGTCGAACGGCATGGCGCTGTTGTGGGCATCGCAGTAACGGTAGAAATACCAGGACGAATCGATGAAGGTGTCCATGGTATCGGTCTCGCGCCGGGCTGCGCCGCCGCACTTGGGACATGCCACGTCGACGAACTCCGACACGTTTTCAAGGGGCGAACGGCCCGCGCCGGTGATCTCGATGCGGTTCGGCAGCAGCACGGGAAGCTGGCCTTCCGGAACCGGCACGACGCCGCACGCCGGGCAGTGAACGACCGGGATAGGAGTGCCCCAGTAGCGCTGGCGCGAGATGCCCCAATCTTTGATGCGGTAAGTGACGGCCGCTTGGCCGAAGCCGTGCCGCTCCGCGTGGGCGCTCATCCTGCGGCGCGCTTCCTCGCTCGCAAGGCCCGACCATTCGCCGGAGTTCTCGACAATGCCATCTTCGACGAAGGCCTGCGTCATGCCGGGTTCCACGGCGAGCGCGCCATCCACCGGGCGGATCACGGGGCGGATGAGAATACCGTACTTGCGGCAGAATTCGAAGTCGCGCTCGTCGTGCGCGGGCACGGCCATGATGGCGCCGGTGCCGTAGCCCATCAGCACGAAATTGCCGATCCATACGGGGACCTGCTCTCCGCTGTACGGGTTGATGGCGAAATGCCCCGTGGCGAAGCCCTCCTTTTCGATATCGCCGGGATCGCGGCCCCCGCGCGCGTCCACCATGCCCTTAGCGCGAGCCTTTCCTTCGGCGTCGAGCAGCGTCTCGTTGAGCGGGTGCTCGGGCGCGAGGATCACGCAGGTGGCGCCGTAGATGGTGTCGACACGCGTGGTAAAGACGCGGATGGGCTCGCCGGTCCCGGCCAGTTTGAAATCGGCCTCGGCGCCGTAAGAGCGTCCGATCCAGTTGCGCTGCATGGTGAGGACGCGCTCCGGCCAGCCGCCTTCCAGTTGGGCAATGTCGTCCAGAAGTTGGTCGGCGTAATTCGTGATCCTGAGAAACCACTGCTCCAGCGCGCGCTGCTCGACGGGCGTCTCTTCATGCCGCCAGCAGCAGCCGTCCACCACCTGCTCGTTGGCCAGCACGGTGGCGCACTGGGGACACCAGTTGACCAGCGCTTTCTTGCGGTATGCCAGCCCGCGCTCCAGCATTTTGAGGAAGAACCACTGGTTCCAGCGGTAGTATTCGGGTTCGCAGGTGGAGATTTCTCGATCCCAATCGTAGCTGAAGGCGAAGCGGCGATGGGTCTTCTTCATGGCCGCAATGTTTTCGAGCGTCCATTCGCGCGGAGGGCGCTTATTGGCAATGGCGGCGTTTTCCGCGGGAAGTCCGAAAGCGTCCCAGCCCATGGGATGCAGCACATTGTAGCCGCGCATCCACTTGTAGCGGGCCAGCGCGTCGCCGATGGAGTAGTTGCGGATATGCCCGATGTGCAGCGTGCCGCTGGGATAGGGCAGCATTTCGAGCACGTAGAATTTCGGCTTGGCGGAGTTCTCCTCGGCCTTGTAGAAATCGGCGTTTTCCCAACGCGCGTGCCACTTCAGTTCGATCCGGTTATGGTCGTAGGGCTTTTCGGGCATAGTGCGGGGTAGATTTCCATCCTACCAGCACCAGCCGCTTCAGCGTGTCGAGGTTGCGCCGGTCGTCACCCGGCTCGTCGATGGGCGTCTCCAGAATGAACGGCTTCCCGCGCAGCTTGGGATGCTTCAGAATGCGGCGGAAGGCGGCCAGCGGGATGTGGCCTTCGCCGATGTGGCCGTGGCGATCGACGCGCGAGCCGAGCGGAGTCTTGGAATCGTTGACGTGAAACACGCGCACGTTGTCCAAACCGAGCAGGCTTTCGGCGCTGCGTACGGTGGCGCGTAGGCCGGCTGGAGTGGTGATGTCGAAGCCGGCGGCCAGCAGATGGCAGGTGTCCAGGCAATAGCCGATAGGGAGATCGGTGACTTCGCCGGCGCGTTCGCGGATGGATGCCAGTTCCTCGAAGCGGCTACCCAGGTGGGAGCCGGCGCCAGCGGTGTTTTCGAGCAGCACGGTGAGGCCGCGGGGCTGGAAGCCAGCGGCGGCGTCGCGCAGCGCGGCGACGAAATCCGCGATGCCTTCCTCCACGGAGCGCTCTTTGTGACTGCCCGGGTGCAGGACCAGGTACTCGGCGCCGATAGCGGCTGCCCGCTCCAATTCTCCACGGAACGCCGCGATGGATTTGGCGCGGATCACGGGGTCGGCGGAGGCGAGGTTGACCAGGTAGCTGACGTGGATTACCAGCGGGTTGAGGTCAAACCGCTCGCGCGCGGCCTTCAGAAGCTTGATTTGGCCGGGGTTGGGCGGTCGCGCGCGCCACATGCGCGGGCTGGATGAGAAGATCTGGAAGGTATTGGCGCCCAACTCCGCCGCATGCAGCGCGGCGTTTTCGAGAGACGCGGCGGTCGAGGTGTGGATGCCCAGTCGCCTTATAGCTTTCCTTCCTTCTTCAGCCACGCTCGGAAGGACAACAAGCGTGGCAGCGACTCTCTATCTTTGCGCCGATTCGCAGCTTCCTTGCTTGCCACAATGTCGTCAATATGAGCAACAGGAAAGCCGTGAGGCTCCACGTGTCGCATCCACGCGTCCTCAAACCTCTCGATTCCATCGGGAGCAAACACTAAGTCCAGGTCGAACGGCCCGTTTCTAAGTTGAATGAAATCCTTTCCCCGGCGAATCTCCTGCGTTTGCTCTTCGGTGAGACGGAATCCGAGATCGGATAGAGCGATTGCAAGTTGTTCGCAGTTGGCGGCGTGCTTCTCCACAAACACATCGACATCTTGGGTAGTGTCCGAAAACCCGAGCAGAATCGCGCCGGACTTTCCAAAGAACAGGTACTTCACGCCGTGTCGTTTGAAAGCATCGCGGACATCCTCCGCGTTCCTATATTCAAACCCGGCCATAACCTAACCAATCCGGCACGTTCTGTTCGCACCACTCCCGGTATTCCGCCATGGTGTCGAAGGAACGATATTCGGCGTCATCCAGCACAGGTTTGTAGGTGTGAATGAACGAATTGCGGATGTGCTGTTCCAGCGGCCTGTTTGCCGCGGCTTCAAAATCTTCCCAATCCTCCGGATCGCAGTGCTCCGTGGCCTTCTTCATTTGCTTCTCAGCTTTTCCCGTGTCCATTATGCCAGAGAGTCTCCTTTTTGGGCGTTAATAGACTGCCTAGTCCAAGCACCAGATTCCCAACAGGTCATCGAGGCGAAACCACCCCGAGTGCGATCCCCAGCAGGAGCAAACAGCCGATTGAGTCGGAAGGATGCGATGGGAAACCGCAGCAAGGCCAGAACCCCAGCCCAAAAACCACACCAGTTCCACGACGGTGAAAGCCCTACTGACAACCACAACGACAGTATACGTGGTCGTCCATCACGCTGTTTGGATCAGTCGAGTATATCGTTGCCCTTTTTTTGGGCTTGACAATTTTCAAATCATTCGTATAATACAATTGTTTGATTGAATTAATCGAATGACCGAAACAAAGCAAAAGATCTTGGACACGGCGGAACGGTTGTTCGGCGATCAGGGGTATGCCGCTACGTCGCTGCGGCACATCATCGCCGATGCCGGGGTCAATCTGGCGGCTATCCATTACCACTACGGGTCCAAACAAGAGCTTCTGGATGAAGTGGTTATGCGGAAGGCGGCGCCGGTGAACGCAGAGCGGCTGGCGCTCCTGGACCGGTATGAGGCGGAAGCCGGGCCGGGGCCGCTGGCCGTGGAAAAGGTGCTGGAGGCGTTTCTCGCGCCGACCTTCTCGGTGGCGGATCGAAGCCCGAAGTTCGTCAGGCTGATGGGGCGGATGCATGGCGAGGGCCTGATGCCCATGATCGTGGAACGGCATTTTCAGCCCACGGTGACCCGTTTCATGGAGGCGTTTCACCGGGCTTTGCCGGACCTGCCAGGCGAAGAACTGCTCTGGCGAATCCACTTCATGATTGGGAGCATGGCGCATGCGCTGTTCGGGCCGCCGAACGCCACGCTGGATGCGCGGGGAGTGGTTCAGCGGCTGGTGGCGTTTTTGGGAGCTGGGTTCCGGGCACCGGTTGCGCGAGCGGCGGGAAGCGAGGAGAAGTAGATGAGACTGGCGTGGATTTTCTTCGCGGTGGTGGCTTGGGCGGCGGGGCCGATCCAGTTGAGCTTGAAGCGCGCGGTGGAAGTGGCGGTGTCGCCCGAGGGCAACACCAGCATCCAGCTTTCGGGAGAGGCGCTGAAACAGGCGCAATCGCGGTCGGCGCAGGCGCGCGCGGCGCTGCTGCCGGATCTCGAAGCTTCGATGACCGAACGAAGCCAGACGGAAAGCCTGGCGGCCATGGGGATCAAGATCGTGGTGCCTATTCCGAACTTCCAGTTCCCCACCTTCGTCGGCCCCTTCACCACCATGGACGCGCGCGCCACGGTTACCCAGAGCGTGTTCGACTTCAGCTCGATTAGGCGCTTCCAGGCGTCCAAGGTGGGGGTTTCGTCGGCCCGCTCGGACGTCGACAGCACGGAGGAGCAGGTGGCGGCGCAGGTGGCACGGGCCTACCTGGCAGCGGTCCGCGCGGATGCCGACGTGGAAAGCGCGCAATCCGACGTGACGCTGGCCGAGGCGGTGTTGAAGCAGGCGGAGAACCAGAAGGCGGCGGGCACGGGAACCGGCATCGAGATTACGCGCGCGAAAGTGCAGCTTGCCAACGACCGCCAGCGGCTGCTGGTGGCCGGAAACCAGCGGACCAGCGCGCGGTTGCAACTCATGCGCGTCATGGGGCTGCGGCTCGATACCGAATTGGAATTGACCGACAAACTGGCATACGTTCCGGTGGACGCCGTCACCATCGAGCAGGCCAAGGCGCAGGCGCTGAAGGAGCGGCCTGACCTCAGGGCGCAGCAGGAGCGGGAAGCCAACGCGCGCATGGCGGCCAGCGCCACCAAAATGGAGCGGCTGCCATCGGTCGAGGCATTCGGCGATTACGGCTCCATCGGCACGGGCTTCGACAGCGCGCTGCCGACGCGCACGTATGGCGTCTCGCTGCGGGTGCCGGTATTCGATGGGGGCCGGCGCGACGCGCGGCGCGCGGAATCGGCGTCGCAATATCGCTCCGAGAAGGTGCGGACCAA
The DNA here is from genome assembly GCA_049515735.1 of Bryobacteraceae bacterium. Classification (GTDB taxonomy): domain Bacteria; phylum Acidobacteriota; class Terriglobia; order Bryobacterales; family Bryobacteraceae; genus Fen-178. Next base: position 17,261 of record JBEKTU010000097.1, read on the forward strand.
CGATTTGAAGGAGCAGATCGAGCTGGATGTGCGGCTGGCGCTGGACGGCTTGGAATCGGCGGAGCAGCAGGTGCAAGTAGCGAAGGAAGGGCTGGAGTTGGCCGACAATGAGCTGACGCAGGCGCGGCGGCGGTACGACGCGGGAGTGGCCATCGGCGTGGAAGTGACCGACGCGCAAACGCGCCTCGAGCGCGCGCGCGATAACCAGACGGAGGCGCTGTACAACTACAACGTGGCGCGGATCGATCTGGCGCAGGCGACGGGCAAGGTCAGGAGCATGGTGCAGTGATGAAGCGAATCATTGTGGTTCTCATAGTGCTGGCGGCGGCAGGGGTGGCGGCAGTGTACGTGTACCGCGGGATGGGTAGTAACGCGACTGGCCGCATCGTGGTCTCCGGAAACATCGAGTTGACGGAAGTCAACATCGCGTTCAAGACCGCCGGGCGACTGATCGAGCGCACGGTGGATGAAGGCGACGGCGTCAAGAAGGCGCAAGTTATCGCGCGGCTCGACCGCGACCAATTGATGGCGGAGCGCGAGCGTGAGGCCGCGGGGCTCGAATCGGCCCAGACGCAACTGGCGCAGTCGGAGACGTCGCTCGAGTGGGAGAAGGCCAACCTGGCGGCCGACATCGAGCAGCGGCAGGCCGACCTGGCGTCCAACGAGGCGCGGCTGGCGGAACTGAACAACGGCGCGCGACCGCAGGAAAAGCTCGACGCCCGAGCCGCGGTGGACTCGGCGCAATCGGAACTCGACCGCGCCAAGCGGGATTGGGACCGTTCCCAGACGTTGTACAAGAACGACGACATTTCCACGGCGCAGTTCGACCAGTACCGCAACCGCTGGGAGAGCGCCGAGGCCGCGCTGAAATCGGCCACGGAGCGCGAAGCGCTGGTGCTGGCCGGGCCGCGCGTGGAGGTGATCAAAGCGCAGGAGGGGCAGGTGGAGCGGACGCGCGCCGCGGTAAAGATGGCGGAGGCGAACGCGCTCGAAATGAAGCGGCGCGAACAGGATCTGGCCACGCGGCGAGCGGAGATTGCGCGCGCCAGGGCGAGCCTCGCGCTGATCGATTCGCAGCTTGCCGACACCATCGCCATCTCGCCGGTGGACGGCGTGGTGCTGGTGAAAGCGGCGGACGTGGGCGAGGTGCTGGCGCCGGGAACCACGGTGGTGACGGTGGGGGACATCGACCATCCCTGGCTGCGCGGGTACGTCAACGAGACCGACCTGGGAAAGGTAAAGCTCGGCGCCATGGCCAAGGTGACCACCGATTCGTATCCGGGGAAGGTTTATCCGGGGCGCGTGACGTTTATCTCCTCGGAGGCGGAGTTCACTCCCAAGCAGATCCAGACAGAGCAGGAGCGCGTGAAGCTGGTCTACCGCATCAAGATCGAGATGGACAATCCGCGGCGCGAGCTGAAGTCGAACATGCCGGCGGACGCGGAGATCGTTCTGGACTGAGGGATGGAGCCGATCATCGAGACGCGCGACCTGACCCGGCGCTTCGGCGCGCTGACGGCCGTCGACCGGCTCAACCTCACGGTGGCGGAGGGCGAGATCTTCGGGCTGGTGGGGCCGGACGGGGCGGGGAAGACCACCACTCTGCGCATGCTCTGCGGGCTGATCGATCCGACCGAGGGCAGCGCGCGCGTGGCGGGCTACGATGTGCTGCGCGAATCGCGCGCGGTCAAGGACCAGATCGGATACATGGCGCAGCGTTTCGGACTGTACGGCGATCTGACCGTGCAGGAAAACATGAATTTCTACGCGGACCTGTTCGGCGTCACCGGCGCCCAGCGGGAGACACTCACCGCCCAACTGTTGCGCATGACCCGCATGGAGCCGTTCCGAAACCGGCAAGGCGGGCAGCTTTCGGGCGGCATGAAACAGAAGCTGGCACTGATGTGCACGCTGCTGCATCGCCCGCGAATTCTCTT
>JBEKTU010000098.1:0-19108 GCA_049515735.1 Bryobacteraceae bacterium
CGCTTCGCATTCCTCTCGAAGTAAGCTGTCTCGGTGCGCAGTTTCTCGGTCACTTCGAGATTGGTGGAGGGGATGGCGCGAAGCGCCTCCACCAGTTGTTCGATTTTTCCCTTGTCGAGCAGGCGCTTTGGGTGGACCTTCATCCACGCCTTTTGCTTGCCGGCATGGTTGGGATGCAGCATGCGAGCCACTTCCCATAGATGCTGGCGCGCGCGATAGAGATCGACAATCTGGATCGCGCCCGGGAAATGTTGTTCGGCCAGATTCCAGATCCACTCGGCCCCATCGCCACATCGGCGGGAAACTGTCCTTGATGACACTGCGCACACAGGGCGCAACCGCGGACATGCCGACCTGGAGGCGGTGGAAACCGCCATGCGAACAGCGCTGCGCCAAGCCGGGTCAGCGGCCCTGACCGAACTGCTGCAGTACGAAGCCCCGGCGCCCGACCAGCATCACTCCATTCCGAGCGTATCCTCTGCACGTATATATACGCTCAGAATTATGGAACAAAAAAAGAAAACTCGTCAGACGCACCTCTCAGGTCGCGCACCTGGAACTGGGGCAGGGGCAGCGCCCCTCCGCCGCCTCTGGTACGATGAAACTTCCCCCTCATTATGGCGTTGCGCTTCTACAACACGTTGTCTCAGCGGGTGGAGGAGTTCTTACCGGCGCGCGACAACACCGTCCGCATGTATACCTGCGGCCCCACGGTCTACGATTACGCCCACGTCGGCAACTTCCGCACTTTCACGTTTCTCGACATCCTGCGCAAATGGCTGCGTGCCAGCGGATTCCGCCTCGACCACGTCATGAACATCACGGACGTGGATGACAAGATCATCCGCAATGCCGTTGCGCAGCACAAGACGCTGGGGGAATACACCGAAATCTATATCAAGGCTTTTTTGGAGGACTGCGCCACGCTGCGCCTGGAGCGCGCCGAGCGCCTGGTCCCCGCCACAGCGCACATCGACGACATGGTCGCGGCGATCGAGCGCCTGGGCGCCGGGAACCACACCTACACCAGCGACGGTTCGGTGTACTTCCGGATTTCCACGTTTCCCGAATACGGCAAGCTCTCGCACAACGATTTCAGCGGCAATATTGCGGGCGCCCGGGTCGACGTGGACGAATACGAAAAGACCGACGCCCGAGATTTCGCGCTGTGGAAAGCGCCCAAGGAAGGCGAGCCGTTCTGGCCCGCCGCCATCGGCCCGGGGCGCCCCGGCTGGCACATCGAATGCTCGGTGATGGCCATCAAGTACCTGGGCGAGACGCTGGATATTCACGCCGGCGGCGTGGACCTGATCTTCCCGCACCACGAAAACGAGATTGCGCAATCGGAATCGCTGACCGGCAAACCCTTCGCGCGCTTCTGGCTGCACGTCGAGTTCCTCATGGTGGAGGGCCAGAAGATGTCCAAGTCGCTGGGCAACTACTACACCCTCCGCGATCTGCTCGACCGCGGGTGCCAGCCGGAAGCCATACGCTACCTACTGGCTTCGGTGCCATACCGCAAGTCGCTCAACTTCACCTTCGAGGGGATTAAATCGTCCGCTCTGGCCATCGACCGCCTGCGCAATTTCAAGCTGCGTCTGGAAACCGACCAGTATCCAGCGGGCGTCAACGAGCCGTTGCTGGCCCGCACCGCGCAGGCTTCGCAGGCATTTACCGACAGCCTCAACGACGACCTCAACACCGCCGAAGCCCTGGCCGCCGTCTTCGAGTATGTGCGCGACGCCAATAGCGCCATGGACTCCGGCGAGTTCCGCGCGGCCAACGCCGCCCCGGCGCTCCAGTTCCTCGGCCGCTTCGATTCCGTGTTCGATGTGCTCAGGCCCACCGTCAACAGCGGCGATCTCTCCGATGCGGAAGTCGAGTCGCGTATCGCGGAGCGCGCCGCGGCTAGGAAAGCCAGGAACTTCGCGCGCGCCGACCAGGTTCGCGACCAGCTTCTGGAACAGGGCATTATCCTCGAGGACACCAAGTCCGGCGTGCGCTGGAAGAGGAGATCGAAGTGAAGATCGAAACCCAAGCGGTCCACGCGGGCGACCGCAAGAAGGCCGGCCCGCAGATTCCCGTCACCACCCCGATTCACACCGCCGCGAGCTACTTTTACGACTCCATGGAACAGCTCGACCGCGTGTTTGGACGGACGGAGCCGGGCTACAGTTACGCGCGCTACGACAACCCTACGAACGCGGCCCTGGAAGAGCTGATGAGCGTGCTCGAAAGCGGCCACGGCGCGCTGGCTTGCGCCTCGGGAATGGCAGCCGTGCAGATGGCCGTGGCCACGGCGCTGGCCGACCGGCGGAAATCGGTGGTGGCGGCCGATGCGCTCTACGGCGCCACCATCGGCTTGCTCATGAATGTGCTCGAGCCCGCGGGCGTGGCGGTCCGGTTCGCCGACGTGTGGGATCTGGATGCCTTGCGCGCCGCGGTGGAGGAAGCCAGGCCCGGCTGCATCCTGGTCGAGACCATTTCCAACCCCCTGCTGCGCGTACCCGAGATCGACAAGATCGCCGAAATCGCGCGCCAGGCCGGCGCCGTCCTGGTGGTGGACAACACCTTCGCCACGCCGCTGTTAGCGCGTCCGCTCGAACTGGGCGCCAGCTTCGCGGTTCACAGCGTCACCAAGTACCTGGCCGGCCACGGCGACGTGCTGGGCGGTATCGTGGTCTCGGACCAGCAGCACTTCGAGGCCCTGCGCGCGCTTGCCCGCGTGGCCGGTCCGGTGCTGGGGCCGTTTGAAAGCTACCTGACCATGCGCGGCATCAAGACTTTTCCGCTGCGCATGGAACGCCAGTGCGCCAATGCGTGCCGTGTGGCCTCCTGGCTCGGTTCCCACCCCAAGGTGCAACGGGTGTATTTTCCGGCCGACCCCGCGCATCCCGACTCCGCCGCCATTCGGCGCCTTTTTCCAGCCAACCTCTACGGCGGCATAGTGAGCTTCGAGATCGGGGACGCGGGCAGGAACGAGGTTTTCCGCTTCATGGACTCGCTCAAGCTGATCGTGCGCGCCACCTCGCTGGGCGATGTCCACAGCATGATGCTCTACCCGGTGATGAGCTCGCACCGCGAGATCTCGCCCAAGCACCGCGAGCGCATGGGCATTCGCGACAACCTGGTGCGCTTATCCGCGGGCATCGAAGCCGTGGAGGACATCATCGGGGATCTGGAGCAGGCGTTGGGTTGACTTATCGCCGAAACTCCAGCAACTCGTGAAACCAGGCGGCCCGACCGCGTATCCTCATGGCGCGCATGAGCCAGATTTCCAGCGGTGTGAACGCTTCGTAGGGATGTATCGTCACCGCCATTGCGGCGCCAAGCTGCTTCTCGAACCGCTCATCGAGCTGGGCCTCCGAAAGATCGTGGGTGTTTCGCAGAAACCAGATGGTCCGCACCTTCCGGTCTGCCAGCAGGCGCGCGACCGCCAGCGCCGCCGCGGGATCGTCGGTTTTGAGAAATGGGCGCGACGGTCCCAGCGCGTACTCCATGGCATTTGGGTCCGAGTTGATGGAATCCACCAGGATGGCGGAATCCGCGGCGGTGGAACTCTGTCGAATGTATGACGCAATCTCCCGAATCGGCAGCGGATACTGCTTATTCCGAAAGCCGGTCTTGTGGAAATAGCACCACACGCCTGAAACCGACAGCGCCAGCATGGCGATTACCGCCAGCGCGCCGGCGCGGCGGTGAGCCGTCGCTCCCGCAACGAACAGCAGCAGCAGAAATGGAAAGACGAAGAGCATCCGCGCGGGAATGAACGGATACGACACCCAGCGCGCCACCCCGACAAAGCCGATCGACGCCGCCGGCGCCGCGATCCAAACCAGTTCCCGCTCGCGTCTGGCGCCAGAGAGCGCCAGCGTCCCGGCCAGCAACAACACCACGCTTCCCAACATCAGGACCATATCCGGCACGGCTTCGCCCATGGCGAACGACATGGCCCAAAACGCGAGCTTTACGGGAATCTCGGAGAGCATCGCGCCCGTGACCATGTAGGTCCCGGTGTGGGTGCCCCAGGATCCCAAAGACGCCGCCAGGCGCCCCATCCACGGCAGATAAGCTAACGCCAACAGTGTATCCATGCCGATTGCGTCGCGGAAGCGGCGCTTCCGCAGCAACGCCAGATTGGCTGTCGCCAACATCGCCAGACCCGGCACATAATGCGTATACAATCCGGCTGTAAGCGAGGTCGCCAGACCCGCGCCGGTCTTCCAGGATCTCTTCGCCGCGAAACGCAGTATGTACGCACCCGCGACTGTGGCCACCAGCAGTTGCAAGCTGTAGGAGCGGCACATGCGGGCGTACAACAACAGGCAAGGGGAAAGCGTCCACAGAGCCAGAAACCAGATTCGGCCGCGTTCTGCCAGGCGGCTGGCCCACAGCCGGTCGGCCGCCACCGTCGCCGCCAGCGCGAAAAGCACCGAAAGCGCGCGGGCTTGCACCGCCCCATCCAGGCCTAATGGCAGCCGCATCCAGGCATTCACCAGCAGGTAATAGAGCGGGGGATGAACGTCTCCCGACGCAACGCGCAGAATCTCCCGGACCGGCAGCCGGACCACCAGGAGGGTGATTGCCTCATCCCCCCAAGGCGAGAGCAGCCCGAGGTTCCAGAAACAGAGCAGCGCCTGAAGGGGCAGAAAAGCCGCTACCGGGTGCTTCCGCAACCACTCCATCACGGCAGCGCTTCCAGCAGCCGGTCGATTTCGGAAGGACTATTGTAAAAGTGCGGCGAGGTCCGCACCCACCCGGCTCGCGCCGCGGTGATTATCCCGGAGGCGCGCAGTTTCCGTACGGTCTCCGAAGCCTCGAACGGAGGCTTGCGGAAGCTCACAATGCCTGCACCCGTTTCCGGTGTTCGATTTCCCAACAGTTCGTAACCACGCGCTTGGACGCCCGTGGCAATCTGATCGCCGAGATTTTGGACAATCGGGGCGATTTTTCCGACGCCGACTTCAAGTAAAAATTCAATTGAAGCCATCAATCCAAAGCATCCAATGGTATTTAGCGTTCCACATTCATATCGACCGGCGTCCGGCCTCAAAGTCATCTCTCGGGAGGCGTAATCGTCGTAGCGGGCCACGTTCGTCCAGCCGAATTCCACAGGCTCGATGCGGTCTTGAAGTGCTTGGTTTATGTAAAGGATACCGCACCCTTCCGGCCCCAACAGCCACTTGTGACCGTCGGCTGCCAGCGCATCCACCCGACAGGCACGCACATCGAGTGGAAATGCGCCCATCCCCTGTATGGCATCTATCAAATAAATACATCTGTTACGTTGACAAATCTCACCGATTGCTTGAATAGGTGCTCGCCGTCCGCTCAGGAATTGCACAAAACTGATGGCCAGGAGGCGCGCGCCCTTAGCGGCTTGGTCGATGCGGTCCAGAGAGTCCTCGACGGAAAGCCATCTGACCTCGACGCCCTTTTCTTCCAATCGCTTCCAGGGGAAATAGTTGGCCGGAAACTCCTCCCGGAACCCCACCATCCGGTCCCCCGGCTTCCAATCCAGCCCCATGGCTACGGTGGCGATACCTTCCGACGTGTTTTTGACTAGGGCGATTTCCGACCGGTCAGCGCCAATCAGTTTGGCTGCCGCCACCCGCAGGCCCTCGTAGGCGGCCAGCCACTCGCCATAGTGGAGGGCGCCGAAAGCGAGGCAATCGTCCGCCAGGTGCTTCATGGCATCCGCCGCGGGCTTCGACAGCGGCGCTACGGCCGCGTGATTCAAATAGATCAGGCGCTCACGAACCGGGAACTGGTCCGCATACCGCTGCCACAGCGGCAGCCCGGCGCCATCCTCGACGAATTCGCAACCCATTTCTTTTAGAATACGTTGATCGCGGGTCAAGGGAGCGCCGGGCTTATCGGTACCGGTACAACTTCACACGCTGAATGGAGCGTTCGCCGAACGCCAGGCGTACGCCGCTGCCGGATTGGTCCGCGGCGGGCTCGTTTGTAATCATGGAATCGTCGCCCAGGAGCAAATGCGTCGCCACCCACTTGCCGGTGTTGTCGAACCGGCCCGCTTCGTGCTCAGCCAGACCGGCAATCGGCGGCCCGGGCGTGTTCGGCGTGAACGTGGATCAGGACATTATTGCCCGCGAGCAGGTACTCATCCGGGCCGACCGCCATGAATAGACCGTAGCCGATCACGTCGGGAACGGGAGTCTGCGCGCGGCCGCCGCGGCGTGGGAACCCCACGTTCAAGGTGTAGTTCCCCAATTTCACGTGTTCGTCCGTTTTCTCCTTGTCCAACACGGCTGCGGCAATCGTACCGCTGCTCTGGTGCTCCAGAATCTGAGGAGCGACTTGGGAAAGAGTCAAGAACGCCTGCGAAAGCGCCTTCGCTTCGTATTCGGGGGGTATCGGCGGGAGTGGCGCGGTAGAGCCGGGCCCGCCAAAACCCACCAGCCGTGCCGGCGAATCCATGCCCGGCGGAGACACCACTGCCGGCAAATTGATCCCCGTCTGTGTGAACCATTGCAACAAGCCGTCGTTACCCATCCCGGAATAACCGATCGCTCTCTGCGCGCCGACGGCATAGAAGGCATGGGCGGCGCCAATTTCGCCGTCCGTGGCTTCGATAGTGAAGAACGGCTTGCCGGAGCGCGTGTACCGTGTGGTCAAATCGACTATGTGATTCGCCACGCCCTGGCGCCCCATGTAAGCATCGGGGCAGTACATGTCCACCTGCGGAGCGCCCGCTTTCCATATGTCTTGCACGTGGTCGAACGCCTCGCCATGCGGACCCCTCCCCCAGCCTATGGTTCCCCACTGATTCACGACCATCGGGACCGGGTGTTCCTTCTTGCCGGCCTCCACGACGCGATTGATATAGCGCGCATAGCTCCAGGCCATGAAGATCTCGTCCCCCTGCGGACCCTTGCCGAATACCTCTTCCCACGTCCCGGAGGTTTTGAAGCCGGCCGCTTCCCAGACTTTGCGGAGATCCGGATGCAACTCATCCTTGTGCTTCTGGAGGTAATCCATAAGGTCTGCTGGGACGGGCGCCGCATATACTTTGTTGGCCAGACCGGAGTGGTCCCGCGAGTCGCCGAAAATTCCGATTTCATTCTCCACTTGAACCAGGATCACGCGGTGCGTCCGGTCCACTTCGCGGATATGGCGCATCATTGCCGCAAACACGCGGGCATCCGCTTCCCAGTTGTTCTCGTTCAAGGCGGAGAGGGCTTCGACGGTTTGGCCGTCCTTCACTTGCTCGCGCGGGAAGCGATCCTGGTCGGCCTTCACCCACCCGGGCGCGCAGTTGGATTGGCCGTTTTTCCAGCTTCCGAACCACACCAGGACGATGCGCTGGCCGATCTGCCGGGCATCCTCGATGGCCGCATCCACGATGCGGAAGTTGTACTTGCCTTGCTCCGGCTCGACCCAGGCCCACGCCACGGCAATCGCCCCGGTGTTCTGGTGCGTGGTGGCCATCACCGTCATCATGTACCGCAGGTACTCCAGGTTGGATGGTCCGCTGGTGGGCGGTTCCGCGCCCAGAACGAGGAAAGGCTTCCCGTCGACGATCATCTGAGTGGCCAAGCCGCGCTTCTCCAGATGGGGAATGGCCAGATCCGCTGGTCTGGTTTGCGCATACGCCACGGAGATTGCCAGGGCGCAGACCACGGCGCCGCCGGTTCGAATCGAAAGTATCATGATGTTTCTCCCTATTGGCATCCCGGCTGGGCATAACGCCCGCCGAAACGTCACCTGGCCAGGATTCCCGTGTAGCCGTCCTGACCCGGGGTCGATTATACATCCAACCGCGGTATGGCAGGCGCCTTCGGCACGATGTGCGGGAAAAACGGGCTGGCTTTTGTAGGCAGTACCGCGTCAAAATCTAGCTATGCGTCTCCTTTTATTGCAGGTATTGCAGACAAAACGGGCATTCACGCTTTGCCTTCCGCTTGTTCTTGCGGGGGCTCCGCTGGCCGCCCAGAATTCACAACCGCCCCTCGACCCTCACTCCCTGGATTCTCACTTCGAGAATGACCAGGTGATCCTCAATGCGCCGCACCCCGGAATTACTATTCCCGGAGCCGCCAGCGGCAAGAATTGGCACAACCACCCGCTGAATCGTGTGATGGTCTACGTACATCCCGGCGGGGAAAAGCTCACTTACCTGGACGGCAGCGTGGAGGACCTGAAGTGGCAGGCGGGCACGGTCAAATGGAGCCCGGCCGTCGGCTATCACTACTCGGAGATCCCGCCCGCGCTCGATCCGCGAGTCTGGAAAACCCCGGCATTCACCACGCCAATGATCGTCGATATCGGAATCAAGAAGCCGGGATATCCTGGCAAGGCGGGGGGTACTGCTCTCGACCCGTTGCGGGTCGATCCCAAAGACTTCACGTTGGTATTCGAGAACAGCCAGGTGCGGGTTCTCCGCTTGAAAATGGGTCCCCGGCAGAGCGTGCCGATGCACGAGTACACCCTCAACCGCATAGTCGTTTACATCACGGAGCAGAACCTGCGCGAGACCTCGCCCGAGGGAAAGTCCGAGGTCATGCAGCACAAGGACGGGAGTGCCAGTTGGAGCGGCCCCTCCAAACAGAAGATAGACAACCTGGCCGACAAGCCGCTCGAAACGGTGATCGTGGAATTGAAGAGTATTTACTGAGAGGGGCCGCGTACAATACCGCCATCAGAACACGTAGCTCACCCCAGCGAGCGGCGTGAACTGGTTGAAGATGCCATGGTCGGCGCGCGCAACCTGCTAGACTAGCGCGCCCCCGCTAGCGCCCGCGAGATCAGTTCCTGCGCCTCCTGTTGGATCTTCCGCAAATGGTCCTCACCGGCGAAGCTCTCTGCGTATAGCTTGTAGATGTCCTCGGTTCCCGAAGGCCTCGCCGCGAACCATCCGCTCTTGGTGACCACCTTCAGCCCTCCCATCGGAGCGCCGTTGCCGGGGGCGGCCGTGAGCATTCGCTCGATGGGATCTCCCGCCAGTTCATGCGCGCTCACCTGCTGGGGCGAGAGCCGCTCCAATACGGCCTTCTGCTCCGCGGTGGCGGGCGCGTCGATGCGCTCGTAGACGGGCGCGCCGAACTGCCCGGTCAGAGCGCCGTAGATTTCCCCGGGGTCCTGGCCGGTGCGCGCCAGCATCTCGGCCGCCAGCAGCCCCATAATGATGCCGTCCTTATCCGTGGTCCAGACTGTGCCATCGCGGCGCAGGAACGAGGCGCCCGCGCTCTCCTCGCCGCCGAATCCCAGCGAGCCGTCCAGCAGGCCGTCCACAAACCACTTGAACCCCACGGGCACTTCCAACAGCCGGCGCCCCAGGTGTTTGGCCACACGGTCGATCAGGCTGCTCGAGACCAGCGTCTTGCCGACCCCGGCTTCCGCACGCCAGCCCGGCCGGTTGCGGAAGAGGTACGAAATGGCCACGCAAAGGTAGTGGTTGGGATTGAGCAGGCCGGCGCTTCGCGTCACCACCCCATGCCGGTCGTGGTCTGTGTCGCAGGCAAACGCCACGTCGAATTTGTCCTTCTGCGCGATCAGCCCCGCCATGGCATAGGGTGAAGAGCAATCCATCCGGATCTTGCCGTCCCAATCGACGGTCATGAAACTGAAGGTGGGGTCCACGTGGTCGTGCACCACCGTGAGCGGAAAGCCATACTGCTCGGCGATGCGGCCCCAGTACGCGACACCCGCGCCGCCCAGCGGATCGGCGCAGAGCTTGAGCCCGGCCCCGCGCACCGCTTCCATGTCCACCACCGATCCGAGGTCGTTCACGTATTCCGAAATGTAGTCGTGACGGTGCGTGGTGGAAGCCGCCAGCGCCCGCGTGTAGCCGCAGCGGCGCACCTCGCTCAAGCCGCCGGCGAGGATCTGGTTGGCGCGATACTCGATCCATCCGGTAGCGTCGGTGTCGGCCGGCCCGCCGTGAGGCGGGTTGTACTTGAAGCCGCCATCCTCCGGCGGATTGTGGGAGGGCGTAATCACGATGCCATCGGCGAGTCCCGTCTGAAGGCCACGATTGTGGGTAAGGATGGCGTGCGAGAGCGCCGGGGTCGGCGTGAAACCCCAAGCCCGATCAGCCATCACGTCCACGTCATTCCCGGCCAGCACCTCGAGCGCGGTGGCGAATGCCGGCTCGGAAAGCGCGTGCGTATCCTTCGCCAGGTAGAGCGGCCCGTCCACGCCGCCCTGTTTCCGGTACTGGCAAATGGCCTGGGTAATGGCCAGGATATGGTCCTCGTTAAACGAGCAATCAAACGACGATCCGCGGTGCCCCGAGGTGCCGAAACTCACCTTTTGGGAAGCCACGGAAACGTCCGGATGCTCCGCGTAATAGGCTGTCACCAGCCGGGGGACATTGACGAGCATGGATCGCTCGGGAGGTTTGCCTGCAAGCGGATGAAGTACCATTGATTCCAACTTACGCGTCTTGCCCCCTTTCGCGCAATCATGCTAGCTTGAAAATTAAGAGACTTTTGGGCCTCAATTCAAACTAATCCAAGGAGAAACCACATGCCATTAGTGTCGATGCGGCAGCTACTCGATGAAGCGGCCAAGGGCGGCTACGGGGTTGGCGCGTTCAACGTCAACAACATGGAACAGATCCAGTCGATCATGGAGGCGGCCCGCGAAACCAAGTCGCCGGTCATCGTCCAGGCCAGCCGCGGCGCGCGCCAGTACTCGCAGGACCGTTTTCTTTATCACCTGATGATGGCGGCCACGGAACTCTACCCGGAAATTCCCACGGTTCTGCACCTCGACCACGGCAACAGCGTCGAGACCTGCAAGAGCGCCATCGACATGGGCTTTACCAGCGTGATGATGGATGGCTCCCTCAATCCCGACGGCAAGACCCCCTCCACTTTCGAATACAACGTGGATGCGACCCGCCAGGTGGTGGAGATGGCGCACGCCAAGGGCATCACGGTGGAAGGCGAGATCGGCTGCCTCGGCGGTATTGAAGACGGCCACGGCGCGGGCCTCGACGGTCTCAGCCACCTCACCGATCCCGACCAGGCGGCGGAGTTCGTCAAGCTCACCGGCTTGGACGCCCTGGCCATCGCCATCGGCACCAGCCACGGCGCTTACAAGTTCAGCCAGAAGCCCACCGGCGAGACGCTCAAGATGGCGCGGCTGATCGAGATCCACAACAAGCTGCCCAACGTTCACCTGGTGATGCACGGCTCTTCCAGCGTGCCCAAGGCGCTGCAAGACATCATCAACCAGTACGGCGGCAAGCTGAGACCCACCTGGGGCGTGCCGGTCGAGGAGATCCAGCTCGGCATCCGGAATGGCGTGCGCAAGATCAACGTCGATACCGACAACCGCCTGGCCATCACCGGCGCCATCCGCAAGGTGTTCTGGGAAACACCGGAGAAGTTCGATCCGCGCGACTACCTCAAGCCCGCGCGCGATGCCATGAAGAGAGTGGTGGCCGAGCGCATGACGCAATTCGGCCAGGCCGGCCACGCCGGGGACTACGCGCCCATCCCGCTCGCAGAGATGGCCCGCCGCTACGCGCTTGAAGCCGTGGCGGTGTAAGCGGCGGCATTCCACTACGCGGTGGTCACGGCAGGATCTCTATGGCTGTCCAGTGCTTATCTATCGAATTGCCAAGAAAATAGCCGCCCACGGTTCCAGCGGCCGCAATCCCGATTAGCGCGGCAGTGGCCGCCCCTTGGTTGTCATTGCGGAGAAAGCCGCCCCCTATACCGATCGCGGCGCCCACGCCTGCCGTGAATCCTACGGCGAAGCCCACGGGTGTTCCCACGATTCGGCCCACCTTGCCTTTGGTCTGCATCTCGAACCGGTGTAACGTCGCGCGGGGCACGCGTACCGCACCCTTTGGGTAAGCCGTGCGGTCCGAGGTCTTCTGCACATCTACCACCAGCGCGTCGGATTCCACGCCGGTTGCTTTGCCGGCGATGACCGCGCCACCCGGCATGGCGATGGACACCGTGTTGCCCACCACTACCGTGAGGCCTTCCCATTTGACATGCATCAGCGCGGCAGCGTCCGCCAGCAGCGGCGCCGCCAACAGTAGTGCCAGCGACCTGGCCCGGTTTGCAGTTCCCCTCATGTAATCCACTATCGCATTTCGCCCTCTCCTGCGTGTGCCCCCCGATGCAGCCGCGCTTGAATATGCGATAATCTCTGAGAACAGAGGTGAATTGATGCTCCTTCGAAGAACGATCCCGTGCTCCTGTCTTGTTGTTGCGACGCTTTTTGCTACGGCCGCCGCGGCCCAGAACGCCCAGCCACGGCGTGAGCCGGACGTGCCTTTCGTGCCCACCACCGAAGAGGCGGTGGCGGCCATGTTGAAACTCGCGGACGTGAAAAAGACCGATATAGTATACGACCTCGGCTGCGGTGACGGCCGAATCGTCATTGCCGCCGCCAAAACCTACGGGGCGCGCGCCGTCGGTATCGACATCAACCCCGTGCGCCTCGCCGAGGCGAGAGAGAACCTCAAGAAAGCGGGCCCGGACGTGGCGAAGCTGGTCCGGTTCGAAGAAAACGACCTGTTCCAGGCCGATATTCACGAGGCCACCGTCGTGACCCTGTTCCTGCTCTCCAGCGTCAACCTCAAGCTGCGTCCCAAGCTGCTTGCAGATTTGAAGCCGGGCACGCGGGTGGTTTCCAACACCTTCGACATGGGCGATTGGAAGCCGGAAAAAGAGTTCACCGTCGGCAGTCCGGATGAAGAGACTTACCTGAGCCATCACCTCTTCCTGTGGACCGTTCCGGCGCGCAAGTAGCGCCGGTGTTCCTCCTGTTAGAATGAAGCTTATCCACTCCCAGGGAGGAGCCGCCTAACTTGGACTCTGCAATTCTCGCCTTGGAAGACGGCACTGTCTTCGAAGGCAGGAGTTTTGGTGCGCCCGCCGAACGGTCCGGAGAAGTGGTTTTCAATACCGCGCTCACCGGCTACCAGGAAGTCTTCACCGATCCCTCCTATTCCGGCCAGATCGTCATCCTCACCAACCCGCAAATCGGAAACTATGGCACCAGCCGCGAGGACAGCGAATCCGCCCGTCCCTACATCGAGGGCCTGGTGGTCCGCGAGTTCTCCGCCATCGCGAGCAACTGGCGCTCGGATGCGGAAGCCGGCGCCTTCCTCGGCCAGGCCGGCATTCCCGTGGTTTCCGATCTCGATACCCGCGCGCTGGTCCGCCACCTGCGCACGCGCGGGGTGATGCGCGGGGTGCTCTCGGCGGTCGAGACGGACGCCAAGGACGCGCAAAAGCTGGTCGAAAAAGCGCGGGCCATCCCCACCATGGCCGGCCTCGACCTCGCCAGCCGCGTCTCGACGCCCGAGCGTTACGAGTGGACCAGGCCCGTGGACGCTTGTTCGCCATCGGAATCCATCAAGCGCGCGCCCCAGCCGAAGCATCACGTGGTGGCATACGATTACGGCATCAAGCACAACATCCTGCGCCGCCTGGTGCAGGTGGGCTGCCGCGTCACCGTGGTCCCTGCCCTCACCTCCGCCGAAGACGTGCTGGCGCTCGACCCCGACGGCGTCTTCCTTTCCAACGGGCCGGGCGATCCCGAGCCGCTCCACACCCAGGTCGCTAACATCCGCAAGCTCATCGGCCGCAAACCCATTTTCGGCATTTGCCTGGGCCACCAGTTGCTGGGCCTCGCGGTAGGCGGCAAGACCTACAAGCTCAAATTCGGCCATCGCGGCGCCAATCACCCGGTGCGCAACGAAATCACGCGGCGCGTCGAAATCACCTCTCACAACCACGGGTTCGCGGTGGATCCGGATTCGCTCGACCTCAACCAGGTGGAGATCACCCACGTGAACCTCAACGACCAGACGCTTGAAGGTTTCCGGCACCGAGTCCATCCGGTGTTTTGCGTGCAGTACCACCCCGAAGCGGCGCCCGGCCCGCACGATTCGCACTACCTGTTCGACGATTTCGTGAAGCTCATGAGCGGGAAATAGCCGATGCCCAGACGCAACGATCTCCATCGCATCCTGATCATCGGCTCCGGGCCGATCGTCATCGGCCAGGCTTGCGAGTTCGATTATTCCGGCACTCAGGCGGCCAAGGCCCTGCGCGCCGACGGCTACCAGATCGTGCTGGTCAATTCCAACCCGGCCACCATCATGACCGATCCGGACTTGGCCGATAAGACCTACGTCGAACCGCTCACCGTGCCGTATCTGGAAGAGATCATCCGCCGCGAGAAGCCCGACGCGCTGCTCTCCACGGTGGGCGGGCAGACCGGCTTGAATCTTTCGGTCGCGCTGGCCGAAGCCGGCGTGCTCGACAAGTACGGAGTCGAGCTGATCGGCGCCAAAATCGACGCCATCAAGAAGGCTGAAGACCGCCTGCTGTTCAAAGACGCCATGCGCAAAATCGGCCTCGAGACGCCGCAGTCGCAGCTCGTCAACAGCATAAAGAGCGGCCAGGAATTCGCCGCGCGCATCGGCTATCCGTGCATTCTGCGCCCCAGCTTCACCCTCGGCGGCACGGGCGGTGGCATCGCCTACAACCAGGAAGAGCTGGCCGAGATTCTGGAGCGCGGCCTGGCGCTTTCGCCGGTGCACGAAGTCCTCATCGAAGAGAGCGTGCTGGGCTGGAAAGAGTTCGAGCTGGAGGTGATGCGCGACCTGGCCGACAACTGCATCATCGTCTGCTCCATCGAGAATTTCGACGCCATGGGCGTGCACACCGGCGATTCCATCACGGTGGCGCCGGCGCAGACCCTGACCGACCGCGAGTACCAGATGATGCGCGATGGCGCCATCCGGTGCCTGCGCGAAATCGGCGTGGATACGGGCGGCTCCAATGTGCAGTTCGCCATCAATCCGCGGGACGGGCGCATGGTGATCATCGAAATGAACCCGCGCGTCTCGCGCAGCTCCGCGCTGGCATCCAAGGCCACCGGCTTCCCCATCGCCAAAATCGCCGCCAAGCTGGCTGTGGGCTACCGGCTGGACGAGATTCGCAACGACATCACGCGCAAGACGCCCGCCTGCTTCGAACCCACCATCGATTACGTGGTGGCCAAGATCCCCAAGTGGGCCTTCGAGAAATTCCCCGGCGTGGACCCCACCCTGGGCACCCAGATGAAGTCCGTGGGCGAAGTCATGGCCATCGGCCGCACGTTCAAAGAGGCGCTGTGGAAAGGCATGCGCAGCCTCGAGACCGGCAAGGCGTTCGGCTCCGAGAATTTCGACAAGAGCCTGGTCGGCCAGAAGCTCATCACCCCCACACCCGACCGCCTGAACTACATCCGCTTCGCCATGGCCAACGGCTACGGCGTGGCGGAGATCCACGAGCTTACGGCTATCGACCCCTGGTTCCTCTCACAAATTAAAGAAGTGGTCGATTTCGAAACCCAGGTGGGGCAGGCGGGCCCAGAGGGCGCCCCGGCTGCCGTCCCCGCCGAGACTTTCCGCCGCGCCAAGCGCTATGGCATCTCCGACGTGCAGCTCGCCAAGGCCTGGGGCTCGGATGAGATCGCCGTGCGCACGCGCCGCAAGGAACTGGGCGTGCGCGCCGTGTTCAGCCGCGTGGATACCTGCGCCGCCGAATTCGAAAGCTTCACGCCGTACCTGTATTCGAACTACGAAAGCGCGTGCGAAGCCGATCCCGCCGCCGGCAAGAAGGTCATGATCCTGGGCAGCGGCCCCAACCGCATCGGGCAGGGCATCGAGTTCGACTACTGCTGCTGCCACGCCTCCTTCGCGCTGCAAGAGATGGGCGTCGAGTCGATCATGGTCAACTGCAACCCCGAGACCGTCTCGACCGACTACGACACCAGCGACCGCCTCTATTTCGAGCCGCTCACGCTCGAACACGTGCTCAACATCTGCGACACCGAGAAGCCCGACGGCGTCATTGTGCAGTTCGGCGGGCAGACTCCGCTCAACCTGGCGCTGCCGCTCAAGCGGCTGGGAGTGCCCATCATCGGCACCGACCCGTCCGATATCGACCTTGCCGAGGACCGCAAGCTCTTCGGAAAGCTGCTCGACGATCTCGCCATTCCCTGCCCTGCCAACGGCGCGGCCACCAGCATTGAAGAGGCCTGCGAGGTGGCGCGCCGCATCGGCTATCCGGTGCTGGTGCGGCCCAGCTACGTGCTGGGCGGCCGGGCCATGGTGATCGCCTACGACGAGGAGACGGTGCGCCAGTACATGCGCGAGGCCGTCACCTTCTCGCAGGAACGGCCGGTGCTGGTCGACCGCTTCCTGGAAGACGCCACCGAAGTCGATGTGGACGCGTTGAGCGATGGCGACGACGTGCTCATCGCCGGCATCATGGAGCACATCGAAGAGGCCGGCGTACACTCCGGCGACAGCTCCTGCGTGCTGCCGCCGCAATCGCTGGCGGCCGGGAACCTCCGCACCATCGAAGACTACACCGTGCGCCTGGCCAAGGCCCTCCACGTGATCGGGCTGATGAACGTGCAGTACGCCATTCAGAACGGCACGGTCTACGTGCTCGAGGTGAACCCGCGCGCCTCGCGCACGGTGCCGTACGTGAGCAAGGCCACCGGCGTGCCGCTGCCCAAGATCGCGGTGGGGCTGATGTGGGGCCGCAAGCTGAAGGATTACGGCCGCGCGTCGGGCGTGCTTTCGGTGCCGCAGGATTTCGTCAAATCGCCGGTCTTCCCGTTCAACAAGTTTCCCGGCGTGGACCCGGCGCTCGGCCCCGAGATGCGTTCCACCGGCGAAGTGATGGGCGTGGGCGTCAACTTCGGCGAGGCGTTCCTGAAGGCGCAGATCAGCGCCGGCAGCCCGCTTCCGGAAAAAGGCACGGTCTTTCTGAGCGTGAACGACCATCACAAGCCCGAGGCCGTCGAGGTGGCCCGGCGCTTCACGGCGCTCGGCTTCCGCCTGGTGGCCACGCGCGGCACCGCCACCGCCCTTCGAAATGCGGGGCTGACGACCAAAATGGTGTTCAAGGTGAACGAGGGTCGCCCCAACGTGGTGGACCTGCTGAAAGGCGGCGCCATCCAGCTTGCCGTCTACACCACCACCGGCGCTCCGGCCTTCCACGATGAGAAGGCCATCCGCCGCAGCGCGGTGACCTATCGCGTCCCCTGCATCACCACCATGAGCGGCGCGCGCGCCGCCGCCGACGCCATCGCCGCGCGAGTGCGCGACCCCATCCGCGTTTGGAGCCTGCAAGAGATTCACGCCCAGACCGTGGCATAGGCTGGGTGAGAAGCCTCGGCAACCGGGTTTCCCGCCAGAACCGCCACAGATCGTTCGGATGGTGCCATGGAGCTTGAATTCGGCACGCCCTTCCACCCCAAGACCATCGACCAGTGCCGCGTCATCGGCCGCATCGGCGGCCTGCGCGCTGCCCGGAACCGTGGCCTGCGCCGACTGCCCCAGTTGCTCGGCCTTGGCGCAACCAACCTTTAGCCAGAGCACAAAACGGCACACGAAGCCAGCATGGGACTGGATCGGCAATGCGCAAAAGGGGGTTCTGGGAGTACTGTTTTGCGTCAGAAGACCCCTACACCCTCAGATTCTGTACCCCCAAATATGTATGACGAAGTGCGGTGTATCACGATGTCATGCAATGGTATAGCGTACTCCCCCGCACATTCCTAGTACCTTTTCCTCGAATTATTTTCTTTACATTAAGATCCGTGACTCCTAATATGCAGTCTTTGGCCCGCGTATAGCATTTGACTTACGGTTGGAGTGGAGGTGCATTTGATCCCTCAGGTGTAGGTCCCGCCATTGGGACTCTAATGGCGGCAGCTTGTTCAACTGCTTGGGATCCGGACAAAGTTATGGTGCCATCGGCTGAGCGCGGCGGGAGGTCCGAACTGAAATGATCCAACGCGCGACGTTATCGCGGCCAGACGATCTGCCTTGGTACGCCATTCAGATCCAGGCCAGATTGGGAAGCATCGCCTCTGTCACCCTGCGCGGCAAGGGTTACGAAGAGTTCCTTCCGCTCTATCGCTCCCGGCGGCGGTGGTCCGACCGGATGAAGGAACTGGAACTCCCTCTCTTCCCCGGCTATCTGTTCTGCCGGTTTGACGTGAGTGATCGCCTGATGCCCATTTTGACCACGCCCGGCGTGATCGGTATCGTCGGTGCTGGATCGACCAATGTCCTCGTGGCGGCGCTCCGCTCGAGGCGTGGCGCTTCCTTCCGGCTGCTGGATCTGTTGGGAGATCTGCGCTGGCAAGCGAATCTGTCGGTCGCACTGGCGCTTGAGTACGAGCAGGTGGCCAAGAGGAAGTGTGTGCAAGGAGAGGTCACTGAGCAGATCATCGATGACATTTTAGATAGGCTGCTCTTCCGGTGCAGGAGGCGGCCGGTGTTCTGTCGCTGGCGGCCGTTTCTGCCTGATCCGAAAGACGATTTCGTCCTGGAAGTGGCAGTCGAAAGTCGCTGTGATTTCATCATCACGTTCAACACCAAGGACTTTGCAGGCGCCGAGCAATTCGGAATTGTCGCCGTGACGCCAAAGGAATTTCTCATGAAAATCGGAGAGCACGTATGACTCTGAGCGTAACCCTGCCGGATTCGCTGTACAAGAAAGCAATGGAAGTGGCTGAACGGGAGCAGATCTCCGTCGAGCGGGTGGTTTACTCGGCATTGGCGGAACAGTTGAACGCTCTGGAGCGTCTGGAGGAGCGGGCGGCCCGCTCGAGTGAGGACAAGTTCCGCGCGGCTTTGGCGAAAATCCCGGATGTCGAACCTCCGGAGTACGATCAGCTCTCGTAGACGGGTCCGCAATGAAAGAGGCGGATCTTCCTGCTCGGCCTGAAGGCGAGCCTGATCGCAAGAGAGCGGTTGATGATCTGATCGAGGATCTGGCCAGCCTGGCACTCCCGCGCGAACGCATCTCCAGGCGCTACGCCGCCCAGGCCGCGATCTTGGCATGGATTCGCGAATTGACCTGTATCGCCTGCGGGATGGAAGGCCGTAGCGAAGCCGCTCACACCGGGTCGGACGGAGGCATGAGCATGAAGGCGTCGGACGATTCCTGCGTTCCATTATGTTCCGATTGCCACAACTAAGGGACTGTAACGAAATAAAGTATGCAGAATCTCAGAATCTCAGTGCCGCCTGGGATGCAGCGTGTAGTTCCAGTCTCCGTGGAACTTGTCACGGCGGAGATCAATCTCCGCTACTTCGCGA
>JBEKTU010000099.1:0-19004 GCA_049515735.1 Bryobacteraceae bacterium
GGCCGCGGTCCCCTCGGCGACCATGGGCGCGGCGTAGGTGAAGAGGCCGCCGAACAACGGGGAAAGCACGCGCGTGGGAAACCCCAGTTCGCCCATGGCCAGCACCACCAGCCGATGCTTGGACAGGGCCTTGACGGCCGCCAGCACGCGCAAGTTGTCGGATGGCTTGCGCGCCGTGGTCACCACCTTGTAGGCGTCGGCCTGCACCCGCATGACCCGGCTCAGGATGGTGTCCATGGGCGGGGTGGACTCGTAATTGTGGCACGAAACGATGACATGCACGCGCCCGCGAAACTGGTGCAGCCGTTCCGGAGCCAGCTCCGCGGTTTCGATTTCGAAATCGACGGCTTGCGCCCCGTTGTCGACCGCGCGGTCCAGCACGGCAAACTGCTCCTCGACGCTGCCGTTGAATCTTCCGTGGTTCTGGCGCCGGCGGCAGGTGGCCAGGACGATGGAATCGGGAAACTGCTCGAGAAACCCTCGAATGGCATCGGCGCCCTTCCAGGGTTCATCGAGAAAGTCCAGGCGGAACTCCAGAAACGTTTCGCCCGCCTCAGCTTCACGCCGGGCGTGGTCCAGCAGTGTGGGAACATCGGGCAGGCCCAACGCGATGCAAATACGCGGGAGCGACCTCGTCTGCGCCATCTTCGGTAAGGAATTCCTAGAATAACATGGCCGGGATGCTACTCCGGATTCAGCAGCCGCACTTCGCCCAGCCCCAGCGCGCGAATACCCGCCTCGATCCTGGCGCGGTCTCCCACCACCACCCAGATCAAATGGTCGGGGTGAACCACTTCGCGGGCGGAGGTTTCGATGTCGGCCAGGGTCAGCACGCGCACCTTTCCAGCGTAGGTTTGGTAGTAGTCCTCCGGCAGATCGTACTCGACGAGATCCTCGATGGAGCTCATTACGCTATTCATGGTTTCGCGGGAGCCGGGCAGGCGCAGGGTCTCGCTGGCCTTGACGCGCGCCAGCTCCGCGTCGGTGGCCGGACGGTCCGCCAGAATGCCACGCAGTTCCTTGCCGATCTCGGTCATGGAATCGGTGGTCTTGTCGGTCTGGACGGGAGCATAGGCCAGAAATGGGCGCTGGCCGCGCGCGCTCCGCAGCATGGTCAAAGCCCCATAAGCCCAGTGTTTGTCCTCGCGCAGGTTCATATTGAGCCGGGCGCCGAAATCGCCTCCCAGAATGTTGTTCATGGTCTCGATGGACACTTCGGCGGGATTGTTCTTGGGGGGCGCCACGCTGCCCGCCAGAATCAGCGATTGTTGAGCTCCGGGACGATCGATCAGGTACACCACGGACCGCTCCGCCAGAGGCACGGTGGCGACATTCTTCCTGGGTGTGTCGCCGGGGGTCCAGGCGGAGAACAACTTTTCGAGTTTCGGCCGGATCTCCGCCAGAGTGGTGTCTCCGACCACCATCAGCGTGGCGTGGTTGGGCTTGAACCAGGCGGCATGGAACCTGGCCATATCTTCGCGCGTGAGCTGGGAGACGCTGGCGGCGGTGCCCGAGCCGGTCCAGGGTTCCGAATAGGCATGGCCCTTGCCGTAAATCAGGCCGGGGAGAACGCGCAGGGCCATAGGCGCCGGCTCGGTCTTTTCGCGCTCGATGGCGGCCAGTTGTTGCTTCTGCTCGCGAAGAAAATCGGCCTGCGGGAAGGATGGGTTGAGGGCCACGTCGGCGAAGATTTCGAGCGACGCGTCCAGGTTGGCCTTGAGAGCCGAGAGGCGCGTATCGATGCCGTCCACGTTGGCGGTCACGTTCAAGGTGGCGCCGAGCTGCGCCAGTTGCTCGCCGATCTCGAGCGAAGTGCGCGCTTTGGTGCCCTGATCGAGGAGCTTCGAAACCAGCGCCGCCTCCCCGGGGCGCCCGGTAGGCCCCGAAGACTGGTCGGCGGCATAACCGGAATCCACCAGCAGGCTGAAATTGACCAGGGGGATCTCGTGCCGCTCGGCCAGGACGATCTTGAGCCCGTTGGAGAGCGTGGTGCGCTCGAGCTGGGGCAGGCCCAGCTCGGGAGGCTGGCCGGTGGCGGGAGGCTGATTGCGGTCCACGGCGGTGGTGGAAGCCTGGGGGTCGCCGAAGGGCAAAACCTCCGCGACATAGTCGCCGTCGGACAACCAGCGTTGGGCGGCGGCCTGAACTTTGGCGGGGGTGGCTTCGCGCTCGCGGCGCAGTTTGACCTGATAAGCGGCGGGGTCGCCCAGATAGACCTGGCTCATGGCCAGTACGTCGGAGGTTCCGCCGAACCCGCCGACGCGGTCCACGCCCCGAACAAAGTTGGCGAGGTACTGGGTGCGGACCCGCTGCACTTCCTGCGCGGTGGGTCCTTGGGCGAGGAAGCGCGCCATCTCCTCATCGATGGCCTTTTCGACCCGCGCCAGCTCGACGCCCGGACGCGCCGTGGCCTGGATGATAAACTGGCCGCCGATTTCGCGCGGGTTGATATAGGCCGACACATCGGTGGCAAGCTGGTCGTCGTAAACCAGGCGCTTGTAGAGCCGCGAGGTCCGCCCGTTCGAGAGCGCGTCGCTGACCATGTCGAGGTAGTCGCCGTCTTCGCTGCCGAACTCGGGCATGTTCCATACCTTGTAGAAGCGCGGTTCGGCTACGCGGTCCTGGTAGACGGCTCGGTGCGCCCCCGACATTTTTGCGATCCAGACGCGCTGCCGGGAAACCGGCGGGCCGGGCGGGATTTCCCCGAAATAGGTCTCCACTTTCTTGCGGACGGTCTGCGGATCTACATCGCCGGCCACCACCAGCACGGCATTGGAAGGGCCGTAGAAAGTCTTGAACCACTCCTTGACGTCATTCAAGGACGCGGCGTTCAGGTCTTCCATGGAGCCAAGCGTGTTCCAGGAATACGGATGGCCGCTGGGGTAGGTGTCCTGTTGCATGAGTTCCTCGGCCAGGAAATAGGGCTCGTTTTCGTCCTGACGCTTCTCGTTCTGGACCACCCCCCGCTGCAGATCGAGGGTCTTCTGGTCGATGGCGTTCACCATGTACCCCATGCGGTCCGATTCCATCCACAGCGTGTAATCCAGGGCGGAGATGGGCACGGTCTCGAAATAGTTGGTGCGGTCCTCGTTGGTGGTGCCGTTGAGGTCGGTAGCGCCAATGCGCTCCATGGCCTCGATGTAGCGGCCATGGAAATGCTCACTGCCGCCGAACATGAGGTGTTCGAACAGGTGAGCGAAGCCGGTCTTGCCGGGGTGTTCGTTCTTGGACCCGACGTGGTACCAGACGTTCACGGCCACGATGGGCGCCTTGTGATCCTCATGGACGATCAAGGTGAGGCCATTTCCCAGAACGAATTTCTGGAACGGAATATCGACGTCCTGGGCGTAAGCCGCCAAAGACAGGAAAGCAAGTGCAAACAACGCGCGACGCATGGAACCCCCTCCAAAGAAATGTAACACGAACCCGGGGGTCTGCCGGCTCCGGGAGCCAGATTGAGCGGCAACAGCTACACTGAGTGGTGGTTCGAAGCCTGTTAAGGAGATCCGGCTTGACGCACAAATCCAGATCGGAAAGTCATCTGGGGATCGCTTGTCCGATGGCCAACGAGGGAGATGACGCGGTTCGCTTCGTAAAGGCGGTTCTGGAGCGATGCGTGGGATTTCGCCAGACCACTTTTTTCGCTGTTCTGGACAACGCCAGTAAGGATAATTCGCTCGATCTGCTGCGTGCGTACGCCGCCGGCGAGCCGCGGCTGAACGTGGTCTGGGCGCCGGAAAACCGCTCGGTGGTGGACGCGTACTTGAGGGGATACCGTGAAGCCCTGGCGGCGGGCTGCGACTGGATACTCGAAATCGATGCCGGGTTCAGTCATGAGCCGGAAGACTTGCCGAGATTCTTCGACGCCATGACGGGCGGCTACGACTGTATTTTCGGCAGCCGCTTCATGAAGGGAAGCAGCCTGACCGATGAGAGCCTGAAGCGCTATATCGTGAGCCGCGGCGGCACCCTGCTGAGCAACCTCCTGCTGGGCACGCGGCAAACCGACATGACGAGCGGGTTTGAGTTTTTCAGCCGGGAGGCGCTGGAACACGTGCTCCAGTGCGGGATTCGCTCGCGGGCGCACTTCTTTCAAACCGAAATCAAGACATTCTGCCGCAATCTGAAATGGATCGAGGTGCCGATCCATTACTCCTCGCCCAGCCCCCGCCTGAAAGGGGCCGCGGTATCGGAAGCATTTCGCCAGCTTTGGCAGCTTCGTCGACGCGTTCGCTCCGGAGCCGTGTAGCCACCGGCCTTACCGAGACGGTGAAACGGGGGCTTCGATCCAGGTAAGTGGCTTCGCACGCGGAGGGGACGAACCAGGCGGCGTAGCGCCGACGCTTACACAAGTAATGGGCGTGACGTCGAATACTTCCCGGTTGACTGCCCCGAGGAGCGATTTCTTCATAAACAGATACGTTCCCACCCAGCGGATTTGGGGAGGTTCCAAGAGTGGTTTCAGGAAGACAGGCCGGGCGCGCAGGAACGGCGATGGAGGCACCAGGCCGTCGGAGCGAAGCACCAGGCTCACGGGAGCATAAACAGCGGCGAACTCCGGTTCCCACATTACTCCCCGGGTCACGAGTTCTTCAAACGCCCAAATCTGGGTGCAATCCGCCGACGCGGCTTGCCGGATGTCGATGAGCGGCCGCGGGAACAGCAGGTCCGGCAACAGGGCATAGAAGGTGGGCCGGTGGAAGGCCGCATGATTCTTCAATCCGTACAGGCCCTGGTTGGCGTGAGCGATTCGCGTGTTGTTCAGACCCAGGAGGTCGACCACATACCCGCCGTAACTGACCGCAATCCCACCCGCCGTAACCACTCCGATGCGGGGTTTGGGATTGCCGGGAAATGCATGATTGAGAAGATTCCCCGTCTGCAATCCGCGTTCGGCAATCCGGTATTCGTTCTCGAGGCCGGCAACGCGCTCGATGGCGGGCAGTTGCATTATGTCAATTGCGATGGCGGTGGCGACGGCCAGGAATCCGATCAGGAAGCCACGACGCCCCGCAGTGGGCCACCCAGGTAAATTGATCAACGCCAGAGCGGGGATGGGCAGCAGCAAGTTGAACTGCACCAGAAACCGGCCTTGCGCAAAATGATCCCCGCCGTTCAGGATCGCGATCCCAACCAACGCCATAGCGGGAATACCGACGGCGAGCGTAAGCAGATCCGATTGCCGGGGTTCCCGGTTTCCGACCACCCGCCAGCCCGCGCGGATGCCAAGGGCCAGAAGAATGACCAGCAAGGGTATCGCCATGGGGCAGACCTGAAGATTCCCGCCGATATATTCCAAGCCGCTGGAGATGTTGTACCAGACATGCGGCGACAGTTTGGCGTAGTAGGTGTTCGGCAGCGGATAGCCGAAGTAGGACAGGCGGAAGCAAATCAGACCGGCGGTTGTGACTGCGTACACGATCAGCGGAATGGCCACGGTCCGCACCGTCGTGCGTAACTCGCGCGTCTTCAGCCAAAACAAGAGGCCACCCGTCAGCACCAGGAACGGAACCAGCGCCATTGCCTCCGGCCGCGTCAGAACCAGGATGAACGCCAGCACCGACATTAGTGTTGCGTATTGTCTTGTATGGCATTCCGCCAGCAGAGCGCAGGTGACGGCTACTGCGCTGAGGATCAGTAACGTCCAGACGGATACATCCATCAGCGCGATGGTCAGCCAGGTAATCACTCCCGGATTCAGGGCTAACCAGCAAAGGTAGGCAAACAGCGGCAGGCCGAATTGTATCCTCCCGGCTCCCAGCTTCTGGAAACTGCCGAGAATTCGCAGGCCCATCCAAATTGCGAGGAGGCAGAACAGGAAGTGAAGCCCATGCATGACGGGCAGCGGATAGGGTGTTCGGAGCGCCAGATACCAGATCCCGACTTGTAGCAGAGACGTGGTGCCCTCAACCCGCTCGGTGCCCGGAAAATACACCCAGCCGTGGCCGTTGGCGAGATTGGCGGCGTAAACCCGGGCGATATTGGCGTCGTCGATCCCAACCAGTGGCCGGTAGCAGGCGGAATGGAAAAGAAACGCGATTGTCAGAAACGCAAACACGCACGCGAATGCGACGCGCGAACTGCTGCCGCCGATCTCCTCAGCCGCAAGCATCCGTGGA
Source organism: Bryobacteraceae bacterium (assembly GCA_049515735.1). Classification (GTDB taxonomy): domain Bacteria; phylum Acidobacteriota; class Terriglobia; order Bryobacterales; family Bryobacteraceae; genus Fen-178. The sequence continues at coordinate 6,120 of JBEKTU010000099.1, forward strand.
TTCACGAGTGAAGACCGGATGATAGAATAGCACACAGATGTCTGCAACCGGCGGAGTTGCCGACTCGAGTCACCCGCTTGCCTGCGGCATCCCGGCGGCACTTTGAAGGTCTCGGTAATCATTCCGGTTTACAACGAGTTCCGCGCCTTCGATCAGGTTCTGGAGCGGGTGCGGCGCGCGCCCCTGCCGGAATCCTGCGTCAAGGAGATCGTCGTCGTGGACGATGGTTCCACCGATGGAACGGCCGGAAGGGTGAGAGATTATGGCCACCAAGGCGTGGTGATCGGACATCAATCGGTCGTCAATTCCGGAAAAGGCACAGCCGTCCGCGTGGGGATCGCGTTGGCCTCCGGCGACATTATTCTGATTCAGGACGGCGACCTTGAATATGATCCCAACGACTACGCTGGCATCGTCGAGCCGATCGTCCGAGGCGATGCGGACGTGGTTTACGGTTCCCGTTTTTTGGGACGGCCCAAGGGCATGGCTTTTCGCAATCTCATTGCGAATCGAATTCTGACGGCCGCGGCGAATTTGCTTTACGGCGCCCGGCTAACCGACGAAGCTACAGGGTACAAGGCGTTTCGCGCGACCGTGCTGGATCGAATAGCCCTGACATGCCGCGGTTTTGAATTCTGCCCCGAGGTGACCGCCAAGGTGCGGCGGCTGGGATACAAGATTCATGAGGTCCCCATCAGTTACAATGCCCGCGGCATCGCGGACGGTAAGAAGGTCCGCGCGCGGCACGGTTTCGAAGCGCTCTGGACTTTGATCAAGTACCGCTTTACGCCTCGAAAGAGATTCACGGCCCGCGCCCGGTCAACCGGTGAGTCATGTTAGCCATTCCGGCCGGCGGTTTCCTGGCTGATGCGAGAGCCATAACCTGGGCGGATATAAAGCTGGAAGCCGGCATCTTGGGGTTGGTCCTCGTCCTGGCCGCCGGCGGTCTCTCGGTGAATCGACTACTCCCGGAGCGATGGCTTACTCTTTACGGCCGGTTCTCGGCTCGCAAGTACCTGCCGATCCTCGCGATTATAGCGGCCGCCGGGGTCATACGGCTGGCCCTTCTGCCTTGGTACCCCATTCCGCTGCCTAGAGTCCATGATGAGTTTTCGCTGTTGCTCGGCGCGCAGACATTTGCGTTAGGCCGGCTGACAAACCCGACCCACCCCTTGTGGGTTCACTTTGAGACCTTCCACGTTCTGCAGCAGCCCACGTATGTATCGATCTACCCTCCGGCGCAGGCGGCCATGCTGGCTGTGGGGATTGCGATGGGGCACCCGTGGCTCGCTGTTCTCGCCTGCTGGATGCTGACGTGCGGCGCTTTTGTGTGGATGCTACGGCCCTGGTTTTCTCCCGGGTGGGCTTTCTGCGGAGGCCTCCTGCTGCTGGCGCGGATGCCGCTGACCTATTGGAGCGATAGCTACTGGGGCGGCGCTCTGGCGGCGCTTTCCGGCGCCATCATAGTCGGGGCGGCGGGACGGATCTGGTTTCAGCGTACGGCGCGCTGGCGCTATGGCTGGCTGCTGGGAGCGGGCATAGCGGTATTATTAAACCGCCGCCCGTTCGAAGGGCTGCTCGTCACCGCCGGGATCGGATTGATGCTGACGTATTGGCTCTTCAAAAAGGCAGACAAGCCGGTAGTCCGTCAGGCCACTAGAATGGCCGCCCCCGCCCTGGCCGTTCTTCTGCCATGCGCTGCATTCATTGGTTATTACAACGCGCGGGCGACCGGCAACCCTCTGGTGTTGCCCTATGTGAAAGGCATCCAGACATACTCCATCGCGCGGCACGATATCCTTATCCCCGCGGCGCCCGAACCCGTCTACCGGAATCCGGAGTTCCGCACTTTTTACCGGCAGGAGTATGCCTACTACCGTTACCGGCAGCAGCACTTCCTGCGGTCTCTGGCAGCGCCGGCCTTTGATGCATGGCGTCTGTACTTAGGCCCCTCGCTGTCAGTCCCGCTTCTGCTGGCCTTACCCTGGATCTGGCGGAGCCGGCGCATTCGGCCTATCCTACTCATTCTCACGGGCTGCCTGGCGGTCAATGCCACCGAGACTTGGATCATACAGCATTACCTCGCCCCGGAATTGCCGCTGCTGTGGATTGTCGTCATAGAGTCCATGATCATTGTTGCGACCAAGTGGCGGATTTGGGGGCGGTCCATTGTTGCTGCGTCCATCATAAGCTGCGCGTTGGGACACCCCGGTGTATCCCTCGCAAACGTTGCCCTCAATATCCATCATGACCGTTCCTGGCCGCGCTCCCAGATCGCCGCGACGCTCGCTGCCACTCCGGGAAAGCACCTGGTGCTGGTGAAGTATCTGCCGGGCCACGATGTCACTGCTGAATGGGTCTACAACGAGCCGGATATCGATTCTTCACGAATCGCTTGGGCGCGCGACCTCGGCCCGGAGCGGAACGCCCGATGCCTCGATTACTTCCGCGGGCGCAGAATCTGGGAGGCCGACGTGGGAGGAGCAGTCGAGTCCTTTCGCGAAATCACACCTCCCACCGCGACAGCATTACCGGCGCCGGTCGAGTGATGAGTTGGGAGACGGCAATCCCTCGAACTGCCGCCGATCTCCTCAGCCGCAAGCATCCGTGGATTCACGAGTGAAGACCGGATGATAGAATAGCACACAGATGTCTGCAACCGGAGCGCCCGGGCAGCAGGTGAATCGTGCTGGCAGTTCCGGCCGGCAGTTTCCTGGTTAAAGCGAAAGCGACCATGACGGCGGATATGAAGCTGGAAACGGGTCTTGTGGGGTTGTCCCTCCTCCTCGCCGCTGGCGGCCTCTCGGTAAATCGAGTACTCCCGGAGCGATGGCTTGATTCTTTCGACCGGTTCTCGGCTCGCAAATACCTGCCGATCCTCGCGATTATAGCGGCCGCCGGGGTCGTGCGGCTGGCCCTTCTGCCTTGGTACCCCATCCCACTGCCGATTATCCATGACGAGTTTTCGTACTTGCTCGGCGCGCAGACGTTTGCGTTGGGCCGGCTGACAAACCCGACCCACCCCATGTGGGTGCACTTCGAGACGTTCTGGGTCCTGCAGCAGCCTACGTATGTATCGATCTACCCTCCGGCGCAGGCGGCCATGCTGGCTGTGGGAATTGTGATGGGGAACCCGTGGTTCGCCGTTCTCGGCTGCTGGATGCTGACGTGCGGCGCTTTTGTGTGGATGCTGCGGCCGTGGTTTCCCCCAGGGTGGGCTTTCTGCGGGGGCATCCTGCTTTTCTCACGGACATTGATGTCCTATTGGAGCGACAGCTACTGGGGCGGCGCTCTGGCAGCGCTTTCCGGCGCCATCATAGTCGGGGCGGCGGGGCGGATCTGGTTTCAGCGGACTGCGCGCTGGCGCTATGGCTGGCTGCTGGGAGCGGGCATCGCGGTATTATTGAACCGCCGCCCGTTCGAAGGACTTCTCCTCACCGCCGGGATCGGACTGATGCTGATTTACTGGCTCTTCAAGAAGGCGGACAGGCCGGTAGTCCGTCAGGCCATTCGGGTGGCCGTCCCCGCCCTGGCCGTTCTTTTGCCATGCGGTGCATTCATCGGCTATTACAACGCGCGGGCAACCGGCAATCCTCTGGTGTTGCCCTATGTGAAAGGCTTCGAGACATACTTCAGCGCCAGGCACGACATCCTTATCCCCGCAGCGCCCGAACCCGTTTACCGGAATCCGGAGCTCCGCACGTTTTATCGGGCCTGTTACACTTACTACCGTTACCGGCAGCAGCACTTCCTGCGGTCTCTGGCGGGGCTGGTTTTCCACTCGTGGCAATTCTACCTGGGACCCTCGCTCTCGCTCCCTCTTCTGCTCGCCTTGCCCTGGATTTGGCGGAGCCGGCGCATCCGGCCTATTCTGCTCATTCTGGCGGGCTGCCTGGCGGTCAATGCCACCGAGACGTGGCTCTTTCCACATTACATCGCTTGCGAAGCGCCGCTGATGTGGATTATCGTCATCGAATCCATGACCATTCTCGCCGCCCGGTGGCCCAATTGGGGTCGCTCCGTTGTCGCCGCTTCCCTTATAGGCTGTGCCTTTGGAGTCCCCGGCTCGGTCCTTTCCCCTGTTATCCGCAATATCCGTCGCGACCCCTCTTGGCCGCGCTCCCGGATCGCCGCAACGCTCGCTGCCACTCCAGGAAAGCACCTGGTCCTGGTGAAATATCTGCCGGGCCGCGATCTCCATGATCCTGAATGGGTCTACAACGAGCCGGATATCGATTCTTCACGAATCGTTTGGGCGCGCGACCTCGGACCGGAGCAGAACGCCCGATGCTTCGATTACTTCCGCGGGCGCAGAATCTGGGAGGCCGACGTGGGAGGAGCGGTCGAGTCCTTTCGCGAAATCACACCTCCCACCGCGACAGCATTACCGGCGCCGGTCGAGCGATGAGTTCGGAGACCGAGATCAGGCGGTTTTCCGAACGACGAGAACGAGGTTGGAGGCCAAGCCGAGCCACCGGACCTGGTGCAGACGCACCGATGCATCCTTCGGTTTGACCTCCCGGACCAGGCCGCGAAGCATCGGCGCTCCCATCAAGTGCAGCGTTCCCTCGCTGGCGTACATGCCCTTGCCGAGAAGCCTGTACACCCGGCGGTAAACTGGAGCGGGAAGAAAATGCAGCAACGGCAGGCCGGTGTGCGTCTCAAAGGGATGCCACCGATTGGGCGTCGTTATCAGAATTCCGTGGCGTGCAACCCGCAGCGCCTCGGCCAGAAACCGAGCCTGCTGGGCCCGGCTGCCGACGTGCTCGATTACGGCGTGCGAGTAGACGAAATCGACGGACCCGTCCGCGAACGGCAGCGCCCTGGCATCGCCCTGAACCAATGCCAGGCCTGGAAATTGGGCGCGCAACTCCGGCAGGTGTTCGACGCTCAACCCGTAGATGCGTTTCGTGTGCGGATAGCGTTTCTCCAGGTGATTGGACGAGTGATGGTCATCGGCCGATACGCCGATGTCCAAGATGGTTTGTGCCGGTGACGGCCGAAAAGTCGCGACAAAGATTTGAAAAATCTCTTCCCGGATCCTTACCAGCAAGCGGGCTATATACGATTCCAGACCGAAGGCGAAATAGTGGTAGTATCCGGACGACATAGCTCACTGCAATGCCCCCAGGATGGTCCGCGCGCCCCAGATGCTCCACTGGCTCATCCAGCGGCCGAAGTCGGAAACCGAAACGGCCACGATCAGGAGCATGAAGCCGAATCGCGAGATCTCCATGTAGATGGCCATGGGAATGCGCGCCGCCAGCAGCAGCTTCGAGCCATCCAGCGGCGGCACCGGGAGCAGGTTGAAGATCGCCAGGTACAGGCTCAGCCACACGCCGCGCACGGCGAATTGCGAAAACGCCGGCAGCGCGTGACTCGCGGCCACGGCCACCACGCCCAGCACCACCGCGAACACCACGTTGCTGAACGGTCCGGCCAGCGCCACCAGGGCCAGGCCGTTCAACCCGCCCTTGAGCTTGGAGGGGTCGGTGCGCACCGGCTTTCCCCATCCCAGGAATCCGCCGCCCAGCAGCGAAGTCGCGAAGGGCAGGATGGCGGTGCCCAGCCAGTCCACGTGCGCGAGGGGATACAGGGTGACGCGGCCGTCGCGCCGCGGGGTATCGTCGCCCAGGAGGGTGGCCACCCAGGCGTGCGCGAATTCGTGCGGCGCGGTGAGAATCCACAGCAGCAGCACGTTTAGAATTGCGTTCTGAAGCTCGAAATGCATGGTTAGGTCCGCCGCGTGATGGCCGCCCAGAGGCCGAGCAGCGCAACCACCGCCGCCACCGAAACTGCGAGCATCCACCTGATATGGTCTATTGTACGTGGTATCATAGAGTTTCGGCCATCACTTCTTTCCCGAGGTCAAATCCACTTGGCTTTAATCGAAGGTTGCAGGCACGCGCTGGAGATTTCCATCCCCGTCCACGAGGTGGAGAGCGAGACCGAGCGCGTGGTCGCCGACGTCATGAAGCGTGCCAAGCTACCCGGTTTCCGGCCCGGCAAGGTGCCTGTCTCGCTGGTTCGAAAGCAATTCGCCTCGGATATCCGGAAGCGGGTATTGGAAGCCCTGATCCCCAAGTACCTGCAAAAACAGTTCGAGGCGGAAAACCTGAACGCAGTGGGCACGCCCGACATCAAGGATGTCCACTATCACGCCGGCGAGCCGCTGACGTTTAAGGCCGAATTCGAGGTGGTATCGCCCATCGAGTTGCAGGAGTACCGGGAGGTCGAAGTTCCGTACCACGATCCCGAAGTGACCGACGAAGACGTGGCCAAGCGGCTGGACGATCTCCGCGAGCAGAAAGCCCAGTACGTGAACATCGACCCGCGGCCCTTGGTAGACGGCGATCACGCGGTGGTGGCGCTGGAAAGCCTGTCGGGTGTGGAAGGCGAGCCGGTGAAGCAGGAAGAGATGGTGCTGGAGATCGGCGGCGCGGACACATTCGAGGCCTTCACCGAGAATCTGCGCGGCGTCACTCCCGGCGAAGAGAAGGAATTCGAGGTCACCTATCCCGCGGAATTCGGCGCCAAACGGCTGGCGGGCAGGACCGTGCGATTCCACGCCACCCTGAAGGGCCTCCGCAAGAAGGAACTGCCGGAACTGAACGACGAATTCGCGCAGGACCTGGGCGACTACCGCAACCTGGACGAGCTGCGGGAAGCCATCCGCAAGTCCATCCTGGCGCAGCGCCAGTACGAAGCCCAGCAGGAGGCCAAGAACCAGATCGTGGATAAACTGGTGGATGCGCACGATTTTCCGGTTCCCGAAGTGTTCGTCGAGCGTCAGATCCGCAACCGTGTCGAGCAGAGCCTGCGCGCCATGGCGGCGGAGGGGGTGGACCCGAAATCCCTCAAGCTGGATTGGGAGAAAGTGAAGGCGACGCAGCGCGATAAGGCGGTGCGCGAGGTGAAGGCTTCGCTGCTGCTCTCGAAAATCGCCGAGCGGGAAGCCATCGCCCCCACGCGCGACGAAGTGGATAAGGAGGTGGAGCGGCTGGCCCGGCAGCAACGCGAGCCGGTGGCGGCCCTCCAGATGAAGTTCGAAAAAGACGGCACGATGGGGCGGATCGCTTCCCATATTCAAACCGAGAAAACGCTCAACTTCCTGTTCGAACATGCCCGGAAAACCGCGTAACACGTGTCGTGCCTGGGGGTCTGTCGTGCCATACAGTACCCAGTTAACTCTTGGGGCACATTGCTAACGAGCGCTATTCAGGTGATAATAGAGATGAAAGCAATTGAGGTTCCCTACCGCCCGCCTACGGCGGAAGAGGAGGAATCTGCGTGAAGCGTGCCGGAGCGGATGATGCTTTACGGTGTTCTTTTTGTCATAAGAGCCAGGACGTAGTCGGGAAACTCATCTCTTCCCCGAGCGATTATCCCCGTGCGTATATCTGCGACGAGTGCATTGCTGTTTGCAACTCGATTTTGGAAGACGACAAGGTCGAGGCTCCCTCGGGGATCGCGAATAAGATACCCAAGCCATTGGAAGTGAAGGAGTTTCTGGATCAGTATGTGATCGGCCAGGATCCCACCAAGAAGAAGCTGGCGGTGGCGGTGTACAACCACTGCAAGCGCGTCCACATGAACCGCGTGCGCAACACCGAGGTGGAGCTGCAAAAGTCCAATATCCTGCTGATCGGCCCCACGGGGACCGGCAAGACGTTGATGGCGCAGACCCTGGCCAAGATCCTCGAGGTGCCCTTCGCCATCGTGGACGCTACCACCCTGACGGAAGCGGGTTACGTCGGCGAGGACGTCGAGAACATCATCCTCAAGCTGCTCCAGGCGGCCGATGGGGACGTGCAGAAGTGCCAGCAGGGAATTATTTATATCGATGAAATCGACAAGATCTGCCGCAAGGACGAAAATCCGTCGATTACGCGCGATGTTTCCGGGGAAGGTGTCCAGCAGGCCCTCCTGAAGATCCTCGAGGGCACGGTCGCCAACGTTCCGCCGCAAGGTGGACGCAAGCACCCGCACCAGGAATTCACGCCGGTGGACACCACCAACATCCTATTTATATGTGGCGGCGCATTTGTGGGTTTGGAGAAGGTGATCGGGCGGCGCACCGGCAAGAAGTCCATGGGCTTCCTTCCGGAAGAAGAAAAGGGCGGCGTCAGGATGTCCGGTTCGGGCTCGCGGCGGGACATCGATCTTCTTTCGCAGGTCCAGCCCGTCGATCTGATCAAGTTCGGCTTTATTCCCGAGTTCATCGGCCGTCTTCCGGTAACCGCGGTGCTTCAGGATCTGGACCGGTCGGCCCTGATCCAGATTCTGACCAGGCCCAAGAACGCAATTGTGAAGCAGTATCAGAAGCTCTTCGAGTTTGAGAACGTGCGGCTGAGGTTCAGCGACGACGCCCTGGAGTCGATTGCCGAGCTGGCCATGGAGCGCAAGGTGGGGGCGCGCGGTTTGCGCATGATACTCGAGGACTTGATGCTCGATCTGATGTACTACCTGCCTTCTTACAAGAAGGTCCGCGAGTTCCAGGTCACCCAAGAGATGGTGCTGGCGCAGAAAATCAGTCTTACAATATTAGAAAAGGCCGGTTAGGCAGGGACGAGGCATACCCGGTCCCTAGCGGGAACCGCCTGGGAAACAGGGGCTGGGTCATCGCTCCCGGCGGAGAACAATGCTTACCTCAAAGGAAAAATCCGAGACAAAACGTCTGCCGATGATGCCCATCCGCGACGTGGTCATCTTTCCGTACATGATGACCCCGTTCGTGGTGGGGCGGGAATCCAGTGTGCGGGCGTTGGAAGAGGCCATGGCGGGCGACAAGAAGATCTTTCTCGCCAGCCAGCACGACGCCTCCATCGACGAGCCCAAGCCGAACGAGATTTACAGCGTCGGCACCATCGTCAACATTGTGCAAAGCCTCAAACTGCCGGACGGCAATATCAAGGTTCTGGTGGAAGGCGTGGAACGCGCCAGGGTGGTGTCGGTCTCCGACGAGGAAGGGTTTTTCCGCGCCATCGTGCGCACCTCGGCTTTCCGCGTGGAAGCCGGCCCGCAGCTCGACGCGCTGATCAGCCGGGTCACCGGCCTCTTCGAGCAGTATGTCAAGCTGAGCCAGAATCTGAATTACGAGACCATGATCGCGGCCCTCCGCGTGGACGAGCCCGGCAAGCTGGCGGACACCGTGGGCGCCAATCTCCAGCTCACCATTGAAGAGAAGCAGGAGCTGCTGGAAATCTTCGACCCCATCGAGCGCCTGACGCGGGTGGCCGAGATGCTCGACATCGAAATCGAGAAGCTGAATGTCGACCGCACCATTCAGGGCCGAGTGAAGCGCCAGATGGAAAAGGCGCAAAAAGAGTATTACCTGAACGAGAAGATCAAGGCCATTCAGAAAGAGCTGGGCCGGGGGGAAAAGAGCGAGAGCGACGAGCTTAAGAAACGCATCGAGACCGCCGGCATGACCCAGGACGCCCTGGAAAAGGCCCTGGCCGAGCTCAAGCGGTTGGAGAACATGCCGCCCATGTCGGCCGAATCCACGGTATCCCGCAACTACCTGGACTGGTTGCTGGCGGTGCCGTGGAAGAAGAAGTCCAAGGAGATCCGCGACCTTAAGTTCGCCGAAAACGTGCTCGAAACCGATCATTACGGCCTGGAGAAGATCAAGGAGCGCATCCTCGAGTTCCTGGCGGTGCGGCGGCTGGTGAAGAACCCCAAGGGCTCGATCCTGTGCTTTGTCGGGCCTCCGGGCGTGGGCAAGACTTCTCTGGGAATGTCGATTTCCAGGGCCACCGGCCGCAAGTTCGTGCGCCTGTCCCTGGGCGGCGTGCGCGACGAGGCGGAGATCCGCGGCCACCGGCGCACCTACATCGGCGCTCTGCCGGGCCAGATCATCCAGATGATGAAAAAAGCCGGAACCCGCAACCCGGTCTTCATGCTGGACGAAGTAGACAAGATGTCCATGGACTTTCGCGGCGACCCTTCGGCGGCCCTGCTGGAAGTGCTCGACCCCGAGCAGAACTTCATGTTCGTTGACCACTACCTGGATGTGGAGTATGATCTAAGCCAGGTCTTCTTCATCGCCACGGCCAACGTTCTCCACACTGTTCCTCCGGCACTCCAGGATCGCATGGAAGTGATCCGGCTCTCGGGCTACACGGAGCTGGAGAAGATGGAGATCGCCAAACGGTTCCTGGTGCGCAAGCAGATGGAGCAGACCGGACTGGGGAAAGACCGGATCGAGTTCGCGGACGATGGTTTGAACGGGTTGATCCAGTACTACACGCGCGAAGCCGGGGTCCGCAACCTGGAGCGCGAAATCGGCAACCTGTGCCGCAAGGTGGCGCGCCAGGTGGTGAACAGCGAAAGCGGCAAGGAGAAAAAGACGCCTCCCAAGGTGGTGATGACCGGCGACAAGCTGCCCGATCTGCTGGGACCGTGGAAATTCCGCGATCTCCAGGCCGAGAAGAAGAACGAAGTGGGGGCGGCGACCGGCCTCGCGTGGACCGAGGTGGGCGGCCAGATTCTGACCGTGGAATGCACTCTGATGGAAGGCAAAGGCAAGCTCACCATCACCGGAAAGCTGGGCGATGTGATGCAGGAATCGGCGCAGGCGGCCATGAGCTACATCCGCTCGCGCGCGCACCAGTTCGGGTTGCCGCGGGATTTCTACCGCAACCTGGACGTTCACATCCACATCCCCGAGGGCGCCATTCCCAAAGACGGGCCCTCCGCCGGCATCACCCTCGCCACCACCATCTGCAGCGCGCTGACGCGCATTCCGGTGCGTTGCGATGTGGCCATGACGGGCGAGATCACCTTGCGCGGCAAGGTGCTGGGAATCGGCGGGCTGAAAGAAAAGTTGATGGCGGCCCATCGCCATGGCATTCTGGAAGCAATCGTGCCACGGGAGAACGAGAAAGACCTCCCGGACATCCCGGACGCCATCAAGCAAACCATTAAGCTGCATTTTGTGGATTCGATGGATGAAGTGTTGAAAATCGCTTTGGAGCGGGAGCTTGTGGCGCTGCCGATGCCCGCGCCCGTTCCGGTGATCGAGGTGCAACCCGCGGAGGAGACTGCTGTAGCGCATTGAGTGGAACAGGCCTTGGGGCCTGTCTATGGGGTTGCCTGGTTCCTTGAAAGCCGAATTCGTAGTCAGTTCCGCCAGCCCGCAGATGTTTCCCTCCGACGGGCTCCCGGAGATCGCATTTTTAGGAAGAAGTAACGTAGGAAAATCCAGCCTGATGAACGCCCTGGTGGGGCACAAAAGGCTGGCTTTCACCAGCAGCACGCCGGGTCGCACGCAGACGATTAATTTTTTTCGTATCGAGGGAGCCTTCTACTTCGTCGATCTTCCTGGGTACGGATACGCTCGCGTGCCGCCAGGGCGGCAGTGGGAATGGAAGAAGCTGATTGAGAGCTATTTCGAGGAGAGGGAAACTCTAAAGCTTTGCTGCCTGATACTGGATGCCCGCCGGGGATGGATGGCGAACGATCTGGACCTGAAGCGGTGGCTCGAGTATCACGGCAGGCAGTACCTGGTAATCGCCACTAAGACCGACAAATTGAATCGATCGGAGCAAGAGCGCGGTTTGCGCGCCATCCGCGAGGAGGGCGTGGAGCCGCTGCCGTTCTCGGCCTTGACGGGCCGGGGAGTGAGGGAAACTTGGCAAGCAATATCGAAGACACTGCATCCACGGTAGGAGACGTTCCGCCGCAGGAAAAACCCACCGAAAAGCCGGCTGACAAGCAGCCTGCCCCCGCCGAAACCAACGAGAAACCCGCCGGAGCGCCGCCGCCCGCCGAACCGCCTCCGCCGATCCTGTCGCACGGCGGGCCCGGCCACCAGCGCCGCAAGGCCGCCCAAAACGTCAAGAACGGAACCCCCACGCTGGACCTGGTGGAGCTGAAAGACATGAGCATCCAGAAGCTCAACCAGGTGGCCAAGGACATGGGGATCTTGGGCGCCGCCGGGTTGCGCAAGCAGGAGTTGATCTTCAAAATCCTCCAGACCCAGGCGGAAAAGAGCGGTCTGATCTTTTCCGAAGGGGTGCTCGAGTGCCTGCCCGACGGTTTCGGTTTTCTGCGAGCGCCGGAGTACAACTACCTGCCCGGCCCGGACGACGTCTACGTCTCTCCTTCGCAGATCCGGCGATTCGATCTGCGCACCGGCGACACCATCTCCGGCCAGATCCGCCCGCCCAAGGAAGGCGAGCGGTATTTTGCGCTCATCAAGGTGGACGCCATCAATTTCGAGCCGCCCGAGGAAGCCCGCAACAAGATCTTCTTCGACAACCTGACGCCGCTCTACCCCAACGAGCGCGTCAAGCTGGAGACCGTCAAGGAAAACTATTCCGGCCGCGTGATGGACCTGCTGACGCCCCTGGGGAAGGGACAGCGCGGCTTGATCGTTTCGCCGCCGCGCACCGGCAAGACCATGCTGCTGCAAAGCATCGCCAACTCCATCACCACCAACCACCCCGAGATCACGCTCATCGTGCTGCTGATCGACGAGCGTCCCGAGGAAGTCACCGACATGCAGCGCAGCGTGCGCGGCGAGGTGATCAGCTCCACCTTCGACGAGCCCGCCACGCGCCACGTGCAGGTGGCCGAAATGGTGATCGAAAAGGCCAAGCGCCTGGTGGAGCACAAGCGCGACGTGGTGATCCTCCTCGATTCCATCACCCGCCTGGCGCGCGCCTACAACACCATCGTTCCGCCGTCCGGCAAGGTGCTCTCGGGCGGCGTGGATTCGAACGCCTTGCAGCGCCCCAAGCGTTTCTTCGGCGCCGCGCGCAACATCGAGGAAGGCGGCTCGCTGAGCATAGTCGCCACGGCCCTGATCGACACCGGCAGCCGCATGGACGACGTGATTTTCGAGGAGTTCAAAGGCACCGGCAACATGGAAATCCACCT
>JBEKTU010000100.1:0-28280 GCA_049515735.1 Bryobacteraceae bacterium
GATGGCCGCGCGATCATCACGCGGTCGCTCACCCAGACGAGGCAGGTGTTGGCATTCAAGGGTACGAAAACGGAGAGGCCACGGGACGTGAAAGTGCCGGCGTCCGCGCTCGCTGCTCTGGACGCGCATCGTAAGCGCCAGAACGAATTCCGCGAGCAGTTCGGACCAGATTACCGGGCGGACCTGGACTTGATCTTCGCCAACCCGGACGGAACGCCGCTCCGGCCGAATTCCATCTCGTCGGCAGTTTCGCTGTTGTTCCGCAGGCTAGCTCTTCCTAGGGGTGCGAGCCTGCACTCGCTCCGCCACAGCCACGGGTCGCACCTCGTGGCGGATGGCGTGCCGTTGCCGGTAGTGTCGGAGCGCCTGGGGCACTCCTCGGTACGGACGACGGCAGAGGTTTACGCGCACGCTCTGCGAGGCCAAGACGATGAGGCGGCCTTACGGTGGGATGAGTTTCAGCGCCGGGGAACCGGAGGTCGCCCCGAAAGAAAACTCCAGTGACGATCAGCGTCATCCGCCCGACCGTAGGTTAAGCAGGGTCTCAGGCACATCTCCGCGTCGGGCATTTTGGTTGACGTGACGGGGACTTCACGGGAGTGATCCGCTGGGGACGGCGATTTGGGGCCATTCTACGATAAGCCGGTCTTTCGTCCACAAGCCTGTTTTTCTGCCCGAATGCATCCGGCCGGCGCGAACCCCGGCGGCTCGCCATGGGTCTCAGTTGACCGCAGCCAACAGGGTCAGCTCGCGTTCTGCCGCCGCTGCCCGCAGCTTGGCCTCCCCCTCGGTGAATCGCATCCGCCCCATCTCTGCGTCCTGGATGTCGCGCCCCGTCAGCAACGCCTTCATGATCCCGCTCGAGGTGTGGCCCAATCCCAAAAGGTGCCCCACCTCATGAGCCATCACGATGGCCAGAGCCGCGGAGACCGAACGCTTGGCGCCGGCCAGCGCTTTCACGGGCTGGTAGAACGCATAGGAAATGACGCATCCCGGGCACATCATCGCATAGCCCCCCAGGGCTTCGCTCGAATGCAGCCCGCCCTCCAGCTCCGGCGGCATCACATTCACCTGTATGGTCCCGACCGGCGGAAGAGCGCAGTGTTCATGGGGGTTCCGGGAGACGCGGCAGATGGTCCAGTCCGTCTCCACCCCGGCCCACCGGAACTGCTGGCGCGCGGTTTCCGCCGCGGCTTTGAGTATGGCGCCGGGTGTCCCGGCGTAATCGTAGATCATCACCGTAAGTTTAGGCTCGGCGCCGAAGCAGGCCGCCGCCAGTACGAGTCCCACCACACAAAGTCTGGATTTCACGTTTGCCATTTCCGTATCTCCTGTTTCCGCCTGGCCTTGTACCCAGGCACTCAGAACCTTCGGAAACGGAGAACAAAACGGCTAACGGACTCCGGGAATTTGTGACAAAATGCTCTCCATGGGCGGATCGGCGTCTGTCTCCCAGTTGCTGATTGCCTGGGGACGGGGCGAGGCGGCAGCGCTCGAACAACTTACACCGCGGGTCTATCGCGAACTGCACAAGCTTGCGCGGGCGTACTTGCGCCGGGGACGGCCTAACCAGACGCTCCAGCCGACCGCGCTCATCAACGAAGCCTTTCTGCGGTTACTGGACCAGTCGCAGCCGGTCGAATGGGAGAACCGGGCGCACTTTTACGGCATTGCCGCACGGCTGATGCGCATGATCCTGGTGGATTACGCCCGCGCCCATCATGCCGCCAAGCGGGGTGGCGCCGGGGCCCCAGTCACCCTGGAAGACTGCATGGCGGTTTCGCCCAGCCGCCCTCCGGATGTGCTGGAAATCGACGAAGCTCTCGACCGCCTGGCGGCAGTCGATGAACGCAAGGCCAAGGTGATCGAACTTCGTTATTTCGGTGGCATGGACCGGGAAGAGGTGGCCGCCGCTCTCGGTCTGACCGTTCCCACGGTGAAGCGCGACCTGCGGCTCGGGGAAGCTTGGCTGCGGAGGTTTCTGGGCGCGGAGCGGAGGCGTAGGGTATGAGCGACAGCCGCTGGCAGCGCGTTGAGGAGATTTTCCATCGGGCCGTCGAGCTTGCGCCCGAGGCGCGCTCGGCCTTCCTGGACCAAGTTTGTGCCGGGGACGATCCGCTTCGCAAGGAAGTGGAGTCGCTGCTGGCCCACGACGCCGAGGACGGCAGCACGCTCGCCAAGGCCGTCGCTGACGCAGCAGGGAGCACCGTCACCATGGTCGAGGACCTCAGCGGCAGGACCATCGGTCCGTACCAGGTGCTCGCGCGCATCGGCGCGGGCGGCATGGGTGTGGTCTACAAGGCCCGCGACACGGAGCTGGGCCGCACAGTGGCCATCAAGGCGCTTCCCGCCGCCTACCTGTCCGACCCGGACCGCAAGCAGCGCTTCATCCGCGAGGCGAAAGCGGCCTCGGCGCTGAACCACCCCAACATCGTCACCATCCACACCATCACTCACGAGGCTGGGGCCGAGTGCATCGTGATGGAGTACGTGGAAGGCCGGACGCTGGCGGAAACCATCCCCAAAGGGGGCCTGCCGCTCAAAGAAGCGCTGCCCATCGCCATCGAAATCGCGGATGCCATGGCGGCGGCGCACGGGGCGGGGATCGTGCACCGGGACCTGAAGCCGTCCAACATTATGTTGACCGGGCCCGCAAGCGGGCACCCCGGGCGGGTGAAGGTGCTGGATTTTGGATTGGCGAAGCTGGCGGGAAGCGGTGAATCGCCCCAGCAGTCGCAGAGCACGGAAACAGGCAGAGTGGTGGGGACGGCGGCGTACATGTCGCCGGAGCAGGCGCAAGGGCGGAAAGTGGATGGGCGGACGGACATCTTCTCGTTTGGCTGCGTGCTGTACGAGATGCTGGCGGGCCGGCGGGCTTTCCAGGCGGAGAGCACGCTCTCGACGCTGGCGGCGATTCTGCACGAGGAACCAGTCCCGCTCGGCGAGGATACTCCGCACGACCTGGCGATGGTGGTCGCACGCTGCCTGCGCAAGGACCCCGCGCACCGCTTCCAGCACATGGACGACGTGAAGGTGGCGCTGGAAGAGGTGAAAGAGGAATCGGATACCGGAGTCCCGGCGCGCCCGCGCAAGCGCCGCAACCGGCGGCTCGCCCTGGCTGCGGCTGCCGTCCTGGTGCTGGCGGCGGGCGGTGTCTTCCTCTGGCAGCGCGCGCACGCCACGCCGCTCACGGACAAGGACTCCATTGTACTCGCCGATTTCACCAACACCACGGGTGACAGCGTTTTCGACGACACGCTGAAGCAGGGACTGGCGGTGCAGCTTGAGCAGTCGCCCTTTCTCAAGCTGGTTTCCGAGCGCCGGGTGAATGAGACCTTGAAGCTGATGGGGCGTCCCGCCGGTGACCGGTTGACGCCGGAGGTGACGCGCGAGGTCTGCCAGCGGACGAGCAGCAAGGCCATGCTGGCCGGGTCGATTGCGCCGCTAGGCAGCCAGTACGTGATTGGCCTGAAGGCGGTGAACTGCGACATGGGGGACGTGCTGGCGGAAGCGCAGGAGCAGGCGGCGGGCAAGGAAGCGGTGCTCAAAGCTCTGGACGCCGCAGCAGTCAGTTTGCGGGGCAAACTGGGCGAGTCGCTCAGCTCGGTGCAGAAATACGCCACGCCGGTGGAGGAAGCGACCACAGCATCCCTGGAGGCGCTGAAAGGCTACAGCCTGGGATTAAAGACGGAGCATACGAAAGGGGACACAGCCGCGCTGCCCTTCTTCCAACGGGCGGTGGAGCTTGACCCGAGTTTTGCCATGGCCTACGCCTGGATGGCAAATGTTTACTTCGACCTCAACGAAATCGGGCGGGCGGCCGAATATTCACGCAAGGCTTACGACCTGCGGGAGAAGGTAAGCGAACGGGAACGGTTCACGATCGAAGCGGACTACTACTTCTATGCGACGGGAGAACTGGAGAAGGGGGCGCAGACCTACGAACTGTACCGGCAGACCTACCCAAGAGACGCCGTGCCTTACGTAAGCCTAGGATTCGTCTCCGCCACCCTGGGAAACTGGGAAAAGGCACTGGACGAATGGCGAGCGGCGCTGCCCCTGGACCCTAATGCTGGGGGCACGTATAATCTCCTCGGGCTCGCCTACATGAGCTTCAACCGGCTGGATGAAGCCGAGGCGGTGTACAAGCAGTCGGAGGAGCGCAAGCTGGAAAGCGAGACCCTGCTCCAGGGCTACTATTGGTTGGGTTTTCTGAAGGGCGATGCGGCGCGGATGGCGCAGTTCGTCTCGGCGGCCATGGGCAAGCCGGGATTGGAAGACCTGTTGCTGGCCATGCAAGCGGACACGGAAGGTTGGTACGGCAAGCTGAAGAACGCGCACGAGCTGACCGGGCGGGCGATGGATTCAGCCCAGCACAACGAGGCCAAAGAGACGGCCGCAGGATATCAGGTAGAGGCGGCGCTGCGCGAGGTGGAATCGGGGAACCGGGAGCAGGCGCGCGCCGAGGCGTATGCGGCGTTGAAGCTGGGTCCGAACCGCGATGTGCGGGTGCTGGCGGCTCTGGCCCTCGCGCGGGCCGACGATGCGGCAGGGGCGGAGAAGCTGGCGGCCGAACTGGACAAGGCCTTCCCGCTGGACACGCTGGTTCAGAGGTATTGGCTGCCCACCATCCGGGCAGCGATCGCCCTGGAGCGCCAAGACCCGAACCGGGCAATCGAATTATTGAAGGTGGCGAGCATGATCGAACTCAGCTCAATTACGGCTGTCCTGACGATATTCCTGTGCCCCCCTTATGTGCGTGGGGAAGCCTATCTCATGCTCCACGACGGCAACCGGGCGGCAGCGGAATTTCAGAAATTCATCGACCACCGAGGTGTGGTGATGAACTTTCCCTGGGGCGCGCTGGCCCGGCTGGGGCTGGCGCGCGCTTACGCTTTGCAGGGCGACACGGCCAAAGCCCGTGCCGCGTATCAGGGTTTCCTCGGACTCTGGAAGGACGCCGATCCCGACATCCCCATCCTGAAGGAAGCCCAGGCGGAATACGCGAAGCTGCAGTGACCGTCAGGACCTGAGCCCCGCGTGGTTTGCAGCCAAGCAGATGTTGGGACCCATTGATCCGCCCTCGATAGCGGGGCCGATTCCCGACTCGTTGGACACTCAGAAGAGTTTGTGCAAGGCATCTGGCCAGTGGCTGATAAGTGGGCTTATCGTAGGCTGGCCGACCTCCGGTCCGAAGTCTGGACACGGGACAAGGCCGGATTCCTCCCGTGACACGCCGGTCACGGAAGTCGCGGAACCGATCTGGCGCCTCGGAACTTTGGCAAGAATATGGCTGTCAACGCTGCCAAAAATGGGCCGTGACAGGGCGGAGTCTTTTTTCCTGGCGCCTTGCGCGTGCTGCCCTGAGGCCCGTAACTCTATGAAAACATGGTAGCGCTAACGGGAATCGAACCCGTATTTAAGCCTTGAGAGGGCTCCGTCCTAACCGTTAGACGATAGCGCCACGGCGTGCGCTTCTATTCTACCAAGAAAAGGCGCGGCGGCCACGCCCGCCTGCTCCCCGCGTGATAATAAGAATGCATGCGGCGGCTCTTCATCCTCTGTCTCTTCCCCTGCCTGCTGGCGGCCGACGACCATTGGGTGAAGTTCACCTCGGGGCCGTTCGAAGTGCTCACCGACGCCGGCGCCCGCGCCGGACGCGAGACCATCGTGCGCTTCGAAGAGTTCCGCCACGCGCTGGGCGAGATCGTCGGTGAGCCGGACCTCCAAACACCGGTGCCCGTGCGCATCCTGGTTTTCCGCAATGCCCAAGGCTGGGCCTCGCCCGCGCCCCTGGCCGAAGGCCGCGACTGCTACGCCATCGTGCTGGCGGAAAAGGGCGCGGTCCCGCCGGCGGTTTATAGCGAGTTGACGCGCCTGTTTCTGAAATCCAACACGGCGCAGATGCCGCCGGCCTTCGAACACGGGTTGGCCGAGTTCTTCACAACTTTCGAGGTGAGCGGCATTCATATCACCGTCGGCGCGCCCCCGCCGCATCCGGATCTCGATTGGGCGCGCGTCGATCTGCTGGTGGTGGACCCCGAATACTCTGGCAAGCTGCGCGTGCTGCTTTACAACCTGCGCAAGGGCGTCGACCAGGACCCCGCCTACCGCAACGCGTTCGGCAAGCCGGCGGCCGAGGTCGAGGCGCAGGCCAAGCGCCATCTCGCCGACGGAAACTTTCCGACCACCTCGCTTTCCAGCCGCCCCATGACGGAGCGCGATTTCCCGGAAAAGCCCATCTCCGAAGCGGATGCGCGGCTGGCGCGCGCGGACCTCCTGGCGGGGAGCCAATCGGCGGCCGAGTACCAGAGCCTGCTTCGCGACGGCGTCAAGCCGGCGGAAGCCGAGGAAGGGCTCGGCCTGCTGGCGCTCGCCGGCCATCGCAACGACGAGGCGCGCCGCCATTTTGCGGCTTCCATCGATAACGCGAGCGCCAGCGCGCGCTGCTACATCGAGTACGCCAAGCTCGAGCCCGACGACGCCAAGGCCATGCAGGCGCTGCTGCGCGCCGCCGGCATCAATCCCAAGCTCGATGAGCCGTTCGCCTTGATGGCCCGGCGCGATACCGATCCGCAAAAACGCCTGGCGCACTGGAAAGCGGCGGCCGAGCGCAATCCGCGCAATCCATCCTACTGGCAGGCCCTGGCGGAGTGCTACCTCGCCGATCACAACTTCGCGGAAGCGGCCAAGGCGTGGAAAGAAGGGGAACAGGCCGCCACCGACCCGGCCCAACGCGAGCACATGCGCCAGGCCCGCATGGCCATCGAGCAGCAGCGCCTGGATTACGAAGAAGCCGAGAGGAAGAGGCGCGCCGAGGAGGAAGCTCGCGAGATCGACAAGCTGAAAACCCAGGCGCGCGCGGAATTGCACGCCATCGAAAACAAGTACAACGACGGGACGCCCAAGCCCAGCGACAAGGCCGTGCCCTGGTGGGACGGCCCCAACCCCTCGGGCAAACTGGCCGGCACTCTCAAGCAGGTGGATTGCCTGGGCTCGCAGGCGCGGCTGGTCGTCGAGGGCCCGGACCACAAGACCGTGAAGCTGCTGGTCACCGACCCGCGCAAGGTTGCGATCATGGGCCGCGGCGAACTGGCGCTGGGCTGCGGAGTGCAGAAGCCGCGGCGCGTGGCCATTGAATACTTCCCCAAGCCCAACGCTCGCCTCGCTACCGCGGGCGAGGTGGCCACCATCGAGTTCCAGTGACGCCGGCCGGGCCCAAAGGGCACCCCGCCACCCGCTTCCGCTGGCTGGTGCTGGCGGTGTTCGTGCTCTCCTCCGGCATCAACTACCTGGACCGGCAGTCGCTAGCCACCCTGGCGCCGCTGGTCCGCACCGAATTCCATCTTTCCAACACGCAATACGGCCTGATTCTCACGGCCTTCTCCGTCACCTACATGGTCAGCGCGCCTTTCGCCGGCATGCTGATCGATGGCATCGGTCTAAACCGCGCCATCAGTCTGGCGGTGGGGCTGTGGTCATGCGCCGGAATTGCCACGGGCTTCACGCGCGGCCTGGGTGGGCTGGTGGGCTGCCGCGCGGTCCTGGGGATGGCGGAGGCGGCCGGCGTTCCGGCCTCGGGGAAGGCCATTCACCAATACTTGCGGCCCGCCGAGCGCGCTCTGGGCAACGCTCTGAGCCAGGCGGGATTGAGTCTCGGAATGATCCTCGCGCCGCCCATCGCCACCTGGCTGGCGGTGCGCGGCGGCTGGCGGCAGGCCTTCGTGGTCACCGGAGTGCTCGGGCTGGCGTGGATTCCGCTGTGGAATTGGACAGCGCGGCGGACCAGGCCTCCAGGCTCGGCTGAGACCAGCCGGAAAGCCTGTCCTAGCGTGCTGCGCGATCGCCGGCTGTGGGCCTTCGTGGCGGCCAACGCGCTGGGCATGATCGGCTACTCTCTGTGGACCAACTGGACTACGCTGTACCTGGTGGAGGTGCATGGTCTGACGCTGGTCGAAGCGGCGTGGTACGCGTGGATTCCTCCGCTCGCCGCCATGCTGGGCGGGTTCGCCGGCGGATGGCTGTCGCAGCGCCTCATGGAGCGCGGCGTGGCGGCCGTCGCGGCGCGGTTCCGTGTGTGCCTGGCGGCGTCGGTGGTGGCGCTGGCAACCGCCGCCATTCCGGCGGCATCCACCGCAGGCTGGGCCTCAGCCGGGATTTCTCTGAGCATCTTTGCGGTGGTGGCATTCAGCGTGAATATGTATACTCTTCCGCTGGATGTCTTCGGCGGGCCGCGCGCGGCCTTCGCCGTATCGCTTCTGGTAACGTCTTACGGAGCTGTGCAAGCTTTGATTTCGCCGGTGTTCGGGAAGGTGATCGATCTATATGGCTACGCGCCGCTCGCTATCGTGGCGTCGCTGGCGCCGCTGGCCGCCTGCGCGGTGCTATGGGGCACGAGGTCCGTGGAATGATCCCCCGATGGCGTCTTCGCTGTTTGCGGGGCAATCGCTGGCTTACGCTGCCGTGGCCGGCGTTTCTCGGGGGTAATCCGCCGACCCTGCCGATTATGGCTTGAATGGGTCGATCCCCCTCCGTCCCTGCGTCAGTTTGGTGTGTGCAAACGCACAACAGAGGAATAGAATGGAGTTTGCGGATGTTCGGTGGCCGGCGGATCGGACTTCCGACCATGCGAGACAGCGAGTGGAGGGTTTTTGGGGCCCGCAGGCCTGCAGCTGAGATAGAGAACTCTCCCGCCGGCCCGGTCGCAATTCCTAGGAACTCCTTTGTCCTAGTCAAGGTCAGCCCGTACGGCCAGAGGACGGCACTCTTCGGAAAGACTCGGTTCGGAAAATCCAATACCATTAAAATCATCGCTGACACCATCCTCAGATCCGACGTGCCACCTGGGCAGATCGTGTCGTCGATCCACACCGCTTCCGGCCGCGGGCGCCCGGTTCGGCACTGACCTCGGATGTGGCGTCGCACCGGTGGCAACTCGATCTGGCCGGCCCGCTCCAACATGAGCAGTAGCCCGCGGCACACCATGTCGGGTAGGGCGCCGTTGGCCTGCTTCCATCCCAGCGCTTCGCACAGCTGCCGGGACAGTTTCCAGCGGCTGCTTGTGGCATGCGTGCGAATGAAATCCTGAAGAAACGCTATCTGCTCGCTGCCGATCTCTTGGCCGCGGTTGCGGGATTCTTCAGCTCACTTTGCGCCACACCGGGGCGGCTGCGATTTCCGGGTTGCCGGCCGCCAACAGCAATTGTGCCTGGTGTGCCTGTAGTCGCCGGGCCGGCTCCTGGCCGGCAGGCCACCAGGTAAATCGTCCTTTCGATAGCGAGTCGATGCCCTTCCTGCCATCCACCGCCTCGATCGCTACCAGGATGCGCATCTGCGGCATGATCTGGATCACGCCGACTCCCACAATACCCGGCTGAGTCCCGCCAGATCAGGTGGTGTTGCTCCTCTCCACTGGATGCGCATCTTGCCACGCGGCCCTTCCAACTCAATCACGCACTCGGCCACTGCAATCCCATACCGATCGGAATCTCGCCCGCATCGTTGGTAGCCATCAGCGGCCATCCTTGCCCTGTCGGGCATCAAGCCGACATTAGCAACTACGGTCAAGGAGAGTCATGCAAGCTTGCCGAAACCTGAGCAACAGCGAGTCCGCACGGGAGAAGAGCAACGCCCGGAAGTTGCGATCTCGTGGGGTTTTTGATTCCCGAACCAATGACCCGCTTTTCTCGTGATCGTCTATCGCCACCTGTTCTACCCGTCCAGTTCTCGGATGACCGGTACCCATCTCGACCTGGGGTACACCATCATTGAGCTTTCCGGCGCGGGCGATTCACCGGGCAATGGACAGCACCAGGTGGAACGGGTTCTGCACGATCAGAAGAAACTGCTCGACGGCGGCGACATTCCGGATTCGCCGCCGTTCGTGCGCGACCAGACCGGCCTGCGTGTGAAGGGAGAGATGACCACGGCCCGGATGCGGACAGAGTACCGCCGCGCCCCGAAGCTCTCTATCCTGCTGCACGATACGCCGCTCTACAGATGCATCCGCAACGGCACCAAGGAGGAACTGTTCATCTGTCGCGACGGCTCGCAGGTCTGGATCTTCAACTTCCCGGCTCCGGGCCGAAGAAACCGATCTTTTGCGCCCCGAAGTTCGGGAAGTTTGGAAATACCGCCGGCAACGCCGTGTCGGGAATCCCAAACCACGAAGCGAGCGTAGCGCCATACTGATCGATCGAAAGGGTCGGAATCCAACGCCCGCGCGTATCCGTGTCGTTCGGGCCGCCCAGATCGAAGGTCGGGAACGCGCCGTAGACTTGCCCGCCCTGCACGGCGCCACCGACCACCAGGTGATGGCTGCCCCAAGCATGATCCGAGCCGTCGGTGGTGGTCGGCTGGAACGTCCGGCTGAAATCGGATTCCGTGAACGTCGTCACATTCTGAGCAACGCCCAATTCCTGCGTCGCCGCGTAGAACGCCGCGAGCGCCTGGCTCAGCTCCGGATAGAGCGCGTTGTGCGCCTCGAGCTCGCCGGCGTGAGTGTCAAATCCGCCGAGCGAACAGAAGAAGACCTGCCGGCTCATCCCCAGATAGCTCGCCACCTGAATAATCTGCGCCACCTGCTGCAACTGCCGCGCTAGCGGCGTGTCCGGAAACGGCGTCTTAAGCGGCGTTCCCTTCGCCAGCGCCTGTCCCAGCGCCGTGGCATCGCCGATACTGTTAGCCAGCGTGTCGTTGGCCGCCTGCGCCAATGACACGCCCGAGTCGAGCGTCAGCAGGTTGTTCAGCGCGCTCCATCGCGCCTGCGACGCCGCCGACGAATTGAATCCCGAAAGCTGCAACGTTCCGCCCGGCGCAATCGCAACTGGCTGCGTCGTGGCGCCCGTCCCCAGCAGCGCATTTCCGGCAACCGAGAAGAACACCGGGAAACTCGACGAGTTGATCTTTTGCGACTCGATGTAATCGGCGGCGCGGCCGGCCCATCCCGTTGGACTGTTGCCTTGCGCGATGGAAGTCTGCCATTGCAACTGCTGATCGGCGTGCGAAAACAGGTTCAGCGGAAGCGGCATCTGCTGCGTCTGATACTGGGCGCGCGTCAGAGGCTGCACCAACGACCCCACGTTGGCCACCACGGCCAGTTCTTTCGACGCAAACATGCTCGCTAGCTCAACCAGCTTGGCGTGAAACGCATACGGCGCATTGGCCGCGCTGTAGACCGTTGGCGTCAATTCCGAGGCGCTCAGCGCGAGGCTGCCGCGAATCGAGGTATACGCCTTGTAGCTCGCATCGTCCATGGGAACGATGGTGTTGTTCGAATCGTTGCCACCGAACAGAAAGACGCACACCAGGGCGCGATAGTTGGCACCGCTTTGCGCGAGCGCTGGCAATAATCCGAACGGCCGCAGCGCCAGCGATCCCACCGAAGCCGCGGCGACTCGAACGAATCCTCGACGTGTAAGCATGACGATTTCCTCTCACTGAACGACTTGATATTCGCTGGATGTAAGCGCGATATAGAGCGCGGCTTGAGCCTTCGCCGTGGGCGTCGCCGCCGCGCCGGCCGCATCCGCCGCCGCTCGCGCAAGGTTCGAGGACATTCCACCGTGCAGGAAGACGTAGCCGATGCTATCGAGCAGATCGCCGGCGTTTCCCGCCTCGGCGATGAACGGCGATAGGTCCAGCTTGGTGGTCTTGTCGAGCGACCCGTACAACGCGGCGGAGACCACGTTCGCCCTGTCCGAGGCGGTCTGCGTCGAATAAATCTGAAACTCTGGACCGAGCAAACCGCCTTGGGTCCGGTTCTGCGGCGAAAAGTAACTGAACACGCTGGGCGCGTTGAACAGGTCTTCACCCATCTCATTCGCATAGTAATTGAGCGAGTTGGCGGCAGTGACCGTCCCGTTCAATCCGCGAACCAGGTTCGCGAGGAACAGAACCGGCTCCCTCAGATGACCGAACGTTGCGTTCACCGGAGCGTTGGGGTCATCGCCGGCGCGCGCTTCCGCGTCGGTGAGAATCGCCGCGATCACCGATTTCATATCCCCATTCGCGCTCGAAAACACCTGCGCGACGCGCTGCACATACGCGGCGCTCGGATTGCTGGTCACCATGTGCTGGATGAGCTGCTTGCCGATGAAGGGCGCCATGGTGGGCTGCTGCATCAACGCGTCGAGGACTGTGTCCAAATCCTGCTCCGCGGTCTGCCCGGCCGGAACGACGACTTTGTTGAAAACTGTCTTCGCGCTAGTGTCGTGCTCGGCCTCCACCGCAAACATCCGACCGAAGTAATACGCTGGATTATTGTTTTTCGCCGTTGCATCCGGCGCGGTGGGATACGTCCATCCGGTCAGGACTTTCGCCATATTGGTTACCACGGACTGATCGTAGGTCGGGACCGGATTCTGGTTCGCGTCGAGCACGGGAGACCCATCGGGATTCAGCTCGGTCAGACCCAATGTGAAAAGCTGCATCAGCTCACGCGCGTAATTCTCGTTGGCCGCCGTCCCCTTCGCCGGATTCGCCTTGTTATTATTCGCCATGTTCAAATACGTCCCCATGGCGGGACTTAGGGTCACGGCTTTGACGATGTCCCGGTAGTTTCCAAACGCGTTGTCGCGGAAGATGCGCCAGTACGGAGGGAACGCGTAGGCCGGATGAACCGACACCTGCGATACCACCCAGATCTGGGAAAGGATGAACGCCACGCGCTGCCGTAATTGATCTTGCCCGGTCACGGCGTTCTGAAAAAACGCCGCCTGCACGGGACCTAGATCGTTGTTCGACTTGCCGTCGGAGGCCAGGATCGCCTGATCCGGCAGATCCGAAAGCGCCGCCGAGAACTGCGAATCGAGCCATCCCGTGATACCCATCTGTTCGAGCGACGCGATCGATGCGGGCGTCGGCCCCCATGTCGCCTGATCCAGAAAACGCGCCGCGGCGCGGTCTGTCATCGTCGTGGGATTGGCAGTCTGGCTGAATCCGGGACCTGATATAAGGATCAGATACAAGAGCGTTTTCATGAGTTCCCCTCGCCGTTCATAGTTCGTCAAACACCTGTACTGGCGGAAAGTATCGGTTCAAAAGTGAGAGATCATCCAAACACGTGGCCGTGCCTGGGGTTTCGGACAAATTCTGGAAGGCCCGTCAAGCCGCGAGACATTGATTCACCGCTTCTTACGTCCCGCCAGGCGGGTATATCACATCTCCGCGTTCGCGGAAGTACTCTTCGGTCCGGTGGGAAACGCGGCCAGCCTTGCTTGCATTCGCACGAACTGGAGGTGATGCCAAACTATTTGGCCGGGGCTGCTGCTGGCGGCCTGTCGGTTCGCCGGCCTCTCGGACCGCTCCAGGAACCGTCCTCCAAGTCCAGTGGCGTCATCCAGGCCAACTGCCGTTCGACATCGGCATTCATCCGGTACTTCTTCTGCACCGAGGCAATCTGAGGACCGCGGATGTCGATCTTCGCGAGATCGTAATTACCCAGGCCAACCTGGGCGCAATATCGCAGATAGCCGACCCAGTTTGCATCGACCCCCATGCACTCCACTGCGACCCTGTCCGCGGCGATGAAATCGGTCGAGGCGATGGCCAGTTTCGAAGCCACCGGGGTGCCCTGGACGGGTCCGTTGCCCTCCATTCCTTCGTGGCCGTCAATCACCGCGAGGCCCCAGTATGGCTGCATGGCCTGCGCCGTCACCACCATGTTGTAGTGGACCAGGTGGAACCCCGCGTGATAGAGGACCTTGTCGTTGCGCGCGGGAGCGCCCAGGACCATGTTTTTTACCGACCCGGTGACAACCGCGTAGTTATGCGATTTCAGCATCGCCATGCCGATGATGAAGGCATCCGGATCGAAGAACCGGGCCGCCAGATGGACCGGAATCATGTGCGCGTCCTGGTCAAGCATTGGCCGCACTACGAACTTGCCCTCTTGCGTGAAGTCGACGAGGTCGACCTTGCTGCCCTTGTACTCATTGATCGCCTTCGTGTATTCCAGATCACCGAAAACATTCGATCCGCCGCCCAGAACCTCGCCGATCGCGATCGGTCCCTTGAAGCGCGGCGCCAGGTAGTCCAGTACGCCACGGAGCGCATCGGGGTGAGTGCAGGCCAGTGGGTTGCGGCCGCCGCCCACGTCATTGGCTTTGATCAGGATGCGTTTTTTGGCTTTCAGCTTGGGCCGGATCTGGTCGTCGATCGCCATCAGAGCCTGGTAAAGCGTCTTGCGGCGATCGTCGCCGGCCGTCAGCGCCACGAGCGAGCGCGGTTTGAATTCCGTGATCGGCACTCCGGCCACGGGGATCTGCTCCGACTGAGCACGCAGCTCCGCGGCGGAAACAAGCGCTCCAACGCCGGTGGTCAGAAAGTTTCTGCGGGTGAAATAAAGTCGCACAACCATTCTCCTTCCCATTCGCAACCCCCTGGATGGGCGTCGCTTGTCAATCTGAGCCGGGATTTCCATTTTGGACTCCCAGGTCCTATTCAGTATAAACCAAACCGCCATCGGGGTCACCCGCGATTGTTCGAGTGCCTCAAATCGAGCTGCGAGGTCTTCGAGTTCAATCGCCTTGGCGGCGGCCTCTGCGCAGATGAGAGTGGGCGATTGCGGCATACTGGTTCCGCCACTTGACGCGAGCGGCCCCAGGGCGGACACTGATCTGAATGGCTGTCTTCCTAGTCCCAAACAGTCGCTGGCGCCTGGCAGCCGCGGTCTTGGCGATCTCGGGCGCCCTTCTGGCCGCCCAAAACAAACGTCCCTCGGCTAAGAACGCCGCCGGCGGCGAGAGTGACAAGTCGTCCATCAACTACAACATCCCGCTCTGGGAAGAGGGCACGGTCCCGCTTGCCGCGGGCAACGGACCTTTGGACAACCCGTTTCTCACCGTCTTCCTTCCCCCGGATAGCAAGCGGAACGGCGGTTCCGCGATCATCGCGCCGGGAGGCTCCAACATCATGTTGATGTACGGTGCCGAAGGACTCGATGTGGCCGAGCGCTACAACAGTTGGGGAGTAATCGCGTTCGTGCTGACCTACAGGCTGTCGCCGCGCTACGGCGAAAACGTGCGCGTCATGGAAGGGAAGCGAGCCGTCCAATTGGTTCGGTCGCGCGCTGCCGAGTTCAAGCTCGATCCGAATCGAATCGGCTACATCGGGTTTTCCGCAGGCTCGAACACGGCGCGTAGCGTGGTGGGAACCTCCGGCCCCGGCGATCCCAATGCGGCCGACCCGATTGACCGCCTGAGCTCACGGCCGGATTACCTGGTTCTGGTCTACGGCGCGGGACGCACTACGCCGGGTGAGTCACTGAAGAACTTTCCGCCGACGTTCTTAGTCTCGGCGGCGGCCGATACGGGGCCATCGCTCGGTAACGCGCAACTGTTCATGGACCTGCTCCGCGCCGGAGCGACCGCCGAGATTCACGTCTACCAGAAGGGACGCCACGGGTTCGGGAGCGGCTTCGGAAGTCCCGAGTTCTCCGACTGGATGGGGCGTCTGGAGCTGTTCCTCAAGCTGGGCGGCTTCCTACCGGGGGCTAACTGAAATGCGCGGTTTCGCGTTTTCCGGCATGACGCTGGTCTTGGCCGCGCTGCTGCTCGTATCGGCTCCCGCAGGCTCTCCTCCGGTGGTCAACGACGGCCATGGCGATTACGTCTACGTGCCCGCTGGAGCGTTCCGGATGGGCGACAACTTTGGCGACGGCGACCCGCGTGAGCGGCCTGTGCACTTGGTGGATCTCGATGCGTTTTATATCGCCAAGTACGAGATGACCAACGGCGAATGGAAGAGGTTCCGAGACGATGCCGGTTATGACGACCCCAAGTTCTGGCCTGGCGGAAGGGTGGTCCCGAAAAACCAGATCCCCTACTGGACCGATGCTCGCAATCACGGAGGCGGAACGCCATCCAGCGACGACTATCCGTTGTTGGGCGTGAATTGGGACTCGGCCGTCGCCTACTGCAACTGGCTCAGCGCCAAGACAGGCAAGAGATACCGGTTGCCCACTGAAGCCGAATGGGAAAAGGCCGCGCGCGGCACAGACCAACGGCGGTACCCCTGGGGGAACAACATCGACCGCTCCTACGCGAATTACGTGGGCGCGCAGAGCTTCGATACCGGAAGTCTGGTTGGATTCTATGACGGCAGCATGCGCGGCGCCTTGCAGACTCACAATAACGCATCGCCATACGGAGCGTTCGATATGGCGGGCAACGTGATGGAATGGTGTTCGGATTGGTACAGCCGCGATTACTACTCGGTCTCACCGCGCAAGAATCCGACAGGCCCCGCGGAGGGGGCGTACCGCGTGCTGCGCGGCGGAACGTTCTTCATGGAGCCGTTCGAGCTGCGGTCCTACGCGCGATCGGCTGCGTGGCCTTCGTTTCAGGCGCACCGAATGGTGGGGTTCCGGGCCGTGCGCGAGCCCTGACACCCCGACCGGTATTCGGATGCCATCCGCCGCAAGCTCAGAATCTACGGTTTCCCTAACGAGCACAGTGGGTCGCCCAGCACTATGCCTTGCCAGCTCAGGAAGGGGAGGGAGAGATAATAACTCTCGGCCAGGTTGCGGCCCTGGAAATAGGCGGGGAGGAGGTAGTCGGGGCGCGCACATCCGGTGAGATAAGGCTCGTAGACGTTGCCCGAGGCGCCGGTTGCGCCTTCGTGGAGATAGTCGGTGGACAGGTTCTGATTGTAGCCGCCGAACCAATTCTGCTTGTCCGGCCCGAAGACCCAGTCGTCGGGCGGGCGTTTCAGGGTGCGTGCGTCGGTGGAAACGAACTCGGTCGCAATGGCTCCCGGCAACCACTGGAAATTGAGCCAGCGCTTCTTGCGGTTGGGATCATTGGAACCCCATGAGGCGTAGCCGATGACGTTTTTCCGATCGTAAAGCACCTGGGGGGTTTCATCCATGATGACGCGATCGGCGGGAAGAAGAATGGCGGCGGTGCGGAGCCAGTTGTTGCCCGGTTTGTCGTCGGCCGAGACGAGATCAATGACAAACTTGCCGCGGTTATGGGCGGCCAGGGCGCGGTCGATCATGGCTTTGACGTCAGCGAGATCCCAGGCCGCCAGACGGGTGACCAGGTAGATGGGAAAGCGGGGATGGCGGAACGGCTCGTCGCGTTTCATGAAGAAGGGATTGGGAATGCCGCCGCCGCGCCGGAACTGGATGCCTTTCAGCTTGGAATAGAGCAGCGCCAGCTCGGAATCGACGGAGCAGTGCTCGGAGGTGAAGAGCGACCCTCCCGAGCCACTCACCTTGAGCGGCACACCCATGGTGGTGACGATGTAGAGCACCTTTTCCCGAAGCCCGGCCTTTTGGAGGCAGGCGCCGACCGGGCGCTCGATCTGTTCCACGTAGATATCCCAGGAGATTTCCTCGTCGGAAGTGGTGGCGAGGTAGCAGACGTTTCCGACGGGGATGGAACGGCGAGGGCGGTAGTAATCGGCGATGGCGCGGGAGACGGGGTCGTTGCGGTTCACCACGAGGAGCACATGGTCTCCGGTCTGAGCCCGAAGGCCGGGAACCAAAGCGAGAAGAAAAAGGAGCAGGAGCATGGGTTGTGACGTGGCGAAGCCTGGGCACCGACACGTACTTGATAGTATCCGGGACAGGAGGGGGGCCGCAACCGGCACGCCGACTGGGTGGAGACGAGCCAGTTGCAGGCTCGGGGGCGACACCCGTTTTACAGGCGGCTGAACGAGATTCGAAAGAAGCTTCGCCCACTCATGGCTGTCTGCTCATATCCTTTCCATCGCGGCATTGTATTCACCGCGGCGCGCAGCCCGGTTGCAGAGGGCTCGATGATACAGAGCTTGCTGTGCCGCCAACACGTGGGCCTCTTGGCCTTGCCAAATCTCCAAAGCCGGTTGCTGGATGGCGCGGGCAAACGAAAACGCCAATGCCCAAGGCAGTCGCGACTTGAATCCGACATTCATGGCATTCAACCGCGCTGAGGCCAGTTCCGCGGATTGGCCGCCAGACAAGAACGCAATCCCCGGAACGGCAGCGGGGACGGCTCGCAAGAGACACTTCACCGTGGCGTCGGCCACCTCCTCCACCGCTTCTTGCTTGGGGCAGGTCAATCCCGGAAGCACCATATTGGGCTTGAGGATCATACCCTCCAGCGTCACGCCTTGTATGTAGAGGTGGTTGAAAACCGTTCGCAGGACCTCCTCCGTTGCTTCGCCGCACCGCTCCATTGTATGCGCGCCGTCCATGAGCACTTCCGGCTCGACGACGGGGGCCAATCCGGCTTCCTGGCACAACGCGGCATAGCGAGCCAGCGCCTGCGCGTTGGCCTCGATCGCAGCCCGGCTGGGAATGCTATCGCCCACGGCAATCACCGCGCGCCACTTGGCAAAGCGCGCGCCCATCTGAGAGTATTCAACCAGGCGATCGCGCAATCCGTCCAGACCTTCGGTGATCTTCTCTCCGGGATGACCTGCCAGGTCCTTTGCGCCGGCATCCACCTTGATGCCCGGAATGATTCCCAGATCGGCGAGGGATTTCGCAAAGGGAGTGCCATCTTTCTTCTTCTGGCGGATCGTTTCGTCGTAAAGGATCGCGCCACTAATGGACTCCCCGAGACCGGGAGTGGTCACAATCAACTCACGGTACGCGCGCCGCGCCTCCTCGGTCTGAGGAATCCCCAGCTTTGCAAATCGTTTGTTGCAGGTTGGATTACTTTCATCCATTGCCAGCAGGCCCTTGTCGCCGGCGACCAGTGTCGTCGCGGTGTCTCTAAGTTGTTGAGTGTTCATTTGAGGTTGCTCCTTTTCCAATTCCGAATCTCCGGCAAGTCCTCGCCGTTCTTGTCGATGTATTGCTTGTGCTCGATCAGCTTGTCCTTAAGCTGCTGCTTCAGGTAGATGCCCTTGTCGCCAGTCCGCGGCACACGGTCGATGGTGTCCATTACCAGGTGAAAGCGGTCCAGTTCGTTCAGCACCGTCATGTCGAAGGGCGTTGTGATAGTACCCTCCTCTTTGTATCCCCGCACGTGGATGTTGTCGTGATTGGTGCGCCGGTAGGTCAACCGGTGGATCAACCATGGGTAGGCATGGAAGGCGAAGATGACCGGCTTGTCCTTGGTGAAGAGCTCGTCGAAATCCATGTCGCTCAACCCGTGCGGGTGCTCGGTTTGCGGCTGTAGCTTCATGAGGTCGACGACGTTGACTACCCGGATCTTCAAGTCGGGCAGGTGCTCGCGCAAGATGGAGACGGCGGCAAGAGTCTCCAGCGTGGGCACGTCGCCACAGCAGGCCATGACCACGTCGGGTGGAACGCCCTGGTCGTTGCTGGCCCACTGCCAGATGCCGATGCCCTCGGCGCAGTGCTTGACGGCGGCGTCCATCGTCAGCCATTGCGGCGCCGGGTGTTTGCCCGCGATGACGACGTTGACGTAATGCCGGCTGCGCAGGCAATGGTCCATCACCGACAACAGGCAGTTGGCATCCGGTGGAAGGTAAACACGCACGATTTCGGCCTTCTTATTGACGACGTGGTCGATGAAACCGGGGTCCTGGTGTGTGAAGCCGTTGTGATCCTGCCGCCAGACATGCGAGGCCAGCAGGTAGTTTAGCGAGGCAATCTTGCGCCGCCAGGGCAGGTCCAATGTAACCTTCAGCCACTTGGCATGCTGGTTGAACATCGAATCGACGATGTGGATGAACGCCTCGTAGCAGTTGAAGAGTCCATGGCGGCCGGTAAGAAGGTAGCCTTCGAGCCAGCCCTCGCATTGGTGCTCGCTGAGCATTTCCATCACACGCCCGGCGGGTGCGAGGAATTCGTCGTTGGGCACGGTCGCGGCGTCCCATTGGCGTTTAGTCACTTCGAAGAGGGCTTCCAGGCCATTGGAGAGCGTCTCGTCAGGGCCAAAAACCCGGAAATTCCGCTGCCCACTATTCAGCTTCGCCACGTCGCGCAGGAAACGCCCGAGCACATGCGCGTCGCCGATGCCGCCCACCCCCGGCGAAGGCACGGCCTCCGCATAGTCGCGGAAATCCGGCATGCGAAGGTCACGCAGCAACATCCCGCCGTTGGCGTGGGGATTCGCGCCCATGCGCCGATTACCCTTGGGCGCCAGTTCGGCCAGTTCCGGTTTCAAGCGGCCCTGCTCGTCGAAGAGTTCCTCCGGCCGGTAGCTCCTCAGCCAGTCTTCCAACAGCTTGAGGTGTTCGGGATGAGTAGCAGGGTCGGAGAGCGGCACCTGGTGCGCGCGGAATGTACCTTCGACCTGCAGCCCATCGACGATCTTGGGCCCTGTCCAGCCCTTCGGTGAAATGAGGACGATCATCGGCCAGCGCGGCCGGGCAATGTTTCCATTGATGCGCGCGTCCTGCTGGATCTGTTTGATCCGCTCGATCACCGTGTCGAGCGTCGCAGCCATGGCTTCATGCATCAGGGCGGGCTCGCGGCCCTCGACGAAGTAGGGCGTCCACCCATAGCCGCGGAGCAACTGTTCCAATTCCTCGCGCGTGATGCGTGCCAGGATGGTCGGGTTGGAAATCTTGTAGCCGTTGAGGTGCAGGATGGGCAGCACCGCGCCGTCGGTGGCCGGATCCAGAAACTTGTTGGAATGCCACGCCGTGGCCAGCGGTCCGGTTTCCGCCTCGCCATCGCCAACCACGCAGGCGACGACCAGATCGGGATTGTCAAACACCGCCCCGAACGAGTGGCTGAGCGAATAGCCCAGCTCGCCGCCCTCATGGATCGAACCCGGGCACTCCGGCGATGCGTGGCTGGGAATTCCTCCGGGAAACGAAAACTGAAGAAAAAGCTTCCGGAGCCCGGCCTCATCCTGACTGATGTTCGGATAGATCTCACTGTAGGTGCCCTCGAGGTACGTGTTGCCCACGACCGCCGGGCCGCCGTGTCCGGGACCGGAGACGTAAATCATGTCGAGGTCGTATTTCTTGATGACCCGGTTCAAGTGCGTGTAAATGAAGTTCTGCCCGGGGGTCGTGCCCCAGTGTCCCAGCAGCATGTGCTTCACATCCGCCAGCGTCAGTGGCCGCTTCAGCAGCGGATTGTCGTAGAGATAAATCTGCCCGACCGACAGATAGTTGGCGGCACGCCAGTAGGCGTCCATCTTGTGGAGCAGGTCCGGAGTGAGTGTATTTGTTTTCATAGTTCAATCCTTTTCGTTAACCGCGCCGGTCTTGAGAATGCGGCACACCGAACGCGCAATCATCAGATCTTCGTCCGTTCGAATGACGCGAACCGTAACGCGGCCCGTGTCCGTAGAAATTACCCTCGCAGTTTCGGCATTGCGCGACTCACTCAATTCGATGCCGAGAAAGCCCATTCCATCGCAGATGCGCGCGCGGACGAGTGGCGCATTTTCGCCGATACCTCCCGCGAACACAAGCGTATCCAAGCCGCCGAGCGCAGCGGCGAAGGAGCCAATCCACTTTTTCGCCTGATAACAGAACAGTGCCACGGCTTCCGCCGCTCGAATGTCGCGAGCTTCCAGCGCGAGCAAGTCTCGCATGTCGGAACTGATCTCCGAAACTCCGAGCAGGCCGGACTTGTGGTTGACCATTTCGTAAAACTGTTTTGTGGTCATATGCTCGGTTCGCGCCAGGTACGGCGCCAAGCCAGGATCCAAATCGCCAGAGCGGGTGCTCATAACCAATCCCGCCGTCGGAGTGAAGCCCATGCTGGTGTCAATGCTCTTGCCATCGCGCACGGCGGCCATGCTTGCGCCGTTGCCCAGATGAGCCAGGATGACGCGGCCAGCCGTGGCGGCCGGGTCGCCCAGACGCGCGAGTTCTTCCATCAGATAGGCATAGGACAAGCCATGGAAACCGTAGCGTTCGACTCCCTTCGCGTCGTAGCGGCGCGGGATGGGAAGCAGCTTGGCAACCCGCGGCATGGTGCGGTGAAAAGCCGTGTCAAAGCAGGCCACCTGGGGCAGTTTCGAATGACGCTGGCGGAACGTCTCGATCAGTTCGATCTCGCTGGGCAGATGGTCCGGGTCGTACGGGCTGATGCGATGCAGTTCCTCCAACAATTCTCGAGTGACCAGCTCGGGCGCGGTGTGTTGCATGCCGTGGACCACACGGTGTCCAACAGCCCGGACCGATTCGAAACCATGCTGCCCTTCGAGCCAATCCATCAGAAAAGTCGCTGCCGATTTGTGATCGGAGGCGTCGAGGCTGCGGCTGCCCTGCTGGTTCACGGTTGAGTCGTCGAACGTCAGATTCGTCCCGCTCATGCCGATGCGATCCACCGTTCCATGAAGCTTTCGCTGCAGCGGTTCGCCGGCTTGGTACACCGCGAACTTGATGCTCGACGAGCCGCCATTGATCGTCAGGATGCATAGGTTGGCAGTAGCAGGTTTCATGTCTGGCTCATCCCTCTTGCAATCCGAGCGAAGCTAGTTTCGCACGCGTGGACTTGTAATCCGTGTGAAGGATGCTTCGAATCCCCAGACCTTCCGCTATCTGGACGAACATTGGGGTGTTTTCGATATAGACTACCTGCCGGGCCGGCGCCTGGGAGATGTCCAGCGCGAGCCGGAAGATCTCCGCGTCGGGTTTGCGAAGGTGGACGAAGCAGGAGGAGATAAAAGAATCCACTAACCCGTCGAGCTTGAACTTGCGAATCCGATAGGCATTCACCTCGCGCGCTTCGTTGCTGACCACGGTGATCTTTAGCCCGTGCCGGGCCTTGAGCTGAGCGAACAGGTCGATCATTTCGGGGTAAGGTTTCGATTGCGCGAACATGAAACGCCTGAACTGATCCCGGGTGAAGGGCCGCTTCCGGTAGAAGACCACCCGGCTTAAGTACTCTTCAAGAGTAAGCTTCCCCTCCTCGTGGATTTCGAACGTCAGGCGATGCCGCTCCTCCATCTCGGCCCACTCCAGCTTGAAGTGCTTCGCCGCCCGTCTGCGCGCAAGATGGTCCCACCCGTTGGTGAGCAGGACACCGCCGATATCCAGAAACAATGCCGTTATTGGCATTCTTAAGTCCTCGGTTCCGGCACCGCGGGTCGCCCGGAATCGTGCGGATCGGAATGTTGTGTCATGGTGGTGAGTTTTCTCATTTGGGGCGTCCCGCCAATTCCACCGGGGCCGGCCAACTGTGCCCTTGTTGAACCAGCAGGCCTTGCGTGGCGTCCGGCCCCCAAGTGCCGCCGGCGTAATTCGGAAAATCGTTGGGAGGGCTGGCGCCCCACGCATCGAGCACCGGCATCAATAGGCGCCACGCCGCCTCCACCTGGTCGGCGCGCATGAACAACGTAGCATCGTTGTCGATCACGTCCGAGAGCAACGTCACATAGGCCTCGGCCGATGGCGTGGCGAAGCTTTCGCGATAGTTAAATCGCATGTCGACTGGCTGCAACACCATCTTCGGCCCAGGGTGTTTCGCCTGAAAGCGCAGCACGATGCCTTCGTCGGGCTGGATCGACATGACCAGTCGCGACGCTTGCCAGTCGAGGGTCGCCTCGGTTGGAAACGCCTGATGTGGGACCGCGCGAAACTGGATGGCGACTTCCGAAACCTGACAGGGGAGGCGTTTGCCGGTGCGAAGATAGAATGGCACGTCCTGCCAGCGCCAGTTGTCGACGAACAGCCGCAAGGCGGCAAACGTCTCCGTCTGTGAATCGGGCGGCACGCCGTCTTCTTCGCGATAAGCGCGCACTTTCTTGCCGCCGACCCAGCCCTGGTTGTACTGGCCGCGAACCGTGGAGCGATGCACCGCGTCATACGGAATGGGCCGAACCGCATGCAGCACATCCACTTTCTTGTTGCGAATCTCGTCGGCCTCGAAAGAAACCATCGGTTCCATGGCCACCAGACAGAGCAATTGCATCAGGTGATTCTGCACCATGTCGCGCAGCGCACCGGCTCCATCGTAATAACCGCCGCGATGTTCCACGCCCACCTCTTCGGCGACAGTGATGGTCACATAGTCCACATAACGCCGGTTCCAGATGGGCTCGAACAGCGGATTGGCAAAACGGAACGCCAGGATGTTCTGCACCGTCTCTTTGCCCAGGTAATGGTCGATACGGAAGATTTGGGATTCTTGAAAGTCGTTGGCGAGTGTGCGGTTCAGCGCCAGTGCCGACTCCAGGTCATGCCCAATAGGTTTCTCGATGACGATTCGCGACCGTTCCCGGTCGGCCGCAAGTCCGGCATAGTTTAGGAAGGAAGGGATTTCGCCAAACAGGAAGGGCGGCGTGGCCATGTAGAAAATGCGTTGGGCTTTGGATACCCACTCCTTCTCCAGGTTGGCGCACTGGTGGCTGAGTTCCGAGTAGGTCGCGTTGCTCTTGAAATCGCCCTGTACGTAGCGGATATGCCGGGAGAACTCGTTCCACTCCTTGACCGCGGTTTTCCCGCTGCGGCCGAACTTCCTGACTCCCTCATGCAGACGCTTGCGCAGAGCGTCATCGCTGAGTTCGACACGATCCACCGCAATAATCGAGAAATGCGCCGGAATGCTATGGCTCTGGGAAAGGTCAAACAGGGCCGGCATCAGCTTCCGCCAGGTCAGGTCGCCCGCTCCGCCGAAGATGACGAATATGTTTGGTTCGAGTCGATCGTTGGTTTTCATCGCGCTCAACCTTTCGCCCAGTCCGTGTGAAATGTGCCTTTGACGTCGATGCGCTCGTAGCTGTGCGCACCGAAGTAGTCGCGTTGGGCCTGGATCAGGTTGGCCGGCAACCATGCACTACGGTACCCGTCAAAGTAGCCCAACGCCGTCATGAGACAGGGTGCGGGCAAACCCAGTTCGATTGCCAGGCAGACCACGCGGCGCAAATCCTCCTGATTGGCCATTACCTTTTTCGATAGCTCCGGGGCCAGGAGCAGATTCGGCAGGCCGGGCTGGTCGCGATACGCCATCCGGACGTCCTCCAGCAACGCCGCGCGGATGATGCAGCCGCCCCGCCAGATTCGCGCCACGGCCTCGAGGTCGAGGCGATACCCATACTTGTCCGACGCGGCCGCCAGCACTGCCATGCCCTGCGCGTAGGCGATGATCATCGCAGCATAGAGCGCGTGGCCCAGTTGATCGAGGAAGAGTCTGCGGTCGCCGCCAAACGGCGGGATGGGCCGCTTGAAGATCTCGCCGGCCGTCTCGCGCTGCTTTTCAAACACGGACAAATCCCGCATCGCGACCGCAAGGTCGATGGTAGGGATGGGCACTTGCAGTTCCATGGCGCCTTGCGAGGTCCACATTCCGGTGCCCTTCTGTTTGGCCACATCCAGGATTTCATCGATCAACCGCTTGCCGGTCCTTTCGTCGACCTTGCCGAAGATGTGGCTGGTGATCTCTATCAGGTAGCCATTAAGTTCCCCTTGATTCCACGTGTGGTACACGTCGCGCAGTTCGTCGTCGCTCAAGCCAAGGCCGCGTTTCATCAGGTCGTATGTCTCGGCCAGGAGCTGCATCACGGCGTACTCGATGCCGTTGTGGACCGTCTTGACGAAATGCCCGGCGGAGCCGGGGCCGAGGTAAGCTACGCACGGATCTCCGTCGACCTTGGCAGCGACGGCCTCGAGCAGCAGGCGGACCCGCTCGTACGCCTCTTTCGGTCCCCCGGGCATGATGCTCGGGCCGTGGCGTGCGCCCTCCTCGCCGCCAGACACGCCCACACCGAGAAACTGAATTCCCTTCGCCGCCAGGTTACGGGCGCGCAGGTTTGTATCTTTGAAGTATGAGTTGCCGGCGTCGATGATAAGATCGCCCGTTTCGAGGTGCGGCAGCAGATCGCCGATCACGGAATCCACGGGCGGGCCGGCCGGCACCAGCATCATGACTGCGCGCGGCCCACTGAGCAGTCCGATGAGGTCTTCGATATTGGTGACGCCGCGTACGTCTTTTCCCGCCGATTCCTTCTGGAGCGCTTCGACCTTGCTGGGATCGTTGTCATAGCCCGCCACGGCAAAGCCGTGGTCAGCCATGTTCAGTAACATATTGCGCCCCATCACGCCCAGGCCGATCATGCCGATTTCATAGCGTTGCGTTTCCATACCAGTCCTCCATTCGAAGTCGAGTCATCGCTGCCACAGGATTCGAGCCGCCTCCAAGGGAACAGCAACACTGGAATGGTGCGGTATCACGCGCACCGTATAGTCACTAGCCGGACGGGTCGCCGGCACGCGTGCGCGATAAACGTAGCCTCCGGACGCGCCATCCAATTGGTGAACGCGCTCCATCTCCTGCCGCACGGGACCGCCGTGGTCGATGCCTTCAATATAAAGCTCTGCGCGCGCCGCACTCGCGTCAAGATCATTGAGATAGACCTGAGCCTCAATAACGTGCTCGTGTCCAATGGTCTCGACCTTCACCTCTCCGAAGCGCATCGCGGTCCACTCCTTTTCCATGACGTGCTTCCAATCGACTATTTGCCTGCCCACGGCACCCTTGTCGGCGGCGCGCTCACGGTAGTTTGCCGCACCCGGGAGGTAGTGTTGCTCGGTGTATTCGCGCACCGCGCGGCTTGCGGCAAAGGCCGGCGTCAGCCGCGCCATGCTTTCCCGCATCCGAGCTACCCAAGCGGCAGGAATGCCATTCTCGCCGCGCGCATAGAACTCTGGAATTACCTCCCGTTCCAACAGGTCGTACAGGGCTTCCGCTTCAGTAGCATCCCAGGCCGGATCGTCGCCGTGTTCCCGGCCGTCGCCCAACGCCCACCCGACTTCAGGCGTGTAAGCTTCCGCCCACCAGCCATCCAACTCAGACAGATTGATTCCTCCATTGACCAGCACCTTCATGCCGCTCGTCCCGCAAGCTTCCCAGGGCCGCCGTGGCGTGTTGATCCAGACGTCCACGCCTTGCACCAGATGTTCGGTCAAGAGCATGTCATAGTCGCTGAGAAAGATCGCATGGGGGCGCGACTCCGGCTGCCGGATGAAATGCGTCCATTGCCGAATCAGGGCCTGCCCGGCCTGGTCCGCCGGATGCGCCTTGCCGGCGATGATGAGTTGCACCGGGCGCTGCGTATTGGTCAACAAGCGAAGCAGGCGTTGTGGGTCGTGCAGCAGCAAGTTCGGTCGCTTATAGGTCGCGAAGCGGCGTGCAAAGCCCAGCGTCAGGGTGTTGGGATCGAAGAGATGCTTGGCGACTTCGACTTCCTCAGCCGACGCACCCGAAGCGGCTAAGTCCCGGGACAACCGTTCGCGAGCGTACTCCACAAGAGACTTGCTGGCGGCGGTGCGAAACTGCCAGAGCCTGGCGTCGGAGACCTGTCGAATGTCCTGCTCCAGGCTCTGCGTCGTCCCCAGCCAGCGGCCCTTTCCACAGCTTTCCATCCAAAGATCGTCGGCATCGGCCGAGTCCCAGGTGGGCATGTGGACTCCATTGGTCACGTGTCCGATCGGGACTTCGTCTTCCGGCCAGCGCGGGAACAGGGGCAGAAATAGGTGCCGGCTTACCTTCCCATGCAGGCGGCTTACACCATTCACCGCCCCGCTCCCGCGAATCGCCAGATACGCCATGTTGAACGGCTCCGACAAGTCGGCCGGGTTCTGGCGGCCAAGGGCCAGCAAATCGTTGAGTGCAATGCCGAGCTTCTTTTCGGCGTACCTTCCAAGGTATTGTTCGATGAGGGCAGGATCAAAACGGTCAAAACCGGCGGCCACTGCCGTGTGGGTAGTGAAGAGATTTCCCGCTCGTGTGACCGCCAGCGCGACTTCGAAGGGCTGGCCTGTCTGTTCCATGAAATCGCGGGCGCGTTCCAGGACGGCGAACGCCGCGTGCCCTTCATTCAGGTGACAGATCTCCGGTTGGAGCCCGAGCGCGCGGAGCAGCCGCCATCCGCCGATCCCCAGGAGCATTTCCTGCTTGAGGCGCAGCTCCGGCCCGCCCCCATAGAGTTCGCTGGTAATCCCGCGATGAGCGGGGAAGTTGGCCGCGTCATTGCTGTCCAGCAGGTAAAGCTTCACACGGCCAACCTGGACCTGCCAGGCGCGCAGCCAGACCGAGTATCCGGGCAACGCGATCTCCAACCGCAACCACTCCCCGTTTGGCTGGCGCAGCGGCGCGATTGGCAATTGTCCGGGATCGTTGAACGGGTAGAGGGCCTGTTGCTCTCCGTTCTTGTCGATCACTTGCCGAAAGTAACCCTGCTGGTAGAGCAGTCCCACTCCGGCTACCGGCACACCCAGATCGCTGGCGGCTTTGAGTTGATCGCCCGCCACATTCCCGAGCCCGCCCGAGTATATGGGCAGAGCTTCGCTCAGCATGAATTCCATGCTGAAATACGCGGCGCAAGTCAGGGAACTCTGCGCATGATTCTCCTGAAACCAGGCGGGCGACCCGAGCACTTTTCGCCTGATCTGCACCAGACCATCCACGTTCTTGC
>JBEKTU010000101.1:0-18099 GCA_049515735.1 Bryobacteraceae bacterium
TCCGACAGCGTGGCGCTGATGACCGACGGCCGTTTCAGCGGCGCCACGCACGGCTTCATGATCGCCCACGTGGCCCCCGAGGCCTTCAACGGCGGCCCCATCGCCGTCGTCGAGGAAGGCGACTCGATCACGGTGGATGCCGACAAGGGCGTAGTCGATATAGACATTCCCGCCGCTGAGTTGGCCCAACGCCTGGCCGCGTGGAAGCCCCGTGCCCCGCGCTATAAGACCGGCGTCTTCGCCAAGTATTGCGCGCTGGTTTCTTCGGCCTCCGAAGGCGCCATCACGCGCCCTTCACAGAATTAACATGCAATCGCCGTACGAATAGAACCGGTAGCCCATCTCGACCGCATGGCGGTAGGCCGCCAGGGTGAGTTCGGTCCCGGCGAACGCGCAGACCAGCAGCAGCAAGCTGGTTCGCGGCAGATGAAAATTGGTCAGCATCGCCCCCACCCCGCGGAACTGAAAGCCGGGATAGATAAAGATATCCGTCTCCCCGCTCATCCGCCCCTCCGGCCACGCGCTCTCGATGGTTCGAACGCTGGTGGTCCCCACGGCCACCACGCGCCGGGCCGCTCGCATTTTGGCCGCATTCTCTTCATTGATTTGATACCTCTCCGCATGCAGCCGCCCGTCTTCCACGCGCTCGGCGTGCAGCGGCTGGAAGGTGCCGAGCCCCACATGCAGCGTGACGTACGCCACCTCCGCACCGCGTGAGCGGCAAGCGTCGAGAATCTCCGGGGTGAAATGCAACCCCGCCGTAGGCGCCGCCACCGATCCTTTTTCGCGCGCGAACACGGTCTGGTACCGTTCGCGATCCGCCGGCTCATCGGCCCGCTTGATATACGGCGGCAGCGGCACGTGCCCGATCTTCTCGAATTCCTGGAACAAATCCCCTTCGCCGAGAAACCGCACCGTGCGTTCGCCGAATTCCCCGCGCGCGATGATCTC
Source organism: Bryobacteraceae bacterium (assembly GCA_049515735.1). Lineage (GTDB taxonomy): Bacteria > Acidobacteriota > Terriglobia > Bryobacterales > Bryobacteraceae > Fen-178. The sequence continues at coordinate 952 of JBEKTU010000101.1, forward strand.
ACCCACGAGCCCGTCTGCAAACCCGACCCGTTCCCCCACCGGCATCTTGCGCCCCGGCCGCACCAGCGCTTCCCAGTCCCGCCCGTCCAGGCTCACTGCGCGCAGCAGAAACACCTCCACTTCCCGGCTCAAATACTCACGCCGTTTGGGGTTCTTCTTGCCGATGGGCAGCGCGCGCACGCCCACACGCCGTCCGAACAACCTGGCCGGAAACACGCGCGAGTCGTTCAGGACGAGGCAATCCCCTGGCCCTAGAAACTCGGGGAAATCGCGAAATCGCCGGTCTTCCCAGCGCCGCCCTGCGCGATGGAGCACCAGCATCCGCGCGCCCGCGCGATCCGCCAGCGGCTCCTGGGCGATCAACTCGCCGGGCAATTCGCAGTCGAAGGCCGCCAGATCCATCTCAGCCTTCACTGTAGCGGAAACGGAGTCCGGTATCTCAAAACGGTCCAGAATACGGAGATGAGGACCCCCACCTCCGCAGACGGTCTCCGGCCGTGATACGCTTGCAATTTATGCAGATTTCGGATGTCTACCTCGGGCTGGGCGAAGAAGCGTTCGGACAACTGGTCCGCGGCATCTCTATCGGCAGGCTAAAAACCTACCAGATCTACGAAGGCTTTAAGGTGCGGGCGCACCTCCACAAGGTGAACACGGAGCTGTTGCGCAAGTCCGTACCCCGGTTCTGGGCGCGAATCGCCGAGCGGGAGGAAGACTTCGCCAAAGACCTGGCCCAGGCAATACTGGTGTCGCATATCGATATGATCACGGCGGTGCTCGACTTCGTTGGCGCGCCGCATGAGAACGGTTTCTTCGCCAAGAAAATGGATCCGAAACCGTACTTCACCGAGGGTTGGGAGGACCGGGTATTCGAGAAGTTTCGCGGCCAGTACCCGGAACCGCTCCTGCTCTTCTATATTAACCATTTGAGGTGGGAAACGCTGGGAGCCAGCGAACCGTATAGCCGGGCGGCTCCCAACTCAGCTTGAGTTCGGTGTGTTACGTGCAGATGAATGTATGAATGATGATTGTTCCCGGACGGAACCGGTTGCCACAGACCCACCGCCGAACGCCGATTTGTCGTGGAACTCATTGCCGGGGAGCGAGATACGAGTAAGGCCCCGCCCATTGACAGGAGCGTTTGCTTGATTTGGGGCTGTTGGATTTTCAAGCACCGGGAAGCACGGATGGGGGACAAGCCCCAATTCAGGTGCTTTACGCCCGGAACCTATTGGCCGCCAAAACACGCGAGGTGCCAAACGTGAACCATTGCGATTTCCATTATTCTCATTTATTGCCCAAGAAACCGGGCATTCTCCCGCTAGAGGAGACGATGACGAAACAGTGTCGCCGGTGTGGCGCGCCGTTCATCACGCGGTCCCGGATACGGAAGCGTTGCGATGCATGTCAAACCATCGTTTCGGCGGAGAAGCAGAAGAAGGCGAATGAGCGCCTGAAGGCGCGCCGCGCCGCCCGGCGCATGTGCCTGCTGCGGGCCAGCTAGCTGGTCCAGCCCGTGGCCTCATGCCATGGGCCCGAGCCCAGCTTCAGCAAGGTCACGACAGCCTGCGATTCGGCCGACCGGCCTTCACCCACTGGCCCTACCTGTTCCGCGGTCTTGAACTTGACCGAGACGCGATCCGGTTCAAGCCCGAGTGTCTCCGCCAGTTTCTCCCGAATGGCCTGCCGGTATTCCTTCAGCTTGGGCCGTTCCAGGACCACCGTGGAATCCACGTTCACAATGCGGTATCCGAGCGCTTCCGCCAGGTTCTTGGCATGGCGCAGAAACACCAGGCTGTCGCAGCCTTCCCATCGAGGGTCGGAATCGGGAAAATGCATGCCGATGTCGCCGAGCGCGGCCGCGCCCAGCACAGCATCGGTAATGGCGTGGGCCAGGACGTCCGAATCCGAGTGCCCCTCGAGGCCGAATTCGCTGGGCACCGTGACGCCGCCCAAGACGAGCGGCCGGCCGGCGGCCAGGCGGTGCGCGTCCCATCCCAGCCCGGTGCGGATCTCGCTCAAGGCTGGACTTCCTTGGCGATCTCCTCATGAAAGAAGAGGCGCGCCAGATCCATATCGCCGGGCTTGGTGATCTTGATGTTGCGATCGCTGCCCAGCACCACGCTCACTTCCACGTCCAGGCGCTCGACCATGCTGGCCTCGTCGGTGCCGAGGAAGCCGTCCTCGCGCGCCAGTTCGAATGCGCGCGCCAGCAGATCGTAGCGGAAGACCTGGGGCGTCTGCGCCATCACCAGCTTCTCCCGCGGCAGCGTCGCGCGGATGCGCACGTGGCCGGTGCCGCGGCTCACCTGCTTCACCGTGTCCACCACCGGCACGCCCACGATGGCGGCGCCGGTTTCGACCGCTTCGTCGAACACTTTGCGAATGGTCTCGGGATCGATGAACGGCCGTACGGCGTCGTGGACTGCCACCAGGGGAGTTTCCGGACCCAGGGTCGCGAGCGCGTTCTGGACCGACAGTTGCCGGCTGTTGCCGCCTTCCACCGTGCGCACGCGCCGGCCGGGAAACTCCCGCGCCAGCATCGCGCCAACCCACTCGAGGTCCTCCGCGCGCACCGCGACTACGATCTCCGCCACGCGGTCCGAGGCTGCAAACTTGCGCACCGTATGAACCAGGATGGGCGAGCCTTCGAGCAGCATGAACTGCTTGCGGCTGATGCCGGTTTTCTCGGCGGAGACCTTTCCCATGCGGGTGCCCAGGCCCGCCGCGGGCAATATCACGGCGACTTTCATGTGCATTACGATTCTATCGTGGTTCTTCTATCGTGGTTCTTTCAGGGCCGAGATTGGTCATGGGCTGCGGGTCGCTCTTGCGCACCGGCCGGTCGTGCTTTTCCGCACCTGCCGCCGCCGCGTGCACGCGCTCGTCGAACTTGCCGAAAATCATCTTCCCCGCAGTGGTCTGGAGCACGCTGGTGACGGCGATGTCGATGGTCTTGGAGATCATCTTCTTGGCGTTGTCCACCACCACCATGGTGCCGTCGTCCAGGTAAGCCACGCCCTGGTTGTATTCCTTGCCTTCCTTGTTGATGAACACCCGCATGGTCTCGCCGGGCAGCACGATGGGCTTGAGCGAGTTGGCCAGCTCGTTGATGTTCAGCACTTCGACACCGTGAAGGTGCGCCACCTTGTTCAGATTGAAGTCGTTGGTAATGACCTTGCAGTCGTAGATCTTGGCCAGCTCGATGAGCTTCATGTCCACGTCGCGGACGTGCGGAAAATCCTCCTCCACGATCTGGACGCTGAGATGCGGCATTTTCTGGATGCGCTGGAGGATGTCCAGCCCGCGCCGGCCGCGATTGCGCTTCATCGAATCGGCCGAATCGGCCACCAGTTGCAGCTCGCGCAGAACAAACTGCGGAATCACTATGACGCCATCCAGGAAGCCGGTCTCGGCGATATCCGCGATGCGGCCGTCGATGATGACGCTGGTATCCAGAATCTTGAACGCCTTCTTCGAAGACTTCTCGCCGCCGAAGATTCCGCCGAGGGCGGCCAGGTTGAGCATATCTCCCTTCTTGGCTCCCACGATCAGGCCAATGTAGGTCATCAACAAGAGAAGACCCACCTGCAGAAAGGGCGGCGCATTCGCCTGGGTGAGAACCAGCGACATCAGAAAGGCGCCGACAATTCCCAGCACGGACCCGGCGGCGGCGCCGATCAGCCGCTTCAGGCTAACTCGCTCCAGCCGGATTTCAAAGAAGATGATGCCACCGCCCAAAACCAGGGCGCCCACCGCCGAAATCTCCCGCGACAAGCCAAACGGGTGCAACAAATAGGCGGAGGTGGCGAGAACCAGGATGAAAATAGCGCGAACAATGAGTAGGTCGAGCAAGAGAGCACCCCCTTAGGGTGAGTTCAAAATTCAGAGTGATCCCCATAAAACTGACACTGGATCCTGCAATAAACGCGGGTAATGCCGCGCCAAAAGTATAACACCTCCGGCAAGCGAAAGGACTATATGGCGTCGCACACCGGGTCAGCCCAGCAAGACGACCCCGGCGGCGATGGTCGCGACGGTCAACGGTGCGCCAACCTTGAAGTACTCCCAAAAACCGATCGGCGCTTCGTGGCGCGCTCTCTGAACTACGATCAGATTCGCGACGGAACCGAGGACGGTCAGATTGCCCGCCAGCGTGGTAGACATAGCCAGCGCGAGCCAGGACCGAACGGGATTGCTCAGATGGGCCATGAAGGGTTTGAAAACCAGCACTGCCGGCACGTTACTCACGACATTCGAAAGCACGGCGGCAAAAGCGCTCAGCACCGAGATTCGCTCCAGGTGAAATTGTTGTGCGGCGCGGAACAGGTCTTCGGGCAGGGAGGTCCTCTCCACCCCTGCCACCACGATAAAGAGTCCAATGAAGAGAACCAACAACGACCAATCGATCTCGCGGTAGATTCTCTCCGGTTTCACGCGCCGCGTAACCAGCAGCAGCGCGCCGGCCATGAGCGCCACTTTCGGAACCGGCCAACCCGCGAAGAAGAATACGATCATGCCAGCCGACACGGTCAGCGACTTCCACATCAGCACGCGGTCGATACGCACCGGGCGTCGAGCCAGCGCAACCTTCTCCTGGAGCCGGAACTCCCGATGGTAGATGGAGGCGATCACAACCACCGTCAACACTAACCCCACCGCCGCGACTGGCGAGAGTGCCGCCGCAAAAGTCCGGTAGTGGATTCCCGAAAAACTGCCGATCATCATGTTCTGTGGATTGCCCGTAATGGTAGCCACACTCCCGATGTTGGCCGCCATCGCCACCCCCAGCAGGTAAGGCACGGCATTGCGGCGCAGTTGCCGGGTGATTTCCAGCACCAGGGGCGTGAGCACCAGGCACATGGTGTCGTTGACGAAGAAAGCGGAAAAGAATCCAGCCACGAAAACGATGGCCGCCATCAGGACGACGGGACGGTGCGCATGTTCCACCACCCACTCGGCCACAGCGCTGAAAAAACCGGATAGCCGCAGGTTCGCAACCACGATCATCATTCCGAACAGCAAGATGATGGTGTTGTAATCGATGGCGCCGAAGGCCTGCTCGAAATCGAGGACGCCGAAGGCGATCATGAGGCTGGCGCCGATGATGCACGCGCCCGTTCGATCGACGCGGAACCCGGGCAGCCGGCCGATGGCCAGCACCAGATAGGTAGCGAGGAAGATGAGGACGGCCGCCAAGAAACCAGCTTACACCCGCCTCCCTGGCGCGGGCTGCTATCCTGGCTCGTTACCAAGGTAAGGGAGGAGGTCGCGGCATGTTGGTCGAGCAGCAAATTGCCGAACGGAGGGAAAGGGCGCAAAGGGCCGTAGTCCGGGTCGAGGCGCGGCCTGCCGGGGGTCTTTATGGCGACTATCGCGTGCAGTCCGCCAGCGGAAAAACCTACCGCGTCGCCATGCGCGGGCCGGGCCTCTTCGAAAACTATTGCTCCTGCCCAGACTTCGCCGTTAACACCCTGGGGACCTGCAAGCACATCGAAGCGCTGTTACTCCGATTGCGGCGGCAGCACGGTACGGCGCTGGAGCGAAAGGAATACGCGCGCACGCGCGCTTCCATCTCACTGCAGTATGGAGAGACCATCGAGATCCGGCTGCGCCTGCCGGTCTCGCCATCGACTGCCTTGAAAGCGTTGGCTGGTGAGCATTTCGACCCGGCGGGACTCCTGCGGCGCAAGCATTTCCGGCATTTCGGAAACGTCCTCGATAAGTTCCGGAAAGCCGACGATCAGGCGGTCATCTATAGCGATGTGCTCGAGTATATCGACCGCGAAAACGAGATCGCCGAGGGTCTGGAGTATGAACGCAAGCTGCTGACGAAACTCCGCGACGGCCAGGATCCACTGGATGGCGTTCTCAAAACCAAACTTCTGCCATACCAGGCGCGGGGGGCCATCTTTGCGGCCTGCCGCGGCCGCGTGGTCCTGGCCGACGACATGGGATTGGGAAAGACCGTTCAGGCGCTGGCGGCCGCCGAACTCCTGCGGCGGCGCAGGGGGATCGAAAAAGTGCTGGTGGTGGCCCCGGCTTCCGTCAAGTACCAGTGGAAGACCGAAATCGAGAAATTCTCGGATCTCTCCGCGCAGGTCATCGACGGGTTGCTGCCCCGGCGGCAACAGTTGTATGCCTCACCCGCGTTCTTCAACCTCACCAGCTATGAACTGGTCCTAAAAGACGTGAGCTACATTCACGAATTGAAGCCGGACCTGATCATTCTCGACGAGGCCCAACGCATCCGCAATTGGATCACGGCCACGGCCCGCACCATTAAGCAACTGAAGAGCCGCTACGCCTTCGTACTCACCGGGACCCCGCTCGAAAACAAGCTGGAAGAGCTGTTCTCGGTGGTGGAGTTCATCGACGGGCGCCGCCTGGGTCCGGCGTTCCGGTTCTTGCAGGAACACCGCATGGAAGACGAAAAGGGACACCTCCTCGGCTACCGCGGCCTGGATCGCATTCACGCGCAACTCGAGCCGGTCCTGCTGCGGCGCACGCGAAAAGAAGTTCTCACGGAACTTCCCGAGCGCACCGACCAGATTTTCCGCGTTCCCATGACCCAGGAGCAGGCCGAGCCGTATGGGGAGCAAAGCGAGATTCTGAGCCGCCTCATGCGCAAGTGGGAGAGACAAGGCTGGCTCTCCGAGATCGACCTGCGCCGCATAACCTGCTGCCTCCAGAACATGCGGATGCTCTGCGACTCGACCTTCCTGTTCGATAAGCAGACCAACCATTCGCCCAAGCTGGCGGAGTTCCGCGAGATCATTCGGGAACTGGCGCTCGAAGAGAACCGCAAGGTGGTGGTCTTCAGCGAATACGAGCGGATGACGCACCTGGCCGGCGAGGAACTCGGCAAACTGGGAATCGGCTGCGTATCGCTGCATGGCGGCGTGCCTTCCCGCAAACGCGGCGACCTCATCGAGAAGTTCCGGCGCGATCCCGAGTGCAAGGTGTTCCTCTCCACCGACGCGGGAGGCGTGGGGCTGAACCTGCAAGCGGCGTCCGCGGTGGTGAACTTCGAGCCGCCTTGGAACCCTGCCCGCCTGGAGCAGCGGATTGGCCGTGTGCATCGCCTCGGACAATCGCGTTCGGTCCACGTGATTCACCTCCTGACCACCGGCAGCATTGAAGAAAGGGTCTGGGAGACTTTGCAACGGAAGAAGTCGCTATTCGCCGGAGTGTTCGACTCGCCCGCGGCGGAGGTCAGTTTTGCCGCGCTCGGGCGCAAGAGCGTCCTCGAAGCCGTGAAAGAGGTCTTCGCCGATCAACCCGAGAGGCCAAAACCTGCGATTGACCAGGCGCCGACCAAGCCGGTTCCCGTGAAAGCGGCAGCGGCAGCCGCGCCGCCCGACACCCTCGGAGAGGCTGCGGCCGGCCTGCTCGAAGCCGGGATCAAATTCCTGGAGTCGATCACCTCGGCCATTCCGGGTGCGCCCTCCAGGGCGGCCTCGGACCATCCGCTGCGGCGGGTTTTATCGGGTCTCATCTCGCGGGACCCCGGCACGAACCGGCCGATGCTGTCGATCCCGTTGCCCGAATCCGTCACCGAGGGGCGTCTGACGAATGCCCTTGCGGGGCTGCTCAGCAGGCTCAGGTAGGGACCGGCAGGCGATTCGCCGCCGCGATTACGACGCGCGGGCCAGCCGCCGGTGGTCTTTCAGGATGCAGCGGTCCATCACCACTTCGAGGCCCGCCTCTCTGGCCCGGCGCGCGGCCTCTTCGTGAACTACGCCTTCCTGCATCCAGATCACCTTCGCGCCCTTGCGGATGGCGGCTTCCACAATCTCCGGCACGAACTCCGGGCGCCGGAAGATGTCCACGATGTCGATTGGCTCCGGCACCGATTCGACATCCGGGTAGCATTTCTCGCCCAGGATCTCGGCCTCACAGGGGTTGACCGGGATGATGCGATACCCGGCCCGCTGCATGTATTCCGCCACGCCATAACTGGGACGGAAGCGCTTGGCGGAGAGACCCACTACGGCGATGGTCCGGCAAACCTGCAGGATTTCTGGAATCTGCTTCATACGGCTTCCTGTTGGATGGCGCGGGCGGCGGCGCGTTTCAATTTTTGCGCCTCTTCTTCGGTCAAGTACCGGAACTGGCCGGGTTTCAGGGAACCCAGTTCGATGGGGCCGATGCGCACCCGCCGCAACTTTTCCACCAGGAACCCAAAGTGCTTGAACATCAGCCGGATCTGGTTATTGCGGCCCTCGAAGAGCCGCACCTCGTACCACGGATTCTCAGCCTGGTGGACGAGCCGCAAACCGGCCGGCATGGTGCGGCGGCCGGAGAGCGGGATGCCCTCCCGAAACTGCTGTTCCTGCGGGCCGGTCAGCGAGCCGTTCACCTTCACCACGTAGGTCTTGGGCAAGTGCGTGGCGGCGGACATGATGGCGTTGGCCAGCTCGCCGTCGTTGGTCATGAGCAACAGGCCTTCGCTGTGATAGTCCAGCCGCCCCACCGGGTACACCCGTTCCTTCACCCCGCGCAGCAATTCCATGACGGTGGTGCGGTGCTGCGGGTCGCTGACCGTGGTCACCGTGTTGTTGGGTTTGTTGAGGACGATGTAGACCAGGCGCCGCGGCGCGTGAATCAGGCGGCCGTCCACTTTGATGTGGTCGCGATCGAGGTCGGCTTTGGATCCCAGTTCGGTCACCGCCGCGCCGTTTACCATGACGCGGCCAGCCAGCATCATCTGTTCCGCCTGGCGGCGGGAGGCCACGCCTGCCTGCGAAAGGATTTTCTGGAGCCGCTCTTCCGCCATCAGCTCTCCTGGCTGGGCAGGTCGGGGACCTGCACCGGCTCTTCCATGCCGGGCAGCAGTTGCGGCTGCTCCGCGTCGGCGAACGCCATGCGCTTGATCTCTTCGAATTCCTTGAGCGATGGCAGCTCGCTCAGGTCCTTGAGACCGAACTGGATCAGAAACTCCCTGGTGGTCTCGTAGAGGATGGGCTTGCCGATGACGTTCTTGCGCCCGGCTGCCGCGATCAGCTTGCGGTCGAGCAGCGTTTTCAGAACGCTGGCGCCCTGGACGCCCCGGATGGCCATGACCTCGGGCGCGGTGACCGGCTGCTTGTAGGCGATGACGGCCAGGGTTTCCAGCGCCGGCAGCGAAAGCTTGAGCGGCGGTTTGAGGCTCTTGACGAAGCCGCGGACGGCCTCGTGGTGCTCCGGCTTGGTGGTCATTTTGAAGCCGCCGGCCACTTCCCGGATGCTGACGCCGTGCTCCGGCTGGTCGAATTCCGCCACAAGCTGGCCCAGCAGAGCCTGAATGCGCTCGAGGGGCTGCTCAAGCGCGGCGGCCATTTGGGCCGCGGTCAGCGGCTCCTCCGCCACGTAAACAATAGCCTCCAGAACGGCCTTCAGTTGCGCGTCTCCCACGGGAACGGGCGTGGGCGCGTCCTCGGGAGCCAGCAATTCCTCCATGAAGAGCGCCGGCTGCGCCTCGGTCTCGCCCGGTTCCAGGCTGGCGCTTTGCGGGGGTGTTTCCAGTTCTTCCATGCCTTATCAGATGTAATCTTTCTCGATGGCCGCGATGGGTTCATCGGAAGCGAACACGGCGTCGAAGTTATCATGCCGCATGAGGGCGATTTCGCCGAACAGGCTCTTCTGAGTCGCCACCACGGCTTGCATCCGCACCATTTCCAGCACCGCCAGGAACAGCGCAATCATGGCGCGGCGGCTGTGCTGCTGCTCGAAGATCCGCAGAATAAAGACAGGCTGGCCTTCCCCCGCCTCGACGAAGCGATCCCTCAGATAGTGCATCATCTCCGCGACCGTCACGTCGGCGGCTTCCACTTCGTAGGTGGGGCGGTTGCGGGCGCGTTCGAGCATCTCGCCGAAGGCTTTGACCAGGTCGAAGAGCGTGATGGCGAGGCCGGGGTCGTCGTCCTCGGAAACAAAGGATTTCATCTGCGGATTCGACCAGACGTTCTCCTCGAGCATGCGCTTCTGCTGGAGCATTTCGGCGGCATTCTTGAAACGCTCGTGTTCCAGAAGCCGGTCCACCAGCTCCTGCCGGGGATCTTCGGCGGTTTCGCCGTCCGGTCCGAGGGCCGGATCGCGCGGCAACAGCATTTTGGACTTGATGTGGATCAGGGTGGCCGCCATGTAGACGAACTCCGCACCGAGATCGATATCCATCTCGCGCGCCTTTTCCATGTAGTCCAGGTACTGCGCCGTGATGGTGGCGATGGGGATGTCCTTGATGTCGATCTGCTGTTTGCGGATCAGGTCCAGCAGCAGGTCCAACGGCCCCTCATACTGCTCCAGATGGATATTCAGCGGCGACGACACCCTTGTTCAACGATAACATGGGCCACCCCTCAGCTACCTCGCCGCCCGCGCGTTGTGTTAAACCGGATAAAGAATCGAGGCAGGGTGATAGGGTTCCGCGCGCTTTGCATTGTAATGTTGGTGTGGTGTCAGGCCGCCGTGCTGGCCGGGCAGTCCCCGGCGGCCGCGGTCATCGACGTCACCATCCTCGATCAAACCAGCCAGGCCGTTCCCGGCGCTCACGTCCAGCTCAAGATTGGCCAGCAGGTAGTGGCTTCGGCCGAGACGGATGAGAAGGGTCGCGCCACGTTCACCCAACTCACGCCCGCGCGTTACTTGATCGTTGCCACCAGAGAGGGTTTCGAGCCGGCGCAAAAGGCCGGCCTCGACCTGGCGCCGGATGGCTCCATCTCCATCGAGCTGACCTTGGTTCCCCTGACTCAACGGGAGAGCATAGACGTGCGGGATACGGCGGCTGCCGTGGACGTGGGCGCGTCAGCACCCAGCCGGTTGGCGGGGCAATCCGCCAAGGAACTTCCCAACCGTCCCGCTACGGTGGCGGACGCCCTGCCCATGCTCCCGGGCGTGGTCCGCCAGCCGGGCGGAGGGCTGACGATTTCCGCGAGCGGCGAGCCACGCAGCGCTTTGATCGTGAACTCAGCCGACGTCACGGACCCCGCCACGGGTCAGTTCGGGTTGACCATACCGATCGACAGCGTCGAGACCATGAACGTGTACCAGACGCCGTTTCTCTCCGAGTACGGAAGGTTTACGGCGGGCCTGGTGTCGGTGGAAACGCGCCGCGGGGGCGACCAATGGAAATGGGAGTTGAACGACCCTTTCCCCGACTTCCGCATTCGCAGTTACCAGATGCGAGGTGTCAAGGACGCCACGCCGCGGCTCAATTTCCAAGGGCCTATCATCCCGCACAGGCTGTACCTGTCGGAAGGATTCGAATACGAGATCCGCAAAATCGAGGTCTATACTCTGCCTTTTCCCGACAACCAGAAATTGGAGCACGGAATCAACTCCTTCACTCAGTTCGACTGGATCGTCTCGGACAAACACCTGTTGACCGCCACGATTCATGCGGCCCCGCAGCGCCTGGGCCACGTGAACATGGATTACTTCAACCCGCTACCGACCACGCCCGACGCCAGCACGCACAGTTACACCGGGACCGTGTCCGACCGGCTAACCATATTCGGAGGCCTGCTCGAGAGCACGTTCTCCGCCATGCGTTTCGATGCTGGGGTCTGGGGAGAAGGCGACCAGGATCTGACCATCACTCCCATGGGCAATCGCGGGAGTTACTTCGCGAATCAGACCCGGAACGCGTCACGGTACAGCGGGGGGGCGAGCTATTCCTTTGCTTCCCTCGCCAAATGGGGATCGCACAACCTGAAGATTGGGTCCTACTTCGCGGGAAGCTCGGAGAACGGCCAACTGGACGAGCGCTCGATAGACATCCTGGGATCGATGGAACAGTGGATCGAACGGATCGACTTCCCCAAGAGCCACTCGTTTCAGATTTCGGACATCGAATACTCTTTTTACGGACAGGACCATTGGATCGTTTCGCCGCGGCTGGCCCTGGATTTGGGCGAGCGCATAGAATCGCAGCGGGTCTCGGGAGCGATTCGCGTAGCGCCGCGGGCGGGCGTTGCATGGAGCCCGTTTGCCAGCACCGGCACCCTGGTCCAGGCGGGATTTGGATTGTTCTACGACCGCGTCCCCCTGAACGTCTATTGCTTTAATAAGTACCCGGACCAGGAGATCACCCTGTACGGCGATGACGGAGCGGTCTCAGCCGGGCCATTTCTTTATTTGAATACGCTGGGGCAAGTGGAGGTCAAGCATCCATTCGTTTTTCAGAAACCGCAGGACGGTAATTTTTCACCCGAGAGCGCCATTGGGAGCCTGCAAATAGAGCAACCCCTGACGCCATTCCTGAAGCTCCGGGTGGGGTATCTGCAAAACTATTCCGAAGGGCTGGTCATCCTGAATTCCGTGGCGCCGGACCCGGACACCAACACCGGTGCGTATCTGCTCTCAGGCGTAGGGCAATCCCGCTATCGCCAACTCGAGGTGACGGCGCGCATGCGGCTGAAGGGCGAGGGGCGCCAGTTGTTCTTCTCTTATGTGCGCAGCCGGGCCCGAGGCGACCTGAACGATTTCAGCAACTATTTGGGCACTTTCCCAATTCCGATTATCCGCGCCAACCAGTTTGGGAACCTGCCGGCCGATCTGCCCAATCGCCTTCTGGCTTGGGGAATGGTGCAACTTCCGTGGAAATTCCGAATCACTCCGGTGGTGGAGTACCGCACTGGATTCCCATACTTCGAGACGGACGCGGCCCAAAACTACGTCGGAGTTCCCAACCAGCAGCGGTTTCCGAACTTCCTCTCGGTGGATTCCCGGATTTCGAAGGACTTCAAGGTCAATCCGAAATACTCGGTTCGATTGTCGGTGAGCAGCTTCAACCTGACCGACCACTTCAATCCGGAAGCGGTGCATGCCAACGTCGCCGACCCGGCGTTCGGATACTTCTTCGGCCAGCGCGGGCGCCGTTTCACGGCCGATTTCGACGTGCTCTTCTAGACCGAACGAGCTCCGACAGAGGCGGTCGGATGTATAATCCGGGGAGGCCAGGAAGCGAAAATGGAAACCCTGGTCATTCCCAATCCCAAACCAGAGGCTCACATGCTTCTCATCGTGGGCCTGCGCGGCCCCCGTACCCATCGCCGGCCGTGCGCCTGTCCATGAAGAGGGCGGTGAGTACTGCCTGCCGGCTTATGCCTTCGTAGTGATGGCGACGCTGCTTGATTTGAGACCGGGCGAAGTCGCAGTTAGTTGAATCAGGCCCGCTTTGGCCGTCGATTGCACGATCGCCAGGCACAGCCCATCGAACGCCCTCCTGCGGCTGCCCTTGAAATCCTCATGACTTACCGGATTCCCGTTGTCCAGCCCTATGATCTTGCCTTCGCCTTGAATCTCAAAGGCGACCTCATTGTCCGCAGTCGGTACGACCCTGCCTTGCGCGTCGAGTACCTTAACCGTGAAATGGGCGACATCCCGCCTGTCCGCCGCTATGGCGTCCCGGTCCACGGAGAGCTCAATAGCTGCCGGTTCTCCCGTGGTTGCGACCTCGGCCTCGGCGACCACCTTCCCATCCTTGGTGCCCACGGCTTTCAGAGTCCCCGGTTGATAGGGTACCGTCCATGTCAGGTGCAAGTCCAACGTGGTCCGTGGGGCTTTGCTCCGAGCCCCAGGGGGGCCCTCGCGCCTCACCTTCGGAAACCAATAGCCTTGCACTCCCAGTGACTTACCATTCAGGAACAATTCTACGGTGTCGCAATTCGTGTAGCAGAGCACCGGGATGAACTCTCCTTCCTTCCCCTTCCAGTTCCAGTGAGGGAACACGTGGAGCATCGGCTTATCGGTCCACTGGCTCTGATAGAAGTAGTAACCGTCCTTCTCGAAGCCACAGGTATCCAGCACTCCACAGTCCGAGTTCTTCTGAGGCCACACAGACCCCCGAGACTGTGCGGTTCTGCGTAGAAACTGGGTGCCCATCAGATAGTCAATACCTGTCCACATGTAGTCGCCGGACACGTAGTCGTAGGTCCTCACGAACTTCCACAACTGCTCGATATCGGGCCTAAAGCGGTTCTCGCCGCCCCGCTGAGGGTCATCTCTTGCGGGAGCACCAATCGACATGGACGCGTCCTCTGTGCCGATGAACCTTCTCTGTGGGAACGCGGCCCGGTCCACACTGTAGTATTTTTCATCCCGGTCGCGCCCGAACTCCCCATAGTTGTAACCGACCACATCCTGGAGTTCGAGGTACTCTTCCAGCGCAGGACCTGGACCCGGTAGAGCGATCTTCCAGGAAGCTGCCGTAACGAGCCGGGAAGGATCCTCCCTGTGAAAAATCTGAATCAGTCTCCTGAGAGTCCCGGCGCCTGCCGGGACGTTGTCTTCGGGGATCTCATTGCCCGCACTCCACAGCACGACAGAAGGGTGGTTCCGGTCGCGATGGATGAAGCTAGTTACATCCCGCTCCGACCATTCGTCGAAGTAGATCGGATATCCGTACTCTACCTTGGTAACCTTCCACTCGTCGAAAATTTCATTCATCACCGTGAAGCCCATTTTGTCGCACAGGTCCATGAAGTCCGGCGAGTAAGGATTGTGAGAGGTCCGAATGGAGTTGCAGCCCATGGCTTTCAAGATTTCCAGCCGCCGTTCCCAAACCCGCTCGGGCACCGCCGCTCCTACCGGACCGCAGTCGTGATGCAGGCACACACCGTTCAGTTTCACCTGCTTGCCGTTCAGCAGGAATCCCCTGTCCACATCGAACTCGATCTTTCGAATCCCCAGAACTGTGTCGTACTCGTCCACAACGCGGTCCTGCTCCTTCACCGTGCTGCGCACCTTGTAAAGATAGGGATTGTCAATCGACCACAAGTTCGGCTTGGGCACCCGGATCTGCTGCACGAACTCGTATACTCCGCCGTTCGCTTCGATGCTCTGACTCGCCTCCGCCGTCTGGACCACTTTCCCATCCCGGTCCAGTATGCTGGTGGCCAGCGTGCACTGGGCGTCGCTCCTGCCTTCATTCTGAACCTTGGTGTTGATTCGGACGATCGAAGACGCCGTGTCCACCTGGGGCGTGGTCACGGACGTGCCCCAGTAGGCGACGTGCAATTTGTTCGTAATCAGCAGCCAGGTGTGCCGGTAAATCCCGGAGCCCGAGTACCAGCGGCAGTTGGGCTGATGGGAGTTGTCTACCTTGACCGCGATCACGTTATCGCCGGCAAACTTCAGGTGGGGAGTGAGATCGTAGCAAAAACTGATGTATCCGTACGGCCGTTTGCCGAGGTACTGACCGTTGATCCACACCTCGCTGAGCTGATACACGCCGTCAAACTCAATGACTACCTTTCTGTCTCTGTAAGATTCGGGAATGCTGAAGCGTTTCCGGTACCAGCCGATACCCGTGGGCAAAGACGCGGCAATTCTCGCCGGCTCCGGCTCCTCCCTGAAGGGCCCCTCGATGCTCCAGTCATGAGGCAGGTCCACGCTTCTCCAGCTCGCGTCCGTGAAAGTCGGCTGTTGCGCGCCTGGCGCATCCCCATTGAAGAACGTCCAACCGAAGTCGAAGCTGTCCCTTACTCGGGCTGCGCCGCTGTCGCCCGCCGGCTGCGTTTGCGCGTCTGCCTGGCCCGTGGACCCCAAAGCCGCTATGATGCCGGCCGCGCTAACCGCCTGCCCCAGCAGACTGCGCCGGCTCAGGGCATCCGTCAATCCAGTCTCGGTTTTCATCATCGTCTCCTTAACCTGCATCTCCTCTTGGGCCTTTCGGTCTGCATCACTATACCACCGACGGCCCGCCGGCGTTCCATCGCTGCAAGACCTCTCGACAACGCCGACGCAGTTATGGATGATTGAAATGTGGGTTAGAGAATGAGGAGGTTCACCATGCTGCGCAGATTCGCCGGGCTGTCGCTTGTCTTGGCCGCCGCCGCTTCCCTTGCGCTCGCGCAAGGCAAGCCGATTCCGCAAATAGTCAAGCAAGGCGCCAAATATACTTTCCTTGTCGATGGGAAGCCTTTTCTTATGCTGGGGGGACAAGTCGATAATTTCAGTGCCTGGTTGCCGGGGCCGTCGTACCATACCGTTTTGCCTATCCCGGATGAGATCGCCAAGGTGCTGCCGGGCTTCAAGTCGTACAACGCCAACACAATCGAGTTTCCGGTCCACTGGGGGTACATCGAACCCAAAGAGGGTGAGTTTGACTTCGCCGCATTCGACCAGATCGTCCGCGACATTCGCGCACACTCCCTCAGGGCTATTGTGCTTTGGTTCGGCACGTGGAAGGGCGGCGACGACACGTTTCTGCCTGACTGGGTAAGGTCCAACCCCGTGCGTTTCCCGAACGCGCTGGATGAGGACGGAAAAGCGTTGAGGTCGCTCTCGCCGCACGGGACAACCACCTTGGAGGCCGACCGCAAGGCCTTCACAGCCTTGATGAAGCATATCCGGGCGTTCGACGAGAATGATCGGACCGTGATCCTGGTGCAGGTGGAGAACGAGGCCGGAATCCTGGGGTCCGCGCGCGACCACTCTGCGGAGGCTAACAAGCTGTTCAACGGGCTTGTTCCGGCGGAGTTCGCGACCGCTCTCAAGAAGCAGCCCGGCTCCTGGCAACAGGTCTTCGGCCGCCAGTTCGCGGAGGAGGCTTTCACGACCTACTACATGGCCAGGTACATCAACTCAGTGGCTCAGGCCGGGAAGGATGCCTACCCGCTGCCGATGTGCCTGAACGTCTGGATGGGCGGGCCGGGGAGCAACGCTTTTGGCCGCCCGGGCGACAGCTACCCCAGCGGTGGCGGTCAGGCGCACACGCTGGACCTGTGGAAGGCCACGGCTCCGGCCATCGATGTCATCGCTCCCGATATCTACGACCGCTCGGCGGTCAACTATCGGACCGACCTTTCGGATTACGGCCGCCCCGACAACCCGCTGCTGATGGTGGAGACAGGGGAGGGAAAAGAGTACGCGCGATACTGCTTCATGGCCATTGGCGAATACGCGGCGATCGGGTTTGCGCAGTTCGGAGTGGGGATTAGGGAATACGGAGCGACCGCCGACGGCGAATTCGGCCCGCAGTTCGCGGACGTGGCAGCGGATTTCCGCCTGCTGCGGAAGGCGGCTCCGGTGATTGCGGAACTGCAAGGGACGAAGAAGCTGCAATCGGCCATCGAGGAGGAGAACATCGGGCGTCGTTTGCTGTCTTTCGACCGCTACGATGTGCTGGTGAGGTTCCCTCCGGCGATGGGCCGGCAACCCGGT
>JBEKTU010000102.1:0-17643 GCA_049515735.1 Bryobacteraceae bacterium
ATGTTCGATGAAATCCCGCTGCCGCTCGATTGGCCGGTCTATGTCAGCCACGCCGAAGCCAGCGCGTATGCCAAGCGGGCCGGCTTCCGGCTGCCAACCGAATCCGAATGGCACCGGGCCGCCTACGGCACGCCCGAAGGCTCCGAGCGGCAATTCCCGTGGGGAGCGGAACCGCCCGCGGCGGAACATGGATATTACGGCTTTGCCCGCTGGGATCCCGCTCCCGTGAACGCCTTCCCCGCTGGCCGCAGTGCGTTTGCCGTCATCGGGCTGCTGGCCACCGGATGGGAGTGGACGGCTACTCCGTTCGCGCCGTTCCGAGGATTCAAAGCGCACCCCTCCTATGCCGGCTATTCGGCCGATTTCTTCGACGGAATGCATTACGTTCTCAAGGGTGGTTCCACGCGCACGGCCGCGAGCATGCTGCGCCGCTCTTTCCGCAATTGGTTCCAGCGCCACTATCAGTATGTTTACGCCGGATTCCGCTGCGCGAGGGGAGTTTAAGCCATGGCGACAAGAGCGCCGGCCCTGGATGAGCCGACTGCCTTCGCAGCCGACGTCCGCGACGGCCTGACCAGGCCCGGACAGAAGGAACTGCCGTCGAAATACCTGTATGACGAGTTGGGTTCTAAACTCTTCGAAGTCATCAGCCTCCTTCCCGAATATGGCCTCACACGAGCCGACGAACGCCTTCTCCGCCGTCACGCCAGCTACATTGTGGAGCGGTTGCCTGGCGAGACGGTGGTGGCGGAGTTGGGAAGCGGCAGCGGGACCAAGACGCGGTCGATTCTGGAGGCTTTTGGCCGCTTCCGCCAGACCTCGTATTTCCCCATCGAGATTTCTCCCACTGCGCTCGAAATGTGCCACCGTGAGCTAGCCGATCTCGACTCCATCAGCATTGTGGGTTTTGAGCGAGAGTACCTGGACGGACTGCTCGAAGTCGCCGGGCGCCGCCGCGCCGATCAGCGGATTCTGGTGCTGTTCCTCGGCAGCACCATCGGCAACTTCGATCATCCCGCCGACGCGACCTTCCTGAAAGAGATTTACTTCATCCTGAATCCGGGCGACGCGTTGCTGCTGGGCACCGATCTCGAAAAGCCCGTGGATCGACTGATCCGCGCTTACGACGATCCGCTCGGGATCACCGCCGCCTTCAATCGAAACCTGTTGGCGCGAGTGAACCGCGAACTCGATGCCGACTTCGTCCTTGACGCATTCCAGCACGAGGCGCGCTTCAATCCCCAGACCCGCAGCATCGAGATGCACTTGCGATCCACTCGTGACCAGCGGGTAACGGTCACGAAGGCGGGCTTCTCGGTTGTCATTTGCGAAGGGGAAAGCATCTGGACGGAGAGCAGCCACAAGTATTCGCTGGCCGAAGTCGACTCGCTGGCACAGAAAGCTGGCTTCCGGCAGGATGCGCAGTGGGTGGATGGGGTATGGCCGTTCGCCGAAACGCTGCTGGTTCGCCAGTAGGTTGGGAATAGAAACTCGGTCCAAGGCGATATCATTCACGCCGAAAGCGTGCGGGGGGATTTCTTATCATCCGCGCCGCAGGCGCACGGTGGCGAGCACGATGCCCTGGTGCCGGGGGAGAACGCTGCCTACCGCGTTTGGGCCAGGCGTTCGATCTTGCGACGAAGGTGCTGGAAGTAGCCGGGGCTGACGTTGAGACTGAGCACTTCCTCGGTGCTGATGGCAGGAGAGAAGCGGGAAGAGGCCAAGGGCATCGCGTTGAAACCGTACGTTTTTGGCTACTGCTAAATGCTTTAGAATGTGGTGGCCAGGGACGGAATCGAACCGCCGACGCCAGCCTTTTCAGGGCTGCTTACCGACAATGCTAAGCGGTTTGAAATCAATGCAAGTGCTTGCCAGGGATAGAGTTGCGGAAAACCGCATTAGGACAGATTGGGACGGTTTGGGCTGCCTTTTGCTCTTCGATGTTCCCGTATTGTTCCCATTATTCCTTCATCCAAAGGGCAGCGATCCCCGGAACCGATCATGAGGACGGCCGTGACTGTCAGGTTGTCCGCCGGTCACCGAACGCTGGGCTCGAACCCGCGACCTCCGACGTGACAGGCCGAAGGCTCCTCGACCGGTGAAGCGGATCTAGTTTCATTTTCAGTTTGTTGTGAGGATGGTGAGGCACCACTTTTTGGACTGCTACAGTACGTGCTACAGTTTTCGGCGACCACTTTATGCCAGATCTAGCATACAATGGAGGTTGTGCCCGTAGTGCCGGAACAACCGCGCAAGCTGATTTGGCTTGTCGACTCGCTCGTTCGGCTGACGGGCTTTCCGCCGATGGTTCGTAAGAAGCTCGGTTTCGCGTTGTACCAGTCGCAAATCGGCCAGAGACATGAGAGCGCGAAGATGTTGCACGGTTTTGCGGAAACCGTCTGGCAGGTGCGCGCAGACGATCCAGGCGGGACCTATCGCGCAGTGTATGTAGCACAACTTGGGGAAGCCGTCTACGTTCTTCACGTCTTTCAGAAGAAGGCAACGTCTGGAATCGCGACCCCACAACGGGAATTGGATCTGATCCGTCAACGGCTTCAACTTGCGCGCAAGCTGGCGGGGAAATGAGGAGAGGGAAGATGCATAATCGAGAGTTTACGCCGAGTTCCGGGAACGTGTTCGCCGACCTGAAGCTTCCACATGCCGATGATCTGCTGGTGAAAGCCGAGTTGGCCGCGAAGATCATCGCCGAAGTCCAGCGCCGTCGGCTTACGCAAAGTCAGGCAGCCGCGATTCTCGGGATCGATCAGCCCAAGGTCTCGGCGCTAAAGCAGGGCAAGTTGTCTGGCTTTTCGATTGAACGTCTGATGAGGATACTGCTGGCGCTCGGGCGCGATATCGAAATCACAGTAAAGGGCAGGCCCAGATCGAGATTATTAGCCAGACTACGGGTCGCGTGAAGGAACTGGTCGGCTTCCTGGACCGCGCTGCCGACTTGTGGATCTTCCCGGCCGCGCCGTGCGCGTCAACGGATCGTAGAGCCCACTCGTTTTGTGTTCGCCAGTGATTGAAAAGGAATGGCGGGGACGACGGGGCTCGAACCCGCGACCTCCGACGTGACAGGACGCAGGCCAGATGTGCGGCGAGCGCAAATCAGCTTCAATTTCAATTGGTTGCGTACATCGCGTGGCGGCAGTTTTCGGGCTGCTACAGTGGGTGCTACAGTTCGCGAAGAGCGATTTATGCTAGTTCTGGCATATAGTGGTGCGTGCCGGATGAACCAACCGAACCGCGCAAGCTGGCCGGAAAATGCGACCGAAGATGCCTAATCGAGAATTTACGCCGAGTTCCGGAAACGTGTTCGCCGAACTGAACCCGCCGCGCGCTGACGACTTGCTGGCGAAGGCTGAGTTGGCCGCGAAGATCATCGCGGAAATCCACCGCCGGCGGTTGACGCAGAGCCAAGCAGCCGCGATTCTCGGAATCGATCAGCCCAAGGTCTCGGCGCTCAAGCAGGGCAAGTTGGCGGGATTCTCGATCGAACGCCTCATGCGGCTTTTGCTGATGCTCGGGCGCGACATCGAGATCACGGTGAAGGGACGGGCCAAGCTGCGATCAGCGGCTAGACTCCGGGTCGCGTGACTGTCTGGCCGGGCGACCCGTTACTGCGAGAAACCGCACAGCGCCGATCCGACTGCGAATATCGGAAGACTGCGGCGGTACTTTACCGTCGGAAGCGGCCTCATCGTGCGGATTCGAAAGTAAGCTTCAGTCCCATTGCTCTGGCGACGGCGACAAGCGTGGAAAACCGGGGATTGCCGCGTGGCGAAAGCGCCCGATAAAGGCTCTCGCGCTCGATACCGGCCGTTTTGGCCACTTTAGCAAGGCCGCGGGCTTCCGCTACGCGCCGCAAGGCGACCAGCAGCACGCGGGGCTCGGCTTCGTCCTCCATCGCCGCTCTCAGGTATTCCGCGGCGAAATCCGGGTTCTCGCGCAGTTCCCGAGCCATGGATTCGTCATGCGAGACGCTGGCCTTGTCTTTCATTGGCTTCGTGTCCTTTCCTTGAAGTCCTCCAGATACTCGATCGCCCTTTTTATGTCGGATGACTGCCGCCGCTTGTCGCCTCCGCACAATAGAAGCACGCATGTTCTGCCCAACATCGCGAAGTACACCCGGTATCCTGGTCCCCAGTCGATCCGGAGTTCTGACACCCCTTCGCGGAGCGCTTTGCAGTCGCCGAGATTCCCAAGGGCCAACCGATCGAGACGCGCCGCAATCCTCGCCCGTGCTTTCAAGTCCTCCAGACCCGCCAACCAGTCGCCAATCACATCGCGTCCACTCCGGGCGACATATCTGCGGACCTCGATCACGATCATGATTGTAACTTATAAGTCACGTGGCGCACAAGCCGACCGCACCGAGCGGATCCTGCACGCCCAACTTGCGGTAGAAGATTCTGCCGGGGAGGCGATGGTGTCGCAGCCGGCATAGGCCGAAAGCGCACCGCTGAGTTCAGAGGCATCTGAGCCAACGCCGGGTGCCGCGGGAAACGACAGTGCGCTTGCGCGACTACTGCGCCGCTGCTTCGCAGCCTTCCGATAAACGCAACCGGATCAGAGCCTTACGCCGAAAACTGTAGCAACTACTGTAGCACCCGCGAAAATGAGGCGAAAATCGCTTCTGTCAGCGCCGGTGCAAAAATCCTCATAGTGCCGGTTGAAAATTCCCCACCCCCTGGCAAGGGCTGAAACCGGTGCCGACTCTGGAAGGAGGAGGTACCGAGACCTGTTAAGGGGAATGGAAGTGCACGACATTGAGGAGTTGAAACGGCAAGGACTGAGCGTCCAGGCCATCAGCAACATGACCGGGTTTGACCGCAAGACGGTTCGCAGGTATTTGATCCAGCCGGAGGGGGCCCCTGTCTACGGGCCTCGGGCGCCGCAGCCGAGCAAGCTGGATCCGTTCAAGCCGTACCTGGAAGAGCGGCTGAGCGCCGGAGTTTGGAATGGGCAGGTGCTGCTTCGCGAACTGCGCGGGCGCAGCTACGGCGGCGGTTACACGATTCTGAAGGACTGGCTGCAGCCGCAGCGCCGGGCGGCGGGTGTGGTGGCGGTACGGCGCTTTGAGACTGCGCCAGGCGAGCAGGCGCAGGTGGATTGGGAACACCTGGGCGACCTGGAGATGGATGGCCAGGTGCGGAAGTTGTGGGGCTTCGCTTTCACTCTGGGCTACAGCCGGATGATGATGGCCGAGGCGGCGCTGAATCAAAAGCTGGGCACGCTGTTGCGCATGCAGGAGGAGGCCTTCCGCCAGTTGGGAGGGGTGCCGCGGGAGCTGCTCTACGACCGGATGCGAACGGTGTGGCAGGGGACCGATGAGCGGGGCGAGGTCATCTGGAATCCCGTGCTGTTGGACTTTGCGCGCTACTGGGGGTTCCGGCCGCGGCTGTGCCGGCCCTACCGGGCGCAGACCAAGGGCAAGGTGGAGTCGGGCGTGAAGTACGTGCGGCGGAATTTCCTGTGCGGGCTGCAGGGGCGCGAGCCGAGCGGGTTGGTGGATCTGAACACGCAGATGCGGCAGTGGGTTTGGGAGGTGGCTAATCAACGGGTGCATGGTACGACCCACGAGGTGGTGATGGCGCGCTGGGATGCCGATCAGTTTGCCTTGCAGCCACTCGACGGCCGGCCGCCCTACCCCTATGTTGATGAGGAATTGCGCAAGGTGGCGCGGGATGCCTTCGTCCACTGGCAGGGAAGCCGCTACTCGGTGCCGTGGATCTACGCCGGCAAGGAGGTGTGGGTACGCCAACAGGAAGGCCGGGTGGAAGTGCACCACGGGGCGCAGCGCATCGCCGAGCATCATCCGGCGCCGCACCAGCACGTGGTGATGCTTCAGGAGGAGCATCACGCCGGCATTCCCTTGGGCGCACGGCAGGAGCGCAAGACGCTGGTGCACATCCGGTCGACAGCGCCGGTGGTGGAGATCCGGCCGCTGGCGGCCTATGAGAGCGTGGCGGCCGGAGGTGTGCGATGACCGTCATCGAACGCTTGCAGACAACCCTCGGGGGCCTGGGTCTGACGGCGGTGGAGGCCCGCCTGGAGAACCTGCTTGAGGGAGCTTCCAAGGCGGCCCCGAGCTACGCCGAGTTTTTGCTGGATGTGATCGGCGCGGAAGCCGATGCGCGCCGCGCGCGCTACCTGAAGACGCGGCTGCAACTGGCGCACCTGCCTTACGTGAAGACCTTTGCGCAGTTCGACCTGAGCTTCCAGCCCTCGATCGACGAGCGGCAGATTCGCGAGCTGCAGACCCTGCGGTTCGTCCATGAAGCCAGCAACGTGATCCTGCTTGGCCCGCCCGGCGTGGGCAAGACCCATCTGGCAGTGGCGCTGGCCGAGGCGGCGATCCAGGCCGGCCAGGCAGCCTACTTCATGACCGCCCATGATCTGGTTTCCGATCTTGGAAACGCCTACCGGGAAGGGCGGCTGGACCGGCGCATGCGCGTGTATCTGGCGCCCAAGGTCCTCGTCATCGACGAGATGGGCTACCTGCCCTTGGATGATCTGGGGGCGACCATCTTCTTCCAATTGGTCAGCGCGCGCTACGAGCGCGGCAGCATCATCCTGACCTCGAACAAAAGCTATGGCGACTGGGGCTCGATCTTCGGCGACCCGATCATCGCCACCGCGATCCTGGATCGCTTGCTGCACCACTCGACGACGATCAACATTCGCGGCGAAAGCTATCGACTGAAGGACCGGCGGCGCGCCGGTCTGCTGAACCGTCCCGAAGACCAGCAGCCCGCCGCGACGGCGCTGGCTGCCGCCTCGGCCGACCCGCGCCGGGGGAAGGAACGGAAATGAGTTTTCTGAGGCATGCGCAGATCTATCGATCCGATGCAGTCGCAAAACCGGGGCCGGCGGTCTCCCGCTGCCCCGGTCATCATCGTCTCGATGAGTCTGCAATCGGCTATTCCTTGGCGGGTTGCTCTCCAGCAGAGCCCGCCTCCGCTTCGCCGACTATTATCCATGCTCAGAAAAGTGGCGGTTGGCGTCAACCACCACTTGATGAGGGGTGGGGACTTTTCGACCGGCGATTTGGGGAATTTTCATCCGGCCTTGACACTTCAGGCCAACCCTGGCAAGTGGTTGAAAAGGAATGGCGGGGACGACGGGGCTCGAACCCGCGACCTCCGACGTGACAGGCCGAACGTCTCAGAGATCTCTGTTCTGCATACCTCTGATTGTAAAAGACTTGCTGAGAGCGCCAAAGAGCTGTTTTTCAGGTGCTACAGTACGTGCTACAGTTCGTTTTTCACTTCTTTTTCGTTGGGATTTTGACTTCTTTATCGATCAACTGCACCGTCTGCTGACGAAGCTCCGGGAAGAGATGCTTATACCGTTCCAGCTCCTTGCTCTTGTGGCCGGTATGCTTCGCAATCACGTTGTCCGGCACTCCTTGCCCCAATAGGACCGACGCCGAGAAGTGGCGCCAGTCGTGGATGCGGGGTCCCACCTCCCCTATCGTTCCACTCCGAATGCCGATGAGCCGGCAAACTCGGCGAAACCGTTTGCCGAGATCCCAGGCATACGGTCGTTTGAAGTCGCCCTTGAATCTGGGATTCGGCTTGGCGGGGAAGAGGTATTCCGACGTACCACGGCTCGGGAGCTTCTTCAGCGCCTCTACGGCTTCGTCGGAAAGCAAGGCGGCCTTGGGCTCACCGTTTTTCGTGATCGGCACCATGATGAACGGAAGATCACCGTCGAGATTGTGGACGTCGGCCCATTTTCGCGGTAAGAGGGATCCCTTTCTAAGGGCGGTCGTCGTGGCCAAGACAGAGAAGCAGTCCAGTTCGTAGTCACCGACCTCCTGGCACTTTGCACGGAACTGGCGGAACTCGTCTGGCATCATGAGCGAGTCGCGGCCGGCGGGCTCCTTCTCTTGCCGAACAGCTTTTACGGGGTTGACGTCGTATCGCCCTCGTTTGATGTTGAACGAGAAGATGCCCGATAGGATCGTGCGGTATTGATTCTTGCTGGACGCCGAGAGGGGGGCATCTGTCTCGATCTGCTTCTTTGCAATTCTGGTGCGCTTCGCCTTCGGGTCGTATTTGGCCGAGCCTTCGATGGGAACCCACTCAACTTGATGCAGGCTTTTCAGAAAGCTCTCGATGGCTTCTGGCGTGATATCACGGGCCGCGAACGCCTTGAAGTGTTCGAGGATCCTGGGATAACGATATTCGAACTTGCTGTTCGTTTGTTTGCCGCGATTCTCCCACCAGTACTCCGCCAGTTCAGGAAAGCTGGCTTTTTCGAAACGACGATTTGGAAAATACCGTCCTTCGGCAATCTCTGTTTTGCGTTGCCGCAGCCTCTCAGCAGCCAGTTGGGTGTTTCTTTGGCCGGTGCTCTCCCAAACGACGGAGCCTGTCTTCTTCCCCGGCACCGCATATCTGATGTAGGCGATCCCGTTACGCAGAAAGACGCCCCGGTACTTCGTCTTCACGTACCTCCCCGGCATGTGTGTTTCCTCTGAACCTCGATAGCGGCGATGGTTTGACGGTGTGCTGGTCGAGCCACTTCCTCAGGTGTGATCGGGAGAAACGAATCGGTGCCCTCTCCCCGCGCTGTGGGAGGCGGATGTATGGAATCTGTGCTTCTGCAACGTACCGCTCCAGTGTTCGCGGACTGATCCCGAGCAAAGCTGCCGCGTCTTTGCAGTTGATTAGTACGCCGTCCTCCATTCGTTCCATCCCATCCCCCCGGGCCAACGACACTGTCGGCCGCCACACCACGTTCTTAAGACAAGATTGAATTCTCGTCAAACAAAACGCGTGGATCTTATTGAAAGCCGCCCGCGTTGTTCGCGGGCCTCTAAAAACTCCCAGTTGATGCTGAATGTAGGGAGACCTTCCGTTCTGAGGCCGGCTCTTCGACGTCGCGCTTCGTATGAATGTTACCGCTGCTCATTGGCACGCCCCAATCCACGCCCGCACGCTCGTACACGCAATGCCACGGAGGCTAACGACTCTCCCAAGCGAACAGGTGCCGATATCTTGGTTCATCCCCTGCCCTCCGCCAGATTTCCGTTCTTGTGCGGCGCGGCGATTCGAGACCGAGCCTGAAACCGCCGATCAAGGGATTCAAGACGTTGGAGGGCGTCAAGCAATTGCATCCCCACCTCGCGCATCGCCTCGCAGGGTTTGGCAAACTGTTCGGCGTGTCTAATTGCGAATTTGATTCGATCAATCGCTACGCGAGCCTGGTATGCCATCTCAAATTCGATTGCTGAAGGCCGCGACGTTGCATCGGCTTCGATGGTCGCGATAATCTGACGCAAAATCTCCAAACTCATAGAACTCTTGCCTGCCGGTGAGACCGTTGCCCGCCGTAGAGCAATGATACGGCGAGTGGCGCAATTCGCCAAAAGGCATCACGGCCATTTGTCGCGCAACTAAACCTGGAGTAAACAGAACTCAGAGGCCAGTCGGCACCGGGCGGACTCGGGAATCATGAACGGTTCAGTCGGAGCAACGGAACGACAAAAACTGGCCCGATGCCGTCTTTTAGAAGAGCTCATTCGCCGGCAACTCCAGCGCACGGGCGGGTGGACCCATTGCGGTGTGCAGTTCGGGACCGAGCCGACTGCGTTGGCGCTACTGGCACTCTACTCGTCTCCGTCCGGCTCGACGGTGACGAGAGAGGAACTGGAGCCATTGCTCGCGTGCCGACGGCCCAATGGGCTTTGGCCGGCAGTCGGCGTTGGGGCGGCGGGCGTGAATTTTTGGGCGACCGCAATGGCGGTCAACACGCTCCTGACTCTGGGGGCCACTCCCGAGGCATTCGCTGCTTCGCTTGACGCTCTGGTTCATTGCCGGCCGTTGGAGGCTTCGTGGCTTGTTCGTCTGAGATTTCGGCTCTCAGACCGGCAAGTTCGGTTTGATCCCACGAAGTACGGCTGGCCGTGGATCCCAGACACGGTGAGTTGGGTGGTGCCGACGTCGATGGCGCTCATCACTCTAGGCCGCGCAAAGAGACAGGGACTGATCCGCGGCAGCGAATTCGAGAAAAGGCTGCGCCTCGGAGCGGAGATGCTCCTCGATCGGGCGTGCCCGGGAGGCGGCTGGAACGCAGGCAATGCTGTCGTCTACGGTGTTCCTTTGCGACCTCACATTGATGCTACAGCTCTCGCACTGGCTGCGCTCCGGTTTCACTATCACCTGCCGATCGTGCGCAACTCCCTGACCTGGATGTTGAATCGCATCGATTGCCCTTCGGCGTACAGTCTGGCATGGGTTATTCTTGCCGCTGCCGCCTACAAGGACGTGAGATCGGACGTCTCGCCGGCGCTCGATATGGCGCGCGACCGTCTCGCCGCACTGGTCGAAGATCCCACGGCCGTCGAGGATACATCCACAGTGGCGTTGGCCGCACTCGCCCTGGGACCGGAAAACACGAACAACCCATTCGAGGTAGAGGTGTGATCCCCCTGACGAGCCGACGGGTCTTCGGTGGCGCCCTCCTCGCCGGGACGGGCGCCTTGGCTGTCAGGCAACTGTGTTCCACTGGTTTCCTTCGGGACCGCCACAGACGTCGATCCCGCGTTGCGATTCTTCATGAAGATTCCTACGACGGCCCGCTAGACCGCACGCTGATCGAAGGCCTCCGTTTGTTCGATCTGAAGCTTCGCGCCAAGACCGTACTGCTGAAGCCGAACCTGGTGGAGTACATCCCAGGCGCTGAAGTGAACACGAACCCTCGGCTGGTGGGAGCCGCGGCGAGCGCTTTCCTGGCCCTCGGGGCGAAAACAGTCCTCGTTGGTGAAGGACCGGGCCACCAGCGGGATACGTTGCTCGTCCTCGCCGAGGGCGGATTGGAAGCGGAACTTCGCGAGAGGCGCATCCGGTTCGTGGATTTGAACCGCGACGAGATCCGGAAAGTGCCGCTGGAAACTCCCTTCACCGGCCTCGATTGCCTGTGGCTCCCACGTACGGTCTTGACGAGCGATTTTATCGTTTCCATGCCCAAGTTGAAGACGCATCACTGGGCGGGGGTCACGCTGAGCATGAAGAACCTGTTCGGCGTGATGCCGGGCGTTGCCTATGGCTGGCCGAAGAATCTGCTGCACTGGAAAGGCATCGATCGAAGCATCCTCGACATCAACGCCGCGGTTCCGGCACATTTCGTCATTGCCGACGGGATCATTGGCATGGAAGGCAACGGGCCGCTGCATGGCGCTCCGCGTAGTCTCGGGCGGATCGTGTTGGCCGATGATCCCGTCGCCGCCGATTTCGTATGCACCCGCCTGATGGGTCTCAACCCGCTGCGTGTCAACTACCTGGCTCAAGCGGCCGAGTTCCTCGGCAACGGAACGCCTGAGCGCATCGTGCACTTGGGAGAAATGCTGCCACCCGCCATGCAGCCGTTCGCGGTTCTGCCAGAGTTTGCTCACCTGCCCCTTTAGGTCCGCTGCTGGAAATTCCGAGAATCTCGGCCCTCTTCGTGGGTCCCTGCAGTGAGCCTGGACCCTACTGCGAATAATCCGGCGCAACTTCCCAGATCGGGGACTGGGTGGTGCTGCGTTGGCACATGTGCGGGTAGGCGTTTCCCATCCACCTGGCGCTGTCGATCCGAGTGCGACATCAGAGGGGTGTATCCCAGGACGCCGTTGTGGGAGGGCCCTCCCACGATGTCCTTTGGTACGACGTCGGCCGAATGCTTGAGGGTGTCGCGCTGGATGAACCGCGCTGGGCTCGACAACTTCTGCTTGCAGCCCGGAGCACCCCGAATCGGACAGCTCAGTATGATATACGTTGGGGAGTATGTCGACTCAAACGCAATTCGGTCACACACTCTTCCTAGATGGTTTTCAGCCCGGCTCCGCGGCTGAAAAGCTGAACCGTCTCCACTTTCTGAAAAATGCGTCATCGCCCGCACCCTATGATGAGGCTTGGCTCCAACGCCTCATCATGCGCCACCACAGCCTACTGCCGGTCGAACAAATTGAGCCGGCATTTAACACCCTGGTTCCCATTTGTATCGAACTGCCTGTGAAATCGGGGTTTCTCGATAACCTTCTCGTCACGCCGGCCGGTGACCTCGCCCTGGTCGAGTGCAAGCTCTGGCGCAACCCGGAGGCGCAGCGCGAGGTAGTTGCCCAGATCATCGACTACGCAAGAGAAATCTCTACCTGGACATACGAGACGCTACAGGAAGCGATCAGGCATACAAAACCCCTCGACGGCTCGGATGAGAACACAACGCGAAGCCTATATGAGCTGGTTTCGGCAAAGGGCGAGATTGATGAAGCGTCATTTCACGATGCCGTCTCACGGAATCTGAAGCGCGGACGATTTCTGCTGCTGATCGTTGGCGATGGTATCCGGGAGGGCGTGGAAGGCATGGCTGAGTTCCTCCAGCAACACGCAGGGTTCCATTTTACCC
Source organism: Bryobacteraceae bacterium (assembly GCA_049515735.1). Taxonomy (GTDB): domain Bacteria; phylum Acidobacteriota; class Terriglobia; order Bryobacterales; family Bryobacteraceae; genus Fen-178. The sequence goes on from JBEKTU010000102.1 coordinate 12,400, forward strand.
TCGCCTTCGTCGAAATCGCTCTCTTTGAGACGCGCGGAGGCTATATCGCCCAACCGCGCGTCCTGGCCAGGACGACGATGATCCCTCGCGGTATTGTAACGCTGGAAGAGGGCCGGGTCGTGATCGGACCACCCAGTACCGGGCCGAAACCCGATAGCAAGGGTGGAAGACCTACGACGCTCACGCAGGAACACTTCTTTGAGCGGCTAGAGAAGGAGTTTCCGGGCATCTCACAAAGGCTGAGTGCTTTTCTCGATGACCTCGCGATGTATAACGTGTCGGCGGAGTTTGGAACTGAATCCATGATCCTGAGGTGGCGTCCCGATAACGGGAGAGATTGGAATTTGGGTACGATTTCGAAGCACGGCGTGATGTGGCCGGACCTCATGGGCGCGCGGGCTAAGAGCGAGGGCTTACTCCCAGATCATAAACAGTTCCTCCAGAAACTCAAGGATCTCGTCCCCGACGCATATATCAGGGAGACACCATGCGAGACCGCTTGGTACGTTGCGCATGACGGCAAGCGCTACATTACCGCTGACGCTTTGCTGGCGAATGAAACGCGGAAAGATGGTTGGGTTCGTGCTATCGCCGACTTCCAGTCAGCGGTGATGAAAAAGTCACCCGACGAATGAGCGCGTGCCAAGGGGCAGGAGTACGAAATGGAGGAGCGACGCTGCGGCGCATGAGGAAAAGGCCGCGGGACACTAGCAAGAATAGAAGCGGTGACACATGCCTACAAAAGAGGGCGGATTACCTACCGAAGACACGGCTACTAGGCCAGACTCGATAGCGGAACTGGAGCGGCGGGCCGAGGCCGGAGATGGCGCCGCGGCAAACCTGTTGGGAGATCACTATAGGGAAGGAGGTGCCGTTTCGCAGGACTTGAATCTGGCATTCCGCTGGTACAGCCGTGGCGCGGAGCTTGGCGACAGGGAAGCGCAGAACAATCTCGGGACGCTCTTTCTGGATGGCACCGGCTGCGAGCCGGACAAGGCACAAGCCATTCATTGGTATCGCAAAAGTGCTGAGCAGGGCCAGCCCATCGCGCAGTACAACCTCGCCAAACGCTACTACGGCGGCGATGGTATCGACCAGGACTACGCCGAGGCTCGCAAGTGGTTCGAGAAGGCTGCTGCCCAGGGCGAAACCTGGGCCTCGTGCGAGCTAGGCACCATGCATCGGTTCGGCCAGGGTGTACCGCGCAACCTGTTAGCCGCGGCGGAATTCCATCTGATCGCCGCCGAAGCGGGGGACGATGTGGCGGTATTGGGCAATATCGCTGAATATCATGCGGAACTCGAGGAAATGGCGCTTTCCGGCAGCCAGTTGGCGAGTTTGTTTCTCAGCAGGATATACAACCGAGGTTTTGGCGTTGACAAGAGCCAACCGATGACCTGGGCTTGGATTTACTGCGCGAAGAAATACGGTTTGAGCGATGTGTATCCCGACACCGCGCGGGAGGTCGACGAGGCCTACCATTTCTACCATATGTGTATCACTTCGGAAAATCGCAAGGAGGGTCAGCGACTTCTTAAGAACCTGCGAGCAGCCCACGCCAGACGGACTGGCAAATCCGGGCGCGCCAAAGAGGGCGGCACGCACCGGCATCGTCCCAGGAAACAGCCATGACACACGGTTATAGAGGCGAACTCGACTGCGCGGTCCGCGCGGCCACCGCTGCCGGAACATTGCTTCGTGGAGTGTTTCACTCCGGCGAACAGGAGATTGATCATCGCGCGGAGGAGGAGATCCGGAAAGTCCTGATGGATGGCTTCCCGCGGTACGGCTATCACGGCGAGGAACTGGGGTTCGTTTCGCCTCCGCAGGATTCAGCGGGGCACCTCTGGCTGGTTGACCCCGATGACGGGACCGCCGCGTTTGAGAAGGGCTTTCGGGGAGCATCGGTTTCTATCGCTCTCCTCAGGGATGGACGGCCTGTTCTGGGCGTGGTCTATGCCTACTGCGCCCCTGACGATGCGGGCGATTGGTTCACGTGGGCCGAAGGCATGGGGCCTGTCAAGAGAAATGGAACCGAGATACCCGGACCAGGAACCGGCGTCCCTGAGACGGTTCTCGTCTCGCACCACGCCGACCGCAATCCGCGCGCCAACGCGATGCTGGTTGCGCCGATGCGCTTCCGAGCAGTTCCGAGTATCGCCTATCGACTGGCACTGGTAGCGGCGGGGGAGGCACGGGCCGCGGTTTCGCTGAACGGTCCGGTAGGGTGGGACTACGCTGGCGGCCACGCGCTCCTCCTGGGCGCAGACTTGGACCTGTACGACCAAATGGGCGAACCAGTTCGCTACGACCGGCACGGCAACAGTAGTTGCGGCGGGCGTTGCTTCGGCGGACCTCGGAGTCTGGTGCGGGAACTCGTCGTGCAGGAATGGAACTCCGCGTTGCGCCGGGATTCCAAGAACCCGGAACCGTACGCTCTCTGCTGGCCGAAACGGGGGTGCACGGTCAACGATGCCGGCCTGCTGTCACGTGCGCAGGGCTGCATGCTTGGCCAATTAGCCGGCGACGCATTGGGCGGACTTGTCGAGTTTGAGAGCACGGCTCTGATTCAGCGGAAGCACCCCTCCGGAGTGCGCCTGCTGGAGGACGGGGGCCATTGGAGCACGCTCGGGGGGCAGCCAACGGATGATTCGGAGATGGCATTGGCCCTGGCAAGGTCTATAGTGAATTGCGGGGCATATGATCCTGAAGCCGCCGCCCGTGCGTATGCGTGGTGGTATGAGTCGAATCCGTTCGACATCGGTGGCACGACCTGTGCCGCCGTATCCGCGGCCTCTACCAGAGTGCGCACCGGACAATCCACGGCGGAAGCGTCAAGGAATGCCGCCCGGCGCGACAGCCAAGCCAACGGTGCGCTGATGCGTGTCAGCCCGCTTGGGATTCTCGGCGGCGGGGCTGAAGACGGCAAGGCTGGAGAGTGGGCCGGACAGGATGCAATGCTGACGCACCCAAATCCAATATGCCAGCACTCCAACATGGTATATGCCGAGGCGCTCGCCTTCGCCATTCGGACCGTCAGCAATGCGGAACAGGTATACAGGTTCGCGGTGGAAATGGCTAATCGAGCCAAATCGCCCCAGAGCATCACGGAGGTTCTGATCAAAGCCGCTTCGAAGCCGCCAGACGACTACTCAAGGCAGATGGGGTGGGTGCTGATCGCGCTGCACAATGCGTTCTGGCAACTGCTGCATGCGGTGAACCTGGAAGATGGCATTGTCAATACCGTGATGTCCGGGGGCGACACAGATACAAATGCTGCCATAGCGGGAGCCCTTTTGGGCGCTGTCCACGGGCGTAGCGCGATCCCGATACAGTGGATGGATCGGGTTTTGAGTTGCAGGCCAATCTCGGGAGTTGGCGGAGCCAAGCGGCCCAGGCCCGAAGCGTTTTGGCCCGTTGATGCGCTCTTGCTTGCCGAACGGCTGCTCTGGCTTGGGCGAAAGCAGCAACCGGACTAATTCGCGGTGGAGCGGAGGTCAGTCGCTGCGATGACCTAAGCCACCCATACGAAGTGCTCGGGGGACAGATCCGACTCCCCATCAAAGCGGTAGGCCACCAGGGCGCCCCCATTTCCGGCGCTGTAGTCAACGCAGACGGCCCTGTTGGATTGTAGCGTAGGCGCGCCGGTGAGCCAGTAATGCCCAAAGAAGGTCGGCTTGACCGCCGCTTCAATGATCGCATGCTTTGGGATCGGTATGTCCGGCAATGCCGCCCGTTCCTCGGCGGACAACATGGCTGCCGAGCGGTAGGTAGTACCTCCCTCGTCCCACCAACGCAGCCGCACCCGCTTCCGCCGGATGCCATCCTTGTCGAGAAAGTCCTGACCGGCGGGCAGGGGAACCTCGATTCCTTTGGTCAGAGCCTCGATGGCCTTGAAGACGGTGGGCGTGGCGTTGTCTTTGTCAGCTTCGTTCGCCGGTTCGTCCGTCGCCGGCACCATCAAGTCCCGAGTCAGGCAACGGCCCTCATGCAGTTGGGGCGAGAGCCACGCCATGAATGGTCCGTGCCAACAAGCATGTACCACCTGCAGTTCCGGTAGGTCCAGCCAGAGGGGAAGACTCAGGAACCAGTCGATGATCTCGGCGTGCAGCGCTGGCTTGTCCTCCACTTCGGCCAGAAAGGCTGCGTGCTGTCTCCGATTCTTTTCGCCCCATTTTGCACTGTGATGCGGGCGCAGGAACTCGCCGGGGTGCCCGGGATTGGGGATGTGCCAAGCTATGGCATTCAGGTCGTGATTACCCATGACCGCAAGCGCAACCCCGGCCTCGACCATGCGGCGCACCGTATTGACGGTCTGCACCTGCGAGGGGCCGCGGTCGATGAAGTCTCCTACGAAGATGGCCTGCCGTTCGGGGTGGCGCCAAACGCCGGCCGTTTTGCGATAGCCGAGCTTGAATAGAAGGGCTTCCAATTTCTCGTGATGTCCGTGAGTGTCTCCAACGATGTCGTAGCCCACTTCTCAATCGTTTTTGCTTGAGGTTCGCGTCGCACCACGCACCGATCAACGTACGCACTGCGCATCCATAAACGTAGCAGAATGCGTTTGCCACACGAAAGGTGCAGGCAGTGGCTCGCGCCGCGATTTCGAGCAATGGTCCGGATCGCGCGGACAAATGCGCATCGACTTCCGACCAAGGACCCGCTGGACGTACCGCCGTTCCGGACTTATGGCTTGGGCTTGCCCCTTCCCCCCAAGCAGCGCCGTCGGGTTTTTCGGCGAAAACCGAATCTTCCCGTAGAATCCTGGCTGAGGGTACAAGCAAACGTGTTTCCGTCGATCGACGAGCTCCGCCAGAAATTCCAGGTAGCCAAGTACATCGTTGATGAGGCGACGCTCTCCCAGGTGTACATAACGGGAGAGCTAAGGAAGCCGGTTCTGATTGAAGGCCCGCCCGGCTGCGGCAAGACGGAGCTTGCGAAGGCCCTGGCATTTGCCCTTGACACGGTCCTGGAGCGACTTCAGTGCTACCCGGGAATCGACGAAGAGAAGGCCATTGGAAAGTTCGATACCGCCCTGCAGAGGCTCTTCCTCGAAACACAGGCGGACCAGCTCGGAACAGACTGGGAGTTCATTCGGGGCCGGCTTCACACTATGGACTTCTTCGTTCAAGGCCCCATCATGCGCGCGCTGCAGCACACGCCGAAACCGTGCGTCCTGCTGATCGATGAGGTGGACAAGGTGGACGAGGAGTTCGAATCGATGCTCCTCGAAGTCCTCTCGGA
>JBEKTU010000103.1:0-17418 GCA_049515735.1 Bryobacteraceae bacterium
TCCCCCACTACAGGCCTTAACTGACCACTATTTTTCTGTTCTCGCAAAATGGAGCCATCGCCGCCGCTGCGATTTGCCTGTGAGCGGACATCCTCAGCCCGCCTGTGAGAAAAGACGGCTAGTCCACCGGTTCCCAGGAGTGGTCGGGGTCGAAGCGGGTGATGGGCAGCGGCGGCTTGCCGGGAACCGGCTCAATATCTTTTTGATAGACTGCGCCGTTCTGGTTCACGATGAACGTGTGAATTCCGGTCACTCCATATTCGGCCGGCCAGGCCACCAGACCGAACCCGCCAATCAGCTTGTTTTTCACGAAGTAATTGTGCGCTCCCCCCGGCGCACTGGAGCCTTGCCCCTCGAGAACCCGGAAATAATATCCGTGGTAGGATTTGGCGCCCCCCTTGCGAGCGCCGTCCCATGCGGCCCGGGCGAGGCCCTCCGGAACCAGCGGGTCGCTCGCGCCTTCCCAATACAGCCCGTCATGCCGGCCAGGTGTGCTCATGAGACGGGGCGCGTACTCGAGCATGCCGTCCTGGTCGCGATCCTCGGAAGCGAACTTCCGCTGCGCTTCCACGTACCCATAGCAAATTTCGATGGCGTCGAGCTCGTTGGCGCCGATGCGCCGCGCGCGCATCTCGACCGGCGTCTCAGAGGCGTCGAAGCTCCATTTGCCGTTGGCGCGGACAATGGGGACCGGGAACGGCCAGTCCTCGTCGCCAATCGCGAGGATCGCGCGATTCGGGTTCATGGGGGGAATTTCGAGCCGGTGCTTGGTGCGCGCGAGCCGCGCGAACTCGGTCTGTTCGGCGCGATCCTGCGCGGTGTCGCCCGAGGTGAGAACGTCTTTCCCGCGCGGGCCGAAAATAGCCGAGAGCCGCGCGGAATCGTGGCTGTCCGCAGCGTCGATGACGGCCTGCGCCGCAGCCTCCGCGGAATCGAAGCGCTCCTGCGCGATGGAAGGAGCGGCGCATGCAATCGCCAACGCCGCATAAATGGTACAGAGTCTGCCAGTCATTGCGCTACCGCCTCCCTCCGCCGCCACGCACGCCGCCACCGAATCCGCCAGACATACGCCCCGCTCCCATGCTGGAGAAGCCGTGGTCGCTTTGCATGCGCGTCATTCCACCGTCGTGATAACCGCCGAAGACACTGTGATTGCCCGTCCAGCCGCGCTGCTCAAAACTCGGATTTCCGAAGCGTTGCTGAGGCGCCGACCTCCCGCGATTCAAGCTTTGGACCGGAACGCGGCCGAACGCGCCATTGGCCGCAAACCGGCCGGCCACCTCGCGATTGGCATACGGCACGCCGAGGCGGTGTTCCGGATTATGCGTCCACGCTGAGGTGCCCAGCGCTCCTCCGGCTTCGTGGAAATGTTGGAAACCGTAACGATGAAAGAAAGAATGGTTGGTAATGATATTCCCGCCGAACCAGTTGGGGGCCCATCCCCAGCCGCCCCAGCCCCAGCCTCCCCAGCCGCCAAAATAGAGACCGAGATCGATGCCGGGGTACCACCCCAGACCCATATCGATGCCAGGATAAAACAGCGGCGGGTAATTGCCCCAGTCCGGTGGTCCCCACATGTATGCGGGATTGTAATTCGGCACGTACCAGACATCCGGGTTTGCCGGCTCGATGTCGATCACGGTTTGCCCGCCCTGGTTTTGCGTCGTGACGATCTCCTGCGGCGTCGAATGGAGTGTCCCTTTCGCCTCGGCTGCGGCCCGCATGCGCTGCACCGCCTGCATCACGTCCGCTTGCTGGGCGAGAAAGGCGTTGCCAAGCTGCGTGGTCCAGCCGATGTTCTGGGTCAACCGGGCGAGCACGTCGGGGAAAGCGACCAGCCCCTGGATGCTGGGATCCCAGTTCTCCTTTTTCGCCCTGTCCATGAGCTTCGAGGGCTTCCAGCTCGGATGATCCCGTACCCATTGTTCGGCTTCGGCGATCTCCATCGGGTAAGTGGAAGCGGCCAACACCTCGCCCAACAGGGGATCGGGATATAAGGCGATCGGCGCCACCATATCGTCAAGCTGCTGCGGCGACATCGGTGCCCCGGGCTCCGCAACCGCAGCAGGGGTGTTCTGCGCAGGATGCCCGGCGGCCGCCATGGGCAGAAGGAAGAAAGCGGCGAAGACCGCCGCGACGTAACAACCAAGTCTGGCTGGCATTTCACTTGTGTCAGATGGCATAAATCAGGCCAGAGCCTCGAAGCGGCCGTTGGGCCGGCTGGGCCAGCGAGTCCTCCAGTGGGTGTAGGCAAAATCCAGCATCGCCAGCACTTGCTCCCGCTGAAACGGGCGCGTGAGCACGTCAAACCCTCCGTGCCGAATCAGTTCGTCCCACAAATAGGGGTCTGATACGTCTGAGAGCAGGATGAGACAGGGAGTGTTGCTGGCGCTCACCAGTTGTGGAACGCCCTTTGGCCATTCCACGCCAGGAAGATCGTGATCGCACAGAACCACGGGAGCATCAACCTGCCTGGCCAGCTTGACCATGTCGGACCAGTTGGCAGCTTGAATCGGCATCCACCGCGTGCCCTGCAGTAGCGCCTGCAAAGCGAGGCAATCGTCGTCGCGGTTTGAGCCCAAGGGAACCGGGATCGCCGGGGAAGTCCGGCGCGCGTTTTGGAATCGCTCTCTCACGGCGGAAACGACATTTCTCATTTCTTTGCCCCGCGGCCGGCGTGCGCCATTTCAAAAGAGCGGGATCACCCACCGGTTTGCCGAGGTTGGCTACGGAAGTCCGCGCGACGGATGGCCCGCTCTGTGTTGGGCACTACTTGAACTCTATCCCAATGGCGGGCCCGATCCCATACTTCAGATCGGGTATTGTGGCTGCATCTGAACAGTACGGGCCGGGTTCGAAGGGCGGCAGCAACGCACCGCTAAACTGCTCTCTTGAAGAAGTGGGCGACCTTGTGGCCGGCTTCCTCGGTGTAGTAGACGGTCACCTTCGCGGACTTTTCGGCGCCCTGGGCGATGTCCTTTCCGGCATCCTTGGCGGCGCTGTCGGTCAGACGATAGGTCTCCTCGGTACCGTCGGCGGTTTTCACGGCGAGCGTCTTGGCGCCGCGATCGATGTGCGTGACCGTGGCTTCCGTGACCTTCAGTCCGTCCTTTCCGATATTGTCGATCTCACCGGCAGTCTCTTCGGTTCCTTTTGCGGTGTAGTGAACGGCGACCTCGCTGCCCTCTTTCAATCCATGAAATGCATCCCTGGTGCCCGCGGCACTACCTTGTGCGCCGTGGACAGTGGTTCGCTTCAAGAAGTGAAAGGTATGTTCGGTTCCGTCAGCCAGCTTCACGACGACGGTCTTGGCGGCGGAGTCCAGCCTTAAGACCACACCCACCAGGATGCCGTGGCGTTGCTCGACCGCGAGGGCCGCCCAGCACAGGGCCATCAGCATCATGATCACAGAGAAACGTTTAAGCATAGTTACCCCCTTTAACCAAATTATCATGTTCTCGGCACGCGTTCGGCGCGCACGATAAACCTTTTCGGTGCCGATCCAACGTAGTCGAACGGAAAGCACGTGACCAGTGTCAAGATGTCGCGTCCGGTCGGGTACAGTACCTGGATGTCCTCCGGCGGGACCACATTCGTGGACACTACGCGGTAGCGATAAGTTCTCTGAAGAGTACTCAGGGAGATCGTGTCATCCCGCTGGATAGAGCGCAGCGGCCGGAAGAACGTGTCTCTGTGCCCGGCAATCGCAACATTTCCCGACTCCCCTGGCAGCGCGGTTCCGGGTATGTGGCCAACCGCCCGCTTAAGGTCGCTGTTTTCCACACCTTCGACGACCATAACCGAAACACCGATGCGCGGGATATCGAGTTGGCCGACGACACCATCGCGGCGAGGCGTGCCCGCACTGGCCATGGAATCCAAGGGCACCGCTTTGTCCGCGGCTTGCAGGCGAACCTCCCTGGCGAAATTCCGCGTTTCCCTGGCTTCATAAAGCTTCGCATCCAGGAACACCGTCAGACAGTATCCCAAAGCCAGCACACCGGCCATGGTCAATGCATGCCGTGCCAGTCTTATCATTCGTCCGGCTAGAGCGGGGCGAAGGAGAGATCTCATCGGACTTTCTCCTGGAAATTCGCAGGCTGACCCTTGTGCTCGGGCGAGGCAATGTAGCCGGCTCTTGTCCGCACCAGCAGTTTTTCACCATGCTGCCCCGTGGCCGTCACACTGATCGTCCGATAGGAGTTATCAAGCTTCCGGTTGGACGGCATGTATCCGACCGTGTACTGGTTGCGGATGTCCTGCGCGATCCGCTCGCAGATTGGCACAACCCTGCTGGTTTCCTCGGGCAGGAACGCTTCACCTCCCGTGGCGCGGGCAATCCTTCTGAGAACTGCCGGGTTGCGGCCCGCGTCGAATTCGTCGAACAAGCCGACCGTATAGACGATCGCGTCCGAACGCTCAACACCCTCCAGGACCTGGCCCAGCGTGTGACGACTAGCGTTGTCTCCGCCATCGCTGATCACAATCAGCACTTTCTTGTCGGGCGTGGCCTGCCTCAGATGCGCGAGGCCATCATCGATCGCATCGTACAGGGCCGTCTTGCCATTCGCCCTAACGCCATTCAGCGCCCGTTCAAGCTCCGCGGCGCTGGCCGAAAAAAGCTGCGTATCGGGCAAACCAAAAGATACCCGTTCGTTGAAGTTCACGACGAACATCTCATCCCGTGGGTTGCTGGACCGCACGAAAGCCAGTGCCGCGGCAGTCACATCCTTCCTCTTCGGGCCCATGCTCCCACTGTTATCGACGATCAGCCCAACAGCCACTGGCACGTCCTCATGCTGAAAGACTCGAACTTCCTGGGGCGCGCCATTCTCAAATACGTGGAAATTCTCCTTCGGCAAACCGGAGGCGAGCCCGCCTTTCCTATCGCGAACAATCGCATGCAGAACAACCAGATTCACATCCACCGAGATGGTGGAGTCTCCTGTCGGAGAGCCTGTTTGGCCAGGAAGGTATTGCCGCCCGATCGGAAAAAGCAGCGGGAGGAAACACAGTACGAGAGCCGTGCACCCTCCCGCCGAAACCCCCTTCCGCATTGAGTGTCTGCCCGTGCCGCTTTCTCTAATGTCTCTACTTTTTCTACTTCCACCTGGCGCTGGTAAGCCGGAGCAATCCAGCGGTCCCGAGCGACAGCAACCCGATCAGGCCTATCAGAGGCAAAGGGCTGGCGGTTGTGGGTAACTCACTGGGCAAGCCGGCTGCTTGCTGAGTTGGCGGAGGAGTGAACACTTCGACGATCTCGACCTCTTCCTGGGTCGGCTGCTGGGCCTTCAGCGGGGTCTTCTTCATCGCCATCACGTGGGGTTCCTGCATGGTCTTCGTGGGCTTAGTGGTATTCGCGGCCATTTCATTTGGCATGGAGGCCACCGGCTGGTTGTTTGCCTTGGCCAACTCCACGGCCTTGATTTTGGGGTAAACGAACTCATGGCCGTAGTTGTCGCCAGGATAGAACCACGCCCTCACCGCTTCTGGAGCTCCTGCCGCCCGCTCCTCGAAGGTGATGATAGGCCAGCCGGCCCGTTTCAAGCGATAGTCCGGAATCGCGACAAAAGTGCCGTACAGGTGACTTTCATCTTGGTTATAGACCTCGACGATATTCCGGTCCGGCATTGTGTCCGCGAGCTTAAAGACGTACGTTCCCGGACTCAAAACTTGCCCGGGAATCTCCACGGGCCCACTAAACGTAAAGGTGGTTTTTTGGCTATAGTCGCCTGCCTTGGCCTGCGGCAGCATCATGCCTAGCACGCCAACGCACGTGAGTGTCATCATTCTAACGTTGTTCATTTCGAGTTCTCCCGCTCCGAGAGCGATTCAGCCTGTCTACCCTTGGCTCCTCCCTCTCGTTGCTCCACTTTTGTCAAGGCCGCCCGACTACGCGATCCAGCACTTAACCGTCGGCCCGCTCCGGTAAGGCTTCTATTTAAACGCTAGCCGATTCTTGGGCCTGTTTCCATACTTCAGATCAGGTATAGTTGCTGCATCTCCGCAGTATGGGCCCGCGGCATCGCCGTCGTGGCCGCTGTTCTTCTTGCTTGCTCATCCGCTAGCCGGGAAGTTACGATGAGAAGCGGCGGACTGGGCAGACATCCTACCTGCTCCAGCATTTCCCTCCACGTACCCGGCTGCAAATCGCGCTCACAAATGACGACTGGAATCTGCTGTTGCCGTAGAACGCTCACTGCCGAAATACGTCTGAGACTTTTGTTCAGCTCCCATCGGGAGCCTGAGTGTACCCCCGACTCGGAATAATGGATGATTTGCTTCAGGGAGATATGGTCGTCGGGAATAGGGCTGACGGACAGAACTGTCACATTCCCGGTTAGGTTGGCCTCGGTTTTGGGCGGCTTCCTCATGACACTGGATCGCACGGGTAGGATTGAAACCGAGCCTGACAACCGCGACGCGGCGGTCGGACATAATTAAAGGGAAGTACCGGCCCCAGCGGCGTACCTGTGCTGCGACGCATAACTTCTCGATCTTCGCCAAGTCTCAAGCCAGTCACATTGGGAATCCAGTTGCGAGACGAGCCTGACCACTCGCTCCGGCTCTCCTAGATCACTCCACCCTACAGAGCCCGTGTCCAGCACCGCGAGTTTTGCAGGACTCTCTGCGAGGATGTCCCGTGAAAAGTCAACGGGAGCCAATGTTTCGTACAGCCGCTCGGAATCGAAGTGACCAGAACTGGTTTCATGGCGCTGAAAACTGTCGTATAGTTGCGGAACTTCCGTCCGAATCATGTCGAGGAAAGTGCACACACGACCTACCATCACAAACGTATTCCATAGGCAGCCTAGATTGAGCAGAACTTTAGCCACGGGAAGCGATGGCTTCTCCCAAAAGCGCATGACACGGAAGATCCCGCTTCGGCCTGCAGTCTCGCTGAGTGGCCCTGGTTGAATCCAGCCGTAGCCGACTTCCGGATGCGTGGGCGACACGCCCAGAAGGATCGCACGTTGCGTTCGCCATTCCGAAGCCTCGAAGGCGCGGCGAACGCCATCCAAAAAGCCTCCTTCGTTGCTGTAGTGGTGGTCGGACGGCAGGAAGACCACGGAAGCTCCCGGATCAAGCTGATTCAGGTGCAATAGGCTCAGCAAGATGGCCGGCGCAGTGCCCCTGTTGTCCGGCTGAATCAAGACCTGCCGTGGTCTGACGTCGGCCAGTTCATCCACGTAATAGCGTTCGTGGGATCGCGTAACGACAAATAATGTCCGTTCCGGGTCGAAACTACGAGCGGCACGCCGCCGGGTGGCTCCCAACGGCGTCCGTCCGCCCAAAAAGGGACAAAACTGTTTCGGCCGTTCGTCGGCTGACACACATTGCGTGAGTGACCGTAAGCGCTTTCCATCGCCGCCCGCAAGAATCACACAATAACGATGTTGCCCATTGGAGTATCGGCTCATGATCTGTCTCGTGGCTTAGTGGCCGCTTGAAACTTATGCGGCGTTCAAGAGACGCCCAGGGACGTAACGCCCGCTGTCGGCACACTCACTTCGATCCGCAATCTCCTGGCACTTCAAACAGAACTGCGCCCAGGGAATGGCGCGCAGCCGCTTGGGCCCGATCTTCTCTTCGCAGTTCTCGCAGATGCCGTATTCGCCTTTGTCCAGCCTGCGCAGGGCTTCTTCAATCTGGCGCAGGCGGCGCACCGAACGGTCAAGGCTTCTAATGGCGAGGTCCCTTGCCTCGGCAGCTTGCACCTGGTCCATTTCGTCCGCCGCCTGCTCAATGCACGCTTCATCTCGTAAGCCAAGGCTCTTTGCGATCTCCTGACGCGCGCCTTGCAGTTGCCGCATGATTTGGAACGTATCGAACTCCGGTGTCATGATGTTTCCCCTCCGTGTGTTTGGGCTTGCGAAATGAGCAGTTCAACGTCAGCCCTGATAAAGACTCTACTGCGCAAGCGGTCGCTTGCGTACTCTGAAAACTCCTAGTCTTGATTCCTCGGGTGCTGGCGGCCGGCCGCACCGGACCTGGATGACGGCAGGGATGCATCGGGCACATAATAGGCATAGATGAACCTGCCCCGTGAAAGCCTGGTGCGACATGGAATTCGGCGCGTTCTATCGATCGGTCTCGGGGTGGTTCTCGCGCTTTTGCTCGCGCTCGGTGTCTATGCGGCGCGGTCGCTTTCCAGCGTCAGCCGCGCGGGCATGTCGACCACTCGCGAGTACTTCCAGCAAAGTGAACGCCTGGAACGTGTTCACCTGCTGCTCTCCTCCGCCGCTGGCGCCGTTCGCGACTACCTGTTGGATTCGGATTCCCTGGCATTGCCGGGGCACCGCGAACAGGCGAGGCGTTCATGGGCGCAGGCAATCAAGGCCATCGGAGATTACAGGGCCGTGGCAAGCTCGGAACGACGGCCTTTGACGGATCGGCTGGATGTCCAGATCCTGGGTTATTGGGCAGTTGCCAGCCGGAGTCTCGAGATGACAGGACGCCAACGATCGGAAGCTGGGGTCAACCTGTTGATCGGCCAACTTGTGCCTTTGCGCGAGCAGTTTCTCGCAACGATCAGTGAGATCGGCACCCACGATCGAGCCGATCTGAGATCGGCGGCAGCCAGCACCGCGCGGTTCGTTCAAGACGCCGAGAGGCGGCTATGGGCTGCGATCGCGCTAACCGTGCTCCTTTCTCTGCTGGTCGCCGGCACAACTGTCCTCTACCTGGCACGCCTGGAAAACGCAGCCTTGGCGCAGTACCAGGCCTCCGTGAAGGCGGGTATCGAACTCGAGAGATTGTCCCGCCGCCTCCTGACCCTGCAAGAAGACGAACGCCGCCGGATCGCGAGGGAATTGCACGATGATTACGGACAACGAATGGCAAGCCTGCTTTTTGAGTTGGCCGCCGCCGCGGAACGCGCGGATGCGACGCCGGATCTTAGGCTCACCATCCAAAACGCGGGGGAACACCTCGGGAATGTCGCGAAAGACCTGCAACAACTATCGCGCAGCCTCCACTCGGCGGTGCTGGACAAGATTGGACTGGAAGCTGCCATCCGGTCCGACTGCACCTCGCTCCGGCAAAGAATCGCATGGGAGGTCGATTTCCAGTCGGTGGATGTGCCAAAACGGTTGCCGGAGCCGCTGAGCCTGGCGGCCTATCGGGTGTTTCAGGAGGCATTGCAGAATGCCTTGAAGCATTCGCAGACGACCCGGTTGAGTGTTTCTTTGTCTGTTGAAGGTCCGGAGTTGGTCCTTCGGGTCGAGGACTATGGGCATGGGTTTAACGCCGAATCGGGTGATCGGACTGGCGGCCTTGGGCTTCTCAGCATGCGCGAACGCCTGCGCATGGTTGGGGGAGCCTTGGTGATCCATTCGGAAGTCGGGAAGGGAACGCAACTGGAGGCCCGGCTTCCGATGGTGAGCGTAACCGATTGACGCTATGAGTTTTCCCAGGTGACATGCGGTCTTCGATGGCGCTCAATCGGAATAGAGGCACTAACCAACCGAGGTGACGCATGAAGCGTTCGAGGGTTTTGATCGCCGACGACCACAGCATGGTGATCGACGGACTCCGCGCCCTCCTGGAGCCTGAATACGAAGTGGTTGGGGCTGTTAACGACGGGCGCGCCGTACTGCCCGAGGTTCGAAGACTGCAGCCCGACGTGGTGGTAATCGATATCTCGATGCCCTTGTTGAATGGCCTGGATTGCGCTCGCCAGCTTTGCGACGCGGGGTGTACGGCCAAGATCCTGATTCTGACCATGCACCCGGACGCCACCCTGGCACAGGAAGCTCTGGCCGCGGGAGCCTCGGGGTACGTCCTGAAGAGTTCGCCGGGCTCCGAGTTGAAAGCAGCACTGGGGGACGTTCTGCGGGGTCGAATCTATCTCTCCGCCGCGGTAACGCGCGATTTGAACGAAGTTATGGGCCGGATGACCTCGATTCATGAAGATGTTTGGGCGCGCCTCACACCACGTCAACGCGAAGTCCTGCAACTGCTTGCCGAGGGCAAGTCGCACAAGGAGGTGGCGAATGTCCTGAACATCTCCGTGAAGACGGCTGAATATCACAAGTACGCGATTCTGGACAAGCTCGGACTGAAGACCAACGCCGAACTTGTCCAGTATGCTATTCGCCACGGGATCATCGCAGTGTAGCTAGTTAGCCGGTGCGCGTTTGGGAGAACTCCCAGTGTTGAACGGGGCCGATCGGTGGTGCAATGAGGTTGCAGTGATCATGAGCCAGACCTTGGGGAATAATCCTGACCATTCAGACGGGGCTGGGCGCGGCCAACCTCGACTCAAGCTTTTGCTGGCCGACGACAATCCCGCGTTTCTACTGGAGTTCCAGCGTGTTCTGGACAAGGAATTCGAGATCGTCAGTACCGCTGCGGACGGTCGCGCACTCTTGGAGCAATATGACCGTCTGCGCCCTGAAGTCATCGTGACGGACATCTCGATGCCGCTCATGGACGGCTTCGAGGTCGTGGCGAAACTGCGCCACCGGGGGAAGCCAAAGGTCGTATTTCTCACTGTGCATGAAGAACAGGCCTTCGTGGAGGAAGCGAAGGCATTGGGCGTGATGGGATATGTTCTGAAACGGTCCCATCCTTCCGTGCTCGTCGACGCCATTCGCTCCGCGCACGAAGGGCGCTTCTTTTTGTGCCCGGAACTCTGCGAGTGATGGCGCCCCAGCCTGGGAGAACCGACGAAAGGAGTATCGGAAAAATGACGAGAGCTACAGACGTGGCTGTTCTCGTAACGGTCGTATTCGGATTTTCTCTCAATGCGCAAAGCCGGCCCCAACTGACTCCGCAGACCCTCGCCCAGTTCAGCGCATCCATCGAGGATCTCGCGCGAGCATCCGGCCCCGCTGTCGTTCAGATCTCAGTACAGGGGCGATCCCCGATAGAGGAGGGCGGTGTGCAAGGAGCCGGTTTCACCGCCGAACAGCGGACGACGGGGTCGGGCGTGATCGTGGACCCGGATGGCTACATCGTAACCAACGCTCACGTCGTGATCGACGCTCGTCACATTGATATCAGCGTCATCGATGGCGGGCAATCGGGTCAACCGGGTAAACGCAAGCATCTCCCGGCTACGACGGTCGGTTTGGATCGCGAAACAGACCTCGCGGTATTGAAGATCGAAGCGAAAGGTCTTCCTACTCTGTCCTTCCGCGACGATTCCGAGAGTCTGAAACAGGGGCAGCTCGTTCTTGCGCTCGGCAGCCCGCTCGGACTCGACAACTCCCTCACGGTTGGTTTTGTGAGCGCTCCCGTCCGGCACCTCAGTCCCGACAAACCGAACTACTACATTCAGACCGATGCTCCCATCAACCCCGGCAACAGCGGCGGGCCGCTTTTGGATATCGCTGGGCACATTGCGGGCATCAACACAATGATCATGTCGCAGTCTGGCGGTAGCGAGGGGATCGGCTTTGCGATTCCGAGCAACATTGTTCGGCGGACATATCAGGGGCTTCGCAAAGACGGGCGCATCCGCCGAGGGGCTATCGGCGTCGTTCCCCAGGACATCACTCCCACCTTGGCGTCAGCGCTTGGGTTGGATCGCGATTCAGGTATCATCCTGTCGGACATCGTGCCCCACGGCGCCGCCGAAGCCTCCGGGTTGGAACCCGGCGACATTGTCCTCGCTGTAGACGGCAAACCCATCGAGCAATCGCGCCAACTGATGGCAGTGGTTTTTCAGCATGTCTTCGGAGAGGAGATCACGCTCGACGTCCAAAGGGGCAAAGAGCGTCTTCAGAAGACAGTTGCCGTTCTTGCCCGGCCGAGATCGCCGGAGGATCTGGAGGAACTCGCGAGCCGGGATGCTCACCTGATACGTCGCCTGGGCGTCCTAGCGCTCACCCTGGACGAACGGGTGACTCCCATCCTGCCGGACCTGCGGCGCCTTTCTGGCGTGGTGGTGGCGGCGATTCCCGCCGAGTTCGCGGGGTTGAACCCTGGCCTGATTGCCGGCGATGCGATTTACGAATTGAACGGGTCCCGCATCGGTACCCTCGAGGAATTGCGCACTGCGCTGGATGGCAAGAAGACCGGAGATCCCATTGCGTTGCTGATCGAGCGTTCGGGACAGTTGGTGTACGTTTCGTTCGAACTGGAGTGACTATCCGGCGCCGGGACTAACAGCGGCGGCCGCTTCAGTTCGACAAACCGAGGTTCAAGGGCGCGAACCCAAAGTGATCGGGACGGCCGGGAGTTCTCCCAGTAGTTCGAGATAGGGGAACGCACTATCTTGAATTAGAAGGAGAAATCAAATGAGCTCGTTAAAGCGGCTGAAGGCAGTAGGATGGTTCTTCCCTGTTGCGCTGTTACTTGGCCCTGCTTGGGGCTCAGTACTTCCGCAACCCGGAACGATTAATTACGTCGAAGGGCAAGCCTCGGTCGGCGTACAAGCCCTCGGCGAGAAATCCGTGGGAACCGCCGAGTTGGCGGCGGGCCAATCGCTTTCGACCGAGGCCGGCAGGGTCGAGGTCCTGCTTACGCCGGGCATCTTTTTCAGAGTTGACAATCATAGCTCTGTGCGGATGATTTCCGCCGGTTTGGCGGATACCGTATTAGCGCTGCAGAAGGGTCGCGCCATGGTTGAGGTCGCGGACATTCGTCCCGAAAACAACGTTCGCATCACGGAAGGCGGCGCCAGCGCCCAGTTGCTCAAGGCGGGCCTGTACGATTTCGACGCGGACCGAGGCGTGATCCGTGTGTTCGACGGCGAAGCTTCTGTCCAGACCGTGGGCCGGCTAATTGAGGTGAAGAGTGGACGGCAAGTGATCCTCAATGCTACCGGAAAGCCGAAGGCGCGGAAATTCGATAAGAAGGCTTACGCGGACGATTTCTACCGGTGGGGGAGCTTGCGGTCCTCCTACCTCGCGGAGGCTAATGTCGATGCGGCTCGGACGTACGGGGGCGGGGTCGGTTGGTCGCCTGTTGCCTGGTACGGCAACGGATGGTATTGGGACCAGTGGTTCGATGCCTATACGTTCATTCCCGGAGACGGAATCTTCTACGACCCGTTCGGCTGGGGTTTCTACTCGCCGTGGTTCGCGTTTGACGCTCCCTACTATGGTTATGGCTTCGGCTACGGTGGCTACGGCGGTTACGGCGGTATCGGCTACCACCGTCATTTCGGGCCGGGATACCGTCCGCTGAATGCCGCTAACGGCGGTCTCGCCTCAGGGTTTGCCGGGCACGCGCACAGCGTCGGTAGAGGCACTATCGGCGGATTGAGCCGTGGCGGAAGTTTCCGTGGCGGCGGCTTCGGCAGCGGCGGAAGCGTCAGCCGTGGCGGCGGCTTCGGCGGCGGAAGCCTCAGCCGTGGTGGAGGTTTCGGTGGCGGCGGTGGAGGCGGCGGTTTCCATGGAGGTGGCGGCGGAGGGCACGGCCGTTAATCGATTTGATCGCAAAGGCTCACGGAACGGCGGCCGAAGCGGCCAAGGGACACCATGCAGACAACATGCTGAGCGTGGCCTTGGGTTATTGGGTCGATCCGGCATGGTTGGATTTTTCTCGCATGGCGATAACCGCGCCTTGCGGCGGCGAGGACGGCTGCCGGTTGAAAAATGCAACTCGCCGGATCAAAGGATTGCGGCTCGGTGTATACTACTCACGAAGCTGGTAGCCAAAATGGAAATTCGTGCTTACTGTTCACTGGTGAATATGCTCCGACCAAGAAGCGCGGGGCAAATCCTGCTTGCGCTCGCGCTCTGTTCTTCATGCGCAAGTGACGCTTGCGGCTGGTCCGGTGCCTCGTTCTTACATCCATCAATCAGACAGGAAGAAACGACAATGTCATTTGTGGCGTGGGTAGTTCTCGGTCTGGCGGCGGGGTTTATAGGCAGCCAGCTTGTAAACAGGAGCGGGAAAAGCATTATGCCTGACGTCCTGCTGGGAGTTGTCGGCGCCGTTACCGGAGGCTGGTCGTTCTACGCTTTCGGCCCCCCCGGTGTAAACGGCTTCCACCTTCAAAGTCACTTCGCGGCGGTGTTTGGCTCGTTGGTCTTTCTGCTTACGTATTACGGCCTTAGACGAGTTTAATCTCACCCTTTTTATGTTTAACCTGACTCTCGGAGTTCGAAGGGCATTTCAACGACCGAGGGTAGTTATCAATAAGACCCCGCAGGTGCAACGCGAGATTTCTGAAAACCGCAGAGTGAAGACCTGCCCTCTATCGGAGCCATGAAGAATCTGGCAAGATCGGGATCGTTTCGACTCCGTGATGGACACCATCGACCGCCTGCCGATGCGATGAGGACCTGCCGGAAATCCGGAATTGGAAGTGGAGCGCGACCAACTGTCTGGCCAACCGGCGTAAACTGAGTAGGCACCAGGATTTTAACTATGGCAACGACCCCACAGAAATCAGAAGCTGGGCCTGCGCCCTTGAAGCCAGCAAACACCAAACCCCCTGACATCGCCACCGCGTCGGTTCCCGACGCGCTCGCTGCCCTCCACGTGAACCCCGACACCGGGCTCGCTCACGCGGAGGTGGACGTCCGCCGGAAGGAGCACGGCTACAACGAAGTAGCCCCGACAAAAGGGCACCCGGTCCTCAAATTCCTCCGGAAATTCTGGGGAATCTCGGCGTGGATGCTCGAACTGATCATGGTTCTGTCAGCCGTACTAAAGAAATTCTCCGATCTCGCCGTGGTGGGCGCGCTGCTAGTGATCAATGCCATGTTGAGCTTTATGCAGGAGCGCCGAGCCGCCGGCGTGGTTGAGGCACTGCGGAAACGGTTGCAGGTCAGTGCGCGCGTCCGGCGCGACTCGAGCTGGCACGTCGTTCCCGCCCGGGAACTGGTCCCCGGCGACATCGTTCGCGTACGACCCGGCGACATCATCCCAGCCGACGTAAAACTCCTCACCGGCGCGTTGAGCGTAGACGAGTCGGCGCTCACCGGCGAATCGAAGGACGCGGACAAGAAGCCGGGCGAAGTACTTTCGTCGGGGTCCGTCGTCCGGCGGGGTGAAGGCAACGGCGTGGTGATGCTGACCGGGGCGAAGACCTACTTTGGCCGCACCACGGAACTTGTGCAGAAGGCGCGGCCGAAACTTCACATCGAAGCGGTCGTGGCCAAGGTCGTCCGCTGGCTCTTCGTCATTGTCGGCGCGCTGCTATGCGTGGTGGTCGTGCTGTCTCTGATCCGCGGCGCGCCGCTCATCGAAATGGTCCCGCTCATGCTCGTCCTGCTCATGAGCGCGGTGCCGGTCGCCCTTCCCGTCATGTTCACGGTCAGCATGGCCGTAGGATCAAAGGAACTGGCAAAGCGCGGCGTACTGGTCACCCGACTGAGCGCCGCGGAGGATGCCGCAACGATGGACGTGCTCTGCGTTGACAAGACAGGCACAATCACGATGAACCAGCTCGCCGTGACCGGCGTGATCCCGCTGGAGCATGCGACGGAAGCCGACGTGCTGTTCGCCGGCGCATTCGCGTCGCAGGAAGCCAACCAGGATCCGATTGACCTCGCGTTCCTGGCCGCGGCAAAGGAGCGGCACATCTTCGACAACCTTCCCAAGGTCACGCCCGTCTCTTTCGCCCCGTTCGATGCGAAAAACCGGCGGACGGAAGCCGTGGTCGAACAGAACGGGCAGCGGCTGCGCGTGATGAAAGGCGCGGTACGCACCGTCGCCGAGGCCTGCGGACTCCAACCCCCGGCAGTCGAGGCGTTGGAGGCGCGGGTCAGCGAATCGGCCGCGAAGGGCTATCGGACGCTGGCCGTGGCACGCGGCCCCGAGACAGGCACCCCAACATTAGTCGGATTGGTGTCGCTCTATGATCCGCCCCGCCCGGATGCAAAGCAACTGATCGCCGAACTCCAGGGCTTGGGCGTTCCAGTCAAGATGCTTACCGGCGACGCACTACCGGTGGCGCGTGAGATTGGCCAAGGAGTCGGGTTGCCTAACATCCGGCGCGTTGCGGACCTGAAGGCGGCGGGCGCTCTGGCCAGCAACAAGGCAGTGGACTTGTTGGCGGGCGCCGATGGTTTCGCCGAGGTGTATCCGGAGGACAAATACATCGTTGTGCAGCACCTGCAGGCCACAGGGCACGTAACTGGCATGACGGGCGACGGGGTCAACGATGCGCCAGCCCTCCGCCAGGCTGAAGTAGGAATCGCGGTCAGCACAGCGACTGACGTAGCCAAGGGTGCCGCGAGCGTCGTTTTGACCGAACCAGGGCTAACGAACATCGTGGCGCTGGTTGAGCAAGGGCGGACGATTTACCAGCGCATTCTGACCTGGATCATCAACAAAATCAGCCAGACAATACTGACGGCGACCTTCGTGGCTATCGCCTTCGTGATTGCCGGTAAGTTCGTGGTCTCCGCTTTTGTGATGCTGCTGCTGGTCTTTATGCTGGACTTCGCGAAGATCGCTCTGGCCACCGACAATGTTCGGCCATCCAAAAAGCCGGAGACATGGAACATCGGAGGCTTCATCACGGTGTCCGTAGTGCTTGGCGTCGCGATGCTTGCTGAAACGCTCCTCCTACTGTGGATCGGCTGGTCGCATTTCGGTTTAGCAACCAACAGCAATGCCCTCTACACTTTCAGCTTTCTTATGCTGCTCTACTTTGCCGTATTCTCCGTCGTGTCCGCGCGGGAGCGCAGTTGGTTCTGGGCGACCCTGCCGAGCAAGACCTTCCTGGCAGCCCTCGTTGCGGACGCCATCACGGGCACGGCCCTGACGTTCGTGGCTCTCCCGGGACTCATGCCATTGCCTTGGTGGCAGCCACTCGCGATATTTATTTATGCCATGGTCGCGTGCCTCGGCGTGAACGACGCCGTAAAGGTCGCGATGATCAAATGGCGCGTTCTTAAGGCGGTGGCCGGGAAACCGGTCGATGTGACCCCGCAGATCGCCAAGCGTGCCTATGAACTGTACGAGCAGCGAGGGCGCCAGGACGGGCGGGCAGTTCAGGACTGGGAGCAGGCGGAGCGGGAGATTCGGAAAGATGAAACCCCATGAATGAACAGACGCGAACAACGCAGTGGGCATTGCCGAAAGGGATGAAGATGAAGATCAATTCGAAGGATTTTCCGTGTGCGGCCCCGAGAAATGTCCAACTCAGAGAGTGGCCGCCGATTGTGAAGCCCTGTTGCGAATCGAAGAAGGATTATCAAGAACTCCTGGGAGAACACGTTGAGGAGTTGACCTCGCTGTAACACCTCCACTATGCGTCCAACCGCTATGCGTTGCTTCTGATTTTTCAGGGGATGGACGCTGCCAGCAAGGACGGCGCTACACTCATAAGCCTGCTGGAAGTCACAGTGGAGCAGCGATCATCCAAGTTTGGCAAGCGTCGGGATCGAAATTCCGAGATTGACCGGCCAATCTTTCCTCATTTTTCGGTTGTAGTGATTTGCGCGAGTTGATCCGCTACCGCACGGAGGCGCCGATCGAGAAGTTGGAACTGGCGCCGGGCCTTTTCAT
>JBEKTU010000104.1:0-20396 GCA_049515735.1 Bryobacteraceae bacterium
CAGTTCCACCAGGGGCCGATACGAATTGCCGCGTTCCAGAATCGAGATGAGCGGGTTGAGGCGGGCCATCATCGTCAGGAACATCTGCACCATGAACGTCTTGCCACCACCCGACTTCGCGGAAATCAGCACATTGGCGTCGCTCAAGCCGGGGTCGAACGGGGAAAACGGAACGAGCTGCCGGTACGGCGTCTCAAGCAGAATCAGCGGTGAGTTCGGCGTTCCTTTCCAAGGGGATTCCACCATCAGCAGGTCCGCCGCGTGTAGCGTGAAGCAGTCGTGCTCGCGCTTGTTTTCCTCGGTCATTCCCGGCAGCCCATTGATGTAGAGGCGCCGCTTTGCCAGGTCTTCCGGCAAGCCCCGGGCGCCATTCATTCGCATGATGGCGTGCAGCGCCCGCTGCCGGCGGTCCGCAAGCACCCGTTCCTGCTCCTCCAGGTCCCGGCGGCTCTGGATCGGCGTGGAGGTTCGTACGGCAATGACGACGCTGACCTGCGCGCTTTTCAACGAGCTTGAGATCAGGTCCTGGAGCGTCTGCATGAGTTGCCCTTCCGCAACCCGTGCATCCACGTTGACCTTGAACCCGCCATGCGAGTCGCGCTGAGCCGCGGTCATGCGGCGTAACCGTCCCTTGAAAAGCTTGAGCCGCTCCGCCTGGTCCGGGATGCTCACCTCGGTATTGATCACCAGCGGGAAGTCGAGCCCGAGCAGTTCGCGAAAGATACCAGGAAAGGTGGCATCGGGGAGGTCCTTCAAAGACAAAAATGAGTACAGAAGCCCGCCAATCTTGATGTAGGTCTCCTGATCGTCCTCGATGTGCGTGTTAGCCGCCTGTTCCCGCGCGCTCCGGTAATCGATTGTCAGTTCCGGCCGGCGGTATACGATGTCATCGCGGAATAGCGGATTCATCGCCCGCTTCAGCTCCAAGAACATTTCCTCATCAGTCAGCCGCCGTACGGTCATGCCCGTAGCGTTGAGAGTCTGTTCCACGCCCTTCAGCATGGATTCGAACTCCGAAACCAGGTCTTCGTGTTCGCGGCGCGAACGCTCGATGCATTTCGCGGCTGAAGCGCTCCAGCCACCGGTCATCTTGCCCAGTTTCGCCCCGGCGCCGGTCTCGGCAGCCTCATGATGAATGCGCGGATCCCAATAGAAATACGCGTGCAGTCTCGGCGTGAGATAGAAGCCCGACTGCTCCTTTTGCTTCCAGGCCGCAAGCCGGACGCGGTCGAGGCTCTGCACCACCGGATTGTCGGAGCGGAGCTGGTCCCTATAGTGAGTGGGAAGCTCACCTAAACCCTCGACCACCTCGAAGCGCACCTGCATTCGCATCGATCGCTCCGTCAACGAACGGACAAGCGCCTCAAGAGAATACTTGGTTTGGTTTCGTGTTTCGTCCGAGTGGTAATAGGAGTTGATGCCGCCGAGATTGTAGCCCGCGACCAACGCACCGTTGGACCGGACGATCACATTGTCCAGGTAATCGCGGATCGGCAGTAGCTCGCAAAACGCCGGTTGGCGCAGATTTGCCTCGTGCTGGCGCATGGTTAAGGGCATTCCGGTTGGTTTTCCTTCAGGTACATCGCCTTCTGCTGAGAATCCCGCTCTATGCCGCAATAGATCCGTGGCTTGGTGTGCCATTCCAGGAAATCGAAAAGGTAGCGCCGCGGCTTCCCGTACTTGAACGCGATCAGTAGCGGAATCGCCAAAATGGGAACGACGTATTGGAGGAAGACGTTCAGTGGGACACCCGCAATCTCCCTGTGCAGGAACCGTCCCAAGATGTTGGTAAGCGCCGCTATTCCCAGGATCACGAACGCGTCCTCGAATTCGAGGTAAAGGAACGTGACGCGCGTGTGCAGATTTCGATGGACGTGTGTGATATTCAGACCGCTCATTGATGCCTCCGATCGCCCGCCTCACGTTCTTTCCTCAACTGATTCCTCCGGCTCCTCGCTGAACAAAGAACTCCGCCAGTCGCAACAGGCCAGACAGGGCCAGCGCCATTCCGGCCGCCGCAAAGTGTCTGATCCAGGGGCTTCCGTGATAGAGGCGGTGGCCGACTCCCCCATACGCAAGCACTCCCTGCAGGATTTGCAGGACGGCATACACGGGCATGAACACGTTGCAGGTCCAATTCACGAGACCGCGCAACGTAATCCAAATGCTGTCCGGATTGTTCCAGGCCGACTGCGATGCGAATGTTTCAAGGCCGCGCAAAAGGCCGGAGACCATCAGGCACATTAGGCCCGCCCAGGCAATGTACTGATGGGGATACCCGCGCGCGTACCGAACGACGGCCAGCGCGAAGAATAGCCCGGCTACGGTGGGCATGATGACGTTGCCCATCCAATTCGTCAAATTCGTGATTCCGTTCAGAAGAGTCATAGGCTCACAGCGTCACATCATGGAGACAACCAGCCGCCACAGGGCGGAAACCGTCAGAAACCCCGCCGCACAGCAGATCAGCCGCATGGCGGGCTTACCGAATGCAAAGTTCAAAATGGCCCCAATAATCGCCAGGCCGGCGGCGACCGGAAGAATGCGGCTCGCCGTATACGTCCACAGGCCTGCCAGCACATCCGCCGTGGCAAACTTTGTCCCTGAATTCCACCCTTTCAGCAATGCCTGAGTGCTGGCGATGGATAAGAGAAACATGGCGCCCAAAATCGAGTAGAGCGGGGACCGTCCCTCGGAAACCTCAACGACTCCGCGAAGGACCAGCCACGCGGCCAGCACGGGAGCGAGATAGCCGACCAGGAACTGATTGACGAAATTGGTCATGTCCACCTGGAATACGTTCAGGAGTGCCGTACCCCCGCCAGCGGAGATGGGCACATTCATGCCGAAGCCGGAGAACCAGCTCAGGATCTGCGGCAACGTGAGCATCACGGCCGCCCAAAACATCCACAGGCCGAATCTTCCGTTTTGCAGAACCGAGCTCTGATTTCGAAGCGCCAGGCCCGCCAGCACCAGTGCCACCAGAGCCGCGACCGGCGCCAGGCCGAGCAACAAGCCGATTCCGTCGTTGATCAAGTTCATCGCGATGGACCTCGAAAGATGACGGGCGAATGGAGGGACCGCCGAGCCATTCGCCCCACCATCGTGATTGGACCCTAGGAAACACCGCCGGTGCCCTGCGCGATCCAGTACTCCAGCAATCGGGTCAGGCCGGACACGATCAGGAGTCCCAGAGCCGTCCCGATCCAGCGTAGGTAACCCCGGCCGCTGGCATACGAGACGATTCCGCCGACCACGGCGACGCCGGCCCCCACTGGAGCGATGACGTTGCCAACCCAGTTAACGAAGTTCAGGAACGCGCCTTCCGGCTGCGCCCCGGTTTGACCCTGGACCGCAACGTTTACCTGCGGCGCGGCGCCAAGGTTTTGAGCGAGAGCCACGGACTGGCACACCACCAGAAGGCAGACTGCCAGTATCATGGCCGCGATACGTACGTGCTTCATTTTCGTGTAGACCTCCATCGGGATTCCGCCCCTTACCGCCGCCGTGCGCCGTTCGAATCGCTGAGCGCCAGCGGACCAACAAATTCGGGGCTTGTGAGAATGCTAGGGCAAGATCCGCAAAGCTCAAAAAACCGAGGCGAGATGCGTGCTCAGGCCGCTCGTTTGGATGGGGGTGAGGACCCTGGATTCCGACGTCGAGACGTAATCGGCCCGATTTTTCAAGGGGCAGGTGTGCCTACCTGCCAAAAAACGCGTGGCGCGGACTTCCACGTGCCGGGCTAGCCGAAGGCCCCGTCTGGCGACCAGGCGGCCTCCTGGATGGGCTTCCCGGCTGGCAACTGCCGTGGCCGGCGCCGACTCCGCGCCAAGGTGGATCGCCGGACCATGGGGCGTTTGAACGAAGCCGCAGGGCGGCGGGCGCTTCGCGTGATACTATTTGGCAGGGCAACTGCGATGTCGCCAATCAACCGTTTTGTAGCAATCTTTCCCCAATACGTAACACAATTCCGATTGAATACCCAATAAGCAATTGCCCTGCCAAATCAGGGCGTCTTCCTTCAAAGGGCTCTATCGAAAGTGACCCGGCGATCAGGCCTCGTCTGGTGCAAGAAGGATTCTCGCGCCGGGTCACTCCCGATAGAGTCCTAGCGTTTATCGGGAGCTATCCCGGAAGCAGGGGAAAACAGGCGAAGCGGGCTTACCGCTGCACACAGCGCACGCTAGGATTGCCCGGAACGAGACAGGGGCAGGCAGCCTGCAGACCACCAGCCAGTCAACGCGAGCGACTGAATGATCGGTACGTTCCAAACATACAACGACTGAACAATTACCGCCGTTCACTTGGCCGTGGGCTTGCTTTTTGCACGATCTCTTCGTTGTGACACTTTCCGCGGTTCAGGCCGGTTGAACCCGCGCAAGGGGATTGTCGGTATTACGCATTCCCCCTTGGGCACCTTCTTTTTCCGACCCGTGCTGCCGGGAGGCTCGCCCTTGACCGGAACCGGCGTTCCGGTCCACCCGCACTTCGGACAGGTTGGCCTCTCCCATTCGACGCCGGGTGTTTTGCGGTTGTAACCACGTTCGGGCGACAGGCGCTTCGATCCGCAGGCTGGGCATTGCTCTGGCACGCCGCGAACATGCTGGATAACGGCTGAAATGCAGAGCCCGAGAGCGTTCTCCGTGACAGCGACGGCGGCTTCCGCGTCGTACCATTGCGATGACTTGGAATGGGTGAGCCAGTTGGCGAAATCCCACGCGCCTTCGAGAAGCGTTTTGAAAAGCTGCCTCCGGCTTCTGTTCGACTCGCCGGCCAGTGCGACACTGCAGATGTGATCGACCCAGGCCCTTAGATCGGCTTTCTTCGGCGCTTCGCCCTGTCCCGCCCAGGGCATCACAGTCTGCGCAACGCCGATAAAGCCAAGCAGAGTTTCGCGGCAGCGTACGCCGATTCCCTGGAAATCCGCGACTTCTTCGGCCTGAGTGAGGGCATCGGCCGTTTCCTGCAGATCCCGATAGCACGCAACAAACGGTTCCGCTGGTATATCGGAAAGCTGCTGGTGTTCGCTACGCGGGATCCGCACACAAAGACCGATATGAAAACTTAGCGCAAGATCGAGGTTCGGGAATTGCTCTTGCGAGTAGAGGTTCATCGGTTCGGTGATCACCCACCAACGATCAATGTCGGTGTGCACGTCCCAGACGTCGTGCCGAATGTTCAAAACATTCTCTGAATACACCTTCTGGACGAATTCGATCTTTCGATCGGGAGCCTGCGACTGCACATAATTCCTGACACGCGAGATCTCGTTTGGACTTGCTGCCAGCATGCTTAGCCTCTGACCTGGTGATCCGCCGCGGCATTCTTGTGAGTCTTGGTCCGATACATGACCGCTTTTCGTTTCCTCATGGGCGCATCAAGAACCTCCATCCATATTGCCACTTCGGACTGTCGTGTCCTATATCCTGACGGCGGCTTCGTTACCGCATCCAGATCGCTCGTAATTAGCGGCGCGAATCCGGCTTCACCAGGATTCGCTCAGGTCCGCACCCACAAGGAGAGTTGCCCCCTTCTGCCCTTCCATTCGTGTCCCTTCTGGACAAAGCCAGCCGCTGACAGGGTTCTTTTCATGAACCTATCGTCGGTGGTCGCGAAGAGTCGGCCCTTCTGGCCCCTAAGAAGTTCGGCGACGAGCCGATGGGAGAGTCCCTTTCCCTTATGAGGGGCGTCCACCGCGACGTAGCCAAGCTCTGGAGTTTCGGATGGGAAGTCGAAGCCGCTCTTCTTCGCAATACCGGTGGCGTAGGCGGTTCGCACTGGCTTCACCGATCCGACCCCAACAACCTCATCGCCATTCTCCGCCAGTGCCAGTACCGTAGCGGCCCGTAGCTTCGTCGAATCGACATCAACCGCGCCGCCGGCCCTGATGATTGTCACACATCTGCTCAGATCAGCTTCGTCCAGTTCGCGGGTGCAGAGCGCCACCCTGTAATCGGATCGGGCCTCGGTCATCTCTTCCCTCATCGTTAGGGGGGCCCTCTTCCGGTATAGCGCAATTCTGTCCCCGGAATGATGAGACGGATTACTCCCGGGAAGTCGGCCAGTGTCCAGAATCCCGGGATCCTGTCCGAATGGCGCGTAGACCCTCCGCAAGCTCCAGCCACTAAAATCCAAGTTCACACCGCAGATTGCGAAGCCAATTCGACGGCACCCTTCCCGGCTATAGCCTTTCACGGATAGAGGGGAATCGTTTCGCGCCGCGGTGGTCCACCGCAAGGTCCGTGTCATCGTGGAGAAGACCTATGCTACAGTTTGGGGGAAAGTTGTGGTACGTAATCAGAAACAGTCGCACGAAGCGGACGTCTTCTTGGGATTCATATCGGCGGCCCAATTGGCTATCGACGTTTGCTCTGTGGTGAATGAAGCGCCGCCATATCCAGATATCCGATGCATCAAGAACCCTGATGCGGTGTGTCGGTTTGAACTGGCCGAAGTTCTCTGGGAGGATCCGGGTGCCGAGATTACCAGTCTGGCCCACGGTCTTGCGCTCTCAAAACGGGCCAGTGACGAGAAGGCAGAGCTGCTGGCTGCCGGCCGCTTCGAGGAAGCGTATCAGATCCAGACATGGGGCGGATTTGAATACCCACCCCTCGCCTCGCTCGTGCAGGTGCTTCAGAAGAAGTGCGCGAAGTACTACCAGACTGATGGAAGTCCCGTGAGTCTGCTGCTGTACTACGAGCGGGAGAGTCCTCAGGAGCCTTTTGAACTCTTGATCGATTATTCGGCCTCGGTCCATGCGCTGTTGGCCACAAGTCAGTTTTCTGATGTCTGGCTGTATCACCACTCTGTTGCCTACACTTTTGATTTCTCCGATATTCCGGACCGGGCCGTTGTCTCCGTACCCCTACGCAACTTGGCTACGCCCGAGAGCCAGCGGCGAGTCATCGGTCATCTCGCAAGGACGGATGCTGGTCTGACGATTTCTCTGGATGCTTCTTACAGCCAAGCATACAATCGCGCCTCCGACGCCCTGACCGCAGCGCGGAATCATTACAAAGCCAAATCGGCACAGGATCCAGAACGCAGTGCGGGTTGAAAGCTGTATTGAAGACTAGCCCGGCCGTGCGAGTCACGTGCGGGCGGATTGCCGCCTAGCCGGAAGTTGGGCCGGATTAGTCCCGTGAAGTCGGCTTCATGCCGCCAGGCTCTCAGATAACGCGTCAACCGGGCGGAGACGGGTGGCACACTTCGACAGTTTCGCTTACGCGTGCCGACGAACATTCCTGCGGACGCTCATTCGCTACTCCCCAGCGACGTTTCGTAATTATCCCAAGAACCGGCCCAGGAGAAGACCACCTTAATCCGTGCCGGCTTCACGTTGTCGCCAGACACCATAATCGTGAACCGAAATGTGCCGTGCTCGCTGAACAGTGAGGAATAACGGTACGGAATAGACGTGGAGAACGAACGAACTATCGGCATATCAGCAGTTTTTGGGCGTTACGCTGCCAAATGGCCCGACGGGAGCTCTCACGCCCGCCCCGAATGCGGCCAGAATGCTTGGGAAGCCTGACGCCGTGCTAATTTGCGGCACCTGCTACAAAGACGGGGCGGGCGGTGTCCGGCTCATGCTCGCCGAGCTGGGCGAGGACACCGAAGCCCCCTGAGAGCGTCACCGGCTACTTCCTCCGGTTCCGCAGGTAATCGGACAGCGAGTTGCTTCCGGTACGGTCAAGCAGCGTCCCCAGGTGCGCGTCACCGCGCAGTCCAGGGGCGAAGTCCGGGCCGTAGGTGTCCCGCAACGTATCAATGCGGGTGTTGCTGTTCTTCTCACGAGTCTGCCCGTTTTCATCGCGGTGCCGATCGTCAAGACCAGGTTGCTTTGCCATTAGCTTTTTCCTCCTTTCCCTTAAAAGTGAGCTGCAAATTTATCAGGCGGGCCGCCGTGGCTCAGGTCGGCCTCAACCAGTGCAGTTGTCACCGGAGGTGGCGCGGGCCGTCGCCCTCCCGGTCTGAAAATCCTCATCAAAATGGTTGAGGAATGTCTCGATCAAATGGCCATGATAATAGCCATAGACGACGGTCGAGATGTTTGCATTTTTAGGCTTAATGATGTTAAAGACCAGCCGGTCCGTTTTCACGTTGGGCTTGAACCAGGCTTTCTTATGCCAGTCAACAGAGGTGTGGGTATAGTATTTCCCATCGTCACTCTTTTCCCATGTCGTGATCTTTCCTTTCACCTCGCTCTGGTCAATCCTGGCGTCGAAGCTGTCAAGAAGGGCCTGTGCATTGTCCGTCATGAAATTTACAGCCATCTTCTAACCTTCCTTTCACTTCCCTGCGATCCCGGCGAAGCCGGGCCGTTCCCGTCGCGCGCCAGTTCCGCCGGCGTGTGCAAACTCATCACGTGGTCCGCCGTGGCCGCAGCCGGTGGGCAACGGTGATATCCGCCAAAATGATGCCCTTGTTCTGCAGGTCGAGACGCATTTCCTCGCGGATCGCCGCGACAGCGTCGATATCGGCAATCGTCAGCATCAGCGTGAACCTCACGCCGTCCGTGGGGAACGCCACTCCGGCCCGCACCAGGCTTTCGAGCGAAAGCCGCCAGTTCGAGGTGCTGCCCCGCCCTTCCGGCATGGAGACCTGGTAGCGCTTGATGGGGGACCATTTGAGGCCGGTCTTGATCAGGTAGCTCTCGGTCTTGTTCATGCCCTGGGGCACGTCCCCGGCGTCCTGGTTGAGGCGGCTTTCCCAGGTATCCTCGCCCGTCTCCTGGTCGATTTTTTCCTGGTGGAGGTGGGCTTCCAACTGCACCCGGATTGCCTCTTCCCGGTGATCGGGGTCGATCGGCGGGGTGTAGCAGAGCGTCACCTCGGCCCGGCCGCGGCACGAGCCCTCGGCGCCCACGAGCGACACCGGCCAGGCGAAGGGAAACTCAAGCCGCTGCTTGGCAAGCAGCCGGTCGCTGAAGACCAGCGTCACCGAGTGCGGCTCGTCGTTCAGGATGATATCGGCCGCGGGCGCCATGCCGAAGCCCACGAACTCGCGCGAGACGTGGCGCAGGGGCCGTTTGTCCAGGGCGTCTGCCCGCCGCGCCCGATGTACCGGCAGGGCGAGCAAGGTCTCTCGCCACGACTGACGTTCCAGGCGCTGATCCAGGGTGGCCAGCGTCGCCGCGGTCAGCGGGGTGGCAAAGCTGGTGCCGCAGTTGTGCACGGCGTCGCCCATGGGCGTCAGCGAGATCAGACCGGTCTGATTGCTTCCCCGCACATTGGCGCCCCCGAAATGGGCGAGGTCCGGCTTGCGGGCGCCGCCGACACCAGGCCCGCGCCGGGTGTAGGTGGTGGGCATCAGCGCCACATGCCCGGCAATCCCCGGAGGGTTCACCGCCCCCACGGTGAGGCCGAGGATGTGTTCCGAGGGTGCCGTGATCTGCTGATCCTGGGTTCCGAACCCCGCCAGCATCGTTGCCGCGTCTTCCGGTTTCTCAGGCCACGGCGGGCGACTGGTTCCCACCAGGTTGCCGGCGGCGACGACGAAGATCACGTCGTTGGCTCTCGCTATCCGGTCTAGCCGGTCGGCCGCGACCGAGTACGCCAGGCGCGAGGTTCGCTGCCCAAGCGAAAAACTCAGGTTGAAAACACGTACCCGAAAATCGCGCTTGGCGACCTTCACCTTTTCATCGAGAACGTCGAAGAGTTCCTCGATATCCGAGTAATAGGCGTTTCGCAGTTCGCGACGCGGGAAAAGATCGAGATCGAAGAACTTGCACCCGGCTGGTTCGAGTGCCCCGCTCAGGAGAGGGTTCAGGGCGCTCGCCGCGCTGACCAGGCCCGCGATGAACGTGCCGTGGCTTTCATCGCGGTCACCGGGCGGCACCAGGCCGGCATCGCCGACCTTCCAGGCATCGAGTGCCGTCGAAACGCCGCCATCGATGACCGCCAGCGTCGGGTAATCCACGTTTGCCGCAGGCCCCCCGATCGCCGCGGGGCCGAGGTTGGCGCCCACGACCGCCGGCGTGGTTTCGAGCACCGGCGGCAGTTCCACCGACCTTACGAGCCCCTGTTCAGCCAGCAGCGCCAGCAACTCGGTATGGCGGGCCAGCGTCAGATCGGCGCGCACCCCCCGCATCCCGGCAGGTAACGAAGCCTCCGTCATTTCCATGGCGCGGCCATCGACCAGGAACGGCAGCTCGATCGAGCGGCGCTGCTGATCGGTAATCAACTGGACGGAGAGGGCAAGACTCGGTTCGCCAAACTGGACCGTCGAGGTCGAGGGCAGGAACGGCCGCACCAGGAGGCCGCCTTGCAGCCGCTCCAGTCCCTGCTTGAACTGTGCAACCAGGGCATCGATTTCATTGGTGGCAACGCTCCGGTCCGGCCGGAACAGCTCGACAATGTAGCCGCCGATCACGTTCGGCTGCTGCATCCAGCGCACCGCCTCTTCGGCGGAGAATTTCACCTTGTCCGTGGCGCTGTGCAGCCGGACATCCTCGATGCCGCCCAGCTCGCTGCGGTACCCCGACACTCGGGGCTCGTCCTTGCCGGTCTTCTTGTTTTTGACGATGCGGGGCGTCGGCTCTGCCTTGGTCTCGATGATGCCCGCGAGCCGGTCGAGTGCCGCCGGCGTCGCCTGGAACAGAAGCTCGCCCACGCCCTCGGTTCCCACCAGGGCGAACCGGTTGGACGGGGTGAACAGGGACCCAAGCGGGCGATAACTCTTCGCAAGCGCTTCCTCTCGCTGGCGCACCTTGATGAACCCGCCCGGCTGGTTGCTCCGGCGCATGCCATCGGCGACGCTGGCGACCCGCGCCGTGATTTCGGCCTTATGCGTGGCAAAGCCGCGGTCGTTGCCCTGGAAGAAGTCTTTCGTGCCGCCGCCGAAGGGCTGGGGTTCTTCCAGTTCGATGAATCGCTTCGTATCCAGGAAGACCTGAATGGGACGAAGATCAGGCTTGTTCTCAGGCATCTGCGTTTATGTCCTTCTGTACCTCGCCTTCTTCGCCGCGCTTCTTGCGCCGTGAGACGGCACTTTGAGAGAGGCCGAGGACTGATCCGCGTTCGGCCTGTTTCAATCCAACCTGCTCCAGGGCCTCATCAAGGGCATTGACCGGACCGGTCAGCAGCTTCGCCTGGTGGGGCGTAAAGAGCCGGGCGTTAAGCGTCGCCTGGCGGCGTAGCGCTTCCAGAATGAGCGGGCCGCGGGCTGTTCTCGACACGTCCGGCCGCTCCATATTGTTCTCGCCTTCCCCTTCCGAAGGTCCGTGAAGGACGAAGAAGCGCTTGCCGGAATCGACCAGCATTTCGATATCGGCGCCGCTCATGCCCTCCGTTGCCCACACCAGAAACCGGGTTTCCCCCGCACCGAGATGAACGGGCTTGAGGAATTCCTTCAGCATTTGCTCGCGGGCGGCCGGGTCCGGTTTCGGAATCTCTATGCGGGCATCGAACCGCCGCCATACGGCAGGGTCGAGCAGATGCTCATGATTGGTCGCGGCCAGGGTGATGCCCAGGCCGTTGCGGGAATCGATGGACTGCAGCAGCGTGTTGACCACGCGCTTGATTTCCCCGATTTCCTGCACGTCATCGCGGGCCTTGGCCACGGCGTCGAACTCATCCAGGAAGAGCACGCAGCGGTAGCGGTTCGCGAAATCGAAGAGCGCGCCGATGTTCCGGGCCGTGGTGCCGAGGAAGGACGACATCAGGCCGTCGAGACGCACCTCCAGGCAGGGCAGGCTGAGTTGCTGGGCTAGATACCGCGCGAGCTTGGTTTTGCCGACACCCGGCGGACCATAGATCAGGCATCGCATGTGAGGTTTGGCGCCGAGGCGGGCCAGGTCATCGCCGCGCTTCCATTCCGCCAGTAGGTCGCTGATGGCCGCGGCTAGCGGGGCATTGAGAATCGGCCCGTCGGTGGCCGTGCCGCCGGGGAACATCACGCGTGCCAGCGGGGTGCCGCTTTCCCGGTCGGTCGGCAGCGGGGTCGATGGTGACAGCACCTCGCCAGGGAGCTGCCGGCGTGCCGCTTCCGCCGTTGCCCGCATTTCTTCCATGGCCAGCGGGGCCATGGTGTGACGCCGGCTGGCACGCGACAGAAGCCTGCCGAGCTTTGCTGCCTGATCCTGGTCGGATTGGGCCACCACGTCCCGCAGCCGTTCGATTTGTTGCGTCGCTCTAGGGCCTTCCGCATCCAGTGCGATGCGTGCCAGAGCCAGAACTATGTCGAAATGTTCCATTTGATGCGCCCGTATTATGACCTTATGCGGTTCAAGAATTATATTATGCATAATCCGCTTATGAAATGCAAGAGGTGACACCCATTATGATTTTGGGGCACCCGGAAATGCGTTCTTTCGGCTCTGCATGCACCCTACCAGGTGAGCCCGTTACCGTGAATCGGGTGTTTTCGGGCGTCCCCGGCAAGCTGAACCGCGCGTTCGGGCTTCGGCAGGAGCCCCCGAAGAGGGGCCTCGCCCTTCGGGCTTCAATCGTCGATCGGCGGACATCGCCGCTGGCAGGAGGGGGAGCTTTCGCTGGCGCTGTCTCGCGTGCCTAGGAATACCCGACTGTCGCTGCTCAGTTTCGAGTTCGGGCGATTTCGTATTTCGTGCTCGCGTGGGGAGTGCTCATCGCGGAGCGATTCAGCCGGCGCGCTTTCGCCACTGAGCGATCTACGGTTCTTCGAGCAGTCTTCGTGGACCAAGGCGCAGTCGCCCGGCCCGGGGACTCGCGCCGGATGCCATGTACGAAGAGGTCGCCAGGCAGCCAGCGCACTATCCGTGATCCACCCGGACGGGCGTTGTCCCACGTGCAGAAATGCGCCGATGATTATGCCCCGTCCAGAGATCTCACGCGCAAGCTCATTGACTTCCGGCGCAGCCATCCGGCAGGGGCCGCACCATTCCGCCCAAAAGTCCAGTAGGCCTTGGCTCCGCGGGGTGATCCCAGTGAACTCCGTCGCGTCAACCTCGATGGGCTCGGAGACGGGCGGTAAGGTGGCTGTGCAGGAGCCGCAACCACCGACAAGTGCTTCGCATTAATGCGGTTGTTGGCGCCGCAAGCTGGGCATGGTCGGATTATGTGCGCCCTCTAACTGTGAGCTACCACGAGCGGCGGGCGCCGCCGAACGCCGCGCTGGGGGGACGTTCGCCTGCCAGTTCTTCCATGTAGATGGCGAATCGCCAGTGCCGGTCTTCGGCAAGGCGGTGACACGGATGACCGACCGCCGAAACGTACCAATTTCGGTCGCAAAAGGGCTTACCGTGAAATGGTGGTTTGGACCTGTTCCGTGGCGAGGGGTTCGGAAGTATTTGGCTGCGTCGTCGCCTACGGTGAGAAGTGCTGTTCCGGATTAGGACCGAGAAGTCCTTAGGCTTGATCGGAAATGCTCCGGCGCCGAAATGTTTGGGTGTGACGGAATGCCGAACGCCGGAGCATTTTCGATAAGACGACTTGGACGGAGCCGGGCCGTGCTCTATGGGGATTGAATCGACGTTCTGCCCAACGGATGTGAGTGTTGAGCCCCCGATGACGGCCCGGAGAAGCACGTTCGGCTCGCCGGAAGGCTGAACACGGGTGAGGGGAATCGAATTGCTGGCTGGTTTTGTCGGAAGGAGACACACGTCAAGTGCGGCCCCGGCAAGCTGCGGAGTATTCGGCGTTGTCGATTTGCCCACATCACGACGTATCCAAGCCGACGCATGCGCTCGCGCTGCATACAGTGAGCGCCGCGGCGGAAATCCAATCCACAATGCGTAACGTGCCTGTCTGGCAGACGGGGCATCTTCGCTGGACCGCGTTCCGCTGCTTCTCAGTCAAGCTATCGGGTGGCTGATCGGCCTGCGTTGGTAGAAGGGCACGACAGAGGGCGAGATCCTGGCGCCGGTTGCGATTCGCCAGGAAGCCGAAGTGCCGGATCTTCACAAAACCGGACGGGAGAATGTGGAGCAGATACCGGCGGATAAACTCGACAGCGTCGAGCGTCATGAGTTTCTGCTCATTGCCGTGTGCCGAATCCCGCCATCGAAACGTCACTTGGCCGTCTTGCATTGCGATCAAGCGTCCGTTGGAAATGGCGACACGATGGGTGTAGCGCGCCAGGTATCGGATGACGTACTGGGGACCGCCAAACGGCCGCTTGGCGTAGACGACCCAGTTCTTGCTTCGAAGTTGGCGAAGAAAGCGGTCGAATGCACTGGGCGTTGCCAGGTGCGCCAACGTGCCGGCCAACCGAAGCTTCTTCTTGCGGAAGGCAGACGCCAGAAAGGCGAGGAACTTGCCCCGGAAGAGTTTGCCGAGAACCTTGACCGGCAGGAAGAACCGGGCGCGGCTGGGGATCCAGCGAGAACGATCCGGCGAGAGTCCGCCGGACGGCACCACACAATGCAGATGGGGAT
This sequence comes from Bryobacteraceae bacterium, assembly GCA_049515735.1. Classification (GTDB taxonomy): domain Bacteria; phylum Acidobacteriota; class Terriglobia; order Bryobacterales; family Bryobacteraceae; genus Fen-178. Next base: position 14,357 of record JBEKTU010000104.1, read on the forward strand.
GGTATAGCATCTGCTGATTCCAGGTGTGGAGTACTGCCAGAAATCCGACATGTGCGCCGAGGCGGCGCGGGTCGGCGGCGATCACTAACAGCGTCTCGGACACGGCGCGGAACAGAATGCCGTGAATCAGGCGTTGGTTTTGCAGTGCCAACGTAGAGATCTCCTGTGGCAGGGTGAATACGACGTGGCAATAGGGAACGGGCAGAAGTTCGGCGGTTCGCGCCGTTAGCCACTTATCACGGGCCGTCGACTGGCACTTTGGGCAACTGCGATTGCGGCAGGAGTTGTAAGCGATCGCCTGATGCGCACATTGGTCGCACTGTACCACGTGCGCGCCAAGAGCGGCGGTGCGGCACGCGCAGATGTCTCGGAATGCTCGGCGCTGCTGGGCATTGAGCATATGCCCCCATTGCCTGAAGAACTCCTGTTCGTGCTGGCGAAAGACATCGGCGACTTCCAGCCGATGTCCGATCACCCTTGCCGGCCGTCCCCCTTGGAGGGGAAGATTGGTTTGAGTTGGAGCGTATCGAATGGGCTGGGCGCGGCCTGGATCCGAGTAGTCGAAACGCGTAGATACCGGGCGGTGGTCTGAATGTCGGCATGGCCGAGAAGGACTTGGATGGTGCGGAGATCGGCGCCGGCCTCCAGCATGTGAGTCGCATAGCTGTGGCGGTATACGTGGGGCGAGACCTGTTTGTTGACGCTGGCACGCCGGCCGGCGTTGCTGCACGCGAGGCGAATCGTCTTTCGTTCCATCGGCTGGTCGGGACGCATTTTGGAAGGAAATAGCCAGTCGTGCGGCTTCCGCCAGCGCCAGTAAATGCGCAGCCGTTCCAACAAAACCGGTGAAAGGCCGATATCGCGCGGCACTCCCCCCTTTGCATGGCGGACGTGGATCACCATGCGCTTACTGTCGATGTCTTCGACCTTGAGTAGGCGAAGCTCGTTGCAACGCAGGCCGGTGGAATAGAGTGTGGCGATGATAGCCCAATGCTTCAGATTGGTGGTGTGATCGAGAATGCGGGTGATCTCTTCCGCGCTCAATACGGGTGGGAGCTTCAGCCGCCTCCGGGTCCTCGGTACCAGTTCATCAAACCAGGGTCGGCGCAGCGTCTTCACGTACAGGAACTTCAGGGCGGCTCGATAAACCTGCACTGTGTTTGGGGCGGCCTTTTTGTCCTTGACCAGATGAAGCAGGTACTCACGAATCTGTTCCGCTCCCAACTGGTTCGGCGACTTGCCGAAATACTTCGCGAAGCACTCGACCGCGTCGAGATATCGCTCGATTGTGAAATCAGCATAGTTGCGAAGCTGCAACTCCTCCAGCATTCGCTTTCGTAGCGGGGTCATACGGACGAACTCCTTTCGTCCGAAGGTTTATCCCGATACGACGCGAAAAGCTACGGGCTTGCCCTGCCGCGTAGCGGCTTCGTCCAAGTCGGCTTGCAGCCGCTGACGTGGTCGTCGCCGCTGGGCGGGCTGGTGAATGCCAGCCTTCACACCTTCAAAGGCAGACTTGGTTCCGCTTGAGCGCCCCCTCGAAGTCGTCCCAGATGAGCGGCGGCAAGGTTTCCTCGCCGTCCTTCATCCGATTCATCGCCATCCGCTTGGCCGTGCTCACCAGGGCCTGCAGATCCGCCGGCGAAATGCCCCTTAACCGGTTGAGGATATCGTAACTGACAAGATCTGCGGCCAGCGGAATCGGCCCGAGGTACTTGTTGATCAAACGCAAGTATCCCTCGTCGTCAGGAAAGCCCATCTCGATTTTCTCGGTGAATCGTCCGCCTCGGAGCACCCGCGGGTCGATATTGTCGATGTGGTTCGTGGTGCCGATGAGAAAGACCTGGTTGCCGGGATCGAGCTGGCTCATCAACATCAGGACCTGCTCGACGAGTTGGATCTGGTGCTGCCCCATGTAGTACCCGTTGTCGCCGCGCGGCAAAAGGCCATCCAGCTCATCGATAAACAGGATGGAAGGGCTGTGCTCGCGGGCCCGGGCAAATACGTGCTCAAGCCTTTCGGCAGTGGGAACACCGGCGGGAGCGAGCGAGTAGAAGCTGCGGCGCGTCTGGGTCGCAATCAGGTGCGCCACCGACGTTTTCCCGGTACCGGCTTGGCCAACCAGCAGCAAGCCTGTGGGGACTGGAACCTTGAGCTTTTCGGCCTCACGAGCATCCATCAGCCTGACCAGATTTCGCAAGTCCCGTTCGACCCCGGCAGGGAGCACGAGATCACCCCAATCGACAGCCTTCAGTAGCGGCCGGTCCTGGCCACCGCTCTCGTCGAATGCTCGTTGCAGGTCGCGCTCTTCAATCCGGCGATTCTCCAATGCGGCAAGCGACGCTGCCTTGTTCACCAAGCCCGTGAGTTTCGCGGCGCTCCATCCGGGGGTGCGGTTGGCAAAGGGACCGAGCGCGAACGGCGCCCAAAGCCGTCGCGACAACTGCGCGGTAAGAACCTGTGCCCTTGCCGCCTCGTCGGGGAGGTCCACGCGAATCTTCTCGTCGAAGCGCATATCGCGCACCAGCGCTTCATCCAGGCCCTCGTAGAAGTTCGTCGCGGCCATCAGAATGAACCCGGTCGCCCCCCGATACTGATCGATGCATTGCATCAGTTCCGTGACCACGGAGTTGTAAAGCCTGGCGCCGCCTCCAACGTCATCATTTCGGCCCAACTGTTGGCGCTGGGTGCCTATCGAATCGATCTCGTCCAGGAAAAACAACACCGGCCTGTGTGCGTAAGCCCGAGCAAACGTATCCCGGATGTTTGACTCACTGTTGCCGATCCGGCTTTCAATGAGAAGGAAGGTCTTGCCCGTACCACGAGGCCCATACAGGAGAATGCCGTTTTGCACCACGCCATGCTGTCTGAATCTCTCGGGATAAAGCCGGTTTTGCACGACCGCGCTGATGCGCCTCTTTTGGTCGTCCAGTCCGCCCACGTCCGCAAACGTCCGTGCCGGGATGTTGGACCATCGCGGTTGAGCGTTATCCCGGCTGCCTGATCGCCCTGCGGCGGCTAGTATGCCATGGCCGTGCGGCCGGTGGCGGATTACGAAGATCAGGCCGCCAACGGCAACCAGCGCAAAAACCAGCCCGTACACCAGTTCGAGCGGAGACGCGCTGTCGCGGGAAAGCATCGTCCCGGTAACCGCGTCCTCGTGGAACAGAAACTCGTTGATCGAATTGAACCAGTGCAGAACCGGGAGCAAGGCGATGAAGTAGAGCAACCCGCGGTAGGTCCCTCGCATTCGGGCGTGCCAGGTCAGCAGGAGAAGACCGCTCCCAATCGTAAACCAGGCCAGCCACGGGCTGATCTGGAGCGCGAAAACTCCAAGGACGAGCAGGATGATTCCGATGGTGACGTGTTCGCGCGAAAGCCGCCTGACGATAGGCTCCAGGCGTGATGCGAACGAGTCGGCAATCCGAGAATCGTGTCCCGGCTGCACAAGCCCCTCCCCTGCGCCCAATTTACCGCAGATTGGGCGCGAGTTGGGAGGAGGGCCGGTGTTGTGGGGCACGGTTTTCACATTAGGAGGTCTACGGTTGTTGAGGTGGTCCTGTGGATCCGGCCGTCCGCGTGGCCGCCACGTCTTGATACATCCGATTGATCTCCGTCTTCAGCTCAATCAGTTCGCGGAGTTCCTGCGCGGATGGTAACGGCGAGGTCCCATTCACGGCGAACTGCCCTATGTCGCGGGCGCCTGTCGGGGCTGTTCTGGCGGGCGGCTTCTCCCCGCTCCCCTCCAGCAATACAATGAAGAACCTCGTGTTTCCGGGCACTGAAACCACGACATTCTCGTTGAAGGCAAGGCTCTGCATCTCCTGCTCCCCGGCGAGCCCGGCATTCGACGCGATACGCTCGCGCAACAAGATGCTGTTGTCGAGCTGGCCGCTGGCCCCTCCAAACCCACCCGGCCCGCCGACCAGGAAGGCCGCCATCGTCCCAACCCCCGTCATGGAACGCACCAGGATCCGCTTCACCGTGTTGCCGCCGGAGACAGAACCCTTGAGCGGGCCGTAGGTAAGGCTCATCGACCCTGCGTCAATTTTCTCGGTGGTTCCGTCCGGCAACTGCAGCGTATGGAAGTGAATCCCAACGTTGCCGTTCCTGTTCGCCTGCTGAAGGTCCCCAAAGGCTTTCGCCCCCGCCGGGATGATGATCTCACCATCTTTCTCGTAGTTGTATTCGATCGCTGCAACCACGGGTGCCTTGACCGCCGTGCTGACGGCGGATTGCAGCCGTGCCACCAGGCGGCTGCCATTCGGGAGCAGAGCGGTTGCTCTTCTTTCCAGAAGCGCTGGCTCGGCCGTCATGGACACTGGCCGAACCACGCCCGCGGTGCCGCCGGAATTGTTGCTGACGAATACCAGCGAGGATTTCTTGAGGGCATCCGCTTCGTTATGGGCCGGCGTCGGTGGCACTGGAGGCGGAGCGCTTGCGGCCACCGGCGGAGGCTGCGGAGCAGGGTAGCCAGCCTGCGCCTGGCGATACGCCTCCAGAGCCGGGTCCATGGGCGGGATACTGGCAAGCGTATCTCCAGGTTTCGGCTGGGGGCGCATGCGCAATCGCCCAGTCGCCTTTACGTCGTCGGCGCTGAGTTGATCGTTGTTCCCCTCCTGCCCGCTCGTATCCGCATTCAGCAACGGCGTCACAGACCCGTGGTTCTCCGCCGCTCCGGTCGCCGTGATCTCCGGTCTGCCAAGACTCGGTTTCGTCCGGTTCGCCGCACGGTCCTTCGTACCGCTCGAACTTGAGAACAGGCCCAGAAACACGAAGATCATGATGATGACAGCGGCGGCAAGAACCAATAGACCCTTGCTCCGGTCTACGCTCTTGGCGGTTCGGCTCTGCTTTTCCGGCTGGCCCCTCTTGCGCCCATCCCGGGCACGCACATAGGCCTCTCGAAGCGAGCCAAAACCGGTTCTCGTCCCTTCAGGTTCGGCCGCCTCGGGTTGTTCTGCCGCGCCAGTGCCGATACGCTGCGTTTCGGCCGGCTCGGCGCCGTTGGTTGGTTCCTCGGTCTTGTTCAATTCCGGTGTCATTCTATTCGGCTCCTTTCTCTCGAAGACTGCTGATTCCGAAACCGATCGGCGCCAGGGCCGGCCGGTCGACTGCTCCGGAATCGGCCACCTGAAGCAACAGGGTTTCGTTGGACTGCTTGAAGCTCGGTCGCTGGAAAATCAAGACTCCATCGGCACGCTCGCCGGGGCCGATCCGCCGCTGGCTCATGCGGAAGTCTTCCACGGGCAACTGCTCGGAATTGGACCAGACGGTGTGGCGCACGATCGCCCCCTTTTTCACCATGCCCCCCAATTGCACTTGCGGCGGCATGAGCTCGACCGCGTGGTTTTGCACGTTTACCACGGAAAACAGCACTACCACCTCCTTCCCCTGATCGATGACCTCGCTGACGCCGGCCTTCAGAATCTGTTTACCCGGAGGGGCGGTCCCCGGCTTCTCGCCGTAGAGAGCCGGCAGCGGAGCCCGCCGCTGTCGTTCCAGTAAGGCATCGAAGCCCAGTGCTGCGTCGGCATTCTGCGCAGCCGGCCGAACGTCGGACGGAGTTGCCGGCGAGGGGACTTTCGGCGGCTCCACCATCTGGCCGGACGTCGGCAATGCTACGGTCTGCGCGATCGATAGAGAAGGGGCGCTCTGCTCGATGACAAATCTCCCGGCCGGGCGGTATCGCATCATGAAATCTACATCTGGTTGCGCCCCTGCCGCTTCGCCTCGGCTGATCAGCAACAGATTGGCCTGATATCCGCGGGCAGTCGAAATGAGGAGATTCGTCTGCACCGCCTTTGCCGTAATTGGCTTGACGAAAACGATCTGCGGCTCTCGTTCGGAGTGCTCGGCCGTGAATGAATCGGGATCGCCGAGCACAACGGAATTCACCGCGTCCGGCATTCGAATCGCCGTCGCAAATCGCGGCGCCAGGTACACCACCGTGATTTGGCCCTCCTGAACCGCTCGACCCGCCACTTGCGGGCGGACTTCAGGAACCTGGGCGCCGGCAATCAAACACGCACAGACGCCG
>JBEKTU010000105.1:0-32266 GCA_049515735.1 Bryobacteraceae bacterium
TCAAGTGTGGCGTCTCCAGCGGTCTCCGGACGTTTCAACCGCCGAGATGGCGCGGTCAGTCGTTCTTACACGCGAAATTGTCGGTGCCGCATTTCAGGGGGTTCTGCCACGGGCTGCTAAGGGAGTTTGAGTAATCCTCTACGCGACGCCCTACACCCTTCACAGCGCGGTCTGTCGCGTAGAAGACACGAACCTCGGCGGTCCCCGGCGGAAGAATGGCCACCTGGTAGAAGGAGACTTGGCCAGAGGAAGTCGGAATCGTTTGGTCGCTATATATAGATCTGTCATCGATCGCGTGTTGGGCCACCAGAACCGGCGAGCATACAAGTGCGCAAAGGGCCGCGCGAGCAAATGTAAATCGAATCGCAGCCATATCGGCCTGATCCCAATTCTCGCAGAATGCTGACGCCGTTGCACCCGGCCGGACAACCGGCCACAGACTCAGTGGCGTCGTGCATGCAAGAAGATCGCCGGCCGGCCTTCGTCCTCGACGACGTAAGCGGCGCCGACTTTCAGCACGTGAAAGCACAGAAGGTCCCCAGCGTTTCGACCATCGTGCTTAAGAACGTCGAGAACTTCACGGCCCGTGGTTGCACGCCGTTGCCGGACACGCAGGTCGCCACCGCCGACCGCCGCGAGATGTGAGGCGGCGCTTACTGCGCCTTCTTCCCAGGGCGAACTCCCGTGTGATATCCAAGCGGCGGACGTCGGCAGGCCTGTTCGCCGGTTCTGTCTTCGGGAAATCTCCAATCAGCACCGAAGTTCCTTTCCGTGGGTCGTACCAGTAGGCGCGAGCCACCTTTCCACGCGGCCATGGCCCGCCGGGCGCGCTGCTCTTCCAGGTAGCAGGCGCCAACTTCGGTGCCGTCTCTGACGAAATCGATTCTCAAAATCAGTGAATCGGGTCGTGCAACTTCACGGGCCGGGCGCCCAGCGCCATTCGGATGCCGATCTCGCGCGTGCGGCGGCGCACCGAATAGCTCATCACACCGTACAGGCCGATGGCTGCCAGGGTCAGCCCGACTGCGCCGAAGATCCCGAACAGCAAAGCCGAGATGCGCGGCAGAAGCAGCGATTTATTCATGTGCTCTTGCATCGTCTCGGTGTTGAAGACCGCCATGTTCGGATCCTGTTTATAAGAGCATGTTGGCGGTGGTCGTCACCGAGGTCCTAAGGTCCACAATTACTCGCGCGAAAAGACCGTGCAGTTTCTCTTGCAACTTCGCGAGCGCGTGTCGGCGCTGCCAGGAGTTCGCTCGGTGAGTTTTGTGGATACCGTGCCGCTCAGCATGACCGGCACGACCCAGGGTTTTGACGTGGACGCCGCCACGGACCGCCCCGAACGAAGCGCCGATGCCAATACCTATAATGCGTTCACCGGATATTTCCAGACCATGGGCATTCCCCTCCTGCGCGGCCGCGACTTCAACGTCCAGACCGATGGTCAAAACGTGGCCATCATCAATGAGACGATGGCCGGCCATCTCTTCCCCAACCAGGACCCGATCGGCCGCCTGATGCGCGCGGATAAGACCCGCTATACCGTGATTGGCGTAGCGCGAAACTCCAAGTTGCGCTTCGTGGGCGAGGACCCGGTCAATTGCGTCTATCTGCTTCTCGGGGCGGCCCCGGAAAGGGCCTTCAGCTTCTTCGGGATCTCAACCATCGTGAAGACGTCCCTGAACCCGCAACGACTGGCTCGGCCGGTGCGCGACCAGATCGCCGCGCTTCGATTCCCACTATCTTGTAAGTTGTCTCCATGTGCTTTCTCCTGTGATTGGCGCCCGCCGGCAAAGCACGCGGTGACTGGTTAAGCACGGTCACGTACTACTGCCGCTGTCGTAAACGACAGGGCGGCGTACACTCATTCGTTCAAAGGCATGCTCCGGATTAGACAGCGGACCGGCCTCAACTGCTCCACTGCTCCAACGACCTCGGCCGGATAGGCGCCACCTCACAGGATGCCGCAGAAACCCACGCCGATTTTCATCACGATTCGTGGGCCTCAGGCCCATCGAGACACGGCGGAGGACCAGCGGAGGAGCAGGCGACGGCATGCTGGACCAGAAACCGTTCCGGCCCTGTTCCGAAAACGTCAGGTTTCTGAACAGCAGTGTTCAAAAAGCCTGAGTTTTCGGAACACTTCCTGCGACCCGATCCCGCAGCCATTTCTCGATGATTTCCTCCGCTGGTCCTCCGCTGCACCAGCGATCTGGAGCGGTATATTGCCAGACCTGCAACTTCGCGTGGAATCAATGGCGTACCGACGTCGCGTCTCCACTTGACGGCTCTGCGCCCTACTTCGGACAATCTCAAGCGAGAAGCCCGAGTACCGCCAGGAAAGGCGCAACTCGGTACGTTGCACAAAGGACCTCTGTAATACGCCCGGGGCTGCCGTGCGGTCGTTCTGAGGTGGGAGTGGGCGATTCGGTCAGACTCTTGACATAGGCTCCGCTTGTGTCTGTTGGGAGAGAACGCAAAAGAGCATCCGTCCCCCTCCGTACCCAGGGATTTCCACCAGGAATTCGGATTTCGAAGCTGACGCCTTTACGGCAGCGCCGAGTTCCGTGCCGCGGGAGACCTCCAGCAGCCTGACGTGCTCCGTGGAGATGTCGTTGAACAGGTGACTGCAAATATTGAGGATTTCCCCGAAGTTGTCCAGCAAGTTGGGCTCGATGCATTTGGTAGCCAAGGCTTCCTTGGCAGCGGCGGGAGGTATCGCGGTGAGGGCGGCGCCGGCGTATGCCGCCAACGCGAGTTCACAGACGCAGGCGGTGGCTGGGATCCCGTCATCGGCCGTGTAGACGGCGGTGATCACATTGGGGGCCGGCATCAGCAGCGGCGAGGGTGCTTTGCGCACCACCACGGTACGTCCGAGTAGCTGAGTCAGCAACTCGGCAACGGTCGAGAAAGCCGGAATTCGGATCATCGATGGTCACCCCAGAATCGGCCGCAAGACCGTCTCAAAGCTTTCCCCGGTAAAGGGCTTGGAAATCAGGAACAAGGCTCCGGCCCCCAGCGCCTGTTCCCGCATCGCGGCGGTTGACTCGGAGGTTACGAACCCGAACCTCACGTTGCATCCGTCCTTTGCCAGATTCTGCAGGACGCTCAATCCGGACATCCCCGGCATGTTCCAGTCGCAGAGCACGAGATCCGGATTGGCAGCCCGGATGGATGCCAGGCCCTCGACGCCGTTGGAGGCTTCGACTACCTCGGCGTCCCCGTATCCGGCCTGGCGCAAAGCGCGTCGGATAATCATCCGCATGGCCTTGCTGTCATCGACGATCATGATTTGCATTGCCTTTCCTCCTTGATGGCGCCATTCTGCGCCAGATGTTTCATGAGTACCGAAGGGCAATTATGCAGCGGGGCGACCACGCAGGCGGCGTTCAGCCGAATCGCCTCGCGGGGCATTCCGAAGACAGCACAGGTGGACTTATCTTCGGCAATGGTATAGGCGCCTGCCCGTCTCATCCTCAGGAGTCCGGCCGCTCCATCCGATCCCATGCCAGTCAGAATTACGCCGATCGCGTGCGGTCCGGCACACTCGGCAACCGACGCGAAGAGCACGTCGACCGAGGGCCTCGAATAATTCACCGGCGGACCATCGCGGAGGCAGGCGTGGAACCGGCCGGGCGACCCCTTCACCAGCAGGTGCCGGTTTCCAGGCGCAATCAGCGCCAGCCCCGTTGTCAGGGGTTCCCCATCCCGCGCTTCCCTGACGGCCATCCGGCAAATCTCATTGAGCCGGTCGGCGAACCTGGCCGAAAAAAGCGGCGGGATGTGCTGCACCACAACGATGGGCGGCGAGTCCCGCGGAAGTTGCCTCAGTACCTCAAGAATGGCTTCGGTGCCTCCGGTCGAAGCCCCAATCGCGATCAGATCCCCGCGATCCACCGATGCACCGTACACGATCTTTCCGGCCGCCTGCTCGCCATGAACGGTTCGGCTCTTAATCCGGGCCACCGCGGCAGCGCGGATCCTCTCCGGCAGCCTGAATCGGATTTCTCCAATCGAATGCGGTCCTCCCGGCTTCGGGACGACATCCACGGCGCCGAGCCGAAGCGCCTCCAGGGCCAGATCCGAGCCCTCCGTCAAAGCCGAACTGATCACGACGACCGGCATGGGATGCTGGCGCATCAGACGGCGCAAAAAGGTCAGCCCGTCAATTTCAGGCATGTCGATATCCAGTGTCAGCACGTCGGGGCGCAGAACGTTCACGGCTTCAAATGCGAGCGACGCATCTGAAGCGGTCCCGACGACCGAGATGTCCGGCGACGCGCTCAAAACCTCCGTGATCAATTCACGGACGATGGCGGAATCGTCTACCACGAGTACGCGAATCATGTTATGGTTCATCGAGCCTGTCCGGCGCTGTCTGTCATGACTTTGCCGTTGCCTACGTGCAAGCGCAGGGTGCGAGGCGTGCTGCCGCCCGTTTCTTCCTTGAATATGGCCAAACCGGCATACTCCAGCGCCCGCCGCACCGCGCCGTAATTCTCACATCCAATTTTGGCGGCTTGGGCACCGTCCCCCGCGTATCCGCCTCCAGCGAGCCACACCAAAAGGCGGCGCCGATCCGCTCCGGCGTTCTCCACCAGTCGCAGGAGTTCCCGCACGCCGGTGTCGGCAAACATACCCGGCGTCCGCCGGGCCTGAACGGGATTGAGCGCGGAATCCGGCAGCATGACATGCAGCAGACCGCCGGTGTGGGACCGCGCATCGTGAATCGCCACGGCCACGCAGGAGCCGAGCGCGTAGGTCACCAGTTGCGTGTCGGGATCGTTGCTGATTCGGCAGCCGCCGACACCCACCACCAGGGAGCGCGTCATCGTACGCCCCCCGCGTTGCGCGATCGCTCGGCCGACTTTCTGTAAACGGCGGGGCAGACATATTCAAGCGAACTCTCCAGGCCGGTGAAACTCTCGGCATGTCCAATGAACAGATATCCTCCGGGTTCGAGGCAACGGGTCAACCCGAGAACCACGTTCTGCCGTACCGCCTTGGGAAAGTAGATCATGACGTTGCGGCAGAAGATGACTCGATATCGCCCGCCATATGTGGTGGGATCGACCAGGTTGGCCACGCGGAACTCTAACGTCCGCCGCAGTTTCGGGCGGGCAGTGTAGCAACCCCGACGGCCGTCGCGGATCCAGTACCTCTGAATCAGGTGTGGCGGCAACGCCGCAACCGCGGACGCCGGATAGACACCAGCTTTGGCCACCGCCAGAGACCTTGCTGAAACATCGGTCGCCAGGATGTTGATGGCGGCCGGCGCCAGAAAGGGGAGCGAATCCAGGATGGTCATCGCCAGGGAATAGGCTTCTTCGCCGGTTGCGGCCGCCGCGCACCAGACCCTCAGGGACTGCGGGTTGCGCACCTCTTCGGTCATGATTTTGCGCAGCAGTTCGAAGTGCCTGTTCTCCCGGAAAAAGAAGGTGAAATGTGTGGTCAGCGCGTGAATCATCTCGGCGAGGGCGGCGCCGGTGGTATCGCTCCGTACGTGCGTGTAATAATCCCGAAACGATCGAAAGCCGCCGTTGTGCGCGTGCCGCAAAAGCCGCGCAGTCACGAATTCCTCCCTGCCCGGCTCCAGGTTCAAGCCAAAACGCTCGCGGGCGAGACCGACGATCGCCTGAAATTCGGGCGCCCCGAGCGTAAGCAACCAGGGGGACCCGCCATGGCTTGCGGTTTCAATAGGTAACTTCATGTCCTAATAATCCATCGATGTCCAAGATGAGGGAGACGTGGCCGTCGCCGAGGATGGCGCTCCCGCTTATGCCGGGAATGTGTTTCACCGATTCAGCCAGGCTCTTGATGACAATCTCCTGTATCCCAACCAGCCGGTCGGCCAAGAGGCATCGCTTCTCCAGGCCCGACTCAACCACAATCAACAGACCGGCGCAGGGATCTTCCACCGCCCCAGGGACTGCAAACGCGCGCGCCAGTCTCACCAGGGGCAGCGCCGACCCGCGAATCATGACGAATTCGCCGCCCCGCAACGTGTGACAAGCTTCCGGGACAGGCCGCAGCACCTCTCGAACCGCGGAGACAGGCACCACGTACCGTTCAGCCCCGACGCCGATCAGCATTCCGTCGATTATGGCTAAGGTGAGCGGCAGCTTGGCGAGGAGCCAGGTGCCCTTGCCGCGCGTGGATTCGATATGCATCCGCCCGCGCAGCGCCTGGAGTTTCTTACGGACTACATCCATGCCCACGCCGCGGCCCGAAACGTCGGTCACGCGATCCGCGGTGGAGAAACCCGGGTGGAAGATAAACTCAAAAACTTCTTCGTCGGAGAGCTCGGCGCCGGCGGAAGCCAGGCCGCAGGCAACTGCTTTTTGGAGGATCTTGTCACGGTCCAGCCCCCGCCCGTCATCGGAGACTCCGACCAGGATCTGACCGGCGAGATGCGACGCCGACAGCCCGACTTGTCCGATGGGGTTCTTGCCGGAGGCTGCGCGCTCCGCGGGGGACTCGATGCCGTGGTCGAGAGCATTGCGGATCATGTGCACGAGAGGCTCGGACAGCTCTTCGACGATATTACGATCGAGTTCCGTCTCGCCGCCGGTGACCTGCAGTTCGGCCTTCTTGCCGCTCTTGCGCGTCAGTTCCCGGACCAGGCGCTCCATGCGATCGAACAGGGTCGATATGGGCACCATGCGCATTCCCATGACGGTGCGCTGCACCTCCGTGGTGACGCGGCTGAGTTGCGCGAGCCCTTGCAGCAGACTTGGCTCGGCAATTTCCGCCAGGGCCGGATTATGTTGCACCATGGAGTGGGCGATGACCAGCTCGCCGGCCATTTCAACCAGGTAGTCGAGCTTGGCCGTATCGATTTTGACGGCTCTGGGACTGCCGTCCGGGGTCACGCTGGGCGGCAGCGCTGAGGCGTCTGGCGGCGCGGGCAGCGCGATGGCTGGTTGGCCGCGGCCGGCGAGGCTGCGAATCCGGGCGAGCAGCTCCGGGGCGGCGCGGCCGTCCGGCTGGCTCTGTTCAATCTGCGTGGCGGCCAGTCTCACCCAATCCACTGCTTCCAAAATGAGATCGATCACCTCGGGCGTGGCCCTCATGGCGCCCGTGCGAACCCGGTCCAGCACGGTCTCCACTTCCTGGCAGAACTCGCCGACGTTTCTCAATTCCAAGAAGCCCGCGACGCCTTTGGTGGAGTGAAAAGCCCGGAATACGGCGTGCACGGCCTCAGTGTCGGCGGGGTTCTGCTCCAGCACAAGCAGTTGCTTTTCCACGTTTGCCATGTGCTCACGAGTCTCGACAAGGAACTCAGAGACCAATTCCGGGTCCTGCGCGAACGACATCTCAGGGGGTTCCTTAGGCGGCGCAGAGGGATTGGGACGGATGCCGGGCAGGCGTTCGACCGGGTCCGCATCGCCATGGAAGGTCACCGCCTCCACGGCGAGGTCCTCCACCTGCTCCTGCAGGGAACCGCGACGATTGACCGCTACGCTACCCACGCGCACCTCCGCTCGCGCCTCAATCCGATCTTCCGGGCATTGGATCCGTGGCCAGGACCTGGTCCACGTCGAGGAGGATCTTGACGTGCTCCTTGGCCTTGGAGAGTCCGATGAAGCAATTCAAAGGGCCGCGCGGGCCCAGATCGGGCGTGTCTTCCACGTCAGATTCGTCGAGATGCAGGACTTCAGAGACCGAATCGACGATCAAACCACCGAGCACCGGCCCGGCGGCGGTTTGCGCCCAGACCACGATGATGCAGGTGCGTTCGCCGTAGGTCACGTCGGCCATGTCGAATTTCCGCCGGAGATCGATTACGGGGATCACCTTACCCCGAAGGTTAATGACACCCCGGAGGTAGCGCGGCGCGTGCGGAACGGGAGTGATGTGTTGCAGCCCGACGATCTCTCGCACCTTTTTGACTTCAATGCCAAACTCTTCATGGTCAAGCCGGAACGTGAGGTATTTGCCCGTCCTGGGAGAGTTTGGCACAGTTTTGTCGATCGGGGCAATTTCAACCGCAACGGTCATAGAAACGCCTTTCTGGTGCCGGCTCGCGCGCCGACCCGGCGACACAAGCTGTGCGGCACGACTAAGGTGAACGCGGGGTAACGCCGATCCCCAAAACACCTTATCGGCCTCTTGAGCCTGGTTATCGAGCCTTTTTCGGCAGTTTCAATACGGTAAACACCTTGGCGCAACATTGAACAATTCTTAGAACCACGCTGGGCAAATGCCGATATGACAAATCGCGGGACAGCACCGCGGTAAGAGAGTTTCAGATGACTATCACTAAAAAGCAGATGATGAACTTCGGGACCCTGCTTGGGTTGATCGTGGTGGTGAGTTGCTCAGCTCTATATACGATCTCGAAGCTGGGCGGAGCGCTGGATACTGCCGTCAACGTAACCGCGCGCAAGCTGGAGATCGCCGGCTCTATCCGGGCCGGTTTCCAAGAGATGACGGGCGAAGCGCAGAAGGCGCAGATCAGCTATATTATCAGCAAGGTGAATGGCATCGGGAACGCGGCCAGCATTAAGACCTGTTCCATGTGCCACACCGTGTCCGACTCGGAAGCGAGCCGGCAGCAGGTGGCCGCGACGGCGACGCGGCTGCGGAGCGAGATCAACCAGCTTCGCGGCCTGCTGAACACCGGGGGCACGGATCCCCAGCTTGAGGCCATCGACTCGGCTGTTGCGGAATTCGTGCAGCTCGACCAGATGTACATCCAGGAGGCCGCCCGCGATCGCTTCGAGGAGGCCCACGCGCTCTTGCGCGACAAGATGCTTCCCCTTCTCAACGACACCGACAAAGTGGTCAAGGCGATCGCCAGTCAGCAGCAGGAGGTTCTCTCCCATGCCAACCAGGACGCGGCCAAGAGCGTCTCGACGGCGCGCTGGACGGCGTTCATCATGATGGGCTTGAGCTTCATGGTCGGCGCCTTGGTTTTCCTGGTGCTCCGGCAGACCGCGGGCGTGTTCCACGACCTGGCGGGCCAACTGGACCGCGGGGCGGAACAAGTGGCCAGTGCGGCCGCCCAGATCTCCAGAACCAGCCAGGCGCTGGCGCAGGGTGCATCGGAGCAGGCCGCCTCTTTGGACGAGACCTCCAGCTCCGGCAAACAGATCAACGCAACCGCGCAACAGAACAGCGTCAGCACCAAGGAATCGTCCGAACTGGTCAACCAGGTAGAGGCGAGCATCACGGAGACGAACCGCAGACTGGAGCAACTGATGGCAGCCATGCGCGACATTAAGACTTCCAGCGACAAGATTTCGAAGATCGTCAAAGCCAGCGACGCCATCGCGTTTCAGACCAATATTCTGGCGCTCAATGCGGCCGTGGAGGCGGCGCGGGCGGGTGAAGCGGGCGCGGGGTTCGCCGTGGTCGCCGACGAGGTGCGCAATCTCGCACAGCGCAGCGCGCAAGCCGCGTCCGAGACAGCCGGACTGATCGACGAGTCCATCGCGACGTCGACGCAGGGGATCACCAAGCTCACCGACGTGGCCGAGTCGATTCAGTCGATCACGGACAGCGCCAAAACCGTCAAGACGCTGATGGAGCAGGTACACGCCAGCAGCCTGGAGCAAGCGCGCGGGACGGAGCACATCGCGGACGCGATCAGCCAGATGCAGGAAGTCACGCAGAAGTCCGCTGCGAGCGCTGAGGAAGCCGCCGCCGCCAGCGAGGAACTGAGTGCACAATCGGAGAATCTGAAGGATATGGTGAAGCGGCTGGCGCAACTCGTCGGCAGTAACGGCCACGGTTGAAGAACGTGTTCGCGATGATAACCCGGTCTCCAGGTCGGGCGGGATCCTATCTCTGAATCCGCGCGGAGCCGCCTTTCGCAAAGGCCCGGACTTGCTCCACCGTCGCCATGGTGGTGTCGCCCGGAAACGTCGTCAATAAAGCGCCATGAGCCCAGCCCAGTTTCACGCACTCTTCCGGGGGCTCGTTGGTCAGCATACCATAGAAGAACCCCGAGGCAAAGCGGTCGCCGCCGCCTACGCGGTCGAAGACGTCCAACTCCGTAGTCGGAGCCTGGTAGGTTTGGCCGCTAATCCACGCCACCGCGCTCCAACTGTGGTGGTTGCCCTTTTGCAGATCCTCCTCGTTGCCCACCAGCACGTCGGCGTTCTTCACGATGCGGTCCAGCACCGCCGCCGCGCGCTCCTCGCCGCCGGAGATGCTCCATAGCTTCGCCCGGTAGTTCAGATCGAACGAAACCACCGCGCCGGCTTCCTTGGCCGCCTGCATGCCTTCGATAATCACCTCCGAGGTGGTGGGCGAGAGGGCCGCGAAAATACCGCCGCTGTGGAACCAGCGCACGCCGCCGGAGAAGATCGCCTGCCAATCGAAGTCGCCCGGCTTGAGCAGCGCCCCCGCTTCGTTCGCCCGGTTATAGGACACCACGGGGCCGGCTTGCGCCTGTCGGTCACCGAATAGCGACACCCAGTGGGGCGTTCCGGCGACGGAGGGTCTGAAAGAAGCGTGGTGCAAACGTACGAGCCGATGTACAAGAACCGGATCAGAGGCATACGGTGTCGGGCGAGCGGGCAGTTGACCGCGAAGCCTATATCCATCAAGGGCACTGGTTGTAAATCGGTACTGGAAGTGAAGATTCTGATTCTCCAGGGCTCCCTCGACCAAGCGCTGCAGAAGGTAATCTCGCAGCGCAATGCCTTGAAATAGCCGCGGGTTGGGGCTGTGAACGGAATGCGACCTTGGAGCCGGGCGCGGCAGCCTTTGTCCGCACAGGCAATAGCGCGGCCACGTGAACTCCGCGCCAATCCAACACCTGTCGTGAAATGCTGGTCTGCCTGCTGCTCCTGCGCGGGGTCGCCGCCTGCTTCGGCGGACAACAGTACGTTGACAAAGGAACCGAGTACTATGAAGCCAGGTATCGCGAGCAGCAGATCCGATCACTCGCCAAACGGGCGCAAAAGCTTGGCCTTCAATTGGTTATTCCGAAGACTGCGTGAATCAGCCATGCAAGGTTTCTGGAAAGTCAAGTAGATACCCACCAAAGTTAATTCTTGCTCAAGATGATGGTTTGAGTGATCGGCTGATCGAAGACATCGGGGTCGTTTAGAGTCAGCGTGCCCGTCACAGAGGTCGGTCCCACCAAACCATTCTCAAAGTCCCAGGTGAAACCTTCGCTGGTTGTTCCCTTGGAAATGACAAACCCGGAAGAGCCAATAATTGGCCCTGTGAAGCTCTCCGTATATGTAGCTACCCCCGCGGAGCATTCCGCTGGGCCGGACAGAACCGTGACCACGTCGGTTCCATTCGCTAACGTGAAGCTTCCCGTGTAGGGATTCGCCACCATACCACTTCCGGAAATCGTCGCGGTGAGTTGTCCCGACAGCTTGTGTTGGAACTCGCAGAAAGCTACGGTTCCTGTGGTGGTACCGGTGATCAGGCCCGAGAATGTGCCGCCGGAATTCGCCAGAGCAAAGGTTGCCACGACAGACTTGTCGGCGTTCATGCTCAGCGCTAGCGAGCCGGTACCCGTACCGGCCCCCGACCATCCCGTGAAGGCGGACCCGGTGTTCGGTGCTGCCGTCAGCGTCACGTTGGCGTTAGCGCTGTAAATCGCCGAGCACGTTGCGCCGCAGTTGATGCTTCCATCCGATGCGCTCACTGTGCCGGTTCCCGTTCCGCTCTTGGTGATGGTCAGTTCTGGCCTGGTGAACACGGCGGTGGCGGTTTGGTTGCTGTCCATCGTGAGCGTGCATACGGGGCCGGTCACGGCGCAGTCCCCCGACCATCCGCCGAACAGGGACACGGAATTCGGCGTGGCCGTAAGGATCACTTGGGTTCCCTCCGGATAGTTCGCCGAGCAGGTCGTGCCGCAGTTGATGTTCGTGCCGGTTATGGCGCCGCCGCCGCCTCTCTGGGTGGTGTTGTTGACGGTGAGCGTATAATTCACGGCGCTAGGCTGGTTGAATGTCGCGATCACGTGCTTGCTGTCGGTCATCGTTACTGTGACGGGGTTGCCAGTGCCATTGGCATCGCCACCCCAACTTTGGAAGGTCCATGCCGCAGCCGCGGTTGCCGTAAGCTGGACCGGCGTGTTCGCGGGGAAGCCCGCGCTGCAAGCCGAGGGGCACGAAATGCCGGCCGGCTGCGAAGTCACCGAGCCCTGTCCATTTACCTGGACAGCCAGCGTATTTCCCGTATTGAAGGTCGCGGTGACGCCGAGGATGGTTCCATCCGGTGGCGCCAATGCCAAAGCACAGGTGAGCGCCACGCCGGATTGGGCGCATGCACCGCCCCAGCCCCCAAAAGTGGACCCCGCGGCGGCATTGGCCGTCAGCGTGACATTGCTGGGAGCTGGGAACACTTCTTTGCATCTCCCGGCCGGACACTGAATGCGTGAGGGATTCTCCTGGGGACTGGTGGAGGTGATCGTGCCGGCGCCGGTTCCGTTCACCGTGACCCAGACCGTGTTGCCCGCGCCTGTAATGTTCAGAACGGGATCACAAGCGTTGGGGTCATAGTCGCCCTGCAAGTCAACCGGACACATTTGAAATGTGTAAGTGCCAGGCACCTGTGGGATTCCCGTCAGAGTGCCGTTGAGCAGCAGCGAGATGCCCATGGGTGGAAACCCACCGAAGGTACCAAGCTGGAAGTAATACGGCGGCGAGCCTCCGCTCGGATTCGTCGCTTGCCCCGGCTCAAGGGATGGCACACAGAGCCCGGTAAGCACCGGAACAGGAGCCGGCGTACAACCCGGGAACGAATATGGCACGCCCACTTGACCGTTCGGAAGCGTGGGTGGAGTGTAATTAATCCGCGGACCGGGAGCGCTGCCCGGCGGCGTGGTCAGGCCAAGATTAGCATACAGGATGAAAGGTGCTGGGATAACTGCCTGCGGTTTGGACGACCCAGGACTCGTGCCGGGAATGGTGACAGTGCATGTGCCGCTTTCCGAGCAGTCTCCCGACCAGAACTGAAAAGACGAGCCCGCGTTTGGGGTGACATTGAGCGTCACCTCCGTGCCTGCCGGGAAATTCGCCGAACACGCGACACCGCAGTTGATTCCGGGCGGCGACGAGGTGATGGTCCCACTACCTGGACCTATCGCCACCACGTTCACGTTTTGCGCCGCCGTGGCGGACTGGCCTGCGACCGTCACCAGGCCGCTCGCCGTCACTCCCCCAATGCTCACTTGCAGCGGGAGCGCATCGCCGGTGGGAAGGTTGGGCGGCACCAATACGTTGATCTGGTAAAGCCCCACGAATCCCGGCGCCAGGCCGGAATACGTTACGGTCGCGGGCGCTCCGCCGATGGTCACGAGAGGCACAGTGGTGGTCTCCGACAACGGATTGGCCAGTCCGGGACTGCCGGACGGAGGAGTGTTGGTCACAAGTCCCAAACCGGTGGCATAGATAGTCAGGAAATCACCAGGCTGCGCGGGCTGGGTCAACCCCGGGAAGCTTCCCGAGGGAGCGGAAGCTTGTCCGGTGTTGAGAACCGCTGCGGCCTGGCCGCTGCCGGATTGATCCATGGTGAAGATGGCCGGCGACGCCGGAACGCTGGCGACAATCGGGCTGCTCGACGCCACGCCGTTCACGATAACTTGCGCGGACAACGCGCCGAAACCGGCGACCTCCCACGGAACCTGCACATTGATCTGTGTGGGCGACACATAAAACAGTGGCGTCGCGACCCCGTTGAACTTCACCTGTACGCCCCCCAGGTTCGTCGGCAGCGGCGGTCCGCCAGACTGCGCGGTCCCGGTGGCCAGGTTGTTTCCGAAGATGGCGACAATCGAGCCGACGGCCGGGCCTCCGGCGTAGCTCGCCGCACTCACGATTCCCCCGGAATTGATCGAGGGCCCGGCGGCGCCGCTCGATGCGGCGGAGGTCAGAATCAAATTGTCGATGACCACGGCGGAGAATGCGGCCACGTTCTGGTTATTCGAATCGAAGCGCACCGATGTGATGCTCGTGCTGCCGCTCAGCGTAAACGTCGCCGCTGGCACATTGGCGTAACTCGACAACAAGGCTTCGCCCGCGGTGCCCACCTGGCCCCCGCTGGCGTTATAAGCTGTGGCCGTCCATTGAGGGAAAATGATCCCGTTCGGTCCGGCCAGTAATTGCGGCCGCACGAAACTGAGACTACTGACCGGGCTGGAGAACGTGAGGGTAAAGCTCACCGGCTGGTTGCTCCCGTCTTGAGTCAGCACGTTGGGCGACGAGGGCGCCAACAGGTAACCTGGCGTGTTTGGACACGATCCGCCGAACACGCATACGTTCCGCACATCTACCGACGTTCCAGCCGTTACGCTACTGAGTGTGATTCCAAAACCGCTGAGATAGTTGGCAGCATTTACCGTGTAAGGAGGAGTCGACGTAATTACGGAATCGAAATTTACCGTGACCGCGGTTTGAGCGGCCAACGGGAACCTGGCCACACTTAGGCAAGCCGCCGCGAGGGCGCGGAAAACGCCGTTCCCCGTTATCTTCCTGTCATGCCGCCTTGGCAGGTTTCGCGGCCGGCGCAGTTCGCCCCATGAGGGGCAGTTGCGATGCGACTTCATCTGGTCACCTCCCGGCGTTTTTCTTTGGAGCCAGAGAACCTGTCTGCTCCGGGTTCATCGACATGCAAACCGTTCGCTGTAGGGATGATCCCAGTCGCCTGGCACCCCCCGCACAGGTCCGTACGGGCGCTCCGGCGGGTCCTCCTGAGCCACCCGGCGGCGGTGGAGGAAGGCCGCCCCTGGGTCCGCGGTTGGTTGAGGGTCTTGCGGGTTATCCTCCCCATTTGTGCTGGGGTGGATCAAAGAGTGGTGACTTCCTCCCTGTCATCGACTGATGAAGAGCGTAGTCCTTGATAGCCTTGCAGACCATACCGCATTTCGTTAATGGGCGCCGACTGCCCTTTGATATGGGAGGAGCCGTCCGGTTGCTCGCCGCAACTGCCGGTGTGTAGAACCCGTGCTTTCGGATCGCGCGCCGCGCCGTCTTCTCCCTGTTCGGCTAGCGGCCACCGATCATCAGGGCTTCCTCAAAGTCAGCCTGCGCATCTCCCGGCGAATGCGCCAATGGCACAAACACTTCCTTGTGCCCGTTAACGGGAAGGACAGATCCGGACGCCGCAGGAAGACCGCTGGAGCACGGTCGAAAATCCACTGCGCTTTCTGTTAGGGTGTTGCCATTTGAGAAAGTTGCACGTGATAACCGAGTGACCGAAGTTCGCGGATGAGCTTGTCGATGCGTGCCTTGGCGGTCTTGGAATTGGATCTGGTTCCAAATTCCATGTATCGGACGCCTTGATGCAAAATCTTCCAGGTCAACCTACAGAGGCGATGCGCGATGGCCCAAATGGCCTTGTTGTGGCCCAATCGTATGACGAAACGCCGGTATAGTGCCTGAAACACACTGCCCTTGGTCTTTACGGCTGCATGGGCCACTTGGTTGAGCACACGCCGCATCATCCGGTTGCCCTTGGGACTACGGTTATTCTTGGAAACTTCCGCCGATTCTTCCCGCCCCGGGCACGTACCCACCCAGGACGAGAGTTGCTCCGAGGAAGGGAACGTCGCCGCCGCCGGCCCCACTTCGGCGATCACCTGCTGGGCCGAATCGACCCCGTAACCGGGCACTTCGGCCAGTCGCAGCACGGCATCCTGGTGAGCCCGCAGGGCTTGTCCGACGCTCTGGTCCAGGACCTCGATCTGATGCTCGACGAGCTCCAGCCTGGTCAGAAATAAGCCCAGGATCTGCCGATGCAAGGCGCTGAGAGTGGAGGCAGCGTAGAGTGCGTCCTGGAGTTGTTCCGGAGCGGCTCGCAGCTTGGGATCCGCCAGGCTCGCTAACCGGGTGGCATCCCTTTCTCCTTCCGCTAACGCCTTCAGCATGCGCCGGCTACTGAGACCCAGCAAATCACTGACACAGCCGGACAGCTTGATCAGGCGAGCGAGCCCTCCCCATAATTGCCGCCTCCGAGATTCTGCCCCGCCGGAATCGAAGGCGTCGTGCCCGATCCCACCAAATTTCCAATCGCGCGCTAGCAGTTTCTGACGCCTTCCCTCACCCACCACGCCTCCGGGATGGAACTCCAATTTGCGAGCGCGCGGCTGCGCGCAACCACAAATGTACCGCGTCCGTATAAGAGGTAAAGCACTCCGATAACCCGGTAGTTTCAAATAAGAGAACTTCCTCCATTGCGAACCGTCGTCGTAACGCGCCACGCACTTCTGGAACTGCTTGTGGGGGAGATGGGCGATCAGTTCCGAGAAGATGAATCGGCCGGTGTGCATCCCCCATTGTTGTTGAACGCGTGCTGGCTGGCTTGGCCTTGGATACCAGTTGCTACCTGCGGGCGCAACGTGGGCGCCCTGTTCCGCGACGGCGGCCAATTCCGTGGGAAGGAGCAGTTGGGAAAACGGATTCGCCGTTCGAACCGTATGCGCTGGACATTACCACCCCTGGCGGGCTGGAGTTCCAGCGTGAGCTGGGCCGAAACCGATCTGGCCCCCTGCGGCATGATCGCGGGCTGTTCTTTCTCCTTTCCGGCAGCCCCGCGCCCGATACCTTTTCATGATCGGAAGGTCTTCGCTACAATACAAAGGCCATCCGTGCCGTGCTATTGTTGGCCGCATGGCACAACAGGCTTCAATACCCGTGCGGTTCGTCGGCCCAAGTGGCGAAGAACTGCACGGTAGCCATCTCCCCAGAGCGTATATTCGAAAGTGTGAACGCCAGCGAAATTCCGGTGGCGCGACGTGTGGAAGCAAGTATCGACAACATTTACCTTTACCTTCCTCAGATAATCCGCTTGACCAACGCAGGGCTGGCCCCTAAAGGGCGCTGAAGAGTTGGTGAACCCAGACGAAAAATGGTGCGCGCCTCTTCGGAAACCAGGGACAACCCGGCCAGCACAGCAGCCGGCAGCTCTAAACTCGCGCCTTGACCACCAGTTACCCGCACGGGAGAAAGGCTGATCATCGCGACAGGCAAACAGCGCGGTGGAAAAGGCGGGAGCATGGGAGCCGGCGAAAACCAAAAGCAGGTTTCCACCGGCTCCCACACTCCCTTGGAAACCAAACCCAAAACCCACAAGGCGGCGGCCTGAAGGCCGCATCGCTTTGTTTCACAAAGCGGACAGATCACTAATTATTAAAACCGGACAACTTGACTTGTTAACGACACATGAACTTCTCGACAGATCCGGTCCGAATGGAAACCTGGTCCATCGACCGCTTCATTCCTTATGCGCGGAATCCGCGCAAGAACGACGCGGCCGTGGATCGCATGTGTGCCTCGATTCGTGAGTTCGGCTTCAAGATTCCGTGCCTGGTCCGCAGTGACGGCGAGGTGGTGGACGGCCACCTGCGCCTGAAAGCGGCGCGCCAGTTGGAGATCACGGCAGTGCCGGTGATTCTCTGCGACGAATGGACCCCGGCGCAAGTCAAGGCTTTCCGTCTTTTGGTGAACCGGTCGGTGACATGGGCCGATTGGGATAAGGAGCTATTAACGCTGGAGCTACAGGAGATTCAAGGACTCGATTTCAATCTGAATTTGACGGGCTTCGATGTGCCGGAGATCGAGGACCTGCTGGCCGTACCCAGCGGCGAAGAGGAGGCCGTGCCGCCTTTGCCGCCGGTGGCCACCTCGCAAGCCGGCGACTTGTGGCTTCTCGGCCAGCATCGGGTGATGTGCGGGGACGCCACTAACCCGGATACGGTTAAGCGACTTCTGGACGGCCGTCAACCGTTGGTGATGGTGACCGACCCACCCTACGGAATCGAACTCGACAGCGAGTGGCGGGATCGGGCCGGCCTCAACGGCTGCGGGGCCGCGGCGGCCCGTTACCTGAAGCACCGCACGCAAGGCCACACCGAGACGACCATCTCCGGCGACACCCGCGCCGACTGGTCTGAAGCCTTCGAGTTGGTGCCCAGCCTTCAGGTTGGTTATGTGTGGCACGCCAGCGTCTTCACCCGTGAAGTCCTGAATGGCCTGCTGCGCATTGGATTCACCCTCCACCAACAGATTATTTGGAACAAGGGCCGCGCAGTCCTCACCAGGACTCCCTACTGGTTCGCTCACGAACCCTGTTGGTTCGTGAGGAAAAAGAACGCCCCCTGGTACGGTAAGCCCGGTGAAAACACGACGATCTGGGAATCGTCGTCGCCGAAGTTCATTATGGGAGGATCGGGGGAGGATAAATTCGATCATCCCACGCAGAAACCGGTGGAATTGATGCGGCGTCCGATCGTGAACCATACCAAGCGTGGCGAATGGGTGTACGATCCGTTCCTGGGCAGCGGCACGACCTTGATGGCGGCCGAGGTGACGGGGCGCGTGTGCTGCGGTCTGGAGCTGGACCCGAAATACGTCGATGTGATTATCGGGCGCTGGCAGGGAGCGACCGGCAAAGAAGCCAGGTTGGAAGGCGCAGGAATTACGTTTCAGGAAGTGCAATTGCAACGCCGGCGACCATCCGGAAAGGCGGCCAAGCCCAGTGATCCTCCACCCACGAAGTCCTCGCCACAAAACAAACGAGCGGAGAAAAAACGCGGAGGTCACCGACGAACCTGTGTTCACGAGATGGCAAGTTGATTTACTTTGTTTCGGATCGGGACGGAACTCGTTCACTCAACGCCTATGCAGGGGCAAACGACAGAGAACTCTGGGCTTTCGACAGACAAACTGGTCAAGAGCGCCCAGTGTGGCAAACGTCCGACGACGATGGATTAGATCTGAACGGAACCACTGCCGATGGCGGCATCCTTATCCGTGTCGGAACGGAATTGCGCAGTCTGCTGCGGCATCCATGGCGCATAGACAAGATTGATTCGGTATACAACGCGGCTGCGGTTTCGCCCGATGGCCGCGCGTTGGCGATTGTGATTGCGGGATCTCTGGACAAAGAGGGGCAGAGCCACGACGCAAAGTTGTTTTTCGTGGACACCGCGACCGGCCAGTCGCGGGTGCAGGTGGGGAAATATGAAGCGCCGGCATGGTCACCTGACGGCAGGCGAATCGCCGCCATTGCCGATGATGGTCCCGCGATCATTGATGTCGCGACGCGAAAGGAAGTTGCCCGGGCAGGTTGGCCGAAACCCGACAGTATTCCCGAGGACCTGGTATGGTCACCCGACGAAAAGTACGTGCTGGCGGGTCTGTATGGCGAGGCTGGGGGTGCCGGTGACCCGCAGCGCGACTACTTCCTTTTGAATATTGCTGCCAGGACCTGGACACCCGCCCTGACGGCTCAAAAGGTGCTTTGGCTCCAGGGTGGCGGCACTCTCCTGTATCTTCGGCCGGTCGCGACGACCCCGCTGGCACCTGGAAGTACGCACAATGTTTGGACCGCGCAGCTTGCAGTTTTCGACCTGGCGACACACAAGGACACTGAGCTGACCACGGGGCTGGTGCTGAATGACTATATGTCATCCTGCGGTCATTGAACAAGTAGCGCCCTATCGGGGAGAAATGGCTGCTGGGGCATCCCGGTTCCTTAACCCTCCAGTTATGTGCTGCAATCAAGCCCACCCATACCTCCGGCGAGGGCCATGACGACGAGCGCCCAAGGCACGGTTTTGAAGGCGTGCGGTTCCATCGTATCGCAGCTTCTCGCGAGTAACGCCGCAGTGTAGACCGATGCTCCTCCACCAGTTCGTGGCGCGGGACCGGCTGGTCTTCGGCCTGGCAATACAGGACCTGTTTGACGCGCGAGTGGTCGCACTGGTGGAGTTGATTGAAACTGACGGCTTGGCTGCGCGCGGCGGCGTGGAGACTTACGGGAAACGCGACGAGGCCGAACGCGATATGACCCTTCCAGATACTGTTCCCCATGGCTATGCCTCCCCTCGGGCGACGCTGTAAACGCGGGCGCCATCTTCGCGCTTGGTGAAAGTCACGGTAAGCTGCATCTTCTTGCCGAGGGTGCCACTGATGAAACCCCTGACGCTGTGGGCCTGCCAGGATGTAGCCTGCATGACCTCAGCCAAGTTCGCGCCACCCTTTCTTTCCAGCAGGGCCACGACGGCGGCGGTCTTGCTGCCCGGGCGAACGCTTTCAGCCTTCGGTTTGGTGGCTTTCTGGGGCGCTTGGGCGGCCTTCTTCGCGCGGGTCGTCTTCTGGGTCGACTGGGGCCTGGAGGGCGCAACACGGCGCGCGTGTTTGGCAGACGTGGCCTTTGTGGTGGCCTTCGGCGCGGGGTTTTCGCCCAGGTTCTGGATGCGACCCCAAATCCGACCGGCCGCCGCCTTGGCGCTTTTGAAACCCTGTACCGGCTCCACTCCCGGCAGACTGTTCCAGATTTCCACCAACCGCTCGGCCGGCCACGCGACGGCCAGTTGGGCCAGTTGTTTCTGGCTGGTAAAGGACTGGGACCCGGCGCCCACGGCCACTTCGGCGTGGTCCGGCGTCGGAAACAGGGTGATGTTGTTGTCGTTGTCGATAGTGAACGTTTTCATGTAAGTTCTCTCTTTCTCACGGTTTACCGTGACGCTCACATTCATTGCTCGGTTCGCCGACACATGCAAGAGAAATCTTCTGGGAATTCGCGGGGCGATGGCAAAGCGATGGTGCTCACAAGAGAATTTCGAATGGACAGTGATCGTCCTCTCTTTAGACCGCTGGTCGCCGCGCGGGTGGTCAGGCCTTGCTCTGCCGCTCGTAGAAGCTGGCCGTGAATTCGCGGAGAGAGCGCGGCGCCCTTGCGTCTCCCAGTTTCTTCAGTAGGCTCTGTTTGTCAGCCGGGCTCCGGTCCTGGCCAAGCTTGAATTTACCTTCAAGCAGTTCAATCTCCAGTTCGAAGCCGATAATGCCGCCCATGAGGCCGTTCTTATAGCTGTCGTCGATTCTGGTGAAGTCGTAGCTCGTACCCTCATAGCTCTCGAATTTGGCGATCAACTTTGAAAGCAACTCGTTCAGTTCCTTGTTGCCTTCCACAGGCCGCAGCTTTCCGGTCGCATGAACCACGGCGAAATTCCAGGTTGGCACCACGTTTTCGGTCTTTGCGTACCAGGTTGGTGAGATGTATCCGTGCGGTCCACGGAAAACAATGACCCCGATTTGCCTGCCGTCGAAAGCCCCGCTCTGCGGATTCTGGCGCGAGAGGTGGCCGTGAATCGTTCCATAGGCGCCTGCGGCCCGGTCGAGCCAAACCGGAATGTGAGTAATACGCAGCGAGGGCGAGACCGTCACCAGATCTACGAACGCGAATTCCTCCATGAAATCGTGGAGCAACCGGCGGTCTTCAATCAGTTGCGGCTTGGGAATGTAAAGCGATTCGGCGGCGGCTCCGGTTGTCCGGGTTTGTGCCCTCGCTTCAACACTCGCCAAGGCGAGTCCGGCGAGGAGATTGCGGCGGTTCATAGCTGGCTCCTTGTGCGGTATCGGGGGATTGATGATTCATTGTCGCTCATGAGAGGGTACTTCAGGTGCTGGAGACGCTAAGCGTCCCAGGGTTCTGACAGCTCTCCCGAAAACTCGCTATCCGGTCCGAGCGATTGCCTCACGTAGGCGCTCAACCCGCGTGCGAGCCGTTGCAGAACGGCTTGTTGGCTGACCTGCCGCACCTGCACAAGGCCACCCGATTCCGAATCTCGTAGGGCAGCCCGTCGGCGGAAACCACAGGGACGCCGCCGCGGACCCAAATCGGGCCGCTGACGTGTCTGGCGGTGTCCTCGATCAGCCCGAGCGACGGTTCAAATTCCGGCTCCAGTGGTTTGCCCGTTTCGCGATCCCACGCTACCAACCGTCCGCCGGGGCAATGACCCGCCTCGTGTTCAACTAGTCGCCGGGCTTCCGGTTTGTCTGTTTCCCCCACCAGGTTCCAGACCCTGCCTTTCGGATCGCAGAACCGGGCGAACGCGCACAGATTCTCCTGGTCGGTCAGCAACGTCGTGGGGCCTTCAAAGGTCTCGGCTTGCGTCAGATACGGCTGATGGCCGGCGGTTTCCGTTCCGTCGAAGTGTACCTTGGCATGAGTGCCGTCGCAGAAAGGTTTGTTGGCTGATTTTCCGCAGCGGCAGAGCGCATATTGCTGCTGCACCGAGTATTGTTTTCCTTCGTTGTAGTCGAGGGATTCGCCTTTGGCATTGGTCGCAATCCGCTGCTCGCTGAGAGGCAAGGCGCCGCTTACGAGGTAAGGGCCGTTCTTCGTGACTTGGATTTTTGGCTCGTCTTGTTTCATGTGGTTGTTCCTTCTCGTTCGCTCAGTAGCCTACGGAAAAGCGCTTCCGGATATGAGTTGGGTTCTCCAATTCGTCGATCATCGCGACGGCATAATCTTGCACCGAAATCGTGCTGTGGCCGGCGGAGTTGACTAAGAGCTGATTTCCCCCTAATCTGAATTTCCCGGTGCGTTCACCAGGCTTCATCTCAGCGGATGGCGCAAAAAATGTCCATTCTAGATCCGGTTCTTTTCGTAACTGATCCAGCGCATCGATGGCCGCCAATGAGCCGGGCCTCACCCAGTCGGGCGGGGCGGGATCGTCCACTACACGCACTCCCGGCTTCACCTCAAGGCCGCCGGCCCCGCCCACCCAGAGGACTCGCTTGATGCCCGCCTTCTTGGCCGCCGCAATGATAGACCTTGTCCCACGGACCTGATCGTCATACAGATTTGGGTTCTTCCATCCGGGATTGAAAGCACTGATCAGCGCGTCGTTGCCCTCGATTAATCCCGAAAGAGAAGCGGTGTCGTAGACGTCGCCTGTTCTTGGGATGAGTCCGTCACGTTTTTCGAGCTTGTCCAGATCGCGCACGATTGCGGTCACCCTGTGGCCCCGGTCGAGGGCTTCCTTAAGCAATGCTGAGCCAACGAAGCCGGTCGCCCCTAACAGAACTACTTTCATGTCGCTTCCCTCAACTTACTGAGACTGACAACATTGAGATCGATCCGCCGTCGACGCCTTCGACAGGGAAGGTGATGTTTTCCCCCGGTTGCTGGGTCGCGATCACATAGAGCAGCGGCAGGTAGTGATCTGGCGTCGGAATGGAAAGCATCGCCGCCTTGCCGAGCTTTTCATAGGCGACGAGTGGCTTGAAATCACCGGCGAGCATCATCTGTCTTGCCTCCAGCTCGAACTTGACCGCCCAATCATAGGGCTCAGGCATGTGCCGGCCCCAGGCATACGCGTGCAGATTGTGGACCAGGTTTCCGCTGCCGACGATCAGGATGCCCTCGTCCCGCAGCGGCGCAAGTTTTTTTCCGAGCTCGAAATGGAAGGAGGCGGGCTGGGATTCATTTATGCTCAGTTGCACAACCGGAACATCGGCCTTCGGATAGGCATGCACGAGCACCGACCAGGTCCCGTGATCGAGCCCCCAGGTGTTGTCGAGAGCGACCGGCAAGGGTGCCAGCAGTTGCTGGACGCGGCGGGCGAGCTGAGGGTCACCCGGCGCGGGATACTGCACTCGGAACAATTCAGGCGGAAAGCCGCCGAAATCGTGAATTGTCCTCGGTGAGGTGCTGATCGTGACGCCGGTTCCCGGCACATACCAGTGAGCGGAGATCGAGAGGATCGCCTTGGGCTTGCGCGTTTGCGCCCCGATGCGACGCCAGGCTTCGGTGTATCCGTTGGTCATTACGGCGTTCATGGGATTGCCGTGTCCAAAGAAGATTGCGGGAATCAGTTCCGGCATGTCGGCCCACCTCCGCCATTTCCACAGTCCTTCGTGAGTCTCACATCACACCAATTTGTTTCAACATGCCCATGAGATCGTAGAATAGGTTTTCCTCCACGATCTCCCCGTTTTCATTCCAGTGCGCCACAGTGCAGAAGTCCACTTTAAAGCTCTTGTTCGTAGGGGCAATCACCGTGCCGTCGGCCATCGTCATCGGCCCCGTCATGGTCCCGGTAAACTCGGCGATTGTGCATGTCCAATCCCCCTGGGCGATCATCCCTTTGTATGGATTGTTGACGAGGTGCTGATCGGGGAACGTTTTGAAAAAGGCAAGCGCCTCCTGCTCATGAGCTTCTATTCCATGCGTCGGCGGTTGGTTGGGCCATCGCACGACGCAATCTTTCGCGTGGCGTTTGTGGAACGTTGTAAGCTCCTTCGCGTTCCAGGAATCGTCTAGCGTCTTCATCAATTGCAAGTTCTGCTTTGGGGTCATAACCTCACCTTTCCTTTGATCTCACGTCACCAAACAATCCGCGGCCCGTCTTCAGATCCGATACATTGCTGGGCGCTGAAAACCAATTATGTGTCAATGACTTGGCCGATGTACAGCAGCCCACGCCGGCGGTGGGAAGAATCCTTTGGAGTGGACCATGGTCGTACGCCACTGATGCTCAGGCTGGTAGCGGACCGCCGCGCCGATCTTCAGATGTTTCGGCCCCTGCCGAGAAGCCGCCACCGCCGGGCGGACGCCCCGAACAAGCCGGTGATGCGTTCCACGTCCGACTCGTTGAAGGGTTTCAATCAAGTTGTGAACTGCTCCCATTTTGTAATCCTCGGTTGTCCCCCGGTTGGGACACCTTCAGATTCGTTTACTACCCCTGGGAAAGTCGGGGATTCTCCCTGGGAATGTTGGGGAGAGTTGGGGAGAATCGGGGAGAATCGGGGCGAGTTGGGGAAATCAGTCTTGCGGGATGTCCAAAACGCTGACGTTGTGCTTGGCCGATAGCGCGTGCGCCAGTTTCTCTAATACGTCGTTTCGCACGGCTCCGCCCCGGAGAATCCTCTCAATAGTCTTGCGGTCCGGCCCCCGATGATTCGACGGGTCGGAATTGCTCCACCCGCGTTCGAGTAGCCGCTCTCCCAACCACGATGCACGGTGCGGGAATTGCGGAATTGGAGCCGCGTGCGCGGGAGTCTGGCGGGCGCGGCGTGACCGCCGGGCCGCTCGCGCCGCCTGGCCCCGACCGCGCGTTCGGAGCGTACGGCCGCGCGGCGCTAAGCCGGAGAAGCCTGCGGACGCGGCGGCGAAGGCGGCTGCGGCGAGAGACAGTAAGAGAACCTTTCGCATGCTTTTGTGTATGGCTGTCAGGGTGACATGGTTCGGCAGGGCAATTGCGAACGTGCCGGGTTTCTGCGATTCCGAACCTCGGTCCAGCGAGGCCGGCGCTTCCAGTTGCGCCTCCCCCAGACCTTTTGTGAATCCGTGATTTCGCCGTGTTTTTTCAGCGCCATATGCCCCACCTTTGCGGGTGAAAAGCCCGCAGTCAGCGTCACCATGTCGTTGAAAAACGACACAGGACGGAGAGCTGGCAATCCGGATGCCAGGGTGGAGGGGGAAATCAAGGGGAGAGGTGATCTGCTAGCCTAGCCGTGCGTAGACCTCGGCGGTGAACAGTGCGAGCGTGCGTTCAGCGGTGAAACCGCGGAGTACGAAGATTGCCTCTTCAGCGACGCCGGGGCGCCCTTACCCGGGTCCTACGTAGGGGTTAAGACATGCTTCGCCCGCTTGGCTCATCACGTGCATACATTGCCACATGGCCGCGCTGAGTAAACGCCAGCAGTTTCTGTTTTGGACCGTTTCGGCAATCGTCGCCATCGCCGGGTTGATCGCTATCTTGATGTTGGAGTACCGGCCTCCGGCTGGGCGGCATGCCGTTTACGTAATCGGCATACCCGAAGAAGGCGCCGCACTGTTTTTTGGCAAGAAGCAGTGTGCCATCTGCCACGCCGTGAACGGCAGGGGTGGCCGCGTTGCGCCCGATCTCGGAACAATCCACCCAGGCACTCCGGCCACGGCGTGGCTGGCGACGGTTCTCTGGGACCACGAGCCAGGGATGTGGCGCCAGATGGGTGGGAAAACGCCCCAACTGAGCCAGGAAGAGATGGCGCACATCCTCGCGTTTTTGTATCAGGCGGGAGGTGCCGACACGGCGGGAGATCCGACCGCCGGCCAGCGCGTCTTCTCCGCCAAGGGTTGCGCACACTGCCATTCCGTCCGCTCCTCGGGCGGCAAACTTGCACCCGACCTTGCCCAGATCGCCGCATCCGGGGACTCCGTTGCGTGGATGCTTGCCATGTGGAATCATGCGCAGTCCATGATCGGTCCCATCACGCGCGAGCTCGGCCAATGGCCGCAGTTCACGGGCAACGAGATGAACGATCTGGTCGCCTACGCCAGCGGCGGCGGGCCCCAACGGCGCCCCGTCAGCACGGACGAAAACGGCCTGCGCGGCAGCGCCGAGCGGGGCTGGCAAGTCTTCCAGGCGAAGTGCATCCAATGTCATTCCGTCCGCGGCCAGGGCGGACACCTTGGTCCGGAACTGGGGCCGGATCACGATCTGCCCAACAGCCCCGCTCAATTCGCGGCCATCCTGTGGAACCATGCCCCGGCCATGCTGGAGCAAGCTCGCGAAGCCAAGATGGCGGCGCCCACGTTGCAGGGCGACGAAATCAGCGACGTCCTGAGATTCCTGGCCAGTCTCAGGTACTTCGAGCCTTCCGGTTCCCCGTTTCTCGGCGAGCGCGTTTTCGCCGAGCGTGGCTGCGCTCGTTGCCACGGATCGAAAGCGGAGGGCACCCGCGAAGGTCCAACCCTCCGGGCTGGAGCCGACGCCTTTACGACTGTGTCGTTAGCCACGGCGCTTTGGCGCCATGGGCCGGCGATGTGGGCTCGCGCCGAGCAACTGGGCATCCCCTGGCCCAGCCTGGAAGCCACGGACATCGGGGACCTGCTCAGCTTTCTGAACGATCCGGCGCGCAAGAAGTGAGCGTTTCACCGCTCAGGAAAGGAGAAACCGTCGAAGTCCTGCGCATGGCACCGGAAGACGCCTGCTCGGCGGACATGCTCGTGCTGATCCGTTGGCAAGGTCGGACCATGGCATTGCGGCATCCGGACGTGATCCTCGTGCCGACGCCGCAGGGCGTGGTGGACCCCATGCTCAAGATGGCGGGGGTGCACAAGGGCGACGTGGTGTATGACCTGGGCTCCGGCGACGGCCGCATCGTGGTTACGGCCGCCAGAGGATACGCGGTCAAGGGAATCGGCATCGACAAGCAAAGGGGACTGGCTTTGATCGCGGCCGGTTGCAACAGAGGTCGCGCCGCAAAGGAGGCGTAATGAATCGCAGGCACTTTTTGATTGGTTCGTCGGCCGCTGTCGGGGCTTTGGGCCCGAAGGGGTTGGCCAGTGCGAACGATACGATCCGTATGGCTGTCATCGGACTCCGAGGGCGGGGCGGGACACACATCCGGGCGTGGACGAGGTTGCCCAATGTGGAGGTCGTGGCGGTGTGTGACGTGGACCGGTCTTTCCTGGACTCCCGGTTGAAAGATCTCGAGGCGCTGGGCAGGAAACGGCCCGCTACCTATACCGATGCACGGAAGCTGCTAGAAGACAAATCGATTGATGCCGTTTCCATTGCCACTCCCAATCACTGGCACACGCTACTGACCATCTGGGCCTGCCAGGCGGGCAAGGACGTGTACGTCGAGAAACCTTGCTGTCACAATATCTTCGAGTCCCGGCAGATCGTCGCGGCCACGAAGAAGTACAACCGGATCGTGCAGCAGGGCAATCAACTCCGTTCTTCGCCCGCGCTGAGGGAAGCTATCCAGCACCTTCGGGAGGGCCTCATCGGTGACATGTACCTGGCGCGCGGCATGTGCTTCCAGTTGCGCGCCTCGATTGGGAAAGCCAAGGCGGAGCCTGTCCCGGCAGGGGTGGATTACGACCTTTGGACCGGCCCGGCCCCGAACCGGGAGTTCACGAAAAACCGGTTCCACTACACCTGGCACTGGTTCTGGGACACCGGCAACGGCAACCTCGGCAACCAGGGGATCCACGAACTTGACCTCTGCCGATGGGGGTTGGGCGTGAGTTACCCCACTAAGATCAGCGCCGTCGGCGGGAAGTACCTGTGGGATGACGACCAGGAAGCGCCAAACACGCTGAACGTGTCTTGGGAGTTCGATGACCACGGCAAGAAAAAGCTCATGACTTTCGATGTTCGCCCCTGGTACGCGAATGACGAGGGAGGCATCGTGGGCCCAATAAACTTCAACAGCGGCTTGAACGAGGACGCCGTTCCGGGCAGGACGCCCGCCCAGACCACAACCCAAAGGGGGCTGGGAACGGTGGTCGGCAACCTCTTCTTTGGTTCGAAGGGCTACATGACCGTGAACGGTTACGACAAGTACAGAACCTTCCTCGGTCCCAACCAGGAGCCGGGTCCTCACGCACAGGAGGAGGGCAACCACTGGGCGAACTTCATCCAGGTGCTGCGTAGCAGGAAAGAATCGGACTTGAACTCCCCGATCGCGGAGGGCGCCATCTCCTGCACATTGCTGCATCTCGCGAACATCTCCTATCGCCTTGGCCGTTCTCTCACGTTCGATGCCAAGACGATGACCTGCGTGGGCGACAAAGAAGCCAATAACATGTTCACCCGCGACTACCGCAAGCCGTTCGTGGTGCCCGAAAAGGTGTGACGGCGAATGGCGGTCGCGTCGGGGAGGGTTCGGCTCGGGCCCTCACGCGAACACCGGCGAAACCTTTTCCCACACGTGCTCGGCGGCCTTCACCGGATCGTAACCGGGCTGGCTGGACACATCTCCGCTCACCTCCACCTCCACGGCCCCCCGGTAGCCCAACTCGATCAGGTTTCCCATGTATGCTTTGAAATCCACGGGACCATCGCCAGGAAGCACAAACCTGTGGTTTGGGGCCCTTCCCAAGGTGTCCTTGATATGCACAAAAACCGTATATGGCACGACCTGCTCCATGGTTTTCCGCAGGTCCAAGCCATTGGCGGAGTAGTGGCTGTAGTCATACACCAGCTTGACCCGCGGGCTCTTTACTTGGTTCACCAGCCACACCGCCTGTTCGGGCAGGTTCATGGCATGCCTCGAATGTGCCTTCATGGCCAGCGTAACCTCGAGTTTTTCCACCTCCTTGGTCCACGCACCCAACTCGTCGGCCATCGCATTCTTGATGTCATCCCACATGCCGGGCCGCCCGCCTGCGGTGGTTTCGATCAGCGCCGGCGGTCCGGGCGAGGCTTCGTAACAGACCTCCGCGGCGGCGCGCAGATGCTCGAGGTTCGCCTCCACGCCGCCGGGCTGGCCGAGGTTCAGGTTTTCCATCACCGACGGCAGCGCCAGTCCCAAGTCGCCGACGCGCTTCCGGATCTCAACCCGGGTTTGCTTGGTAAGGAGTTTGGGCTCCGTGTCCCACCTCGCCATCATGCACAATTCCGTGGCCTTGTAGCCGACCCGCGCGACATGGCTCAACCCCTCGCGCCAGGAAAGCGCCCTCATCCCGTACAGACTGAACCCAAAAGTGAGCGGCCGGGACTGGGCCCGTACCAACGCTCCTCCGGCCGCCATGGCAAGCACCGAACGCCGGGTAACGTGCATCGAATCCTCCTTCCCTTCACTTAACTCTTCTTGCAGGTCAAGCGCGCAAATGGCAGGGGTTTCCCCATTTCTTTCTGGCTCTGGGCGACCGAACCGCGCACCAGCCTGTGCTGCACAGTAGTGTTGCATAATATAAAGCTGAAAGGGGGCACTCTCAATGAATCGAAGGCAGGCTTTAGGCGTATTAGCGGCCCTGGGTGTAACGGCGTCGACCAAAGGTCAAGGCAGCGGGATGATCTACCGGACACTGGGAAGGACCGGCGAAAAAGTGTCGGCAATCGGCCTCGGCGGCGCGCATGCCGGGCGCGCGGGGGAGCAGGCACTTTCGACACGAATCATCCGCAGTGCGATCGATCGCGGCATCACGTTTATGGACAACTGCTGGGATTACGGCGAAGGCGAAGCCGAGCGCCGCATGGGCATTGCCCTCCGCGATGGCTACCGGCAGAGGGTTTTTCTCATGACGAAGTTCGACGGCCGCACGCGGAAGGCCGCCGCGCAACAGATCGATGAGTCGCTCCAGCACCTTCAAACCGACCACGTCGATCTGATGCAGTATCACGAGAACATCCGCATGGAGGATCCGGACCGGTTCTTCGCTCCCGATGGTCCCCTCGAAGCCCTGCTCGAGGCTAAGAAGGCGGGGAAGATCCGCTATATCGGGTTCACGGGCCACAAGGATCCGGCCGTGCATCTGCGCATGCTGGAGGTCGCCGCCCAGCACAAGTTCCATTTCGACACCTGCCAGATGCCGCTCAATCTGATGGATTATCATTTCCGCAGCTTCGCGCACCAGGTTCTTCCCAAACTGGTCGAGCAGGGTATCGCGCCGCTCGCCATGAAGACCATGGCCAGCGGATTCATTCTCAAAAGCGGCACGGCGACGGCCATAGAGTGCTTGCGTTACGCCCTGAACCTGCCGATTTCCGTCCTCATCGCTGGCATGGATTCCATGGAGCGGGTCGACCAGGCGATCGAGGCCGCACGGACTTTCCAGCCGTTGACCGCCGGCGAACTGGCCGGATTGGTCGCCAAGACCAGGGATGCCGCTATGACTGGAAACTACGAGCTCTTCAAGACGGAAACTCGCTTTGACGGCACCGCCCTCCATCCGCAGTGGATGGGGTGAAGGATTCCGGATGACGGTCTTTGATCGCGATGCCGTTCCGGCGGCCCGGAGTGCTGAGAATCGCAGGGACCTTTCGGCGGACTTCGAGAGGGCGACCTACGCTAAAATCACTCGCCGCCTGATCCCCTTCCTGTTTGGCTGCTACATCCTGGCTTATGTCGACCGTGTCAACGTGGGGTTCGCCAAGCTTCAGATGCAGCAGGATCTGGGCATGAGCGATACGATTTACGGCATCGGCGCCGGTGCCTTTTTCCTCGGCTACTTTATCTTTGAAGTGCCGGCTAACATGATGTTGCAGAGGTTGGGCGCCCGCCTCTGGCTTGGGC
Source organism: Bryobacteraceae bacterium (assembly GCA_049515735.1). Classification (GTDB taxonomy): domain Bacteria; phylum Acidobacteriota; class Terriglobia; order Bryobacterales; family Bryobacteraceae; genus Fen-178. The sequence goes on from JBEKTU010000105.1 coordinate 30,717, forward strand.
CCATCGTTATCTTGTGGGGCATTGTCTCGGCGTGCACCATCTTTGTCAAGGGCGCCACCAGCTTCTATGTGCTGCGATTTCTGCTCGGCGTGGTGGAATCGGGTTATTTTCCGGGCGTGATCCTTTACCTGACCTTCTGGTACACACAGAAGCACCGCGCCAGGATGGTGGCCATACTCGTAAGCGCCAATCCGCTATCGGGTGTGATCGCCGGGCCCATTTCTGGAGCGATTCTCGCGCACATGTCGGGCGCGGCGGGCCTTAGGGCGTGGCAGTGGCTCTTCCTGATCGAGGGAATTCCCTCGGCTTTGGCGGGCATCGTGACGCTGCTTTATCTGGTGGACAACCCCGTCAAGGCCAGGTGGCTGCGTGCGGAGGAGAGGGAGCTTCTGCTGCGCCGCCTGCAAGAGGAAGAGGATGCCAAGAAGCGCGAGGGCGAGTCGCGCCACCGTTTCATCGACGCATTTAAGAGCGGGAAGGTCTGGTTGCTCTGCCTGCCCTACTTCGGCTTCCAGATGGGGAATTACGGCCTCTGGTTCTGGCTGCCTCAGACGCTCAAAGACACGCTGACTAAGGACCCATGGTCGATCGGGCTGCTGTCGGCGATCCCCTGGGGAGCGGCGGCCCTGTCGATGGTCCTTTACGCCCACCATTCCGACGTCACCGGTGAACGGCGCTGGCACGTCAGCCTGGGCGCCGGCCTGGCCGCCGCGGCTTTTGCCGTGGGCGGCCTCGGAGGCATCTCGGGAGGGATGGGGCTGGCCATGGTCGCTCTCGCAGCCGTGGGAATCATGTGCGGCCAGGCGGTATTCTGGTCGTTACCGACCGGCATTCTATCCGGCTCCGCCGCTGCCGCGGGAATTGCCTGGATCAACTCGGTGGGCGGCCTGGCGGGTAATATCAGCCCGGCTGCCATCGGTTACATCCGCGACACGACCGGAAGCATGAAGTTGGCGCAGTTCATGCTTTCGGGCTCATGCCTGATGGCGTCGCTGGTGGTTCTCTTCGTGAAACGGCGGCAGTAAGGGATGGGGAGTTTATCAGGACGGTTTTGTTGCTAACAACGCAAACGTGGCGCCGGCGCTTTGACTCTCGTGCCGTCGCTCCGGTAATACCGGAGAAAGGAAGGGAGGTTGGATCAGAAGCCATGTCACTGAGTCTCGAAGGCCGTAACGCTCTTGTCCCGAGGGGTCTCCTCAGTTGGCCCCGCAAGCCGCCTATGAACAACAGGTGAAGGGCGAGTAGCAGTCTATCGTCTCGCCACCCCAACGGCCTGGACCATCATCCTCTGCATCTCTTGAGCGCCCACCAGCGTCTTCAGAAAAAGGCAGAACTGCATGGGCCGCAGTTTCAGCAGGTCCATCACCCTGGATAGATCCAGCGACCAGAACACCAAGGGCCGCTTCGACAACGACCGGTCCGGCTACCTATGACGCCGCATTCCGTGATCGAGTGCTGGCTCTGCTCGAACAGCCGCCGCCCAAAGGCCTGTCTCATTGGGATGGACCTACCGTTGCCTCGACCTTGGATGCGAGCGTACACGCAATTTG
>JBEKTU010000106.1:0-28897 GCA_049515735.1 Bryobacteraceae bacterium
CGGCGGTTTTCCTCCCGCGCGCGCCCAGAACAGTTCAAATCGAAAAATCGGCTATTCCTCCTACCGCACTGATTCAACCGTAGTTATCAATTTTCAAAAAACTTTAGCCGGACAGCAGTGATCTGCATCATGCTGCAAGGAACGGAAACGCCTTGTGTTGTCAAGGGTTCCACGGTCGAGGACACCGGGGTGGCAAGCTCGCCAAACCGCCAATGGGTGATCAAGAATGATAAGGATGAAATAGTTGGCAGGTTTCGCTGGGAGTCCGTCACGGGGTGGTGGAAAGGCGATGAATGAGGGTTTGTCCGAAATGCGGCCGGGACATCCCCGCCCGCGAAGACCATTGCAGCGATTGCGGCGCTCCTACCGTGAGCGATGCCGAGCGCTACAAAAAGGAGCAGGACCTGATATTTCAGGAGATGGAGGAAAAGGCCAAACTCAAAGAGCAGGCGGAGAGCAGGGAATTTGCAGTTCGGATGGGAGGGAAATTGAGTGCGGCTGGCGTGAGCGTCGAGGACTGGGCAGGAATGGTGCTGTCAGGTAAGACACCGACTGAGATTGACCAGTTCTTGGAGGCCAGGATATTGGACATCGCAGTCAAGGACTACATGGCATCGCTTAGAAGTCAAGGCAAGGCTATCAGCGCGGAAAACGCCCGTGCAATCATACTCCGCCTGCGAGCGTACGAGGATGAGATCACACGATGATGAAACTCGGCTGCGGGAAGGAGGAATATGGCGCGCCTTACGAAGCCCTCAGAATCGCCTGTCCAGCCGCTTGGGGTAGCTTTATCAGCAGAAAGCAGACCTGCGGATAGAGGTAGTCTTCTCCCGACTCGTCGACAATGCGGATCTGCCCATGGCGCGCGGCGGCCGGATCCGGCGCCACGCGGTAAATCTTCCGCAGTTCCAACGAAGCCGGATAATCCCGATTGTCAATGCACACCGCGAATCGCGGCTGTTCTTCTTTTCCGCGGCCCATAGATCACTCCAGAATACGCTTGATCTTGAACTCTTTTCTTCCGATCCCGGAGGCTTCATACCAGTGTACTTCGGCTTCACATTCCGTGCCATCCGCCAGGACAATCCGCGCCAGCCCTTTCAGCTTCCTCCACCGACCCGGCCCGTAGAACTTCCGAAGCCTCGCGATTTCCCGAATTCCGCTTCCCGCCGCGATGGTTTCAGTATCGGCGATCTGGCCCACGATGCGAAAACGCACGATAAGTAGACTGTAGCCGCCGGCCGCGCGGAAGGTCCCCCGCCCCTACCGCAGATTGAACTTCTTCATCTTGTAACGCAGCGTGTCGCGGGTGATGCGCAACAGGCGTGCGGCTTGCGTCTGGTTGCCGTTGGTCTTCTCCAGGGCGCGGGCCAGCAGGCTCCGCTCGTTGTCCTCCAGCGAAAGCCCGTCGGTGGGGATTTCCACGCTCGCGGGAACCGCCACAACACCGACATCCGGGCGGGAGATGGCAATCGGCAGGCTGGGCGGGGCGATCAGCGACGACTCTTCCAATATCATGGCGCGCTCGATGGCGTTGCGCAGCTCGCGCACGTTGCCGGGCCAGTCGTGCGAAAGCAGCAGCTTGGCCGCGGCCTCGCTCACGCCTTCGATGTTCCGCTTGAACTTGCGGTTGTAGTGCTCGACGAAAAACTTCGTCAGCGGCACGATGTCTTCGGTTCGCTCCCGCAGCGGCGGAATCAGAATCTGGATCACGTTGAGGCGAAAGTAGAGGTCCTGGCGGAAGGCACCCTCTTTCACCGCCTCGCGCAGGTTCTTGTTGGTGGCCGCCACCACGCGCAGGTCGAGCTTGATGTCCTTCAGGCCGCCCAGCCGCCGGAAGCTCTGGTCCTCCAGCACGCGCAGCAGCTTGGCTTGCAGCATGAGGGGGATTTCGGCAATTTCATCCAGAAACAACGTGCCCTTGTCGGCCAGCTCGAAGATCCCCCGCTTCTGCGCACGCGCATCCGTGAACGCGCCCTTTTCATAGCCGAACAGCTCGCTTTCCAGCAACGAATCGGGAATCGCAGCGCAGTTGATGGGGATGAACGGCTCGGCCTGCCGCAGGCTTTGGTAGTGCAGCGTCTTGGCGATCAGGTCCTTGCCGGTTCCGTTTTCGCCTTCCAGCAGGATGGTGGTGGCTTCGCTGGCCGCCACCCGGCGCACGAAGTTGAGTACCTCGCGCATGGCCGGCGATTCGGCGATCACTTCGCGCTTCTGCGGCGCAGCCTCTTCGGTAATGTCCTTGATGGTGGCCACCACCCCGGTGAGCTGGCCGCCCCCGTCGAACATCTGCGTGGTGCGCATCACCACCAGCCGCTCCATGCCATTGCCGGTATGCAGCCGGACCGTGCAGTGCGGCGCCGCGGGGTTCTGGTTCAGTCCCGTCAGGACCCCGCATCCGGGCTCGCACAAGGAGCACTTGAAGACTTCCTGGCAGTGTTTCCCGAGCATCTCCTCGGACGCCATGCCGAAGAGTTTCTCCGCGGACCGGTTGACTCCTGTTATGCGGAACTCCGGGTCGTACAGAACCAGAGCATCGGAAAGCTGGTCAAACACCGATTCTAAGACACTGGTCTTCTGCCAGCCTGGAGTGAGCTTTGACATTACTTGCAACTTGTCTCAATTATAGCAGGGCTTCTGGGTTAATTGGCGCAATGCGCGGCAGTTTCGGGGGGAATTGCCCCCAACCGAACTGGGGAGATCCTCGCAAACCCCCTGGAAAGCAGGGAGTAAGCCCGTGGCGATGCAATTGCTTCTTTTGGTCCTGGAGGTCCGATGTCCCATTTGAAGGTTATTTTGCCCGCTGCCATTTTGCTGGGTGGATTCCTGGTTTGCTCGACGGCTTCGTTTGGCAAACCGGAGTATATGAAAGCGACCAAGAAGGCTTGTGCTTACTGCCACGTCGATGCCAAGGCCAAGCCCAAGGAATTGACCGAAGCCGGTAAGTACTACGGGGAGCACAAGAGCCTGGACGGCTACCAGGAGAAGAAGTAGCGGAAGCATGGATGGTAAAGGCGTGGAGTCGGCCGTGATGCAAGCGGTTCAGCTTTCGATTGCCAACGGCGTGTATGCGGCAACTGTGCGGGAAGCGCTGTCGCGCAGTTGCGCCTGGCACGTCGAAACAGTCGATCACCCGGACCCCTCGCAGAAATGTGTGCTGGTTCTGGACGAGTTGGCATTCGCCTGGCTGCCCCTCCCCCTGTCCAACCCGGAGCGGGTTGTTTTGATCACCCGGAAGGATCCCCAACTGCTGGCCCAGGCATGGGAGGCCGGGATCGTTTCCGTGGTTTCCGAGGAAGATCCCATCAGTACCGTTTTGCTTGCCATCATGGCGGCGGCATTGCGCGTAGCGAAATGCCACGTCGCTGATGTTTCGGGTGGAATATCCCGCAGCGACAGTTCCATCCCTGCGCCAATAGCCCCACTTCACCGGACGTCCGGATCAAAACGTTGCAAAACTCAATAGCCTTAGCCCGCCGCAGGTGATGGATGCCATGGAAGAAGCCCCGCGGACAAGATTCGACATGAAGGGAGCCGGTCCACTGGGCGCTCCCCTGCGGCAGCGCTCCAGCCCCGAGATTCGATTGTAAACTCTAGAAGGAGGTATTCTATGCATCTTGATTTACATCCTTTCCTGGTACTTTGGTTGGTCTTGATTGTGGCCGTGGTCCTGATGGCCTTCTGGCGCCGGTACGTGGCTCTGCAAGAAGACCCCGCATTGCACCTCGGGACGGAGCATGCCGTTACTGCCGCTCAGCAGGTTGCGATAGCCAAGAAACTTGCGCAAATCGACAAGTGGATCAAGCTCCTGACGTTGATCGTCGTCGTCTTCGGCGTTCTGCTAGGGGCCGCCTTCTTATACAAGAGTTGGGTTTTAGGTCCCGGCGCCGGATTGTAGGGCGATGCTGAACCGGGCACTTTCCTCAACTGGCCGGCGCCTCGGTTCTGCATGGATCGGCCTTCTCCTGGGCGCGGCCTGCGCCAATCTGCTCGCGGCCGCGAACGTGACGGGCGGAGCGTGCTCCGCGTGTCATGACCAAGGCCGGAAACTGGAGAAGAGCGCCCACGCGGGGCTGCCCTGTGATACCTGTCACGAATCCCACGAGAAGTATCCTCACCCCGCGGGCATACCCAAGCCCGTGTGCGCCGGTTGCCATCAGGACCAGGCGGGCGACTACGCGCTGGGCGTGCATGGCCAGGCGCGGAAGAACGGGAATGAGGGCGCTCCCGATTGCGCCCTCTGCCACGGAAGCGCGCACGAACTGCTGGCGCCCACGTCGCAGGCGTTCCGCGCCGCCGTGCCGGACACCTGCGGCATGTGCCACAGCGAAGTCGCCGAGCAGTTTCGCGCCAGCGTGCACGGCCAGGCGGTGGCGCGCGGCGTCATGCAGGCGCCGCTGTGCACCGACTGCCACGGCGAGCACAAGATTCTCAAACCCGCCAACCAAGCCTCCCCGGTGAACGCCGCCCACATCCGCGACACTTGCGGGAGCTGCCACGGCGACGTCCGCCTGACCCGCAAGTTCGGCCTTCCTTCGGACCGCCTGCTGAGCTTCGATTCGTCCTACCACGGCCTCGCCGCCAAGGCTGGCTCGCAGACCGTGGCCAACTGCGCCAGTTGCCATGGTGTGCACGACATTCTGCCATCGTCCGACCCCAAGTCCACCATCAACCCCAGGAACCTGTCCAAGACTTGCGGCCAGTGCCACCCCGGCGCCGGCACCCGTTTCGCCATCAGCCAGGTGCACGTGACCGAAGGTAAGGCCGAGCCCGCCGCCCTGCGCTGGGTGCGCCAATTTTATTGGCTGGTCATCCCTGTAACTATCGGGCTGATGCTGCTCCACAACGGCGGCGATTGGGTCCGCAAGCTGGTTGAGCGGCGTTTCCGCGTTCGCCGCGATAACCTCGGGGCCAGGAACTTTTCCGAGCACGGTGAACTCCGCATGTTGCCGTTCGAGCGCGTCCAGCATGCCGTCCTGGCCATCTCGTTCCTCACCTTGGTCTGGACCGGCTTCGCGCTCAAGTATCCGGACCAGTGGTGGGCGCGGCCGCTGCTGCTGATGGAGGGGAGCTACCCCGTGCGCAGCCTCATCCATCGCGTTGCCGCCGGTGTCTTCATGGCGGTCACGCTGACGCACCTGGTCTCCCTGATCGTCAGCTCCAAGCTGCGCGCGCACTGGAAGGAGATGCTGCCGGCGACCAACGACCCGCGCGAGGCGCTCTCCAACTTTGCGTACAATCTGGGCCTCGGTTCCGAGCCTCCGGGGCGCTCTTCGCACAGCTACGTCGAGAAGGCCGAGTATTGGGCGGTAGTGTGGGGCGCGGTGGTGATGATCGCCAGCGGGCTGCTCCTCTGGGCCAACAACCTGGTCCTGAGACTGCTGCCCAAGGCTTGGCTGGACGTGGCCACCTCGGTTCATTTCTACGAGGCCGTGCTGGCCACGCTGGCGATTGTGGTCTGGCACTTCTACCCCGTCATTTTCGACCCCGATGTCTACCCGTTGAACACCGCCTTCCTGACCGGTATTACAGTGAGGAAGCAGGAGCGCAGCAGGGACCGCGAGGCGACATCCGCCGGAGACCACTAGACTCATGACTCCCAACCAATCCGACCGCAGGGACAGGAACTGGCTGTCCCCGATCATCTATCTGTCCAGCAACTGGGTGAGCCTGGCAGGCGTGGTGCTCGTCACCACCGCCACTGTCTTCTGGCTCTTTTTGCTGCCGACCACGCTGCAGGGAACGACCGAGAGCCCCTATATCGGGATTCTGGCGTTCCTGGTGCTGCCGGCGCCGTTCTTCGCCGGCCTCGTCCTGGTTCCCCTCGGAATCTGGATCAAGCGCAAGCGCGAGGGGCGAGCCGGCATCTATCCACCCGAATTCCCGCCGCTCACCTGGCGTAACGCCGAGCTGCGCCGCCTGGTCTATTTCGTTTTCTTCACCACCATGGTCAACCTGGCGATTGCCAGCCAGGTTAGTTATAGCGCCGTGAATTACATGGATTCGGTGACGTTCTGCGGCCAGACCTGCCACACCGTGATGCAGCCCGAGTACACGGCCTATCAGAACTCCCCGCATTCGCGCGTCGAGTGCGTGAAGTGCCACATCGGGCCCGGCGCTTCGTGGTTCGTGAGGAGCAAGCTGTCGGGCGTGGGACAGGTGCTGGCGGTGACCTTCCATACCTATTCGACCCCCATCCCCACGCCGGTTCATAACCTGCGTCCCGCGCGGGAGACCTGCGAAGCCTGCCACTGGCCGCAGAAGTACGGTGAGGACCGTGTGGAGATCGTCAACAAGTTTGCCGACGACCAGAACAATACCCTCACCAAGACCGTGCTGCTGATGAAGATCGGCGGCGGCAACGGCGGCATCGGGATACATGGGACGCATCTGGGCCCCGGCGTGCTGATCCGCTATGCGCACGCCGACGAGGGACGGCAGAACATCCCCTGGATCGAGTACAACGGCCCGGGCGGCAAGACCGTCTACGCCACGCCGGACGCCAAGCCCGACGGCGGCGGCCTGCCCATCCGCGAGATGGACTGCGTGGACTGCCACAATCGCCCCACTCACGCCTACGAATTGCCGGAGCGGGCCGTGGACCGCGCCATGAACGCGGGCCAGATTTCGCCGTCGCTGCCGTTCGCCAAGAAGCGTGCCGTGGAGATCGTCAAGGCCGGCTACGCCACTCGCGAGGAAGCCGCGCAAAGGATTCCCGCCGCTTTCGAGAGCTACTATCGGGACAACTATCCGGCCATCTGGGCGCAACGCAGGGCCGAGGTGACCTCCGCGGCCGAGCAGGTGCTGGCGCTCTACGACCGCAACATTTTCCCCGAGATGAAGGTCGCCTGGGGCACCTACCCGAACAACATCGGCCACACCGACTTCCCCGGCTGCTTTCGCTGCCACGACGGCAACCACTCCGCCAAGGACGGCCGCTCCGTCACCCAGGATTGCAATGCCTGCCATAACCTGCTGGCCATGGATGAGGCCAATCCGAAAGTGCTGACGGAACTGGGAATCGTCGAGAGCAAGCCGCCGGAACAGAAATAGCGGCGGGGGACTTCCGCAGAGAGAGTACCAGCGCCTGCGGCTCACCGCCTCAGAAGCTTGTCCACCGCCTTGGCCAGTTTGCGGAACTCCTCGTGCGCCGGCGAATCCGGCGCGTACTCCACCACCGTCAGTCCGCGGGCCACCGCCTCCGCCACCACCACGCGCTGCCCGATGGGAGGCAGAACCTTCCTTCCCATATCCTTCAGCGAGGATGCCAACCCCCGCCCGAGGTTGGTCGTCATGACAACCTTCGAAGGCACGAACCGGATGCGCGGCTTCTTCGATCGCCGCTCCGCGCGCGCCTTGAGCCCCCAAGACAGCGCTTCCTTCAGCGCGAACAGATCGAGCGGCGACGGCCCGCACGGCAGCAGCAGGAGGTCCGCTGCCAGCGCCGCCTGGTAGCCCACCTCCGGCATGCCTGGTGGCGTATCGATCAGCACGATATCGGCGTCATTCTCGGCCTTGTGCGCTCGCGACCGCAACGTGTCGCCGCTGTCGGGCACTTTCTGGATCGAGCGCGCCAGCATCCCGTCGCCTTGCGCCGCCCAGGACACCAGGCTATGCTGCGGGTCGGCGTCGAGCACCGCCACGCTCCGCCCCGTAGCGACAAACTCCGCCGCCAGATTGCCGACGATGGTGGACTTTCCCACCCCGCCCTTCCGGCCCGCCACGGCGATGATGGCCATACACAGTACTATACAGGGAAATGCCCGGCCAATGCCCCGACAGGCCACGCCGTTTTCGCCGCGGAATCATTTCCGCGCAGGGCGTGTTGCGGGACTTGCCGAAGAGAGCGGCGCTCGGTGCCGAGCCCTCCACGGGATTGGTCTAATGCGCGGTGTCGAAACTCCAGGTGTATACTCTTTATCGTCAATGCGTCAGGCGTAGCATTTGGCTGGCCGCTCGAACCGGCCGACTCTCAAGGAGGTCATATGGGCGATGGACCGGCTCCTGGCTCCGGCCTCGTGTCTGATATAAGCCGGCACCTGGCAGGTATTTTTCGGCACATGTTTCCCGGTGTCCTTGTTGTCGGCGGTGCCGCCCTTGCCTACCCCGGGAAATTCGTCGTCGACCTGAAGTCATGGCAGCATTTGGTCGTTCTCGTCGCCATCACCGTGACCGTAGGTAATATCTGTTTCGCTGTCAATCGCTACGGAGTTTATCAAGTGGTGGACTACATTTTGTACCTGTGCAAAATTCGTGGTCCTGTCCGGGGAGCCACCCCTTGGAACTTCCTGACTGATCTTGGGCGCTACGTCCGGAAGTCCCTCCTCCAGACCAGCGACCGCTTTTCGAGGTCCCTCCTCCAGAGCAGCGACCGCTTTGCACGAGCTCGGGACCACGTGGCGTTCCGTTTGTCCGCAGCGCTGCTGCTGCTCACGTTCGGCGAAGTCGAGTGTCTGGCCGCCCTTTTCCACAGCTGTAAGAGCCAGTTGAACGGCCATGGGACGCCCCTCTGGATAGGCGGCCTGATTGCCCTGGTAGTTGCCTTCTGGCAGATGATTATCACAAGGCGAATAGACTACTTCCTCGTCAATGACGAGCAAGGCAAAGGAAGCGGGTAGTTACCCCCACACCGGACTAGCCCACCTCGCCACTGAGCTCGGCCTGGCACGACACGCTGTCCTGGGTAGGTCCTCACAACCCTCATCGGACCGGCATCGCACCCGGCGCCTTGTACAATGGTTACATTCAAATGAAACCGGCCCTGGCTTCCTTCCACGCTCGAATTGGTCTCATCGTCGCGTTCATCTCTCTGGGGGCGCTGCTCTGCTCGCAGCCGGCGCCCCGGGAACGGGTCGGTCCGCTGCCGGACGGCGCGTTCCTGCTCAATAGCGGGTGGCGCCTTGCGCCCGTGGGCAGGCAGGTGCCGCTCGACACCTTTCCCATGGCCACGGCGCTCTCGCCGGACGGCAAGTACCTGCTGGTGCTCAACGGCGGCTACCGGCCGCCATCCGTCAGCGTCATCGAAACGGCTTCGGCGCGCGTGGTCGGGAGCGTGCCGGTGGCGGATGGCTGGTTGGGACTCGCCTTTGCACCCAAGGGCGACCGCGTGTACGTGGGCGGCGGATCGCGCGCATCGGTGTTTGAATTCACCTTCGCCGGCGGGAAGCTGACGCCGGCGCGCACATTTCCCGTGGCCCCGCCAGACCAGCGCACGGCGCAGGATTTCATCGGCGACGTGGCATTTTCGCCCGATGGCCGCCTGCTCTACGCGGCCGACCTGTACCGCGATTCCGTGGTGGCGATCAATCCGCAGTCGGGAATGGCGATCGGGCGCTACAAAACCGGCAGGCGGCCGTATCGCATCCTGTTCCATCCCGACGGCAAGTCCTTCTTCGTGACCCATTGGGCCGATGGCACGCTGGGACACTACGACGCGGCTGATGGCAGCCTGCTCGACACCGTGCGCATTGGCGCCCACCCCACCGATATCGTCTGGCTGAAGGGCGCCCCCACGGAACCCGCGGAAGGCGAACCCACCTGGGTCGCGCGCCTGTTCGTGGCGGCGGCGAATACCAACAACGTGTACGCTGTGGGTGTCAGCTCGGGGAACCAGTTGAGCGTGCTGGAGAGCATCAACGTGTCCATGACGCCGCGGCAGCCTCTGGGGATGACACCCTCGGCGCTGGCGCTCAGCCCCGATGGAAGCCGGCTTTACGTAGCCTGCTCGGACGCCAATGCTACGGCGGTGGTGGATGTCTCCGAAACGCGCAGCCGCGTGGAGGGATTCATTCCCGCCGGCTGGTACCCCACGGCGGTGCGCGCGCTGCCCTCGGGGACGCTGGTGGTGGTGAACGGCAAAGGGCTGCGCTCGTATCCCAATCCCAACGGGCCGAACCCCACCAAGGCTCCGGCGCCCATGTACCAGGGCGACCCGGGAAGGGGTACGGGGTACACGCCTTATATGCAAACCGGAACGGCTTCATGGATCGAACCATTCACCAGCGACCAGCTCGAAGCCTGGACCAAGGCCGCCCTCGCCAACTCGCCCTATCGGGATTCCCAACTGGAAGAGACCAGCCCGCTGCCGCCCATCGAGCACGTCATCTACATCGTCAAGGAGAACCGCTCGTACGACCAGGTGCTGGGCGACATGAAGGAAGGCAATGGCGACGCCTCGCTGGTGCTGTTCGGCGAAAACGTTACGCCCAACCTCCACAAACTGGCCCGCGAGTTCGTGCTGCTCGACAACTTCTATGTGAATTCGGACGTCAGCGCCGACGGGCACAACTGGTCCACCGCGGCCATCGCGCCGGATTACGTGCAGAAGCTGTGGCCCAACGAGTATGCCGGACGGCGGCGGCTCTACGATTTTGAGGAGTCGGACCCGGCGTCGCTGCCCCCCGCCGGTTACCTGTGGACCAACGCCGCCGAGGCCGGTATTAGCATCCGCAATTTCGGCTACATGGTGAACAACAAGCCGGATGCCGCTAACGGGTCGGAACAAATCACCGGCGTGCGCGACCCGGTGCTGGCCAAAGTGACCAACCGGTTGTATCGTGGCTTTGACTTGACCTACCCCGACGTGGAACGCGCCAAAACTTTTCTCGGCGAGCTGGCCGAATACGAGAAGTCCGGGAACATGCCGCGCCTCATCGTCATGCGCATGGGCAACGATCACACCAACGGCGTCACGGCCGGGCGGATCGCGCCGCTTTCCCTGGCGGCGGACAACGATTACGCCATCGGCATGTTGGTGGAGGGCGTCTCCAAGTCGCGGTTCTGGGCGTCCACCGTGATCTGCGTGCTGGAAGACGACGCGCAAAACGGGCCGGATCACGTGGATTCGCACCGCTCCCCGGCGTTTCTGATTTCGCCCTGGGTGAAGCGCCACGCCGTGGACGGTACCATGTATAACACTACGTCGATGCTGCGCACCATCGAGTTCCTGCTCGGCTTGCAGCCCATGACCCACTTCGACGCCGGCGCGCGCGTCATGACAGCGTCGTTCCAGCGCCAGCCCGACCCGGCCCCATACACCGCCGAGAAGCCGCGCATCCCTCTGGATCGGCGCAATCCCGACGCCCCAGCCGCGCGAGCGTCGGCGAACATGAATTTCGACGAGGCGGACCAGAACGACGACGACGCGCTCAACGATATCCTGTGGCGCGCCATTCGCCAAGACCCGCCGCCGCCCCCGGTGCGCAGCTATTTTGGTCGATAAGATGAACATGACGCGTATCAATCTGTGCTTCCTCTGGCACATGCACCAGCCCTTCTACAAGGACCTGGTCTCCGGCGAGTACAAGCTGCCCTGGACCCGCATGCACGCCCTCAAGGACTACTACGGCATGGCGCGGATTCTGGAGGAATTTCCCGAAGTTAAGCAGACCTTCAATCTGGTTCCTTCGATGATGGCGCAGGTGGCGGAGTACGCCTCGGGCGTTGCCGCGGATCCGTTTCTCGATACGGCCCTCAAGCCGGCCGAGAGTCTCACCGAGGCGGACCGCGCATTCCTGCTGCAACACTCCTTCTACTCCGATCCGGAGCGCATGATCTGCCGCTACCCGCGTTACGGCGAGTTGTACGGCGCGTGGCAGGGGCAGAAGCGCTCGGGGTCGCGGAATCTGTTCGGCCCGCAGGATTTTCGCGACCTGCAAATGTGGTCGCAGCTCGCCTGGTTCGACGAGGAGTTCCTGGCCCAGGATCCCGAGGTGCGTGAATGGGTCCGGCGCGGGCGCGACTTCACCCCGGCCGACCAGCGCCGCATGGGCGAGAAGCAGCGCGAGATCGTGGGCCAGGTGCTGCCGGTGTATCGGAGGCTCGCGGCCCAGGGCCAGATCGAGATTTCGACCACCCCGTATTACCATCCCATCCTGCCGCTGCTGTGCGATTCGAATATCGCCGGCGTGGCCCATCCGGACGTGCCGCTGCCGCCGCGGTTCCACTACCCCGAAGATGCGCGCCGCCAGCTCGTCCTGGCGCGGGAGTACATTGCTCGCCACTTCGGCGCGGCGCCGGTAGGGCTGTGGCCCTCCGAGGGTTCCGTCTCCGACGAGGTCTTCGCCATTGCCTCCGAGCTGGGTTTTGAATGGGCCGCCACCGACAGCGGGGTGCTCAACCGGACCTTGGGACGCGCCGTCCCCGTGGACGGTCTCTACCATCCATACTGCTGGCGGCAGGGCGGCAAGACGATCCGGCAGGGCGGCAAGACGATCAACGTGATCTTCCGCGACCATTTCCTCAGCGACCTGATCGGGTTCGTCTACGCCAAGATGGACGCGGGCCAGGCGGCCGAGGATTTTCTGCGGCGCATTCGCGAAAATTGCGCCGGCCTGGCCGCCGCCGGGCGCGACGCGCTGGTGCCCATCATCCTCGACGGCGAGAATGCGTGGGAATATTACGACCACAACGGCCGGCCGTTCCTGCGCGAGTTGTACCGGAGGATCTCGGAGGACCGGCAGATGCGCGCGGTGACCGTGAGCGAAGCCCTGCGGCTGCTGGCGCCGGAGCCGGTCGATCACATCTTTCCGGGATCCTGGATCGACGCCAATTTCGACGTCTGGATTGGGGCCGAGGAAGATAACCTGGCGTGGACGCAACTGCTGCGCGCGCGGCTCGCGTACGACTCGGCCGCCATGGTCCCCGAAGACCAGCGGCGGCTGGCTCTCGAGGAACTGCTGATCGCGGAAGGCAGCGACTGGTGCTGGTGGTACGGGCCGGAACACCATTCGGTCAACCGCGTGGAATTCGACCAGCTCTATCGCAGCCACCTCGCCAACGTCTACCGCTTCCTGAATCTCGCGCCGCCGGAGGAGCTTTCGCGGCCCATCCTGCGGATCACGCTGCCGGAGGTGCACGTCGCGCCATCCGGGCCGGTCACGCCGGTGATCGATGGCCAGGTGACCTCGTACTTCGAATGGATCGGCGCCGGAATCTATCGCGTGGATGAGCGCTCCGGATCGATGCACGGCAAGAGATTCCTGGTGAAGGAGGTGTATTTCGGCAGCGACGGCGCGAACTTCTATTTGCGCGTGGATTTCCACCCGGGATGCGAGCGGGAACTCTCGCGCATGGAGGCGCGATTGACGGCGCAATCGCTGGACGGCGCGCACACCAGCTCGGTCGAGATCGGCTTCGCTAATGGCGTGGCGCAAGCTACCGTGATGAAACTGGCGGCGGCGTCCGTTACGGACCAACCGGTGGAATGCGCTTTCGCGCGCGTGCTGGAAGCGCGCATCTCGCTGGCGTCGCTGGGCGTGGCGCCGGGCAGCGGCCTGCGGTTCCAGTTCTCGCTGTGGCAGTCCGGTTTGCCCATGGATGCCGTGCCGCAGCAAGGCTGGCTGGAAATGCAAACCACCGACCCATTCGAGCTGGCGGCGTAACGCGATCCCGGCCGGCATCTGCTAAAATAATTGCAGTTATGGCAATCCCCAATGTAAAGCGTTTCCGCGCCTTCTGCCCCACCTGCAACGACAATTTCACGTTGATGGCCGTCCTCCCCAAGGACGCCAGCGTGGATCAGTACCTGGCGGACGCCGTGGCGCGCCACGATCACAAGGCGTTCCAGGAGTCCAAGGTGCAGCACTTCAAGATCCGCGTCGGCCAGCAAAAGCAGAGGAAAGCGAAATAACCTAGAACCGCGCCTGCAAGGTCCGCAGGGATCGCAATCCTTCCTGCGCCACGTCCGCGTCCTTATCGTTGCTGAGCTTCTCAAGGTGCGGAATGCTCTCCCGGTCGCCGCTGCGGGCCAGCACGCCTGCCAGGCCGATCTTCTCGTCCTTGGTGCCCGCTTCGAGCGGGCCGTAGAGCGCTTTGCGGACCCGGTCGTCGCGCGCCAGTTCCACCAGGAAGGGAAGCGCCTCGCCCTTGTAGGCTGCGGAATTCAACTCGTCGATCAAGTATCGCAACGGGCTGAACTCGGCGATTTCGGTCTTTCCGAGCATCACCTGGGCAAACGCCAGCGAAAGCCGGGGCGGGGTCTTTCCCTCGTCCTGCCACGCTTTTTCGAGCATGGGCAGATCGGCCGGGTTGCGCAGCCGGGCATAGCCTTCCGCCGCCGCCGCCCGCATGGCGTCGTCCTTATCATGCAGATACTGCGCGTACAAGTCGCGGCTTTTCTCCGACGGCAGCATGGCGATGGCGGTGAGCGCCGCGCGCTTCACTTTGGCGTCGCGCGCGCGTTTGAGCACGTCGGCCAGCTCCGGAACGGCGTCCATGTCCCGCAACAGCCCGGTGGTTTCGATGGCGGCGATTTGCACCTTCTGGTCGAGGTCGTGCAACAGGAAGGTGACGCGCGGCCCGGCCGATTCGTCGCGAATCTTCTGCAAAGCCACGAGCGATTCGTGCATCACATCGCTGTTCTTGGTATGGAGGGCTTCCACCAGGTCGGGAACGGCTTTCCTGCCGCGCAGGATGCCGAGGGCCCGCGCGGCGTTGGCCCGCGCGTCCATGTTCCCACCGCCGCTCGCCAGTTTGCCGAGCGCGTCGATTACTTCGGGCCGCACCGTGACGTAGGGGTCGATCACCTGGTCGTTGGTGTCGGTGAACCGGCCCTTGATGCTCGTGCCGGCGCGCCGCAGTGACGCGCCGATGCCCGTCCGGACATAGCCGGGAAGGTAGAAGTTCACCAGGCCGTCGGTGGCGCGGATCTGCACCTCGGGATCGTTATCCCGGGTGGCCGGAATCAGCGCATCGAGACTGCCGGCCGTGCCGATTTCCGTGATCTGCCTGACCGCTTCGATGCGCACCTCGGCATCCGGATTCTTGAGCAGTTCCTGGAGTTGGGGGATGGCGCTGGAGCCGGCCTTGGCCATCTCGCGGACATCCTTGGGACGCACATCCTGGGCCGGCAGAAGCGTCGCCGAAGCAAGCAGGAGAACCACGCGATAGGACCGCATACTCTTACTGTATCGTGGCTGCCGGCGCCACGGCGCAGTTACCGCACGAATTCCACTTCCACGCGCCGCGGCACCAGGCCCGCTTCGAAGCCCAGGTCGAGTAGCTTCTGCGCCGCCTTGGGGACGATGTCGCCGGCGTCCAGCGTGTAGTGGTTGACGTACATGCCGACGAACTTCTCCGCCAGGCGCGGCTCCATGTCGCCCGCGAACTGCAGCGCGTACTCCAGCGCCTCGTCGTGGTTGTCCAGCGCGTATTGAATGCTCTCGCGCATCAGCCGGCAGCACTCGCTCTTAATTTCCGGATCGAGCGACCGCAGCAGCACGTTCGCGCCCAGCGGCAGCGGCAGGCCGAAGCTGGTTTTGAACCACCGCCCCAGGTCCACCACGCGATGAAAACCCTCGCGGTCGAACGTCAATTGCGCCTCGTGAATGATGAGGCCCGCCTCCACGGCGCGCTCCTTGACGGCGTCCGTGATCTGGTCGAAGGGCGTGATCACCGCTTCGAAATCGGGCTGGAACAGCTTGCACGCCAGGTACGCCGTGGTCATCAGGCCCGGCACGGCGATGCGCTTGCCCTTCAGCTCTTCCGGTTCCATGGGGTGGGTGGCGATGATCATGGGACCGTACCCATCGCCGACGCTCGAGCCGCTGGCCATGAGGACGTACTTGCCGGCTACGTACGGATAGGCGTGATAGGAAATGGCGCTCAGCTCGTACAGCCCATCCAGCGCCTTCCGGTTCAGCGTCTCGATGTCTTCCAGCACGTGGCGGAAGGTAACTCTGGACGAGCGCACCTTCTTGGTCGCCAGGCCGTAGAACATGAAGGCGTCATCGGAATCCGGACTGTGGGCGCTGACGATTTCCAGGGAAGCAGCCGAAGTCATATGTGGGACGACTCATCCAGTTTACAACAGTGCGGCTCGCGTCCCATGGAAACGAAAAAAAAGGGGGAAAGTGAAAGGGCGGCCCTCCCTCCGGCACGTTAACTGGAAACCCCGTTGGCGATCATCCGATTTGCGCTTCACGCGCCGTGCGGCCAACCGCCCGCACAAGAATCCGATCGCTCAGAACTTCCTCCTACCTTGCTCACCTGCCGCGGATGAGGCCGCCCCCATCGTAGCCCGGTTCTATTGGTTTCACCTCCCGCCAGCCCCGGTGGGCCGGCTTGATTCCACTTCCAGTTTCGCGCCGGCTGGTATGCTTGTCAATGGTAGCGAAGGTTCAGTTCGTCTAAGCAAGAAACGCATGTTTCGGAGTCTTTTTTCGAGAAAAGACGCGCCCCTGGCCGGAGCACCCGCGGTGCGCCGGCTCAAGACCTACTCCGCGCGGAGCGGCTACGTGTATCAGTATCGTTACGAAGGACACCGGCCTCTTCACGCCGGCCGGGATGGCGGAGTGGAGTTCGTCTTCAGCGCCTCAGCCGATCGCAAAGGCTGGCACGCGGTGGGAGTTGTGGTGAGCGATGGCGCCATCCGCGCGTGGGAAGAGGCCCGCGCGCGCCAGCTTTCCTCCGCCGAGCGTTACGCCATTGCCAAGATGGCGCTGTTCCAGGCGTTTGACGAGCGCCCCACCCCGGCGCTGATGAAAGACCCGGTGCGCGTGCGAACCGCCGACCTCGAGGCCATCATCGAGGCGTTGGATTTGTAAGGAAGAGCCGCGGCACGGGCCGGCGCACGGAGGGCGAAGACTTCCGCAATTTGCGCACGGCCGGCTGAGGCGTCGCACTGGCGGATGCTGTAACGCCGCTTCCCACGGGAATCAGGGCCTCGGCCGCGTCTGAGTCCGGCCCCACGATCTCCAGGGTGTTGTCTTCTCCAGTGGTAACGCCGCTCGGCACGGTCACGTTGAGCTGATACAGCCCGGCCAATTGAGGCGCCAGGCCGGAGTAGCCGACGGTCGCCTCTACTCCACCGACGTAAACATCGATCGTGTTGTTCGTCTGGCTAACCACCCCAGCCGAGCCGTCCGGAATCACGGGATTCGTGGTCCCCAGCCCCGTTAGGTATACGGACACGGTCTCACCCACTTGCGCCGGGCTTTGCTCCGTCACCAGCGAATAATCCGCGTGCAGCACGGCCCCATCACCTACCCCGCCGGGCGGCACAGTGAACACCCCCGGCGCCGTCAGGTTCACGAACGTGGTCACCACATTCGAGAGGACGCCGTTGTTGTTCACCTGGATTTGGGCGATCGAAGACCCGATGGCATACGGCACGAGCGCCGAGATCTGTCCCGGGCTCACAAACTGGACCGGCGCCGGCAGACCGTTGACCGTCACCCGGACGCCATCGAGCCCCGCTGTCGTCGGGTACGGAACCGTGTAGGCAGTCGCGATACCGGGCGCAAGGTCGGTGCCAAAAATGCTAATGAAGTCCCCGGGAACGATGCCCGCTGTGAATGGCGCAAAACTGGCGGTGTTCACTACCCCCGCGGGGTTAATGTATACGCCCGAGCCGCTGAAGCTGGGCGCGGGGATCGCCACGTTGATGCCCAGGTAAGGACCGATTCCGGACCCGATCCGCACGCCGTCGGCGCCTACCACGTAGTTCATGATGGAGGGGTTGCTGTATGTTCCATTCGACGCCACCGAGTATGCCTCGCTGTAGGTGTAGCCGGTGGAATATTCGTCGAACACATCGTTCAACCGCTGGTGGCCCACTGCCACGCCCCCATTCGCGTTGAGCGATCCGTAATAAGAATCGAATATGGAGGTCAGGTCCATGCCGGCCTGGTAGTAGAGGCCCCCAAAACCGGGCGTGCCGGATGCGGTGCGAATTCCCACCAGGAAATCCCATGCTTCGGGCGCCCCGCCAAAAACAAAGTTGCCGTCCGGCGAAAAGTACAGATACTTGGTCCCGGCGATCAGGGTGGCATTCGACGGGCTGGGAAACGCCACCACGGCGGCGCCGCCGCTGAAGGAGTATTTGACCCCGGTCGCGGTCTGTGTGTACACGGTCGAGCCACCGCCGTAACCGTATCCCGTGAGGGACACGTTTCCCAGGTTGCCCGCGCCGTCCGGATTCACCTGGAACATCGAGTCGACGCCATTCTGGACATCCATGTCCGCCAGCCAGTAGGAGCCCTTGAAGGTTGCATCCGTCGGCGCCGGCGTGGCCAGCGGCGCGGCGATGAAAAGATCGTTGAAGCCGCTTTCCGTGCTGCTGCCGACAAAAATGCCCTGCTGGGAAACCAGGCCGTAGACGTAATCTCCGCTCGATACCAGGCTGGAAAGGAAGCCGTAGCCGGAAGCCGCGATGGAGTACGAGCCGGTAGTGGGGATGCCAAACTCCGCGCAGGTTCCGAGCCCGTCCTGGCCATCGTAAACCGTGCAATTGATAGTGTAAGTCCCGCTGCCGTTGAAGGAGATGGTGCCGTACAGTGCAGCCGCGTCGCTGAGCTCTCCGGTGCTTGTGTCGGTAATGTAAATCACTTGCCGGAAATAGTACGTCCCATTGAGCATGCTGTTGCCGCTGGTATCCCACTGAGCGGCCGCCTGCCAGCTAGTTGCGGCCCAGAGAAGCACCGCCAATCCTGCGAGTTTCATGATCCTCCTTATTGCTTGGACGTTGGGAGCCACTGCGGGATTACGCAAAAAACCCCTCCCCTTGGATTAACACATCCCGG
Organism: Bryobacteraceae bacterium; assembly: GCA_049515735.1. Classification (GTDB taxonomy): domain Bacteria; phylum Acidobacteriota; class Terriglobia; order Bryobacterales; family Bryobacteraceae; genus Fen-178. The sequence continues at coordinate 18,522 of JBEKTU010000106.1, forward strand.
AGGAAAAAGGCGCGAGGCAGGGAGGGAAAGAGGTGGACGCTTGCGGTTTCCGGGGGATACCATTTCAAGTATGTTGAAGGCTTTCGGAATCCTCGTGATTGCCGCCTTCCCGGTCCTGGCGCAGGACGGTTCGATTTCGGCGGAGCGCATTCGCGAGCACACCCGGTTTCTGTCGCTCGATTTGCTGGAGGGCCGTGGCGTCGGCCAGCGAGGCGGCGAGATTGCCACCGAGTACATCGCCACCCAATTCGCCCTGGCGGGGGCTAAACCGGCGGGCGACAATGGCAGCTACTTCCAGAAAGTGCCGCTGGTGGGGATTGAGACCACGCCCGACGCCCAGCTTTCGGCCGCGGCTGGGGGCAAGAGCGTGGACTTCCGCTGGCTCGAGGATTTCGTGGGCGTGAGCCAGCGCCAGAAGCCGCAGACGCTCTTCGAAGGCGAGGCCATCTTCGTGGGACACGGCATCACCGCGCCCGAATGGAAATGGGACGACTTCAAAGGCGTGGACGTGAAGGGCAAGGTGCTGGTGCTGTTCACCAACGAGCCCGCCTCGAACGATCCGGCCTTCTTCGACGGCCGCGCGCTTACCTACTACGGCCGCTGGACCTACAAGTACGAAGAAGCCGTGCGGCGCGGCGCCGTGGGCGCCATCATCATCCACACCACTCCCACCGCCGGTTACGGGTGGGAGGTGGTGCGCAACTCCTGGGGCCGCGAGGTGCCTTTCGTGAAGCTGGCCTCCGGCCAACCGTCGCTGGCCTTTCAGGGCTGGGTGACGCGCGAAGCCGGGGAGAAGCTGCTGGCCATGGCGGGCAAGACCATCGATGAGCTTCTGGCGGCTTCCGAGAAGCGCGACTTCCAGCCGGTTCCGTTGGGAGTCCTGATCCGCGGCAGCGTGCCCGCCAAGATACGAGATCTCGATACCCGCAACGTGGCAGCCATCGTGCCGGGCAGCGATCCCAAGCTGAAGGACGAAGTGGTGGTCTTCAGCGCGCATTGGGACCATCTGGGAATCGGCACGCCCGTCAACGGCGATGCCATTTACAACGGCGCCATCGACAACGGCACCGGCTGCGGCATTCTGCTCGAGCTGGCGCGCGCCTGGGCCGCGCTGCCGCAGAAGCCCCGCCGCACCGCGCTGTTCCTCTCCGTCACGGCCGAAGAAGGCGGGCTGCGCGGCTCCGAGTATTACGCCGCGCATCCCCTGTACCCGGCCGCCAGGACGGCCATCGATTTGAATTACGATGCGCTGTACCCCTGGGGCCGCGCCAAGGATGTAGTCCTCACCGGCGCCGAGCGCACCACGGTCTGGCCGCTGGCGCAGCAGGTCGCCAAACGGCTGAACCTAGAGGTTTCCTCCGATGCGCAGCCGGAGCAGGGCCACTACTTCCGTTCCGACCACTTCTCATTCGCCCACGCCGGAATGCCGGCGTTTTCCATCGGCCACGCCACCGAGTTCCTGGGCAAGCCGCCGGGCTACGGCGAGAAGATGTGGGAAGAGTACAACAGCAAGCACTACCACCAGCCCTCGGACGAATTCCAGGCGGATTGGGATTTCACCGCCGTCCAGCAGGCCGCCGAGTACGGCTTCGTGCTGGGAATGGAGATTGCCAATCAGGACAAGCTGCCCGACTGGCGGCCGGGGGACCAGTTCCACCGGTAAGAGGTTTCATCAAGATGGCCGTTACGGGAACCGCACCACGGTGTAGTTATTCAGCGTAAGAGTGTCGCCGGTCTGCGCCAGCATTCCTTGAAAATCGACGGTCAATCCGCTGGTGTAAGAGTCTGTGGCGGTGCTTACAGTGGTGCTGAAGGCCAGCAGCGCGCCCCAGGTTTGAGAGCTCAACTGAGCGCCTGCCGCCAGCAGCGCCGCATCGGCCCGCCCGCCGGCGAGCGCCTCCCCGGCGGCAGCGTCGCGATGCACGATGGTGGTGGCGCCCCAATGGATCTCGAAGCTGAAGCCCGAAACCGTGCCCTGGTGCGCGAAATCGAAGCGGATCTCCACTCGGTCGCCGGGCAGCAGGAGTCCCGACGGAATGGCGCAGGTTCCGGTGCTGGTGAGACTGGTGTTGGTGGTGGCCGCGCCCGTCCCGCTGCACAGCACCTGGGGGCTAGGGTACAGTTGCGACGTGCCCGAAGACGTCCCGGTGAGGCGGTAGCTGGCCAGCAGGGTATCGCCCGGCTGCGGCGTGGAGGCGGTGACAAACTGAACCGTGCTGCCGGTAAGGCTGTAGTCCTGGCCCGTCTTCTGGAGCACGCCGTTGCGGTAGACCGCTAGGCTAGTGGCGGGGTCGGGGAGGGCTGAGAGGGTGAACGAGGTGTTTGAGCCATCCACGATGCCGGCCGGGGAGTCGCCGTCCATGAAGGATGGCAGCGCACCGCCGCATGGTCCCGAAGAGCCATCCACGTGCATGCAATCGGTGGCGCTGCCGGTGGCCGATTCGAGCGCGCCCAGCGCATCGACCACCGCCGTCCGGCCGGCGGCGAAGCCCGCTCCCTTGAGCGGCCGCGCGCCCAGGTCGGCGATGAGCCCCACGACGTCGGATTCCGGAACCGGAGTGGGCGTCCCGCCGGTATCGGCCCCTGTGAGCGCCGTGCCACTGGACGACGTCGCCACCCGTACGTCCCGCACGTGCAGCGGCTGCGCGCTGGATGGCACCGACCAGGTCTCCTGAAACTGAATTCGCCCGTTGCTGTTGTACAACGCCGAATAATAAGTCGTCGGGGTGCTGGTGGTGGTGGGGACAAGCTGCACGTGCAGGTTGCCGTCCACAATTTTGACCGTGATGCTCTGGGTTTGAATTGTGGAATTGTCCATGGCTTGAAAGCTGGTCCAACTGATGCTAACGGTGCCGTTGAAACGAGTGCCATCGGCTTTGTAGAGCACATCCTGAATGGTGGTGAGCGGCGGCCCCGCGAGCGCGGACGAAGCCAGCCACACTGCCGCGAATAACAAACGCAAACTCATGATTCCTCCGGAAAAAGAAAAGCCCGCGCCGGAACGGGCGCGGGGGTAAGCGCAACCCTCCTGCCGCCTTCAGTTTACCCGGCGAACCCGCGCCGGAACCCCGATTCGCGCCGGGCGTTAGACGCTAACTTGTAGTAGGGGAGCAGCTTAAATGGCCTGAAGATTTTCGTGAACGCTTGTGACCGTCCATTGCGGGTTGCCACAACTGGCTATGAAACGGGCGCTTCTTGATTCTGGCGTACTACATCATTCGCGACGGTTCTGCTTATCAAGAGGCGGGTGGCGACATCTATGACCGCCGCAATCCGGAACGGACCGCCAAGCGTCTGGCCCGGCGCCTGGAGCGGATCGGCTTCGAAGTCCATTACAAAGCACGGGCCTCGGTTCCACCCAAGCCCGCCCCGCCAGTCGGACAGAGTTGCTCCCGATGCAGCATCTACCTGCACTTGTCGCGACGGCACCCGGAAAAAACGATCAGCCCGCTCGAATACCTGTCGGTTTCCGGAGTCGGGGAGACCAACCGGTTCTACCACCGCCCGAGACAAAAATGAGCCGGCCCGCCGTGGAGGCGGCCGACATCCTCCGTGCACAGGGCAACCGCTTCCTGGACAGGTACGAGAAGAGCTTCGATTATCAGCAGCTCAAGGCTTTCCGGGCCATTCAGCGTTCCAGAGCCGGTGCTCTCATTACTAGATAGGCGGCCGAAGCTGCGCGCTGGACGGCGGCTGGGGCAGTCTGACGCGCCAGCCCGAAGTTGGCGTGCCGCGCGGTCAACCTGGCCGTAACACGGCCGACCCGTTGAACTGGACCCACGCGGGCGGATGTCTCTGCGAACCACTTACGCTTCTTACTCTACCCCACCGTTGTACACTGTGGACGGGAGGGAATCCGCCTTGGTCCCAATCCGAATTTGGCTTTGTTCCGCATCGGACCTCCGAACCGTCCGGGAGACGCACCTTGCCGAAAAGACCCTTCAGGTGCGTCTCCCAATTTCGGGCCACCGCCGCAACCCACAGAAAAGAAGGAGCTTACAAACGTCATGAATGACAACTCCACACACCCGAAGATGCGTCACCCGCATGGGGTGCTGGGCCGGTCTGGGGTCGTTAAAGCGCCATGACCACCGGTGCGGCCGGCCAGCAGCCTTCCGGTCCGGGCCCCGGCCGCCGCTCTCTGGCCATCGCCGCTCGGTACGACGCTGCATTCCGAGCCGCGAACGTCAGAGAGCGGTTGGACAGGGCTACCGGCGTGCTGGTGCTGGCCGTGCTGGCGGTCGTGGCGCGGGGCGAGATCATTGATCGCATCGCCGTCTCGGTGGGCAATCGCGTGATCGCCGAAAGCGACCTCGATCGGGAAATCCGGGTGGCGGCTTTTCTGAACGGGGTGAAGCCGGACTTCAGCCCGGCCGGCAAGCGGGCCACCGCCGAGCGCATGGTGGAGCAGGTGCTCATTCGGCGTGAACTGGAAACCAGCCGATACCCGGTTCCTAGCGCAGCCGAGGTGGCGCCGGTGCTCGCAGCGTTCCAGAAGGAACGGTTTCCGAACGACGGGGAATACCAGCACGCCCTGGCGGATTACGGCATCACCGACCAGGATGTCAAGGACCTGCTGCTCTGGCAGCGCACGCTGCTGCTGTTCATCGAGGTGCGTTTTCAATCCGGCGTCCAGGTAACCGGCCAGGACATTCAGGAGTATTTCGACAAGGTAGTGAAGCCGTCGGCCGAAGCCGCCCACCCCGGCCAGCCCATCGGGCTGGAAGACTATCGCGACCGGATCGAGCAGACGCTCACCGGCCAGCGCGCCGACCGGGAAATGAATACCTGGCTCAAAGAGGCCCGCAACCGCACCGAAATCGTGTTCCACGAAGAGGTGTTCCGATGACGCGCCAGCGCATCGCGTGGATCGCCGCGGGTGGGCTCGCCGGTCTCGTCCTGGGCGGCGCCGTGGCGGCTGTCCTAGTGCTCCGCAGTGCCTGGTTCTACGAACAGGTGCGTGAGCGGGTGGTGAACGCGATGGAGACGGCCACCGGCGGCCGCGTCGAAGCCGGCTCATTTCAATTCGATTGGAAGCGGCTTCGGGCCGAGATCCGGATGTTGGCGATCCACGGCACTGAGCCGCCCGGCAAGCCTCCGCTCTTCCGCGCCCGAACCGTCGCCGTGGGGCTGAAGATTATCTCGATTCTCGAGCGCCGCGTCGACATTCAGTATCTCGAAGTGGTCGAACCGCGAATCTTCCTGACCATCGATTCCGATGGCCGCACCAACCTGCCGGCGCCCAAGATCCACGGCGGGCGCACCACGGCGGAGACCATCCTCAACCTGGCGATTGGCCGCTTCAGCCTGCAAAACGGAGTATTCGAGATCGAATCGCGCGGGCAGGTACCATTCGACGCGCGCGGCCGGAACCTGAACGCGAAGTTCCTGTACGAGCGGGCCGGTCCGCGTTATCGCGGCGATTTCTCTATGCAGCCGCTCGAAGTTGCGTGGGGCAGCTACGGGCCCGTGCCCTTGGATGTCGCCATGGCGGTGACATTCGAAGGGAACCGCATCGGCGTGACCTCGGCGAAAGTGGCGACGGGCGATTCCCACATCGATTTCTCCGGCGCGGTTGACGACCTGGTTTCGCCCCGCGGCTCTTTTCGATACGACGTACGCGCGTCCCTCGCCGACGTGGCCCGGATCTTTCGCGTGGAGGAACTGCGGCGCGGCACCGCCGAAGTCGCCGGAAACGCCGTTTGGGCGGGATCTTCGAACTATTCCGCTAACGGCCGCCTGCACGCGTACGGCGTGGAGTACCGCGACTCTTTCGTGCGCCTGGACGGCTTCCACGTCGATGGATCCCTGGCGGCTGGAAAGGAGGGAATCCGTCTGAGCGATGTCCGGCTCTCGGGCAACGAGGTAAACTCCACCAGCCAGGTTCCCGCGGACGCCCGCATCGCCACCGCCGGTTTACGCGGCCGCGATCTCGAATTCCACGGCGTGGCGGTCGACACGCTGGGCGGCAGCTTCCGCGGCGAGGTGCTGGTTCGCAATCTGGATCGCTACACGGTGACCGGCGAGATTGCGGATTTCGAAGCCCGTCGCGTCGTGGCCCTGTACAGTGCCGAACGGCTGCCCTGGGACAGCTTGGTGTCGGGCCAGGTGAGCCTGGAAGGCTCGCTGCTGCGGCCGATTGAACTGCGCGTTTCCACCGGCCTGAATCTGGCGCCTATGACCGAAAGCCCGCCGGTCCACGGGCAGATTGCCGCCAGCTACGAGGCGCGCAGCGGCATACTGGACTTGGGCCCTTCCTCGGTCACGCTGCCTTCCTCGCGCGCCGTTTTTTCCGGCGCTTTTGGCCGCGAGATGCGCGTTCAGCTTGAAAGTCGCGATCTCGACGATCTTCTGCCCGCACTGGGCCAGAGCGCCGCCAGGCTGCCGGCGAAGCTGGCGAGCGGCGGCGGCGTGGTTTTCGATGGCACGGTCACCGGCAAGCTGGATGACCCACGCATTGCCGGGCATCTGCACGTCACCCGCTTCTCGTACCTCGAAAGGGGCTTCGACTCCCTTGACGCGGACGTGAACGCATCGCCGGGGAACCTGGGGCTGCGGAATGCCGCCCTGGCTCGCGGCCCTGCGCGCGCGCAATTCGAACTGGCGGTGGGGCTGAGCCAGTGGAAGACGCGCGACGGCAGCCTGATCTTTGGGAAGGGAACCATCCGCGACGTTCCCTTAGCGGACCTCGCGGCGCTGGCCGGCGCTCAAAGCACACCCGTCACGGGCACGCTCAATGCAACCGCGCAGTTGACCGGAACCGTCGGAAATCCGCTGCTCAACGCCGATATCGACCTGATCAAGGGCGTAATTCGCAACGAACCTTTCGACCGCTTCACGGCGGGCGTGAGCTATAGCGGCCACACCGTGGGGCTGGCCTCGGGGCAACTCACTGCGGGCGCGAAGCAGATCCGGTTGAGCGCCACCTTCGACCGCGCGCCGGACCGCTTCGACGCCGGCCGCCTGCGCTTTCAGGTGACCAGCAACGCCATGCCGCTGGAGCAGATTCATGCGCTTCAGGAGGCTCGCCCGGGCCTTAACGGGACCGTCCAGGTAACCGCCGACGGAGATGTTGAGCTGGGGCAGCCGGGTTTCCGCATCACCGATCTCCACGCCGATGTTTGGTTGCGCGGCCTGCAATGGACCGGCGAGCCGCTCCGCGACATCCACCTCACCGCCAATTCCGATGGGCCGGTGCTGCGGGCGCACCTGGACTCCGGCGTCGCGGACTCCACCGTACGGGGCGATGGGGAGTGGCGTCTGGAAGGCGATTATCCCGGCAGCGCCACGGTCTCCTTTTCCAGTCTGGACCTGGCCCGATTGCGCGTTTGGATGGCGCCTTCGGTTGCCAGTGCCGCCTCGCGGTTCGCAGGTTCGGCGGAGGGTCAGCTTCGCATCGACGGTCCCGCGCTCAAGCCGCAACTGATGAAGGCCGAATTGCGGATTTCGAAATTCGAAATCGGCCCGGCGCCGGATGCCGGCCTGCCAACCGCAGCGGCGACTCTCCACAACTCCGGCCCCCTGGTGGCCAGCATGGCAAACTCCGTCGTTACGGTGGAGAGCGCCCGCCTGGTAGGAGGGTCGTCCGATTTCAGTATCACCGGCAAGCTGCTGTTCGATCGGAAAAGCGCGTTGGATCTTCGCGTGAGCGGCCGCGTCGATCTGGCCATCGTACGGGAATTCAGTCACGACCTCATCTCTTCCGGCACGCTCGCCGCCGACGCCACCGTCCGCGGGCCCTTCGACGCGCCCCAGGTCAACGGGCGCATGGATCTCCACGACGCGGCGATGGATATCGCCGGTCTCCCCAACGGCATCTCGAGGGCCAGCGGCGTGGTCCTGTTCACCGGCGACCGCGCCACCATCCAGAGCTTGAGCGGCGAGACCGGCGGCGGCAGGATCGAGATCTCCGGCTTCGCCGGCTACAGCGGCGGTCCGGTCATTTTCCGGCTGCACGCGCAAGCCACGCAGGTGCGCGTGCGTTATCCCGAAGGTGTGAGCAATATAGCGGACGCCAGCTTGAATCTGACCGGGACTTCGGATCGCAGCATGATCGCGGGAACCATCACCGTCCGCCGCGCCGGCTTCAATCCGGAGTCGGATATCGGCTCGCTGCTGGCGAACTCCGCCGAACCGGTCCGCACGCCCTCCGCCCGGACCGGTTTCCTCGGAGGCCTGAATTTCGATGTCCAGATCAACACCGCTGCGGACACCCAGTTCGAAACCTCCCTCACCGAGAACCTCCAGGCCGAAGCCAACCTGCGCTTGCGCGGCACCGCCAGCAATCCCGCTCTGATTGGCCGCATCAACATTACGCAAGGGCAGATGGTGTTCTTCGGCACCAAGTTCACTATCAACCAGGGTTCCATCGCGTTCTATAACCCCTTACGAGTGGAGCCTGTCCTGGACGTGGATCTCGAAACCAAGGCGCGCGGCGTCGACATCATGCTCACGGTTTCCGGCCCGCTGGACAAGTTGAACCTGACGCCGCGTTCCGATCCGCCGCTCCAGTTCAGCGAGATTGTGGCCCTGCTGGCTACCGGCCGCGACCCGACCTCGGACCCCGCGCTGCTCGCCGCGCAAAGCACCACGCCGCAAACCTGGCAGCAGATGGGTGCGTCCGCGTTGTTGGGCCAGGCCATCGCCAGCCCCGTGGCGGGCCGCCTGCAACGGTTTTTCGGCGTCAGCAACCTGCGCATCGACCCGATGTCGCCGGGCGTGGAGAACAACCCCCAGGCGCGCCTCACGCTCGAGCAGCAGGTGACGCCCGACCTCATCTTCACTTACATCACCAACGTCACCACCAGCAACCCCCAGGTGGTACAAGTGGAATGGGCGTTAAGCAGGCAGTGGTCGGCGGTGGTGCTGCGCGAAGAGAACGGCCTGCTTGGGCTGGATTTCTTCTACAAGCGGCGGTTCAAGTGAGGGTGGCAGGCGGAACCGCCTGCCCCGCAAGAGCTACTACAATAGGGAGTTCATGGACGGAACCGTCCAACACGGCATCGAGGTGGCGGCGGCCTGCGCCGCGGTGGGCTTCATGGCCTGGGCCGTCCGCGGCCGCTCCTCGAGCGTCTTCGGACCTTCCGTGTGGCGCGGCCCGCGCCACCGCCGCGCCGTGGCGCTCACTTTCGACGACGGCCCCAGTGAGAGCACGCCGCAAATCCTCGAAATCCTCGCCCGCCACAACGTGCCCGCCACCTTCTTCCAGTGCGGCGCCAACGTGGAGCGCCTCCCTTCCGTGGCACGCGCCGTGGGCCAAGCCGGCCACGCCATCGGCAACCATAGCCACACCCATCCGCTGTTGTGCTTTCGCTCGCGCCGCTTCATGGAACGGGATCTGGAACGCGCCCAGGCGGCCATCCAAGCCCACACCGGCATCCGGCCCGCCTGGTTCCGCCCCCCCTTCGGCGCGCGCTGGTTCGGGCTGGGCCAGGCGCAGCGGCGGCTCGAGCTGACCGGCGTAATGTGGACCGTAATCGGCTATGATTGGAATCTGAAGGTGGATGCGGTTGTCGAGCGCATGGCGCGGCGCGTCTCGAATGGCGCTATCCTGTGCCTTCACGACGGACGCGAGCTTCGTACCAGGCCGGATATCGGCGTGACCGTGGAAGCCGTCCGGCGCCTGGTTCCGATGTTGCTGGACCGGGGCTACAAGTTTGAAACGGTAAGCCGATTGCTATGTCCGACGAATTGATCCAACGGGTGCTGAAGGTGATCGCCACGTCCAAGCGCATTCCCCTTCAAACGGTCACGATCGAGAGCGATTTCCAGCAGTTGGGGATCGATTCCATGGATGCCGTCGAGATCCTCTTTGCCCTCGAAAATGAATTCGATATCAGCATTCCCGACGAAGAGGTACGCAGCGTGCGCAACGTCCTCCAGATGTGCGAGGGCGTCGAGAAGCTGATCGCCGCCAAGGCCGACGGCGCGAAGGCCGGCCAGTAGCGCATGCGGCGCGTGGCCATCACCGGAATGGGCGCGATCTGCGCTCTGGGCCGGAACACCGCGGAATTCGCGGAGGCGCTTCGCCAGGGCCGCTCCGGCATCGCCCCCATTGAATCCACGGACCGCTCCCAGTTCCGCTTCCAGAACGGCGCCGAGGTGCGGGGTTACAGCCACCAGCCATATTTCGACGACCGCCGCGCCGACTTCATGGACCGATTCGCGCAGTTCGCCGTGATCGCCGCCCGCGAGGCCGTGGCTGACGCCGGAGTTTCGTGGACGCCCGCGCTTCGCGAGAACGCCGCTATCGTGACGGGGTCGTGCGTGGGCGGCCAGAGCACCGAAGATATAGGCTTTCACGAAGTGTACAAACTAGGCCACAACCGCGTGCACCCGCTGACCATTCCCAAGACCATGGCCAACGCGGGCGCCAG
>JBEKTU010000107.1:0-16660 GCA_049515735.1 Bryobacteraceae bacterium
CGGAATTATCTGGAGCGATCTGCGATCTGGGGCCGTCTGCATGGGGCATTGGCGTAGACAACTCCAGATAATTCCGCTGTCCAGATAATGTGCCTTATCCGGACCTCCGGATAACGCCCATGGAAGAAGGCAGTTTGTGGAAGTGGTGGAAAACTTTCCCGCGGAATGCCGGTTTGTGCTGGAGACGCTACGCGGCGTTTATCACAACGACACGCTGGCGCGGGAACAGGAACTGTCGCCAGAAGACCGGCTGCACTTCCATCAGGAGCACAGCGAGCCGTTGATGAAAGGCCTTCACGAATGGTTGGAGGGGCAGTTGGCGGAGCATAAGACCGAGCCGAATTCCGGGCTGGGCAAAGCCATTTCCTATCTTCTGAATCACTGGCCGAAGCTGACGCTTTTCCTCCAGGAACCCGGCGCGCCGCTGGACAACAACATCGTCACTGCCGCGTGCGGCAGTGACGATGTAATGCCGACTGCCGGATTATGCCGCGTCGGCGGGTTCCTGAGTCTTCCTGCCTGCTTTCTGATGGTTGCTGACGCGGCATAATCATAAAGCCTCTCCCGACTGGCAAGCCAGCCAGACAAGGAGAGACTGCAATGACGACACCCACATTGGAAGGTAGGACACCCGAGAGCCTGCTGGACGACCACATCGAGCCATTCCTCAAACATCTTCGCGCCGCCGGTTACGCCGAACGCACGCTACGCAAGAAGCGAACGGTCGCTAGAGCCTTCGCCCGATGGGCGAAACGGAAACAGATCCCCGGAAATGATCTCAACGACGCTCACATCGCCGCGTTCGTGGCGCGCTCACCTCGAAGGCGGAAGGCCCATGTGAAGTTTGAACTGGCCGCGATACGGCTTTTCTTTGAGTACCTGCGCGGTTACGTCGGCCTACAACGGCCACCCTTGCAAAATGGCGTCTCTGCGGCTGACGCCCTTCTTCAGAACTACCAGGATTATCTGCGCAAAGATCGCGGGCTCACCGAGAACTCGGTGCATGTCTACGTGCCGTTCATTCGTGACTTTCTCGCCGCCCAGACCACACAGACCGGCGGCGTGTCCCCGAAGTCGTTCGACACGTTGGTCATCCGAAACTTCATTCTGGAGCACACCGTCGATCGGTCCAGCGAGTATACCCGGCTGTTATGCACGGCACTTCGGTCATTTTTTCGTTTTCTCGTTCTCTGCGGCCAAACGCCGCGGGACCTCTCTAATGCGGTTCCCATGGTCCGCCAGTATCGTCAAGCCGTGGTGCCTGCATTTCTCTCACCCGACGAGGTGGATCGGTTACTGAAAACGACGGAGGGATCAACGCTCAGTGGACGCCGAGATCACGCTATCTTGCTCCTGCTCGCTCGACTCGGTCTGCGCGCGGGAGAAATCGTCTCGCTCGAACTCGACGATATTCGCTGGCGGGCTGGCGAGATCGTCGTCCGTGGCAAAGGCCGGATAGTTGATCACTTGCCGCTGCTATCCGATGTTGGCGAAGCTCTGGCTCTGTACCTTCGTGAAGACCGTGGTATTAGTGCGTCGCGACGAGTCTTCCTACGGATATGGGCACCTCGTAGTGGGCTGATGGGACCGGCGGCAGTTGGCCATATTGTCCGGCGGGCGCTGGCCCAATCCGGAGTACACCGCTCGGGCCGCGGTGCTGCCCATCTATTCCGCCATGGATTAGCGACCAAAATGATTCGACACGGCGCCTCCATGTCCGAAATCGCGGAGGTCCTCCGGCATCGCTCGCAGACCACGACGGCGATCTACGCCCAGGTGTCCTTCGGGGCATTGCGTGCGGTTGCCCTCCCGTGGCCAGCTACAGGAGGTGCCCGATGAGCGCCATGCACGATGCCCTGACGCAATATGTGGCGCTCCGGCGTGCCCTCGGCACGAAACTTTACGAACCGGCCATGACGCTCGTCCACTTTGTGGAATTCCTTGAGCGCCAGGGAGCGGAGTTCATCACTTCAGAACTTGCTCTTCGTTGGGCGATGGAGCCCAAACTTGTGCAACGCGCTACATGGGCACGCCGGCTCGGCATGGTGAGACGATTCGCCTCCTGGCTCAGCACAATCGACCCTCGAACTGAGGTGCCGCCACGGCGGTTGCTCGCCGCCCGTCGTCGGCGCAACAAGCCGCACATCTTCACGGAACAGGAAATCGTGCGATTGATGAAAGAGGCCGCTCGGCTCAATTCCCCCAGCGGATTGCGGGCCACGACCTACGTGACCTTGATTGGACTTTTCAGCGCCACAGGCCTCCGCCCAGGAGAGGCTTTGGCTCTCGACGTAGGTGACGTGGATCTGCAGAGCGGCATTCTTACGATTCGCGAATCAAAGTTCGGGAAGTCCCGCTTCGTTCCAGTCGAAGACTCGACACGCACTGCTCTTGCGCGCTATGCAAAACAGCGCGATAACTCTGTCCGCGACCGGCAACGGAGGCGTTCCTCGTCTCCGAACGCGGCAAACGAGTGCCTAGCGGTGTAGCCCGTCGCACGTTTGCCAGGATGCCTTGGAACCACCGCCACACCTTGGCCCAGCTCGCCAAACCCGCAGCCGCATAATATGATGAATCCTACCTGGCCGAAAAGGATCGACTGCGGCCAGGGTTGGGGTGATGCGCTGAAATGGCCAGAAAACGGGGCTTTCCTCAGGCACAATCCGATAACGTTTTTGGCCAAGCACGGAAACGGCTGAAAATGTTGCGGGCTGGCCTCTATGCGCGCGTTTCCACCAACGATCAGCAGACACTGCCGATGCAGAACCGGGCCATGCGGGAGTATGCCGCGCGGCGCGGTTGGACGATCGCCTTGCAGGTGCGCGAGGTGAACTCCGGGGCGGCACGGCGAGAAGCCCGCGAGAAACTGCTGGAAGCCGCCCGTCGTCGGGAGATCGATCTCGTGCTGGTTTGGCGGCTGGACCGTTGGGGCCGATCGGTAACAGATCTGTTGGCCACACTCCAGGAACTGGAGCATCTGGGTGTCGGGTTCGTTTCCCTGACCGAGGCGCTGGACCTGACCACCCCAGCCGGACGCGCCATGGCGGGCTTACTGGCGATTTTTGCTGAATTCGAAAGGGAAATCCTCAGGGAGCGAACCCGAGCCGGCCTGGCACATGCACGGCAGAACGGGAAGTGTCTCGGTCGGCCGGCGACTGCGGCGGTGCATACTGCCTAGATTCGGAAACTGCATCGCGCTGGCGTCAGTAAATCCGAGATCGCTCGTCGAGTGCAGATCGGGCGCACCTCCGTCCGCCGAATCCTGGGAGCAACGTCATGAAAAGGCCCAAGCGGGACCCTGAGCGGGAAGACCGCATCCACAACGAAGCGATCGTCGATGCCGGTCCGGATGAACAGGCAATGAGCTGGTATTACTACCTGGAAGGCAAGATCCGTTTCCCGTTCCGGGCGAGGTGTGTCGCCGCGAACGCCGTCTCGCCGCTCCGGAAGGGCGAGACCGTCGAGGTCCTGCGAATGGCCGTGGAAGATGCGTGCGAACATGACATGCTTGTGCAGATCCGTTGGCAGGGCCGGAAGATGGCCGTTCCTCTCTCGCAACTGGACGCCATCGATCCGGATGAATCAAGCAAGGAAGCCATCGGTGATTGGCATTACTGGGTGTCGCAAGGCTACTGCCTTTAATCTACGCACGGTTGCCGAAAGCTCACCCAGCATCGCGTTCCGGTTTTCGGCCAGTTCAGGTGTCCGTGTTCAGTGGATCTGGAAGAAGAAACCGGCTTCCACTTTGCCAATGGTGGCGTTGGAGAAGTCGCCGGAAGTGGCCTTGTAGACTTTGGCTTCTACTCGGAAACCAAATCTTCCGGAGCCGCCCAGGTAATAACGAAGACCACCGCCGCCGTTAACCGCTAAAGACGTTGCCGCAGGAAAGCTTTTGGGCAGAGAGGGAAGCCCCTGCGGTGTCTGTGTACCTGTGGTTGCGGAAGCGTGTAGCGAGCCCACACCGAACACAAGGTAGGGAACCAGCGGTTTCTCCTTGAAAATCCACGGCAGGCGGATATGGACTCCACCGTGAACGTCGGTCAGGCCGGTGCTATAGGAGTAAACGGTACCGCTGGCGTCTGTCGACGTGTGAGGCAAGCCCGGGAAATAGCTGACTTCGAAGTACGGGAGCACGATTCTGTTCATGAGGGCGTAGGTGACGTTCCCTCCGCCCATCACGCGAAATCTATCGATGCCGTAGGAGGCGCCAAGGAACGGCCCCACCTCCAGGCTTCCCGAGCGCACCACCGAAGACTGCGCGAATACTGTGGGAGCTAACAGTACCAGCACGCTCCACAGCAGGAAAGAGCAAAGACTACCCCGACTGATGATCACGAAGGACCTCCTCTCAAGTTGAATCAAAAGATAGGAATCCCGATTATACACTCTGGTCGATCATTACGGAACCCCGAGGAGCCGGCGGGTTACCGGGCCGTCCTCGAGGACACAGCGGAATCCGGTCTTGAAATCCTCGTCCTTTGGAGACACCATCCGCAGCGACAGCCGGAGGTGTTCCCGCCAATCACTTTCAAAAGAGCCCCCACGGATGATGTGTTTCTTGCCGATAATGGGACCTTTCGGATCAACGGCGGGGGATTCCGCATAATATTTCTCGCCGTACCAGTCGGAGACCCATTCCCAGACGTTTCCCGACATGTCAAACAGATGGAACTTATTTTCATCGAACTTCCTGACGGGCGCGACGCCAAGGTAAATGTCGTTGCCCTTCACACCAGCGAAATTCGCTTTCTCGCGGCTGTTCTCGCTGTTGAGAGGGTAGATCTCGTCGGAGGCCCCGGCGCGGGCAGCGTACTCCCATTCCGCCTCGGTGGGCAGGCGGCCGCCGACCCAGCTACAGTAGTCGCTGGCCTCCTCCCAGGTTACACGCACCATGGGAAGGTTGTTCACCTTCCAGCCGTTGTAATCCTGCGGCGGCGCGCTGCGCGGCAATTTCTGTTTCTTTTTGTCTACTTTCCAAAAAAGCTGGAAGGATCCCACTTGCACTTCGTTTCTTCCTATCCAGAAGTCCTTGGCAAGGGTGACTTCGTGCTGCGGCTTTTCGTCAGAATTGCACTTGGTATCCGTGGGAACACAACCCATCTTGAATGTTCCGTGAGGAATCCGCACGTACTCTTCGTGGTCTCTCTTGTTGCTCGGAGTCGCCGGAACCTCTTCAAAGATCACGATGGGCTCGGGAGATGGCGGAGGGGGCTTGACGATGGCTTCCAGAAAACAGAAGTTGCGTGAGCCCCCCGCGAGCTGATCATTGACCCCGAGAATTTGGCCGCCGCCTGATCGACGGGACACCTCCTGCCGGGCCTCGTCGAAAACCTCCGAGGGGTGGCGACCCGCATGACCCAAGAGTTCAGCGACGGTACTGGTAAACAGACTGGGGCCAACGCCCGGTTCGTAGTTGGCGATCTTACCTTGCTCGGCAGCCATCGCGAACAGTATCTCGCCATTGTCGCTGAGTTCGGGTACAACCAGTCCGAATCCCGTGATGCTTGCGCCCACGGGGTGGGGCCCTTCGATCATAAGGATGGTGAGCCAAGGCTCTTTCTTGTTCAGGTCCTCAAGAAAACGGTTTAAACTGAAGGCGCTGCCGGCTTCGGTGACCTTCCTCGAGGGGTCAAAGTTAACGGGCAAAATGAAGTCTTCTCCTTCGGCCTGAACGACGTGTCCCGAATAGTAGAAGAAGACGACATCCCCAGCCTGGACCTTTTCAAGAAACTCGGGGGTGTATTCTCCCCGCTTGAAATCGTAGAGCTCCGGCATGGTGGCGTTCTCAACTTCCGTGACGATGAAGCCAACTCGCTCAAGGGCCTCCTTCATGACTTGCGAATCGTGCTCGGCCGTGGCCACCCTGGGCAGGGGGTCGTAGTTCCCGTTGCCCACAATGAGCGCGTAACGCTTGCGTGCGGGCGCCGTGTCGCACGGTTGCGCCAAACAAAAAACCGGGACCATAAGTAGGACGAGAAATCGCACGGTCACTGGATCGACCATCTTAACTTGACCTCCGAAATCGGTGTGGGAGAGAGGTTAATGAGCCTTGCACGGCGATAACCGTCCTCGGGCCGCGGTGGCTCGTCGATCTTCACGCCTGGGGTAGGAGAAGTGACCACAATTTTGCAGCCAGGGAAGGGGCTCCCCGTTATTTCACCGCCTGCGAGATGCTCGTCGGCCCCGCCAATCACTAGAAAGTCGTTTGTTTCCAGGCCTCTGATACTCTGCCACGTCAGAGTTCCGTTGCGAGCGCGCGTGTAACCGGGCAGGCTGCAATCGGGTACGGGGCGAGCCTTCTCCGCGGCGCCCTTTTGTGGGTCGGCCTGTTGCCCTTCCGCAGGTGCTGACGCAGCGCCCACTGCGATGGAGGCTCCTTGGCGAGGCGATTCGGTCCCTGGAGCTACGCCCTTTCCACCTTTGACTGGGGTCCGTGTGGCGTCGGTGTCCTTCTGCGATCTCGGCGCGCCGGAGGTAACTGGGGGCGCGACGATAACTACCTTGACGTCGGTCCGAAGGCTGGCAGCGCCGTCTTCAGTGGTGAAGGTCACATGTCCGGAATAGTTGTCGGGAGTGGGACCTCTAGGAACCACCCGAACCATCGGATGAGCAGGCGTGACGCCCTGGCGCGGCTCCACCGAAAGCCAATCTTGGTCGGGTTTGGCCGACCAGTGAACTCCTCTAGCGCTTCCGTCAAGCGAAAGCGGCTTAGACTCCGATACCATGCCGGGTGTAAGGCTAAAGCTGATTTCTTGATCCCCGAACAGCCTTTCGGATACGGGCTTCCTATGAAGTGCGACCATCGTGAAAATGGCCGCAGTGACAACAGCCGCTGCCGTCACGCCAACGGTGATCCGGCGCTTACGCTTGCGCTGGAGAGAATCGGCGGACTCCCGCTCACGTTCCTGCTCGGAACGCGCAATCTCCGTGCGAGCCCAATCGAGAAGTTCGCGCACGCGTGCGTCTTGAAGATCCGGCGACAAAAGGGAGGCTCGTTCCCGGACGGCGCGGGCGTCGCCCTTGCGATAGAGTTTTTCGAGCTGTGCAGCTTCTCGGTCGACCGCCTCGCGGTGTTGTTGTAGCTCGCGCGCGGCGGTCGCGGATTTGAGATCTTCCTCAAGAAGCGCATCGGCGGAAAACTCCACGAGTAGCGCTTGGAGAAGGGCAACCGCATCGTCGAACTTGCGCGCCTGGACGAGCCCGGCGGCGCGGCGGCGTTCAGTCGCGTAGCGCTCGCGGCGGACTTGCTCGCTGTGGGCCTCGCGGGCATCCTTGAGATCTTCCTTTAGAATTGAGTCATCGGGAAACTGCCTAAGCAATTCCTCGAGTGTCTTGATTGCGGCCGCGAATTGTCCCGATCTGAGAAAAGCGCGGGCACGCTGGCGACCCTGGTCCCAGGCCTCACGGCGGAACTGGTGGTCAACGGCGGCGAGGGCGCGGCTGAGGTCGTCGCGGATGGTGGCATCGTCCGGGAATTCATCGTGCAGCGCGCGCAAACAGCGCACGGCTTCTTCGAGGCGTCCACTTTGGATCAGCTTTTCGCCCTCGCTGCGGCCATTCTCACGGCGCGCGCGGCGCAAATCGGCTTGTTCGCGTTCGAGAACCTCGTCGAGCAGGCGGCGAGCCTCGGTGTCGTGGTCGTCCTGTTGGAGGAACGTTTCGAGAATGCCCGCAGCAAGACGCCAGTTGCGTTCGCGGCAAGCCGCCTGGGCCCGCTCGAGGGCAGCCTTTCTGGCGCGCATTCTTTCAGCCGCGGCCGCCGCCGCAATCAATTGTGGATCCCGGCCGAATTCTGTCAGACCGCGGGCAGCAGCTTCGCCGGCCTTATCAGGCTGGCCGGCATCGAGATGACGCTGGATCTCGGCGCATATCGCATCCAGTGCGATGCGCCGCTGCTCCTCGATCCGAATACGGTCGAGCAGAGCAGCGACCTCGCCTTCGCCGGGGTAGGCGTCCTTCATCTGCTGAAGCAGTTGCGCCGCCTGCAGCAACTGCCGCTGCTCGATCAAAGAGTTCGCTTGTTTCAGATCGCGTTTCAGCGCGGAAACCCGTGCCTGCTCCTGCTGCTGAAGGAGTTTCTGCCTGTTGCGCGCCAGAGCGTCGGTCAGCGAGGACTCGCCCGGATACTGCTGGAGCGCCCTTTCCAGGGACGCACAAGCTTGCTCCACTCGGCCGATGCGTTCCAGTTCCGTGGACTCATCCAAGGCCTGTTGGGTGAACTTGCGTCGCTGATGGTCAGCGCGTCCGGTGACGATGGCTTGGCGGAGTTCGAGCAGCGTTGGGTCGTCCGGGAAAGACTGCAATGCCGCTTCGACTCGCGGGAGCGCTCCCTCGAAGTCTTTCGCTTTCAGAAACGCCCGCGCATCATTCCCCAGGCTCTTTATCTTGGCCGTTCGCTGCTCGATTTGCTTTCGAGCCAGTTCAGCCTCGCGCAAGGCGGATTCCTGAGCCTGACGCTGCTCAAGCTCCTCTTGTAGAGCCTGCCAACACGGTTCACGGCCCCAACGCTGTCTCGCCCCCTCCAGCACGGCCCCGCCACGCCGAAGATCGCTCTTTGCGAAACAAGAATGTACGGTATCAACGAGCTGATCGAGCGCAGCCTGCCACAGCCTTCCGGTGTTCTTCATCAGGGCTGCATTCTCCGGGTTGGCTTGCAGTACACTCTCAGCCGCATCCAAGGCTGCTTCAAATTGGCGCCGCTGTTCCAGGTCTCTTATTTTGGCCAGCGCTTCGATTAGATCCCGCTGTTGTTCCGCGGTCGCACGAAGCTGCCCCAATTCACGATCCTCACGGAAATCTCGCTGCAGCTTGTCAATTGCAGCAAGCGCATTCTGAATTGCGCCTCGGTCGATCAGGTCGCGGATGTCCTTCTTCCCTTGCTCGAACAGTCTTTGTCGTTCGACTTGTCCGCGTTCTGCGATGACGGTCTTTAACAACTCTTCGGCGCGTTGGTCGAGAGCCTGGCGCACTGCTTCCTGGAGTACTTGTTGAGCCCTGTTGTAATCTCCGGCACGGCGTAACCTTTCGGCCTCCTCCAAAGCCTCCCGGTACGCCCGCTCACTCTCAACACGACGCTGCTCGCTCCTGATCACGGGGAGCAGAGTTGCCGCCTCGTTATCTGGCGGGTTATCGCGAACCAGTTGTTCCAGGAGTTCCTTGGCGGCCTGGTAGTCCTTTAGCTCGTTGAGCTGTCTCGCTCTCTGCAAGGAATGTTGGTATCCCTGCCGCCGCACAAGTTCCCGCTGCAGTGCCTGCCAGCGCGGATGATCTGCCCATCCATGGGCGCCAGTTAGCTGTTGGGAGGCACTATCCAGATCGCCTCGGGCCAGGCTCTGGCGCACTTGCTGTTCGAGAGAGTCCAATTGCGCCTGAACTTGCGCTTGTCGCAATCTCTCTTCCAGCTCATCGAAACCCTGTTCCCCAGGGGAATCCTGCCGGGCGGTTTGGAGTTCGTTCGCCGCGCGGGTCAAATTCCCGGAAGCCAACGCCTGCTCGATAGTCTCACGGCGTCGCGCGACGTTATATTGCTGTTGTTGCTGCCGCCAGTTCTCCCGAGTGCGGGCCGTCATTTCGGACAGGGTCGCATTGTAGGGGTAACGCTTAAGTGCTTCCTCGGCACACTCTAGAGCATCCTGCCACTGCTGCCCACTTCCGAGTGCGTTGACGCGAGCCATCACCTCAGCTACCGACTGTCGTTCCTCCTGCTCAGCTTGGGCCTGCCGCGCCGACGCAAGCAGAGAGGCGAACCCCGGTTCCGCGGGATAGAGCGCCAACGACGCTTCAAGCGCCATTGCCGCATCGGCGAACCTGCCGGCATCAATGAGCTCTTGGCCTTTGGCCAGGGCATCCCGCAAACCTGCGGCATATTGCTGCTGCTCGAGATCAAACTCCAACTGACGCTTCAGCTCTGCGAGCGCGGCGTCACTGCCGTATTGCGTCGGCGCCTGCTTGATCAGCGCCAGCGCATCGTCAGTCCTTCCGCTGGCTTGGAGTGTGCGCGCCTGTTCCAGTAATTCCGCAATCGCCTGCGTCCATTCGTACGCCCGCTGTAAATCGAGTGTCCAGTCCAGAAGGCGCTGCAGCCCGGCGTCGGATGGATAGCTCTGCAAGGCGCTCTCCAGCGTCCTACGGGCCGCAAGTAAATCCTGTGACTGAACGAGGCTCAGTGCCTGCTGTGTTAGTTTGCCAATGGCTTCCGCGCGGCGATGCGCCTCGATGTGTTCCCTGATGGTGGCCAACAACCTGGATGCCGCCGTTGCGTCCGGGAACTCATCCAGCAACGTTCGCAACGTTTCTTCAGCCTCGGCCAGTTGGCTCGCCTGCAGTTGCTGCCTGGCCCTAGCGACACCCTGCTGCACCCGTTGTTCGCGGGCGAGCCGCACCTGTTCCGCTTCCTCCGCCTCAATCCGCGCGCGCATGGGGTCAATAGCAGCCGGATCCGATTCAGGTTCGATCTCGGCTAGTACGGCGCGAGCACCACTGAAATCCTTTTGCGCGAGCAGTTCTTCCGCACGGTGGATGCCTCTTTCCGCGCGCAGTCGCTTGTCCCGCTGCTCGATCTGCTGCCTCAGTTTCTCGCAGAGCACCTCCGCATCATGGTGGTGCGGGTCGGCCTTGAGCGCGCCCGCGGCGTCCTCATAGGCTGCGTCCAAATTACCGGCCAACATCTCTCGGCGAGCTTCCGAGAGGAGTCGGCTGGCTTGCCGGTTGGCCTCCAAAGCAGCCTTCGCTTGCCCCAACAAGTCGTTGACGTGGGTATCGGAGGAATCGAGACGCCATGCCGAGTCGAAACACTGAATTGCTCTGTTAAACTGACGCTGCGCGAGTTGGTCCCCGCCTTCGCGGAGTAGAGCGTCCACCTTGGTCCGAACCTGCCGGAGCCGCTGGTCCTTTTGTAAGGAGTCGTGGACCCTTCGCGCTTCCGGATTGGTTGGATCCAATTCCAGTACGCGGTGGACCCTGTCGAGAGCCTCGCTAAACTGCCCCGAATCGATCAGCCTCTGGACTTCTCGCATCACCGGCGCGGCCTGCTCCTGTGCCAACTCCAGCAATACCGGCTTGAGGTCGAGCAGAACGTCCTCCATGCTTTGGTAACGGCCCTCAGGCTCCTTTGCCATCGCGCGCTGGATCACTAGATCGAGCGCTTCAGGACATTCCGGGATGAGTTGTTGTATTGGCGGCGCCTCTGTCGACGTGATCTTGTAGATCACCGTGGCGTAGTCCTTGCCTTCAAAGGGATGCTTCCCCGTGATCAACTCACAGCCGACAGCGCCAAAAGAGAAGATATCCGAACAGGGATCGGCTTCAGCACCCTGGATGCGTTCGGGAGACATGTACAGGATCGTTCCGACGAGATCGCCCTGACGCGTCCGGCGTGCCTCCGTCTCGCCGCTGACCCGCGCTATGCCGAAATCCATGACCTTCACATCACCATCGGGCAGGACCATGATATTGGCGGGCTTGATATCGCGATGTACGATGCCATTCTTATGCGCGCATGCCAGGCCCTCGGCGGCCTGGGACAAAATACGAACTTTTTCCAGAAGAGAAAGCGCCGTGTAGTCGGTAATGATCTGCTGGAGGCTCTCACCTTCCACCAACTCCATCACAATGTATGGAGGCGTCTCGTTGAAGTCGTATATGGTGACGATGTTCTTATGTTTCAGCTTCGCGGTAGCCTGCACTTCGAGGAAGAAGCGTGCGAGGACATCGGGATCGTTCTCGGCTATCAGCACCTTGATCGCGACATTCCGCCGCGTCACCGGATCATAGGCGCGAAACACCCTACCGAAGGTGCCATGGCCGATTTCGGACTGGACTTCGTATCTGCCGATTCGAGTAATGCTTGCCGCCTCGTGTTTCAACCCCTTGCATTTTAGAACATTTCGACGCGACCGGTGTGAGCCGCCTAAAGCCATGCGGGTAGTCACGGTCATAACGCGACATCCGGCGGCGCGGGCCGCAAATCGCCGGATCATTTTTGTTATACACTTTAGGGTCGGTCCCATGAGTCAACTCGGCAGGTACGAGATTATTGAGCAAATGGGTACTGGTGCCATGGGCAATGTGTACCGTGCCCGCGATACGGCTCTTGACCGCGCGGTCGCCCTTAAGACAATCCGCACCGGCGTCGATGTGGACCAGGGAATCCGTCAGAGGTTCTACCGGGAAGCGCGTGCTTGTGCCCGCCTGCAACACCCTAATATCATTACGGTTTTCGATTTGGGCGAAGTGGAGAACACCGCCTACATCGCGATGGAATTGCTAGAAGGCGCGGACTTCCGGCGGATCATTCAGGAATGCCGACCCATCCCCGTGGAGGCAAAGATCGCGGCCGCTGCCGAGATCTGCGATGCTATCGCTCACGCCCATCGCCATGGCGTGATCCACCGCGATATCAAGCCGAGCAACTTGTTTCTGACAAAGGAGGGACGGACCAAGGTGCTGGATTTCGGCATCGCCCGCCTCCCCAGTTCCAGGCTTACCGTTGCAGGCCAGATTCTCGGCACACCTAACTACATGGCGCCCGAACAGATTCTCGCGAACCCCAGCGACGGCCGTGCCGACCTGTTTTCCGTTGCCGTCGTCTTCTTTGAACTCCTCACATACGTTCATCCGTTTCAAAGCAAGTTCATCCCCGGGCGGATCGTGCTAGGCGAGCCGGATTCTCTGTTCGATGGCAACACCTCTCTCCCCGTGCTACTGGAAAAGGTGATCGCCCGCGGCTTGGAGAAGGATCCCAATCAACGCTATCAAACGGGTGATGAATTCGCGGCGGATCTGCGTACGGTGCTGGACGCCCTTCGGGGCAACGCCTCACCTAGCTTCTCAGGTATCCAACTGCCTTCCGACAACGCCATTCCTCCCGCCCGAATTCAGCCGGAGCCTGTCAGTAGTGTCGCGGTTCCGGAAGGCCAGGACGCGCAGGAATGGCGCTTGTCGGAGGCTTTGCGTCTGCTGCCGGAGTTTGAGGCTGCAATCAAGTGTCGGGATCTTGACAGGGCGCAGGCTGCGGTTGTCGACCTGGAAGGCCGGCTCGCGGGAGATGTCCGTTTTACGGAAGCCATTCGGTTGTGCCGGTCGCGGCTCTTGGAACTGGGTTCCGAAAATGGCGCCTCAGAAGCTACGCCACCCGATCAGTCCACGTCCTCAGTGGCCGGGGACACCTTGGCGGAATCGCCCCTTGTGCACCCGCCGCAGGCGAACGCAGCCGGTGCCGGCAGCGTCGATCTCGATGCCACGCTTTTTGGATCCTCAGCCGCTACTGCCGTGGACCTACCCAGTCAACCCTCGCAGCCGCCTTTTTCGGATGTACCGGCCGAGGCGGCCTCCCCAACCTATGCAACATCACCCGAGATCACGAGGCCGAATCTCGAACGCTGGAAATCGCTCGGTATTGCCGGGGCAATCGTGGTTTGTGCGATCTCGGTGCTGATCGCTGGGATCGTCGCACTGCGGCCCGTGCCGGTCGAACCCAGCATCGCAACGGCCGTGGTCAGTGTCGCCTCGGCGAACGTATTCGCGGGCCCGGGCGCAACGGCAAAGAAAATCGCTGCCGTGTCCAGCGGGACACAGTTGAATGTCCTTCGTCTTCCCACTTCGCGCGATCAGAAGTGGATCAACGTCCAGGTGGTTAGGCCGAAGGTCTTCCGGCCCGGATACGTGCGCGTTGCGGAATTGCGCGACTGGCACGGCAAGACCAGCGTGGCAGCTTTGGCGTTAATCCGCATGTTCAGCCCGGGAAAATCGGGAGCTGAGGGAGAGATTAGCGGACAGATACAGGAGTTGAACAACCTCGCCTCACGTTTTAGTGGAGATCCAGCGGCGAAAGAGGCCCGGCTCGACGCTGCTCGCCTGCGGCTTTCTCTGGCTCAGCGACGGAAAAGTTCCGGCAGCCCCCCTGAAGAATGGCAATCAGAGCTGAAAGAGGCCCAGCAGGAATTGGAGCCACTGGCCGGCGACCAGGTCTTTCGGGCACAGGCGCTCGATTTGACCGTGCAGATTGACAAATTGCTCGCCGCTAAGCCATCCGGCATTCTTTCTCCATCTCCTACCGCGCTTGCTCCTCCGCCGGCATCGCCGAGTGTTTCAGAATTGTTGGCAAGAGCTGGGCAACTTCGCGAAGATGGAGATTACCTGGCGGCCGAGCGAATGATAGACCAGATCCTCAGGATCAGCCCAAGAAACAAGGATGCTCAAGCTCTTCGAGACAAGATCAGGCGAGCTCATGATATTGAAAACAAATAGGTTCCGGCATCACGGCCGGGTCCAGGCTCTGCTGCTGTACATTTTCCTGATCGGTGCATCGATTTCCTCTGCCCTGCCGGGGCAGAAGCGCCCCGTTCCAGCACCCCAGAATTCTCCCCAGACGCTTGACCCCTTTCTCAATCCTGCGAGCGGGCCGATCACACTGGTGAAGCTGCTCGACCTTTTGCAGCAGGTCCGGGAAGGTATTGAGACGGAAGGCCGCATTATGCGAGGCATCGAGGCGCGGGGAGTTGGTTTTCCGATGACACCCGCGAATGTGCAGACAATCGCAGCCGCCGGAGGCTCGGCGAAACTGATGGAGTTATTGCAGCGCAAAGCCCCCCCTCCGCCGCCTCCTCCGCCGCCTCCGCCCCAAAAAGAAGAGGAGCCAAGAGGCGTATTGACGGTTCACTGTGAACCGGCGGAGTGTGAAATAGCCGTTCAGGGCGGGCCGTCACCGCTTAGCACCAAGAACGGCACGGCCAGCATTACCCTCCGGCTTGGCGAGGCGCTCGTCGATATCCGAAAGCCCGGCTATGTGGACCAGCACCATACCGTGGGGGTCAATTCCGGCGGAGAGAACTCCCTACTTGTAACCCTTGAGCCGGACGGCAATACTCAGGCCGAGTTTGGATCCCGCTTGTTCAAAGCCATGGTCGAGGCTGCCGGTGGAGAATCGATCCATAAGGACCTTGCCCTGTTCTCCGCAACGGGATCGGCCACTCTTTTCGATACCGCAGGGAGCGGGACCGAGTGGAATCTCACAGCGACCTTCCATCCGGGTCAAGCCACGCTCGAAGCCAGGAATTCGGCGGGTGGGCTGAAACTAGAATGCCGCGGTGAGACTTGTCAGGCACAGTCCGGAGGGAAGCTTTTTGCCAAACGCTTAAGCCGCGAGCAGGCGCAGATTCTCGAGACGAATCTCCGGCAGTTCCGAACCTATCACTTAGCCGCTCTGCTGGCTCGGATGATTGCCGACAGGATGCAGGCAACAGCCAAGACCGCAAGCATCCCCGGATCTGGCGAACAGCATCTCCGCCTGGTGGGCAAGAGTGAAGCTTACAATATCTCGCTGGATGCGCAACTGCTTCCTACGTTGATAACAATTGAATCCAAATCTGGGCTCGGCTCCGGTTTAACCCTCGGCTTCGCCGATTACGCGATGGTTGGCGCCTCCCACTATCCTCGAACAACGGAAATTAAGTTCCCGGACGGAAAACAAGGGCTGCGAGTACGCCTCGGGCAGTTTGGCGTCCAATCGGGAGCTAAATGAAAAGCAACCCCGGCATCCGGCGAAGATCAGCCGGGGCCTTTGGATGGGCGAGACCCAAAATTACGGATTCCAGGGCCTTGTTATCCAAAGTTATCTGATATACAATCGACCCGTACTCGACCCTGTGGCGGTGCGGGATATGTCAATGATCTTTGCAAATGCGTCGTACAGAAACGCCGCAAAGGCCGCGCCCGAGGGACCCCGGGCTCGGGTGAATGGGATCACCGCCGCTTGGCTGGTTGTACTTTGCGGCTGCCTTCCGAAGCTCCGCCGCCGGGGCCGGCTGGCGCGCGGTGAGACTAATTTGCGGAGGTCCGGTCAGATGTGTTCTCGAATTCTGATGGGGAGGAGTATTCGACGGGTGCGCTGGTATTTGCGATTCGCGCTTTTTATCCCGGTGTGCATTAGCCTTGTTCCCCCGGCTAGGGCGCAGTCCCTGTTAGTGCTTTGCGGCATGGGAAGCTCAAACTGGCTTGTTGTCGGTACTTTTTACACACAGACCTGCACCGCCTCTGGAGGAACGCCACCCTACCATTGGTCGGTTCCTTCTGGCCCTTTGCCCTCCGGCTTGTCGCTCAGCGCGACTACCGGCAGCGTCATTGCCATTAGCGGCACTCCTAATACTAATCAATACTACAGTTATTTTCTTCAGGTTGTCGACAGCACAACGCCCACAGCGCAGGTCTACGAAATATCGGACATCTCGGGTTATGTGTACGCCCCGCCGCTGACCATGAGTTGCAGCCCCGTCACCGGACCAGTAGCCGTGGGTGCGCCGTACTCGGCTGGCTGCACGGTATCGGGTGGTGCTGGGGAATATTTCTTCTCTATCAGCGCGGGGGCGCTGCCGGCGGGACTGTCGCTGGGCAACCTCACCGGGGAGATTAGCGGCACGCCTACCACTCCCGGCTCCTATAGCTACACCGTCACGGTCACCGACCAGGAGTTACCCTTGCCGCTGACGGCTTGGCAGCTTTACAGCGGCACCATCCAATCTAGCCCCGCGATCACCATTCAAACCAGTCCGTCCGGTCGCCAGTTCAGCGTGGATGGTGGTGCGGCTCAGACCGCGCCGCAGACGCTGAGCCTTTCGCAGGGCTCGCACACCATCGCGGTGGCCTCCCCCCAAGCTGGGGGTGC
>JBEKTU010000108.1:0-16161 GCA_049515735.1 Bryobacteraceae bacterium
GATATTCCGGTGGAGGCCGTAGTGGCGCTCTCCGAGCATCCCAACGTCATCGCCATCAAGGAAAGCTCCGGCAACCTGGAAAAGGTGATGCAGATGATCCGCGAAGTGAAGCACGGCTTCCAGGTCCTGGTAGGCTCCGCGCCGACGCTGTGGCCGTCGCTGCTGATGGGCGCGTGTGGCGCCATCCTGGCCTATGCCAACGCCGCCCCCTATTCGGTGATCGCCATCTGGGAGGCCCACCGCACGCGCGAAGAGGCCGCCGGTCTGGACTGGCAGAACCGCATCGGCCGCCCCGCCGCGCTGGTAACCACCAAATACGGCGTCCCCGGCCTGAAGTACGCCATGGATTTGAACGGCTACTATGGCGGCCCGCCGCGCCTGCCGCTGGTGGTGCCCACGCCGGAAGCCAAGAAAGAAATTGAAGAGGCGTTCAAGGATCTGAAAGGTTAGCGCTTCAGCCTGGCCAATCGCCGTAACGCTCCCGCGCACTCCTCCACTCGCAGCCAATACGTGATCGCGAAGTACACCACTCCATACGTCCCCAGAATGGCCACCGCTGCCTTAATCGGATGATCCCGGTGCCCGACACCGAGCTTCACCACCCACCCCGCCGCCGCGGCCACCGCCGCCGATGTCCATAACTTCACCATCAGCACCCCCGGCAGTCCGGTCCGCCCGATGCGCCCGTTTAGCGTCCGGCGCAGCAGCGCGAACTCCACCCATCCTGCCACGCCGGCCGAAGCCGTCAGCCCCGCCGCACCCCAGCGCGGATCGACCCCGATCCATATCGGCAGCGGAATCGAGCACAGGTAACCCAACCCGGTGGTGAGCGCCACACGCACCACCGCGTATCGCAGCGGCGTTCGCGTGTCCCGGAGCGCATAATAGGTGGACGAATACAGCCGCCCCAGCGTGGACGCCAGCAGGCCCACCGCCGAACCGGCCAGAATTCCCCACACGTAGACCGAGTCGCCGTGCGTGAACTTCCCCGTTTGATACAGCGCTGCCGTCACCACGTCGCCCAGCGCCAGCAGCGCCATGGCCGAGGGCACCACGAAAAACGCGATCTGCCGCAGCCCGGCATCCAGCCGCTGCCGAAGTTGCGCGCCCACCTCCGCCTGGCCGCCCAGGGCGCTCGACATGGCCGGCAACTCCGCCGCCGACACCGCCATCCCGAACAGGCTCACCGGCAGCGTGTTGATCGACTGCGCATTGGTCAGCCCCGCCACCGCGCCCTCGCCCAGCTTGCTGGCCAGCAACTGGTCCACGTATCCGCTGATCTGCACCACGCCCCGGCTCACAAACACCGGAGCGAAGTTGCGCAACACCTCGCGCACGTGCCCCGCGCGCGCGTCGAGGCGGAATCGCAGCTTCCGCGTCAGCCGCAGCACCACCGGCAACTGCACCCCGAACTGCAACCCGCTGCCGATCACCGAACCCCACGCCAGGTTGACCGCCAGCGCGCTCTGCTCGAGGCCCCCGTAGATCGCCAGCGTGGCGATCATGGCCGCGTTCCAGATCACCGGCGCCGTGTAGGAGAGGAAGAACTTGCGATGGCTGTTCAGAATCCCCAGGCACCACGCCGAGAAGACCAGCAGGCCCGCGCCCGGAAACAGGATCCGCACCAGCCGGATGGTCAGCTCGCGCTTCGCGCCATGAAAGCCCGGCGCAATGGCGTAGATCAGGTACGGCGTGGCCACCACGCCCACCAGCACCAGCACCGCCGTGGCCAGCGCCAGGATCGCGCCCACCGCGCCCGCCACGCGCCCCGATTCTTCCTCGTCGCCCTCCGCCACGAGCCGCGCGTACACCGGAATGAAGGACGCCGAAAGCACTCCTTCGCCGAACAGGTTCTGCAGGAAATTGGGGATCCGGAAGGCGGCGTTGAACGCGTCCGCCGCGTCCGACAGCCCGAAATAGTATCCGAAGACGCGCTGCCGCACCAGCCCCACGATGCGGCTCGCCAGAATGCCCGCAGCTACCAGAAACGCATGACGGCCGGTGCGCTCGCGCTGCGCAGGCGGCTTCACCAGCTCAGCTTCTCCAGCACCGCGTCAGCCACTTCTTCCGTGCTGCTCTTCCCGCCCAGATCGGGGGTGCGCACCTGGCCCTCCGCCAGCACCGCTGCCACCGCCGACTCCACCGCGCGCGCCGCCTCGCCCATCTCCAGGTGGTCGAGCATCATGGCCGCGCTCAGAATCGTCGCCAGCGGATTGACTAGACCCTTCCCGGCAATGTCCGGCGCCGAGCCATGCACCGGCTCGAACATCGAGGGGAACCGCCGCAACGGATCGAGGTTTGCCGAGGCCGCCAGGCCCATGCTCCCGATGATGATGGCGGAAATGTCGCTCAGGATATCGGAGAACAGGTTCGAGCCCACCACTACGTCGAAACTCTGCGGCCGCCGAATAAAATTCATGGCCGCCGCATCCACCAACAGCGACTCGGTCTCGATGCCCGGGTACTGCGCCGCCACTTCCTGAAACGCGCGGTCCCACAGCACCATGCTGTAGCCCTGCGCGTTGGACTTGGTGACCGACGTGACGCGCCTCTTCCGATTGCGCTTCACCGCCAGCTCGAACGCGAACCGCACCACGCGCTCGATGCCCCGCCGCGTGAACACCGAAGTCTGAATGGCGATCTCTTCCGGCTGGTACTGGTAGACGAACCCGCCCACCTGCGCATACTCGCCCTCGGTGTTTTCCCGCACCACCACCATATCGATGTCGCCGCCCTTCTGCCCCGCCAGCGGCGATTGGACGCCCGGATACAGATACGCCGGCCGCACGTTGGCGTACTGGTCGAACGCCCGCCGGATGGGCAGCAGCAGCCCGTTGAGGGTGGTGTGGTCGGGGATTTCCGGATGCCCCACGGCGCCCAGCAGAATGGCGTCGCAAGGTTGCAGCAGGTCGATGGCCCCGGCGGGCATCATGCGCCCCCAGCGGAAATAGTGCTCCGCGCCCCATTCGAAATCCTGAAACGCGAAGGCTACGTCATGTTTCCTGGCGATCTTTTCCAGAACGCGCTTGGCTTGGGGAACGACTTCGAGGCCGACGCCGTCTCCCGCGATCACTGCGATGGTGAATGTCTTCATGGGCTAGAAGACAATTCTAGCGCCCTATATCAGTAGAACAGGTACTTCCGCCATTGGGCGTCGCTCTTGCCCAGCATGCGCATCAGGTGACGGCTGGTGTGCAGGCTGAACGGCCGCGGTTGCCGCACCAGTTTCATGCCGGCTTCTTCGGGAGTCCGGCCGCCCTTGCGGTTGTTGCAAGTGTGGCAGCAGGCCACCAGGTTCTCCCAGGCCGATTCACCGGCGCGCGACCGCGGGACTACGTGATCGAGCGTCAGCTCGCTCGAGGGCAGCGTGCGATGGCAATACTGGCAGGTGTAGCGGTCGCGCATGAGAATGTTCTTGCGCGAGAGCGCCCGCGTCTGATGGGGGATGCGCCGGTATTCCAGGAGCCGTATGACGGACGGCAGGCGAATCGCCGCCCGCGCCGAATGGACCGCGTTCAGGGATTCCTCCTCGGCCGACGCCACCCCTTTCAGCACCAGCACCAGGGCGCGGCGCGCGGCGCAGATGTTGATGGGCTCATAGCTGGCGTTGAGCACCAGCACCGGTCTTTGCAGTCGATCGCCGGCCATTCAGGAAACTCCCCCCAACGTGGAACGAACCGCCATGCGGCGGTCCACGCGGGCCACTGTCAAGAGCGCGACCTTGGCCGCGCCGATCCGCTTGAGGGCCAAGGCGCAAGCGGCCGCCGTGGAACCGGTGGTCATGACATCGTCGATGAGCAGAATGCGCTTGCCCTCCACGGCCTGACACCAAGGAGCGCGCCGGGGGCGAAAAGCGGCCGCCACGTTCTGGCGCCGGCCGGTGTTGCTGAGGCCGGCCTGGGCGAGCGTGGGCCGCACGCGCTTCAGCGCAGGGATGACGGGAATGCCGCAACGCCGCGCGATGACCCGCGCCAGCAACTCCGATTGGTTGAACCCCCTTTGCCACTGCCGGCGCCAGTGAAGCGGAACCGGCGTCACGGCATCGAACCGATCGTCCCGCGGCAGAGCGGCGGCCAGCATCGCGCCCAGCGGGCGCGCCAGCGTCTTGATCCGGCCGTACTTGTAGAGGTGGATCAATTCGCGCAGCACGCCTTCGTAAGTGCCGAAGCAGTAAGCTGCGTCGAAGCCCCGCAGGCCGTACCGGCACAGAGCGCAGCGGCCTTCCGCGTCCAGCGGAAAGGCGTTCTGAAATGGGGTTCGGCAACTGACGCAGAAAAACTCCGCGCTCAGCGGCTCGGGCGCCTTCAAACATTCGCGGCAGACCGGGATGCGGGCCGCTCCAGCCAAAGGCCGGCCACAGATGCGGCAATCGTCGGGGAAAAAAAGGGAAAAAAGGGCACGCGAAGCTTCCCGGACTACAGAAGGACCGTGGCTTGCGACTGCGGCTCGACTGCTACTCGAGAAGACCCACCTCCGCCAAGAATCTATTGTAACCGAATTTCCGTGGCGGAGCGGTACAATACTGTGCGAGGGACCATGCGAGGTTCGCGGCGGCTGGTCGGGTGGGTGCTCGGGCTGGGCTTGTTGGCGCCACTCGCTTTCCACGCGCAGGTTGCCATCCAGCCGCGTCCCAAAGCCAGTGCGCCGGAGCAGAAGAGGCCCACCGCCAATCTCCGCGTCGATACCAACCTGGTGCTGGTTCCGGTTACCGTGTGCGACCCCATGAACCGCCCCGTAACCGGCCTCGAAAAGGAGCACTTCAAGGTCTTCGACGACCACGTGGAACAGACCGTCACGCACTTCGCCATGGACGACGAGCCGGTGGCGGTCGGCCTGGTCTTCGATATCAGCGGAAGCATGGGGCCCAAGCTGCGCCTCTCGCGCATGGCGGCGGCCACGTTCTTCAAGACCGCCAATCCGGAAGACGAGTTTTTCCTGGTGGAGTTCAACGACCAGCCGAAGATGGTGGTGCCGCTGACGCAGAACGTCGAGGAGATCCAGAATCAGCTCACCTTCGCGCAGTCCAAGGGACGCACCGCGCTGCTCGACGCCATCTTCCTCTCGCTGCACGAGATGAAGAAATCGACCAAGAACAAGAAGGCCCTGCTGATCATCTCCGATGGCGGCGACAACAGCAGCCGCTACACCGAAGGCGAGGTCAAGAACCTGGTGCGCGAGAGCGACACTCTGATTTATGCCATCGGAGTGTACGAGGCCGACAACGCGCGCGGGCGCACGCCCGAGGAAGCGGCCGGGCCGGGGCTGCTGAACGAGGTCGCCGAGCAGACCGGCGGCCGCCACTTTCCGGCCAGCCCGTCCGAGCTTCCGGACATCGCCGCCAAGATCGGCATCGAGTTGCGCAACCGCTATGTGCTGGGCTTCTCGCCCACCGGCCAGCAGCGCGACGGCCGCTATCACCACGTTCAGGTCAAAGTGGTCCCACCGCGCGGCCTGCCTCCGCTGCACGCCTACTGGCGCCTGGGATACTACGCGCCGGTGGAGTAGATTCGTCAAGGGATCTGTCTCCCGAAAGCGGGTTTTCAAGGCGCTTGTGCAGGACGCGTGCCTCTCGTTGGTGTCCTTAAAACAGTGGAAGCTGGACTATGGAACCAAAAGCAGGGCTACCAACTCGCGGTGGCCGAAGTGAATAGGGAGCGATGCCGGAGAAGTTGGCCGGTTTCGCGCACGAGAATCTTATCGCAGCGATCACAGTAAACGAGATCGCTGAATGCCGTCCTGTGACCCTCGGAGTCGCATGGGTAGACACCTCCACCTCGCTTATCCGCCGAATTCCCACATTCACAGCGTAGTGGACGGATTAATCGCTGAGCTTCCAATTCCCGAGCATCTGACATGGATTTCCCTCGATACCCCCGTTCTCCTCGCAGTATCCTACTTGCGCGTCCCATCCCTGACAGGGACGCGGCAACGTTTGATCGGTAAGTGCCTGGTCACAGAAGTACGAGCAATGCATTGGCCAAATGAATTCACAGGGTTCAATAGCTGAAGACCTTAATAGGCCGGCGGCGGGGCACGTCACCTCCCTGACTGCTGGCTAAAAAAAGCGACACCGTGTCGCAGAATGTGGCAACCCTCCAGCCCGCTGATTGAACATCCATGGGTGGTCTACACCCCGCCTTCATCAAACAGCCTCATTTGCCGCGTGGAGATCCCGGGTTCCGGCCGCACCTGGTCCATGCGCAATAGCTCGCCGGCGGTGTGCAGTTGTTGCTCGAGCGCTTCTCTTCCAACCGCATCCAGCCGGGCCATGCGCGTGTTCCCATTCTCCGCCAGGACCGCCAGCACGGAGGCGGTCTTGACTTTGAAACTGTCGAGCAGGTCCGCGTTGTGGCTGGTGACCAGAACCTGGCGCAGTGCGCTCGATTCCAGCAAGGCGTCCAGCAAGACCCCGGCGGCGGAGGGATGCAGAGCAGCGGCCGGCTCCTCCAGGGCGGTCAACGGCACACTGGCGGACTGAAACAACGCCACCAGCGCGGCCAGCGCGCGCAAAGTTCCGTCCGACATGCTGCCGGCCAGAAAACGCCAGGGGTTCTCGGGATCGGGAACGTCCTGGCGGAATTCCAGCGTCTCGCGCGGCCCGACGGGCTTGACCTCGACGCCGCGCACGCCCGGGACGATCTTCGAAAGATATTCCTCAATCCTGGACCGCGCCTGCGGCTGGCGCTTGGCCATGCGATCCAGCACCGAGGCGATGTTGCTCCCATCCCGCGCCAGCAGCTCGCCGGCGTCGGGCAGTTGCAGGTCCTTGATGCGGTCGGGATTCAAGCTGTAAAAGCCCATGCGCGCCAGCGCGTCGCACACCGGCCGGAATTCGGCGGAAGCGTCCGGCAGGTAGAGACGGTCGGAGGCGGTGGCCGCTCCCGGAACGCTGAATCGGATCTCGCCCGACAACGCTTCGCTGCCCCTCAGCACGCACTCTTCGTGTTGCACCTCGAAGCCCCCGCTGGCCTTGGCCGCGATGCGGAATGCGTAGCTGCCGCTGGTGCCGCCGGGCACGGCGAACTCCAACCGTATTCCGAAATGCGTGGGATGGCCGCCGGAGCGCCGGCGCACTTCTTGAATGCCGCCGCGCTCGCGCAGGGCATGGTCGAGAGACGTGCGCAGGGCATCGGCGACGAACCGCAGGCCATCCAGGAAGTTGCTTTTGCCGGCCCCGTTCGCGCCCACCAGAAACGTGAGCGAATCGAGATCCACGTCGCAGGCCTCTATGCTCTTGTAGTTCTTGAGCACCGCGCGCGTCAGAAAGGGGGAGTTCGTCATCTTCCGCCGGTGGCGGCCGGGGCCTTGTGGAGGGCGTTCAAAACGGCGCCGGTGGATGTCGCCAACGGCTCTTCGCCCGAAACCACCAGGTCGGCGTACTTCATGGTGGGGTAGACGAACCATTCGGCGCCGGGCAGCACGGTCTGCTGGTACTGCTCGCGAACCGATTCGGGCGTGCGGCCGCGCTCGGCCACGTCGCGCGCCAGCCGGCGATTGAAGCATACGTCGGGATCGGTCCGGACATACACCTTGGTATCCAGCATGGCGCGTAGCTCGGGCCAGTAGAGGGCGAAAAGGCCCTCCACGATTACGAAATCGCCGGGCTCGATGCGCCTGGTCCGGGAGGTGCGGGTGTGATCGGCGAAAGAGTAGACCGGCTCCTCGAAAGCGCGGCCCGCCGCGACGGCCTGGAGGTGCTGGTGGAGCAGTTCCCATTCCAGGGAGTCGGGATGGTCGAAGTTCACTTTCTTGCGCTCTTCGAGCGGGATGTGTCCCACGCCGCGGTAGTAGGAATCGAGTGAGACGATGGAGGTCCCGGGCAGCTTCTGAGCAAGCTGCTTCGCCAGCTCGGTCTTCCCGGAGCTGGAGGGACCCGCGATGCCGATGATGTGCGCGCTCATTCGGTTGTCGGAGGAGTCACTCCAGTGTACAACCCGAGGACGGCCTCCACAAGGCCGTCCACGGTGAAGACGCGCGCCTCCGCCGTGATCTCGATTCCCAGGCTGCGGGCGGTGCGCGTAGTGACCGGGCCGATGGAAACCACCGGGACGCCGGCCAGCGTTTCCGCGCCCGCGGCGGCGACGAAGTTCTCGACCGTGGAGGAACTGGTGAAGGTGATGCAATCGGGCTTGGGCGCAACGCCGAACACTTCGCGGGCCTGCCGGGCGGCCTCATCGGGGACCACGGTGCCGTAAGCTTCCACCACGTCGACATGGGCGCCGCGGCGGGCCAGTTCCGCGGGCACCAGGTCGCGCGCCACGGCCGCGCGCGGCAGCAGAACACGCTGGCCGGCAAGAGGGTGCGGCGCGAAAGCTTCCAGCAGGCCTTCGGCGACGTATTCCTTGCCCATGAGGTCCACCTTCAAGTGCAGCGCTTCGAGGGCAGTGCGCGTGGCGGGGCCGATGGCGCAGATTTTGGCCCGCAGCGCGCGCAGATCGGTGGCGGAACGGTCCAGGCGGTCCAGGAAGAAGCGGACGCCGTTGGCGCTGGTGAAGATCAGCCAGTCGTAGGAGGAGAGATTGGCGATGGCGCGGTCGAGCGCGGCGTAATCGGCGGCGGGGCGGATCTCGATGGTGGGTATCTCGATGGCGGCGGCGCCCAGCGCGCCGAGGCGCGCGGTAAGAGCGTCGGCCTGGCCTTTGGCGCGCGTCACCACGATGCGCTTGCCGAAAAGCGGAAGGCGCTCGTACCAGTTGAGCTTGTCGCGCAGGCGCACCACCTCGCCCACGATGATGGTGGCCGGGGGCTTCATGGCGCGCCCGGCGATGAGGCCGGGCAGCGTGGCCAGCGTGCCGGTGAGGGCCTCCTGGTCGGGGCGGGTGGCCCAGCGGACGGCCATGGCTGGAGTTTCGGGGGAACGGCCGCGGGCCATCAGTTCGCGCGCGATTTCGGGAAACGTGGTGAGGCCCATGAAAATCACCAGCGTCTCGGCCAGGCCCACCTTGTCCCAGTCGATGGCGCGAACCGCGTGGCCGGTTACGAAGGTGACAACGGAGGTGTGCTCGCGATGCGTGAGCGGCACGCCGCTGTAGGCGGCGATGCCCAGCGGGGTGGTGACGCCGGGGACGATTTCGAACGGGATGCCGGCGGCGGCCAGAGCTTCGGCCTCTTCGCCACCGCGTCCGAAGATGAAGGGGTCGCCGCCTTTGAGGCGCACCACGGTGAGGCCGCGGCGCGCGCGCTCGATGAGCATGGCGCAAATCTCTTCCTGGGTAAAGGCGTGGACGGACTTCTTCTTGCCGACATAGATGCGCTCGGCGTGGGGCGGGGCCAGATCGAGGAGCGCGGAGGGGGCCAGGTGATCGAAGAAGACGGCGTCGGCCTGCTCCAGGATGCGGCGGCCCTTGATGGTGATGAGCTCCGGATCGCCCGGGCCGGCGCCGACGAGATAGACCTTACCCATATACCGCCTCGAGGATCTTGCGCGCGCCACGGTCCAGCAATTCGGCACCCAGTTGTCGGCCGACCATTTCGGCTTCGGCAAGCGCGCCTTCGGATTCGCCGCGCACCAGCTCGGCGCCATCGGGCGAGGCCACCATGGCTTCGAGGCGCAGGCGCGCGCCTGCCGTGGTGGCGTGGGCGCCGATGGGCACCTGGCATCCGCCACCCAGCGCGGCCAGCAGGCCCCGCTCGGCCGTGACGGCAGCGTGAGTGGCGGGGTGGTCCAGTGCAGCGCAGGCGTCGAACCCGGCGCCGCTGGCAAGGGTTTCCAGCGCCAGCGCTCCCTGGCCGACGGCCGGGCACATCACCTCCGGCGCCAGGATTTCCGCGATGCGGCCGCCCCAGCCGAGGCGCTTCAGGCCGGCGGCAGCCAGCAGGATGGCGTCGTACCGGCCTTCATCCAGCTTGCGCAGGCGCGTATCCAGATTGCCGCGCACCGATTCCACCGTCAGGTCCGGACGGAGCTTGCGCAGTTGCGCGGCGCGACGCAACGAGCTGGTTCCGACCCTGGCGCCGGAAGGCAGATCGGCGAGCGCGCGGCCCACCACGGCGTCGCGTGGGTCCTCGCGCTCGGGCACGGCGGCCAGCACCAGGCCTTCGGGCAGCTCGGTCGGCAGATCCTTCAGGCTGTGCACCGCCAGATCCGCGCGCCCGTCCAGCAGGGCTTCTTCAATCTCCTTGGTGAACAAGCCCTTGGTCCCGACTTTGGCGAGCGGCACATCGATGATCTTATCGCCGGTGGTCTTGATGATTTCGATGCGGCACACGGCCCCGGCGGCGGTGAGTTGCCGCTCCACCCAACGGGCCTGCCACAGTGCCAGTTGCGAACCGCGCGATGCGATGACCAGCATGAATCAATCCTGGAGGTGGAACGCCTTGCGGATGGCGGCGATCACGTGCGCACCCTCGGGGTGGCCGGCATGGTTGCGGATTTCGGAAATCGGCCCATGCGCAACCTTATTGATGATGCCGCGCGACAGCGCCTCGATGGCCTGCTCCTGCTCCGGCGTGAACGGGCCGTACTTGCGCCGCGCCTTTTCGATTTCCCCCGCGCGTATCTGCTCAAGCTGCTCCTGCAAACCGACGATGGTGGGCGTGACTTCAGCCACCTTGAGCCGCGCCATCGTGCGCTCCACCTCTTCCGCCACCAGCGACTCGGCGCGCTCGGCCGCTTTCAAGCGCTCACGCAGGTTGGCGTTCACCACTTCCTGGAGGTCGTCGATATCGTACAGGAAGACATTGTCGATTTCGTTGACCGAGGGCTCGATGTTGCGCGGCACCGCGATATCGATGAGGAACATGGGCCGGTTGCGGCGCGCGGCGATGACGCGCTGCATCTCGTCCTTGTGCAGGATGTAGTGCGGCGCGCCCGAGGAAGCGATCAGGATGTCCACCTCGGGCAGCATGGCCACAAAGCGGGTGTACTCGACGGGCGTGCCTTGAAACAGCCGGGCCATCTCCAGGGCGCGATCGTGCGTGCGGTTGGTGACGAAGACGTGAGACGCGCCCGAGCGGCGCAGGTGGCGCGCCGCCAGCTCCGACATCTTGCCCGCGCCCGCGATCATCACCGTGCGGTTGGCGAGCGATCCGAAAATCTTGCGCGCCAGCTCCACCGCGGCATAACTCACCGATACCGCCATCTGGCCAATGCCTGTCTCCGACCGCACGCGCTTGGCCACGCTGAACGCGCGCGTGAGCAGGCCCTCCAGCCAGCCGCATACCGCGCCGGAATCCTTGGCGGCGGCGTAGGCGGCTTTGAGCTGTCCCAGAATCTGCGGCTCGCCGACCACCATGGAATCCAGGCTGGCGGCCACGCGGAAGAGGTGATGGATGGCGTCGCGGCCCTCATGCCGGTAGAGATGCGGCCCGATGGTATGAGGGCTGACGGCCTTGTGATCGGCGAGGAAGGAATCGACTATGGCCTGCGGGTCGGCGCTGTCCTCGGTGGTGACGGTGACCTCGACGCGGTTGCAGGTGGAGAGGATCAGGGCTTCGGCGACGCCCTCGCGCCGCTTGAGATCGGCCAGCGCGGCGGGGAGCGCTTCCTCGCGGAACGCCAGGCATTCGCGCACCTCGACGGGCGCCGTCTTGTGGCTCACGCCGGTGATGAGGAGCTTCATTGTTTCAGCAGCACGGCGCCCAGCCGGGCGTGCGCGGCCCAGGTGATGGCGGAGAAGCCGACCAGCGCCACGGTCATAATGGCGGCTTTCCGCCCGCGCCATCCCGCGGCCACTCGCAGGCACACCAGCGCCAGGTAGACGCCCCAGGTGAAGAACGAAATGGCGATCTTGGGCTGGCTGATCCAAGCCGTCTTCAATTCGATAAAGGCCCACGTGCTGCCGGCGACCACGGCCAGGGTGATGAGCACGAAGCCCACGGCCATGGTCTTGGAGATGAGATCGTCCAGCGTGCCTAGCGCGGGCAGCCGGTAATAAGATTTGTGTGGCTTCCTGGTTTTGAGCTCACGCTCCTGGAAGAGATAGACCACCGAGGCCACAGCGCTAAACAGGAGCGCCGCATAGCCCAGCAGCACCAGCACGATGTGTACCGTCAGCCAGGCGTTGCGCACCACCGGGCTACTCCACGCGCTGACGGGGTTGCCAAGGGTAGCGACCAGGGCCATCACGAAGACCAGCGGGAAGATGAACACACTGAGGCTTTCCACTTTGTAACGCCAGTGGACCAACAGGTAGAGCACCACGATGAGGAAGGCGCACATGGAAAGGGTTTCGTAGAAGTTGGTAATGGGGCAGCGGTGGTTGACGAGGCCCTCTTCGACAATGGACACGAAGTGGAAGACCGATCCCAAGGCGAAGGCGCCCAGCGCCACGCGGAACAGGTGTTCGCGGCGGCGGACCAACGTGAGGATGGCGTGCAGGAGGCCGAGCGAGTACAGTCCCGCGGCCACACGCAGCCAGATGACGCTCATTTCAGCCATGGGGCGGTGCGATGCTCTGAGTCTAAGCTACCAGTATATCGCGGGGTCGCGGGAAGGACGGTTGCGTGCCGGCAGTACACATATAATGAAAGAAACGTGGGGAAATTCTTCGTCCAAAACTTCGGTTGCCGGGCTACGCAGGCGGATGGCGCCGCCCTGGAAGCGCTGCTGGCGGCCAAAGGTCTGGAAGCGGCTGAGGTGCGCGCGAGCGCGGACCTGGTGGTCCTGAACACCTGCACGGTTACGTCTACGGCAGACGATGAAGTGCGGCAAACCATCCGCCGCGTTCACCGTGAGAATCCCGCCGCGCGCATATTGGTGACGGGCTGTTATGCGCAGCGCGCCCCGGAGGAACTGGCGTCGCTGGCGGGTGTCGAGTGGGTGGTGGGGAACTCGCACAAGACCGAGATCGCGGAGTTGGTGACGGTTGCGCCCTACCACGGCAATATCCACGTCGGCGACATTTTCGCACAGCACGATTTTTTGTCTTCCCCGGTGGAAGATGCGGCTGGTGACCGGACGCGTCCCAACCTCAAGATTCAGGATGGATGCAACAACCGGTGCTCGTTCTGCATCATTCCATTTGTACGGGGGCCAAGCCGCAGCGCGCCGGCCGGGCGGGTGGTGGAGCAGGTGCGCGGGTTGGCGGCGCGATATCGCGAGATCGTGCTGAGCGGGGTCAACCTGGGGCGGTGGGGCAGGGAACCGGGGAGCGCCATGCGTCTGGCTGATCTGATTCGGCTGCTGTTGGCCGAAACCGGCGTGGAACGGCTGCGGCTGAGTTCCGTGGAACCGATGGATTTTTCCGACGACCTGCTGGGCTTGATGGCGGAGTCTTCGCGCATTGCCAAGCACGTGCATGCGCCCTTGCAGACCGGCTCGGACCGCGTCCTGCGCCGCATGCACCGCAAGTACCGGCCGAGGCACTACGCGGACCGCATACTCAAAGCGCGGGCGCTGATGCCGGATGCGGCCATCGGCGCGGATGTGATGGCGGGATTTCCGGGCGAAACCGAGGCCGATTTCGAAGAAGACCGGCGCTTCATTGCGGACTTGCCGTTCACGTATTTGCACGTGTTCACTTATTCGGAGCGGCCAGGGACGCCGGCGGCGGAAGATCCGGATGCGGTACCCATGGCGGTGCGCAAGGAGCGCAACCGCGCGCTGCGGGAACTGGCGGCGGCGAAGAATCGCGCCTTTCGCGAAAGCATGGTGGGAAAGACGCTTTCCGCGGTAACGCTGCACGAGGCGGGGATCGCGCTCACGGAAAACTACCTGAAGGTGGAGC
Source organism: Bryobacteraceae bacterium (assembly GCA_049515735.1). GTDB lineage: Bacteria > Acidobacteriota > Terriglobia > Bryobacterales > Bryobacteraceae > Fen-178. Next base: position 13,668 of record JBEKTU010000108.1, read on the forward strand.
TGGCCCAGGAGCGCGAGCCGAACCGGATTGTGAATCTGGAGATCGGTGCAATGGTGGACGGAGGGTTGAAGGAAGTTACATCTCGCGGCGGCCTTCCATAGCCTTCGACATCGTGACTTCGTCGGCGAATTCCAGGTCGCTGCCGACGGGGACGCCCATGGCGATGCGGGTCACCTTGACGCCGAGGGGTTTCAACAGGCGCGCCAGGTACACGGCCGTGGCTTCGCCTTCCACCGTGGGATTGGTGGCGACGATCACTTCCTGAATTTCACCCTGGCCGATGCGTTCCACCAGGCTCTTGATTTTGAGCGACTCGGGGCCGATGCCGCGCAGCGGCGAGAGCGCGCCGTGCAACACGTGGTAGCGGCCTTCGTATTGGCGCGTGGTTTCGATGCCGACGATGTTAGTCGGCTCCTCCACCACGCAGACCACTTTCGGATCGCGGGCAGCGTCGCGGCAGTAAAGACACAGGTCGCTGTCGCTGATGTTGTTGCAGAGGCGGCAGAGACCCAGCTTGTCCTTGACGTCCAGGAGAGCCTGCGCCAAATGTTCCGCGTCTTCGCGGCCGGTGCGCAGCACGTGAAATGCGATGCGCTGCGCGGATTTCTGGCCGATGCCGGGCAGGCGTTTGAATTGGTCGATGAGACGGGCCAGCGGTTCGGCGAAGTCAGGCATCGCTAAATCAGACCCGGAGGCAGGCCCATACCGCCAAGCATGCCGCCCATCTTCTGCTGGATCTCGCCATCGACCTTCTTGACGGCTTCGTTGCAGGCGGCTACCACCATGTCCTGCAGCATCTCGACGTCGCCCGCCACTTCGGGGTCGATCTTGACCTTGAGCAGGTTCTTCTGGCCGTCCATTTGCACCGTGACCATACCGCCGCCGGCGGAGGCTTCCACCCTGATTTGGGCGACCTCCTGCTGAAGCTTCTCTTGCACTTGTTGTGCTTGGCGCATCATCTGCTGCATCTGCTGAATGTTGCCGGGTAATTTCACGTGGTTACTCCTTGAGGTTTCGAACTTTGCGGATTTCGCCGCCAAACACTTCCCGGAAGCGCCGGACCTCGGGGTTGGCCAGCGCGCGGGCGGTGGCTTCATCTTCGTTATTGCCGGCGGCGGGCGTCGGAAGCGAGTCTGGCTCGCCGGCGTCATCGATGGCGATTTTCAAGCGCAGGGGCCGGCCGAAGACTTCACGTGCGGCGTCGGCCATGGCGCGGTCGTTGAAGTACAGGGCGTACGATTTCGGCGCGATCACGTTCAGATCGGCGCCGGAAACGGTGATGCGGGCGTTTTCGACGGCGTCGGCGAGGTGCGTGAGACCCTTCTCGCGCAAATAGGAGTGCAGGCGCTCGCGCGGATCGCCGGCGGGCGCGGGGGCACCCGCGGTCTTTTTGGCCCGGTCGAGATCGAAGGGTGATGGACCGATGCGCGGCGGTTGTGCCGGGCTGGCGGCCGGAACGGACTGAACAGGCGGGGGACCCGCTACGCTCATCTGGGCCAGCGCTTCTTCGATAGGCAGCAAGCGGCCGGCTTGCACCAGGCGGACGAGGCCGATCTCCAGGTGGAAGCGCGGTTGCAATGAAAACTGCAAATCGCGGAACAGATCGAGCGTGAGCTGGAGGTAACGGCTGAGGTCCTCTTCGGAGAATTGGGAAGCGATCTCCGCCAGTTTCCGGCGCTCGGCGGCGGAGGCGGCCACCAGGCGCGTGTCCGCGCCGGATATGCGCTCGACCAGGAGGTTGCGGAAGTAGCGCGCCAGCTCGCGGCTGAAGTGCTGGAGGTTGTGGCCGTTGCGCTCGAGTTCATCGACCACTTCCAACATGCGGCGCGAATCGTTCGAAACCAGCGCCTGGGTGACCATTTCCAGAGACTCGAGCGAAAAGGCGCCCAGCAGCGCGCGCACCTCGGCGGCGTCTAGCTTAGCACCGCAGCAGGCGATAGCCTGGTCGAGCGCCGAGAGGGAATCGCGGACGCTGCCCTCGCCGGCCTGCGCCAGCACGGCCAGGACTTCGGCATCGGCCTCGATACCTTCCTGCTGGCAGATCCACGCCATGCGCGCGGTGAGGTCCTCGAAACCCACCGAGCGGAAGCTGAAGTGCTGGCAGCGCGAGGCGATGGTGGCGGGGATCTTGTGCGCTTCCGTGGTGCACAGCACGAAGACCACCCATGGCGGCGGCTCTTCGATGGTCTTCAGCAGCGCGTTGAACGCCTCGTTGGTGATCTGGTGCGCTTCGTCGATGATGAACACCTTGTAGCGGTCGCGCGCCGGCTGGTAGCGCACGTTCTCCCGCAGCTCGCGCATTTCATTGATGCCGCGATTGGAAGCGGCGTCGATTTCGATGACGTCCACGGCGCCGCTGGCGGTGATTTCCCGGCAGCTTGCGCACACCCCGCAAGGCGCGGCGGTGGGGCCATCGACACAGTTCAGGCAGCGCGCCAGGATGCGCGCGACGGTGGTTTTGCCGGTGCCGCGCTGTCCCGAAAAGATGTAGCCG